>JALHRB010000015.1 GCA_022841665.1 Pseudolabrys sp.
TGGTTCGGCTGCGCCATGCTCTGCTACGTGACGCCGAAGGAGCATCTCGGCCTGCCCGACCGCGACGACGTCAAGGAAGGCGTCATCACCTACAAGATCGCCGCGCACGCCGCCGACCTCGCCAAGGGCCACCCGGCCGCGCAATTGCGCGACGACGCGCTCAGCCGCGCGCGCTTCGACTTCCGCTGGGAGGACCAGTTTAACCTCGGCCTCGACCCCGACACCGCGCGCGCGTACCACGACGAGACGCTGCCGAAGGAGGCGCACAAGGTGGCGCACTTCTGCTCCATGTGCGGCCCGAAGTTCTGCTCGATGAAGATCACGCAGGATGTGCGGGACTACGCGGCGAGCCTCGGGAATAACGAAAAGACCGCCCTCGGCCTCGACGCCCCTCCCCCTCGTGGGGAGGGGTCGGGGGTGGGGTCTGTTTCGGCAAGCGAAGCCGAACGCGGCATGAAGGAAATGTCCGAGAAGTTCAACGCCATGGGGCAGCAGGTCTATGTCGCGGCAGACAAGGTAAAAGCGCCGCACACCACGACTTTGGATTCCGAAGCCGCACACGCGGCGAAGAACGCGAGATTGGTGAAGGAAAGCAATAGAGCGCTCTGAGCGGCTTGTCGAAGCGCGTCCCGCCCGCCGTAGCTCGCGTGCGAGCGAAGGCGGGAGCGCGAAGGCGGATGAAGGAGGGTGTAACCCTTCCGTTCGCCCCCGCGAAAACGGGGACCCATCCCCGCTTGCGCGGGAATGAACGGATTAGCGTTACGCCTCTTCGCAGTCATGCCCGGGCTTGACCGGGCATCCACGACTTCTTCAGATGCGCAGTGCGAGTTGGCGGAAGGCTGGCCTACGTTTTCTTGTTGTGGGAAGCGGACTACGCCAAACTAGCTATAGCGCCTTGAATTCCTCCAACATCTTATTGCCGAGCTCCTCTATCGTGAGGAAATCCGAGAGTAGCTGGCCGTGGAACGGAACGAGACTCTGAGCCTCTATTAGCGAATGCGTCATCATCGGCTGGAACACGAGCATCTTACTCTGCTCAGCGCTTAGCCGATCATACTCCGCCGTATCGAACCGTCTCAGCGCCTCGCTCATCTGGCGCTCAAATTGATTGAACTCAGACATCTTGCTCCTCGGCACACCGCCTGGCGGAATGTAAAGCGGAATGCGGTGCGCGAGCGCATCGCGGAAATCTACCAAATATTCCATCCAGTCGTCGCGGGCCTCAAGGTAGGCTCGAAATGCCGGCCGAAGGGTCGCGCGTACATCTGCGTTGGTCTTACGGAGGCCTACACGATTACGCGAAATTTTCTTATCGAGCGCCTTCTCATAAACCCACACCCACGCGAGATTGTCGATACACCCATACACGTTCGCGACGCAGGCCTGAATATTGATTTGCGCATCGTAAAGCTGATCGCGTGACGGAATGCGCACCGTGCCTGGAGGGATAATCTTATATACGTTTAGAAGGGCCCGGCGCAGCGTGCTAACTCGCCGTGAGAACCCGTGCGTGGCATATTCGCGCGCCTTATCAGTCTTCCATGAATTGTACGTATACTTCATCAAGAGGGTGTTAGCCCGACGGTCGACTTTTGCGAGCTCGGCTCGGAAGTTAGCGATGTGCTTCTTCTTAAAGTAGCGCTTCGTCATTCGGATATTTCCACTTCCGCGCGTCGCAGAGCTGGACCAACGGTTCTATGAAGATGAAGTCAAGCAAGCATGCCGCGGATGAGCGATAGCGAAATCCGTGGACGACTTTGCCGCCAACAATTCCGCATTCCGCTTCGCTCCATGCATATCTACTTGCTTTCGCTTTTCTCTGATGTTTTTCCGAGCACCGCACCCAAAGCGATGAAGAACAGGACACGTAAAATGATCTGCCAGCCGAAAATTCCGCCAATATTTAGGCAAAGCCAATAGATGGTGCCAGCGGCAGCAAACACGATCAGCGCCACGATTTTCGATGCCTTTAACTTCGTCGCCGGTACTAGAAAGGTCGCAATGCCCCATCCCACGAGCGCGCCCAACATGACCACCAGCGCCAATTCCTTTTCCCTCTGCGTGTAATACTCCGGCACCAAAAGATACTTACTTGCGAGTTCGATGGCGGCAGGAATATCCATTTAAAGAAAGCTTGGTCCGGAGCAACTGATCATAGTTTCGGCTTGCGACAGACAAATTGCCATGCCGCCCGCGATCTCCTCGAGCGTGCCATTAAATATCAAGTCTAGAGACGCCCTACTCTCACCGCTGCCAACGATAATCGAATTGCGGTTTGCGACATCGTTGTTCTTGAAAAAATCCATCAAGACCGCGTCTTTTGTTTTAGACACAAGTGGCTTGTCGCCAAATTGCACTAGCGGCGTAATTTTCTTGATGTATTCCGAGTTTACAAACGCATTTAGGTCGCTACTCGATTTCACTGAACGGGGCAGTATAAGATAGAATACCGGTCTTTCTCCATTCATGCCGGCGCGGACTTGGACCGTCTTCTTTTCCTTATTGGGTGCGTAGCTGATTGCAAACCGAAACGGCCGCTTCGATCCGCCTTCGATTCTTGGGCCACCACCCTCGATGGATGCGAAATAGATCTGATTGCCGGCCTTTAAGTCCGGCAGGAAGACATCTGTATCGTAAGGCGAGCCTTGGTTACTCGTGAGACGGCTTCCGCCAATTCGCTTGGCATTCTCAGAAGAACTCCGCCAGGTCAGACAGTTGCCGTATTCAACGCCGGTCGCGCCCGATACCCAATTCAGTTTCGACCAATAGAAAACGAGCGTAGCATTCGATACAGAGCAGACTTTGTGAATGAGTTGCACGCGATCGCGAGTCTCCCGATAACAGCTTGAAGAATAGAAAAGCTTTGAACTGGGGGTGGGCGGCCCAGCGGCGTGATCGTCGCAGTCGGCGGCGGCCGCCGCCGACACGAACACCAAGCCCAAAATCGCCGTCGATAGGCCTAGGCGGCCAAGACCCCTTTGCACAGTCGCTCCTTGCATATTTATTCTACTCTAGCGAGTTTCTACGATTTATGCACGCTCTTCGAGACGCCGCTAAGCGGCCTCCTCAGAATGAGGCCGATAAGGCGTCTCGCCCGCCACCGGCAAAAAATCTTCCCCTAGGACTATTGACTCGCTCTGCCTTCCTAGACTATATTCCTCCCCATCCCACCCGCCGAGGGGCGTCTTCCGGAGACGAGCCGAAGATGGGGTGGGAGGCGGCGCCTGCGGGCGGGGCTCGTAACCCTGCCCCCGGGAGGCCCCGGGCCAACCGTCCGCCGGCACTACGACCGGCCGCCCCCGACTGGGGCTGGACGCTGGCGGAAGACGAAAGGCGGCGGGAGCCGCCCGGATGGGAGGTGCCGAAAGCCCTCCCGGTCATGCCGCCCGGAAGATCGGTCCCCGGGGACTTACGAAGAACGCCGCAAGCGGAGCGCCGGGAGGCGCGCCTTCGCACAGCGCTCGCGAAGGCGGGACGCCTCAAGCGTCTCGGGCGGCCGCGCCGGCCGCTCAGGAGGGTGCGCAGCCCTCCGCGTTTCCCGGCGCTCCGCTCCCCTCGCTTTTATTGGGGAGACGCGCGACGGCTCTCCCCGGGCCGGTCAAGAACAGGGGCGGCGGAGCATTGGCTGTTTGACATTCGAATCCGCAAACGAAAGCGCGCGCCGCGCGAACGTATCGTCCGGAGAGAACGCCAACGCATCGCCCGAAGAGAGAGAGCCTCGCGTTGCGAAACCTACTCGCCCAACACGCGCGCCAAACACGCCTTGAATTCGGTGTTGCCGGTGAAGCCGTTGCAGGCGTTGGTCACCGAGCGCGCCTGGATGTCGCCGAGGAAGCAAGGCTGCCAGGCCTTCTGCTTGCAGTTCTCGTAGCCGGCGATCACCTGCTGCACGAAGCTGCGCGGGCGCGCGGAGGAAAGCCCTGTGCGCAGGTCGGCGTTGAGCTTGCGCTCGCAGACGGCGCAGGCATAGCGCGGCGCGCGCTGGCCGGCCGGGCCCATCGCTTCATCGGTGGAAGACTGGTCGGCCGCCGGTGCCGGTTGCCCCGGCGCACGCCGTTGCGTTCCCGCCACCGGCCGTTTCGACGGCAGGAGTTGCGCGCTGGTGCCGGGCTGGCACGCGCGCACCGTGCAGGAGGCCTGGCCGGAATGCGTGCGGCATTCGGAAAGCGCGCGCGCCCGCGCTTCGCCCTCGGAAGCGAAGCTCCACGAATAGCCGCCGCGGCCGTTGGCGGCCTGCGCGTAGCAGCCCCAGTTGCCGGTATCGGCGATGGTGCCGTCCGGCGCCGCTTGCGGCGGCGGCGCGGTGCGCTGGCGCGCGGGCGCATTGCCGGCGCTGGTGCCGCGCTGGCAATAGCGCACGCTGCACGAGGAGCCGCCGCGCGCGCGGCATTCGTTGAGCGCGCGGCTGCGGGCGTCGCCTTCGCTGGCAAAGCCCCACGAATTGCCGCTCGCGCCGTTGCTTGCCCGCGCGAAGCAGCCCCAGTTCTCGGAATAAGTCTGGCCGCCGCCGCGCGGGCCGCGCGCGCCGACGCAGGCCGTGGTCTGGTAGTTGTAGACGCCGCCCATGCAGACGCACCAGCTCATATAGCCGGCAGTGTAGGTGCGCGGATCGGGCGGCGAGCCGCAGTTTTGCGCGCGCGCCTGCGCCCCGGCGAAAAGCGCCATGAGCATGATGGCCAGCGCGACGGAGGCCCGGCGGGGCATGAGGCGAACTCGCGGTCGACGTCCGCCGACGATACTCCGCCTGCGGGCCGGTTGAATCAAGACGCCAGGCTTCGTTGCAACGGTAGCCGGGGATGCGCGCATGGCGGAGAACGCGCGGGTGCCGCGCTGCGCGTGCCTGTGCAACCGCCGATCCGTACAGCAAAATGGCCGGGACAAGCCCGGCCATTGCGCGACTCGGATCGAACGCCCGCGCGCCTACCGCATCGAGATCGCGAGCCCGTTCAGGTCGGCGGCGACGATGGCGCCGACCGAGCGGCCGGACAGCGTGAGCACCGCGCCGTTCTGGTTGGTCAGCACGATCGCGCTCGCACCCGGGCCGATCGCCGCGCCCGCGCCGGCCGCGGCATAGACGCCGGTGACGTCGGACGGGCGGCGGATGTTGGACACGCGGCCGTGGAATTCGGTCGACGAGGCGCCGAACGTGAAGCCGTAGCTGATGCCGCCGATCGAGATCGGATAGTTGCGGCCCTTGAAGCGCAGCGTGCCGCTGCCACCCGAGCCGCCGAAGATGAAGCCGGCCTTGAGCACGCTGAAGCGGATCGAGCCGCTGTCGGCAAAAGCGGGGCTGGTGGTGAGCGCGGCGGTGGCGCCGGCGCCGGCAAGCGCGGTCACGGCGACGAGCGCGGCGCGAAGTGCAGTCGGGATACGCATAAGAAAAGCTCCTTGGGTGGGCGAAAGGCGGTCTGCGCGCGGCCGCGCGTGATGCGTCCGGCCGCGGCAGGAAGAACGGGTGTCCAGCAACAATCCGCCAGCCTCGCTCCGGTTCCATGCCAGGAACCGGGAAGCCTCCCGAAAGCGGCGGCCGGGCCGGCGCTAGCGCTTGAACAGGCCCATGATCGTGGCTTTCGCCAGCGTCTTGAAATGCAGGTTGAAGCCGATCTGCGCCGCCGGCGTGTCTTCCTTCACGCCCAGCATTTCGTTCACCGCATGGACCGTGAACAAATAGCGGTGTGGGTGGTCGCCCTCCGGCGGGCACGGGCCGCCGTAGCCGGCGAAGCCGTAGTCGGTGCGCGTCTGCAGCGCGCCCTTGGGCAGCGCGCCGCCCTTGTTGCCGGCGCCGAGCGGCAGCTCGGTCACGTCGGGCGGAATGTTCACCACCAGCCAGTGCCAGAAGCCGGAGCCGGTCGGCGCGTCGGGGTCGTAGCAGGTGATGGCGAAGCTCTTGGTGCCGGCCGGGCCGGGCGACCATTTCAGGTGCGGCGACACGTTCTCGCCGCCGCAGCCGAAGCCGTGATCGGCCGAGCCGGCATGCGTCATCTTCAGGTAGTCGCCGTCCTTGAAGCTGTTGCTGGAAATCGTGAACGCCATGACCATCTCCTTGCACCGTCGCGCGCGGCCAAGCCTAGCCCGTCCGCGGCAATGTGCAACGGGCGAATTGCCCGGCGGCTATTTGCCCGCCGCCTTGCGCAGCGCGGCGTTGATGCGGTCCTGCCAGCCCGGCCCCTCCTCCTGGAAGAAGTCGAGCACGTCGCGGTCGATGCGCAGCGACACCATCTCCTTGGCGCCGGGAATGGACGGCGCCGCCGGCGGCAGCTCGGCCGGCTTGGTGGTCGCGGCCTTGAAGGCCTTCTCGGCCTCGGAGCGGGAATCGAATGTGGGACGTCGGGCCATGCCATCTATTAGCATGGCGGGACTCCCGCAACCATTGCCGCGTTCCTAGGTTGAGGTCGGACAAGCCAACGCGAGGTGTGCCATGGCGCAAGTGATTTACGAGATCGTCGAGCATGACGGCGGCTGGGCCTACAAGGCCGAAGGCGTGTTCTCGGAGACCTATCCTACGCACGCCGCGGCGCTCAAGGCGGCGCAGGCCGCCGCGGCCGAGCAGCGCGTGCCGGGGCCGACCGAGGTCATCCAGTACGAGGACGAGAAAGGCCGCTGGCACACCGAGACCGCGCGCGGCATCGACCGCCCGGAGACGGCGGTGAAGGACAAAGAGTAGCATGCTATTCTTGCCCCGCGCCGCCCTCCTGCGGCGGTCACTGGCAAGGACAAATCTCATGCTCACGCTTTATTACGCGCCCGGCACCTGCGCGCTCGCCACCCATATCGCGCTGATCGACGCCGGCGCCGCTTTCGACCTGGTGCGCGTGAACTTCGCGCAGGAAGAGCAGCGCAAGCCCGACTACCTGTCCGTCAATCCCAAGGGCCGCGTGCCTTCGCTGCGGACCGAGCGCGGTATCCTCACCGAGACCCCGGCCCTGCTCGCCTATGTGGCGCAGCGTTTCCCGCAGGCGAAACTGGCGCCGCTCGACGACCCCTTCGCCTTCGCGCAAGCGCAGGAGTTCAACAGCTACCTCTGCTCGACCGCGCATGTCGCCCATGCGCACCTGCGGCGCGGCCATCGCTGGGTCGACGCCAATGACACCGCGGCGATCGAGGCGATGCGCCGCCACGTGCCGGTGTCGGTCACGCAGATCTTCGAGCTGATCGACACGAAAATGCTCAAGGGCCCCTGGGTGCTCGGCGACACCTACAGCATCTGCGACCCTTATCTCTACACGCTCGCCACCTGGCTGGAAGGCGACGGCGTCGACCTCAACCGCATCCCCAAGGTGCGCGAACACCGGGAGCGCATGGCGGCGCGTGACAGCGTCAAGCGCGCCCATGCCGAGCAAAGCAAGGCCGCGGCCGCGTGAGGACGAACCGGAAATGAGCAGATCTCCGCTTCCCCTCGCCGCACTCATTTTGGCTCTGCTCATGCTCGCCGCCGCGCCGGCCGCCGCGCAGTTCTTCGGCCGCTTGACCGAGCCGACCATCGAGGACGTCGCACCCGGCGTCGACCATGGCTCGAGCGAGGAAGGCATCGGGGAGGAATGGCGCAAGCGGCCGGTGTTCTACCGCACCGACCAGCCGCCCGGCACCATCATCGTCAACACCAACGACCGCTACCTCTATCTGGTGATGGGCAACAACAACGCCATGCGCTACGGCATCGGCGTCGGCCGCGACGGCTTCACCTGGGGCGGCACGCAGAAGATCACGCTCAAGCGCGAATGGCCGGACTGGGTGCCGCCGCCGGAGATGATCGCGCGCCAGCCTTATCTGCCGCGCTGGATGGCGGGCGGGCCGGGCAATCCGCTCGGCGCGCGCGCGATGAACCTGGGCGCCACGGTCTACCGCATCCATGGCACCAACGCGCCGGA
Source organism: Pseudolabrys sp. (assembly GCA_022841665.1). Classification (GTDB taxonomy): domain Bacteria; phylum Pseudomonadota; class Alphaproteobacteria; order Rhizobiales; family Xanthobacteraceae; genus Pseudolabrys. Next base: position 7,869 of record JALHRB010000015.1, read on the forward strand.
GACGATCGGGCACGCGGTGTCGTCGGGCTGCTTCCGCCTGGTGAATGACGATGTGGTCGATCTCTACAACCGCGTCCCGCTCGGCACCAAGGTGATGGTGCTGCACCAGTAGCGGAGGCCGCGCCGCCCGCCTTACGCGGCCGCCTGCTTGCCGTGCTCGATGTCGATTTGCGGCGGTAGCGTCGCCCCGAGCGCAGCGTGCAGATAGCAGGTCCTGGCCGCCACCGTCATCAGCATCTCGTAGGCCTCCTCGCTCTCCTCGCCGTTGAGAAAGAGATGCGTATCCACCGGCTCGGCCGCACCGGTCCAGGCGCCGGCCGGCGCGCCGCTCAGCGCATAAGGTGACGCCTGCACGATGCGCACGCCGCGGATCTTCAGCTTCTGATGCTCGATGTAGCGCAGCAACTGGGTGATGTAGCAAAACACGATGCCGGCGCTGGTGAGCGCGAGGCCACAGGGCGCGCTGCCGCCGCCGGCGCGCTCGTCGGAGCGGATCGCAAAATGGCTGGTGCGCGGAAAACCGAGCCTCACCACCGTTTCCGTCAGGCCGGCAGGATCGGTGAGGCGGCAATTGCCCCAGACATCGATGACCACGCGGCCTTTGGTCTCGGCCGCCTGGTAGACGAACTCGCCCTGCGTGGTCCCCCCGGTCTTATAGACGAGATCGCGCGGCGCGGCGGCGCCTTCGAGCGGCGCCGGCGGCTTGCGGTAAGTGACGAAGGGATCGACGGCATCCGGCGATGGCGACACCGGCAGCCGCGTCACCTGCCGACGCCGGCCGTTGACATACAGCGCGAACGTATTGACCAGCGGCACGCGCATGGTCGCCAGCGCCGGCGAAGCCAGCGCGGCGTCGCGCACCAATTCATCGATCTGCGCCGAACTGGCGCGCGAGTCGACGCGCACCTTGAGCTTCGCCGGCTCGGCGGCACCGACGCCGGTGCCCTGGAAGAACGAGCCGGTCATCGAATAGCGATTGTGCACTTCGACATCGAGGCTGGCGAGCGCGATGGCGCGCGTGCGCGCCAGCGCAACGATGCGGTTGACGAGATCGGCATTGAGCCCGGCGCTGTAGAAGCCGAGCGGAAACGGCGCGAGGTCGGTGCCCTTGAGCTGCGCGCCCTCGTCGCTGACCAGCCGGAAGGCGCAGCCGCCTTCGGCTTCCTGCGCTACGCATTCCTTCTGATGCCCGCCGATCTGTCGCGCCTCGGCGAGAAAAACAGCACGCCCGCTGGCGGACGCGGCGGCCGTGGCCTGCCCCTGCCGCACTTTGAAGGCGAGCGGAAAGCCGGAGCTTTCGATCGATTCAATTGACGCCATGGTTTTGCTCTCTTCTCCGACAGGCGATGACAATGTCGCGTGCCGACGCGCGATGCAACGCTGCGGTCCCGTTTTACAGGACGGCAGCGCCGGCCGCGCACGGCCTGGGCGCTACTCCCACAGCCCGTAGCCGGCCCAGCGGCTTTCCGGGATTTCGTCGCCGACCTTGTACGTAAAGCTGAGCACCTTGAGGCGCTCGGCGTCGGCCGTGCAGCGGTAGGTGAGCGCGTACCATTTCTTGCGGCTGCGAAACGCCGCGCCCGTGGCCTCGATGGCGTGCGCACCGACAGCGACCGGCTCGCTCATCGCGCTCGCCACCGTGCGGTCGGGGCGGTACTTCTTCGAATCCTTCCGGATATGCGTCATCGCCGTGTAGGCGCAGAGCTGCTCCAGCCGCTCGTTCGGACCCAGCATTTTCAGGCTGCGCTGGAAGCGGTCTTCGCGCGCACCGGCTTGCGCCGTGCCGGCGGAAATCAAGACAAAGGCCAGCGCGAGCAGCCGCATGCAGGAACACTCCGTGTATGAGAGGCCGCTTGTCTCGGCGAAAGAAGGCGGCAAGAAGGTCAGGTGTATTTGGGATCGCGGTCGAGCAACTCGATGGAGATGCCCTGCGGTCCGCGCAGAAAGCAGACCTTGATGCCCGGCCGCGGCGAGTGCGGCTCCTTGGTAAACTCGACGCCCTTGGCTTTCAATTCGGCAGCCACGGCGTCGATGTTGGACACCTTGAGGCCGAAGTGGTCGAGGCCTTGGTAGGGCGTCGAGGGCGCCGGGTTGACGCCGTCGCCCGACTTCACCTGCGCGGTAAAGATCATGGCGCCGCCGAGCTTGATGTCGACGCGCGGCTGGCCCTGCTGCGTCGAGCGGATCACCTCGGCGCCGAACATGCGCTCGAACCATTGCGCGGTCGCTTCCGGATCGGGCGTGCGCAAGTGGATATGATCCCAGGTATAAGTCGGCATGGCGGTGTCTCCCGTGACGCGGCGCGCATATGGCCATGGTCGCGGCGCGCGCGCAACCGGGTCCGGCCGGCGCCTGCTCGTCGGCGACAGCCGCGCCGCGAATCCACTCGCTTTCCTGCGGTTTGATCCACATCAAGGCAGAGGGAAGCTGGTTTCACTCTAATATTAGATCATAGGAGGGTGCCATGTGGTGGTGGGACTATTGGCCTATGCCATTCATTGCGCCGCTTTTCATGTTCATCATGCTCCTTTTTTGCATCGGCATGATGGCGATGATGATGCGGGGCGGCATGCATCGTCATCGTGACAGTGGAGCGCTCGACGTTCTCAAGGAGCGCTACGCGCGCGGCGAGATCGACAAGCTGGATTATGAGGAGCGGCGGCGTGTGCTGCTGTCCTGACGATGACGACACAATCAGCCGCGACAACCTACATTTGCCCGATGCATGCGCAGGTTCGGCAGCCTGAGCCGGGCGCGTGCCCGGTCTGCGGCATGGGGCTGGTGCCGGAGGGCACGCGCTTCGCTTTGCTGAAGCACATGGCCAGCCGGCCGATGCATCTTGTCGTGATGCTGGTTGCAATGGTGGCCTTGATGGCCGCCGCCATGATGATGATGCGCTGAGCGAAAACAGCTTATCACACGGGCACGGCCGTCTATTTCGCCATGCCGGAGAACTATTTTTCGCGTGCCCCCTTCCCGCCGCCCACGCTCATGGGCATCATCCGCGCGAAAAGCCGTGGCCGCCTGCAATGAGCCACGCGCCGAAAACCGTCCGAGGAGCACCATGAGCACAACCAATCGCCGCCGTTTCCTGACGCTTGCTACCGCCGCGCTCGCCGCACCCGCGCTGCCGCGCGCCGCCTTCGCCGACTGGCCGAAGGACAAGGTCATCAAGGCCATGGTGCCGTTCAGCGCCGGCTCGACCATCGACATCATCGGCCGCATCGTGATGGACCCGGTCTCGCGCCAGTTCGGCCAGAACATCGTCATCGAGAACCGCGGCGGCGCCGGCGGCAGCATCGGTTCGGCGCAGGTCGCCAAGGCCGATCCGGACGGCTACACGCTGCTGATCAACGCCGCCGCGCATTCCGGCGCGCCGGCCGCCTATCCTAACCTGCCCTACGACGCGGCCAAGGACTTCGCCGGCGTCGCCTGCTTCGGCAGCGTGCCGAACGTGCTGCTGGTCAATCCGAAGTCGGGCATCAAGTCGGTTAAGGAATTCGCCGAGAAGGCGAAGGCGTCCGGCCAGATGACCTACTCGTCCGCCGGCGTCGGCAGCGCCACGCACTGGGCGGCTGAACGCTTCCGCGTCAGCGCCGACATCAAGGGCACGCATGTGCCGTTCCGTGGCGGGCCGGAGGCGCTCACCGAGGTTATGACCGGCCGCGTCGACTTCGTCTTCATGGGCATCTCGTCGGCGATGTCGTTCATCCAGAACGGCCAGCTGGTGCCGCTGGCGGTGTCCTCGGCCAAGCGTTCGCCGTCGCTGCCGAACATTCCGACCACGCTCGAGTCCGGCTTCGCGAACTCCGACTACAATTACTGGACCGGCCTGCTGGTGCCGGCCAAGACGCCGAAGCCGATCATCGACCGGCTGCATGCCGAAGTGACCAAGGCGCTGGCGCTGCCCGACGTAAAGGAAAAGCTCGCCAAGCAGGGCGTCGAGCCGAACCCGCTGACGCCTGCCGAGATGGACGCGATGAACAGGCGCGAGATCGACCTTAACCTGAAGATCGCCAAGGCGGCCGGGCTGAAGTTCAACTGAGCTTCGTCCCGCTCTCCTTGCGGCATGGCCGGGCATCCGCCCGGCCATTTCGTTTTGCGACCAGCATGTTGGAAATCCTGCGCTTTTGCCGCGGTCGGCCTCGGCGCGCGCCGGGAACCAAAGCGGCCCCGCAGGCGTAAGCGGACGCACCCGCAGCTGTCCGGCCGGGTGACCGATTTATGACGAGACCACTGGCGCTCCGCGTTGCCCACAAGCCGGACGTGCCCGCGCATTTTCATTCACAGGAATCAGCGCATTTTGCTACACAAACCGACGGACGATTGAAGCGATGGCACGCAAACCGATTCAAGCGGCAGGAGGCATCGTGGTGCGTAACGGCGCGCGCCCGCTGATCGCCATTGTGCAGCGCGCCAAAGACGACCGCTGGGTGCTGCCGCGCGGCAAATTGAAAATCAACGAACGGCCCGTCGCCGGCGCGCGCCGCGAGGTGGTGGAAGAGACCGGACATCGCGTGAAGGTGCGCGAATTCCTGGGCGCCATCACCTACCGGGCGCAAGGGCGCGCCAAGCTGGTGCAGTTCTGGCACATGCGGGCCGCGGTCAATCCCAGCCACGACCTGATGAAGGACATCGCCGCGGTGGCCTGGCTGCCGCTCGCCGAGGCGGCGCGCCGGCTGAGTTATCCGCTCGAGAAATTGTTTCTGCGCAGCGTCGGCCGCGCGCTGGTGCGGCATCGGCGGCGCAAAGCAAGCAAAGCGAGCGCGCGCCGCACCAAAACAAAAGTTCGCCGCAAGAGCCGGATACGCAAGCGGAGCGCCGCACGCAGCAAGACGCGCGCGCGCGCGGCGAAAAGGAAGGCGCGGCGTGCCGGCACCACTGCCGCTCGTCGCCGCGCGGCGGCGTCCAAATCACGCACGCCAAAGTTCGTCGCCATGAAGCCCGTCGCAACGGCCGCGCCCGTGCAGCTCGCAGTGGTGGCGGCGGCATCGCCTGCGCCGCTTGCCGCGGCTCCGCCCCCAGCCGCCGTCACGGCACCGGTGGTTCCGATGCCGATCCGCAAGCCGCTCGCGCCGGCGAAGCAGCGCAGCGTGCTGGGGCGGGTGCTCGGCCGTCTGGCGAACTGACGGCGCCCGGTGCGCGCCAAGCGGAACGGCTGCCCCATTCCTGCCGCAAGCCTTGCCGAAATTTAATGCTGGCACACGGCCCCGTGCGCCTTTCCCAAACGTTTCATTCACCGACCATTCACGGGCCGGGCAGGAACCTCGCCCGCAAGACCGGCGTTTTCTCGCGCGAAATCGAGCGCAGGAAAAGGAACCCCGGCACGTTGATTAGATACGGTCCGGCCATGTGCTGGAAAACGTTCACAAGGATCAGGTGTGCCAATGACGAAGATCAGCAAGACGCTTACGACCCTCGCGGCCGCCACCACGCTGGCGATCGCCGCGGTCGCCGCTCCGCAGCAGGCGGAAGCGCGTGGACGCGGCGGCGCCGTCGCTGCCGGCATCATCGGCGGCCTGGCCGCCGGCGCCATCATCGGCGGCATCGCCTCGCAGAACCGCGGTTATTACGGCCCCGGCCCCGGCTATTACTACGGCCCCGGCCCGGTCTATTACGCTCCGCGCTGCTACTGGACGCGCGAGCGTTATTGGGACGGCTGGGGCTGGCGCAGCCACCGCGTGCGGGTCTGCAGCTAACCCGTTTCCGACCATCGATGGAAAGCCCGGGTCCCTACAAGGGATCCGGGCTTTTTGCTTGCCGCTGTCGGGGCTCGCCGCCATCTTGGCTATCTGCTGAGAAGGAAACCTGGTCCGGGGGGGGGGGACTCCATGCGCAAGGCCCTGCTGAGCGTGCTGGCCGCCGGTTTTGCCGCCCTCGCCGGCCCGGCCTCGGCCAAGGTCACGACCTACAAGCCGGCCGCCGGTGAAGAGCGCGCTTATGGTTACTTTCGGGCCGCCCCCTCCCAATGCCCCGGCGGCTATTGGGCCCGCCAGCGCCAATTCGACCGCTGGGGCAATGTCAAAGGCCTGAGCCGCCCGCGTTTCATATGCCCTTAAGCTTCGCGTAAGGCCTGCGGTGCATGATCCCGCCAACCCTTTACCGCCTGCAAAGGACTTGGAGCAGAGGACCTGGAGATGAAACATACCGTCATCGCGCTTGCCTTGGCCGGCTTTGCGGCCGCCGCGCTGCCGACCTCCGCCGATGCCCGTGACCGCGGCGGCGCCGTCGCCGCCGGCGTCATTGGCGGTATCGCCGCCGGCGCCCTCATCGGCTCCGCGCTGGCCGGCCCGCCGGGCGGCCCGGTTTATGTCGAGGCGCCCCCACCCCCGCCCCCGACCTACTACTACGAGGAAGACGACGACGGCCCGGTCTGCCACGTCGAGCGCCGCCGCATCTGGGTCGAAGGCTACGGCTGGCGGACGCGGCGGATCGAAACCTGCGACTGAATACCTGACCTTCGGTCATGAATCGAAACGCCCGGCTCAAAGCCGGGCGTTTCGCTTTCGCGCTCACCGCCGCATGTGCGCCAGCACCGCCGCCGTCGGCCAGCAATCGACCTTCAGCCCGTTCTTCTTCTGATAGGCGCCGAGCGCGGCGCGCGTCAGCATGCCGGCCTTGCCGTCGACCTTGTCCTTGTAGAGCCCCAACGATGTGAGCCGCTGCTGCATCGCCTCGACGTCCGACGTCTTCATCTGCGCAGTCTTTCTCCACGGCGTGACGAAGGATTTCGCGCCGGCGATGCGGTCGCTGAGGTGGCCGACGAACAGAACGTAGAGATCCGAGTAGTTGTAGTCCTTGAGCACGAAGTAGTTCTTCGGTGTCAGGAAGGACGGGCCGTAGGTGCCTTCCGGCTGCAACAGCGAAGCGGGGAGCGCGCGCTCCATGACGCTCAAGGAACGACCGTCAGCGATGACGAAGCCGCGCGCCAGCCAGTCGCCGATGGGCATCTGCGTCTCCGGCGTGCCGAGCGTGCAATCGGCGCTCTCGGGCGCGCGCACTTCGTAGGCCCAGCGCTCGCCGCGCTCCCAACCCTTGCCGGCGAGCTGCTTCGCCGCCGAGGCCAGCGCGTCGGGCACCGAGCGCCAGATGTCGACGCGGCCGTTGCCGTCGAAATCGACGGCGTACTTGAAATACTCCGACGGCAGGAACTGGGTGAGGCCGAGCGCGCCGCCCCAGGACGAGCGCATGTCGGCGCGCGGCACGCCTGTCTCCAGCATCTTGAGCGCGTGCAGGAATTCGTTGCGGAAGAGCTCCTTGCGCCGGCCGAGGTAGCCTTGCGTCGCCAGCACGCGGATGGCGTCGTGCGGCAGCTTGTAGCCGCCGTAGTCGGTTTCGCGCGCCCAGATTGCCAGCACGATGTTGCCCGGCACGCCGATCTCGCGCTCGATGCGCGCCAGCGTGTCGCGGTATTGGGCGGCGAGCTGGCGCCCGCGCGCGGCCAGACGGTCGAAAGTCGTCTCGCGCAGGTACTGCGACGGCGTCTGCACGAATTCGGGCTGTGACGGCGGCGGCGCGGTGCGTCCCGGAATTTCCAGATCGGGCAGCGAGGTGTCGGGCTCGAGCCCGGCGATCGCCTTGTCGAAAGTCGACCGCGACACGCCTAAGCCCTGCGCCTCGGGCCAGGTGCCAGCGAGCCATTGTTGGAACGCCGCGTCGGCGGCGTGCGCCGCCGTCAGCGCGGACCAGGCGATCACAAGCCATGCGGCGATGCGAATCATGGGCCCCAATCTAGTTTGCCGCGGCAAGCCCGTCACCGGCCGCGCCCCACCTCCCGCGCTACACCGCACGTTAAGCGAACTATGGTGTTCTGGCGCGGCAACCCACGCCCGGCCGGTCGGATTTCATTAACCAGAATGCACGGCGAAAAGACGACGCAGCAAATCCGCCTCGCCGAACTGCTCGGCGCGCTCAGCTATGCACTCGATTTGGTCGAGGGGCAGCCCGCCGGCCATTGCGTGCGCTGCTGCTGGATCGGCATTCACATCGGCCGCGAGATCGGACTCACCGAGCCCGAGATCCGCGAACTCTACTACACGCTGCTGATGAAGGACCTTGGCTGCAGCAGCAATGCGGCGCGCATCTGCCAGCTCTATCTGACCGACGACATCAGCTTCAAACGCGACGCCAAGGAGATCGACGGCAGCCTGCCACAGGCGCTGCGTTTCGTGCTGGCGCATACCGGGCTTAAGGCCGGCCTGGCCGACCGCATGCGCGCGCTGGTGACCGCCTTCCAGACCGCCGGCAGCGCACCGCGCGAACTGGTGGAAACGCGCTGCCAGCGCGGCGCCGAGATCGCGCGCACCATGCGCTTTTCCGAAGCGGTCGCGCAGGGCATCCAGAACCTCGACGAGCACTGGGACGGCGGCGGCTTGCCGACCGGCGCGCGCGGCGAGACCATCCCGGTCTATTCGCGCATCGCGCTGCTGGCGCAGGTGGTCGACGTGTTCCAGACCGGCACCGGCATCGAGGCCGCGCGCCGCGAAGTCCACCAGCGCGCCGGCGGCTGGTTCGACCCGCGCCTGGTCGAGGCCTTCGAGCGGGCCGCAGCCGATGACCGTTTCTGGCACATGCTGCGATCGCCGGACCTGCAGCAGGCGTTGCTTGCGCTGGAGCCGGGACAGGACGTGCGGCCGGTGGACGAGGACCATCTCGACGACATCGCCGCCGCCTTCGCCAAGGTGATCGACTCCAAGAGCCCCTACACCAGCGGCCACAGCGAGCGCGTGACGCTGTACGCCGACCTGATCGCCGAGCAGCTCGGCTTCACCGCCGAGCGGCGGCGCTGGCTCAAGCGCGCGGCGCTGCTGCACGACATCGGCAAGCTCGGCGTGAGCAATTCGGTGCTCGACAAGCCGGGCAAGCTCGACGCGGAGGAATGGGCCGCGATGAAGCTGCACGCGGTCTATTCGGAGCAGATTCTCTCGCGCATCGCCGCTTTCAGCGACATGGCGGCCATCGCCGCAGCGCATCACGAACGGCTCGACGGCAAAGGCTATCCACGCGGCCTCAAGGGCGATGCAATCGTGCTGGAAACGCGCGTCATCACCACGGCGGACATCTTCGACGCCCTGACCGCGGAGCGGCCCTACCGCGCAGCCATGCCGATACCGAAAGCATTGGCGATCATGGGGCAGGACGTCGGCACCGCGATCGATGCGGACTGTTTCGCCGCGCTCAACCGTGCGCTCAAGGCGCTAGACGCCGCGCGCGCCGCGTAACGGCGGCGCTAGGGCACAATCCCGTGCGCTAGTGTGGCGTCTTGTGCGTGTAAGCCGCGATGCTCAGCTTCTCGACATAGGCGATGCCGATGGCCGACACGACGAACAGGCCGTGAATGATCGCCTGCCACATCACGCCGGTTTCGGTGTAGGGCGCGGTCGGCGTGCCGAGCGAACCGGCATAGATGAACGTGCGCAGCAGGTGGATCGACGAAATGCCGATGATGGCCATCGCCAGCTTGATCTTCAGCACGCTGGCGTTGACGTGGGAGAGCCATTCCGGCTGGTCGGGGTGTTTCTCCAGCTCCAGCCGCGACACGAAGGTTTCGTAGCCGCCGACGATGACCATGATCAGCAAATTGGAGATCATCACCACGTCGATCAGGCCGAGCACCACCAGCATGATCTCCTGCTCGGAGAACTTCATGGCGCCGAGCACGAGATGCCAGAGCTCCTTCAGGAACAGCACAACATAGACGCACTGGGCGACGATCAGCCCGAGATAGAGCGGAAGCTGGAGCCAGCGCGAGCCGAAGATGAGCTGCGGCAGCGGCCGCAGGCCGGGATAACCGGGCGGGACGGGGGGGATATCGGCAGACATGGACATGGGGTCACCTGAGGGGCGCAGCACGGCGGGGCGCCGGCGCGCAGCCACGGGGACTTATATGCGATTCGAGGGGGTGTAGGGATGGCGGCCTAGGCGCGCCACCGGGTCGCAGATCGGCGCCTCAATTACTTAAAGGACGCGCGGTAGCTCGTCTAACCAAGGCTCCCAGCCTGGCACGATCGAGTGACGTCAAGCCGATGCCGCCGGGACAGTCCTCCCTGTCGGCGGCCGTCAATCGACCCGCGATTTTTTCAAGCTCTGGTCCGGCTTCAGCAAGCCTGCGATTGACAATCAAACGGCGGGCCACGAAAGGAGCTCCGTTCGCGTTGCACGCCAGTGCGGCGATCAATTGCGCAAGCCTATATTGAGCGCTTGCGGCAGCCGCTTGCGCGGCAGACGGTGTCTCGGATGCGGGTTCGGACGTAGGGACTGGTTCAGTCGCAGCCACGGGCTGCGGTATTTGCTTCGCTACATCACCAACATGTGCGGCCGGCGGCGCGAGTTCGGCAAGTTTTTCCTTCAATTGGTCGCGCGCCGATTCTTCGGAAAGTTCCTTCAAGATGCCGTCGCGCCAGCTTTCAAATTCACCGGCTCTGTAAGGCGCGCCGTCCAGTTTCGCACCGACCGGCGAGGTCTTTGCGTCGCTTTCGGGCAATCTCGCGCGCCAGAGCCCCGCTTCCTTGAATATCGCCAGATCAATGGTCGCTTCGCTCAAGTCTGCGCCCTGCAATCGCGCATTGCGAAACAAGGCGCCCTCAAGGCTCGCCTCACCAAACGAGGCGCCGATCAATCGCGCGTTTGTCAGCGTTGCCATCTGCATCGTTGCGCTGTTGAACTCCGCCCCATAGCCGAACGTACTAGCAAGGTTCGCCGCAACAAGATGTGCGGATGAAAACTTCGCGTTGACCATTCTGGCAAGCCCGAACGATGCACCGCGGAGATATGCGCTCTTGAAAGTCACATTGTTCAAGCGCGCGCCTGTAAAGTTGGCGCCGTCAGCCTTTACCTCGTCGAGCAGCGCACCAGACAAGTCGCCCCGCCTGAAAGAAGCCTCAACGAGCTGCGCCCCGCGCAGATCGGCATATTTTAGGTTGGCATTGTCGAGCCTCGCGCGGTTCAGTTGCGCACAGCCCAGGCTGTCCGGCGCTTCTTCATCCTCCTCATCGATGGCGTCGGGTTGATTCTTCGCCTTCTTAGGCGCGCCGCGATCGGCGCAGCCGAAACGGCTCCGGTCGAGCAACGCGCCCTGAAAATTGACGCCATCGAGGTTGGCCCCGGTGAAGTCGCTGCGCCGCAGATCGGTACGGGACAAGATGGCCTGTGCTAGATTGCGCCCCCTGAACGAGTGTTCGATCTTGAATTCACCCGGCTTCAGATTCTTCTCGGCCACATCGAGAGCCTTGACAGTATCGTCACCGGAAATCCGCTTGTCGGGCAGAACGATCGTATTGGAAAAGAACCCACGCGGCACGCCGATCACGTAATCGACACGCGGCTCCAGGAACATTTCCGTTATCGAGAAGGATTCAACCGGCTTGCGGATGCGCATGCCCCGCACTATTTCCGGCTCAACGCGCCAAGATAGAATCCATTTTGTCACGGCGGATTCCGGCCCGCGCCATTGAGCGACCGTGGCCGGCAGTCGCGTCAGACCGTTCGAATATAGCGGCTCGCTCGGATAGACGACGATCAGCCAGGACACGACCAAAAGCAAAACGCCGGGCACGGCGCGCGCGCCGAGGCCGACGCAGGAACGTGCAAGCCGCTCGCGCCGGGGGTCCCTGACGTACAGGTCAAACGACCAGAGGCCGTGGCCGCGACGATACGCGGGCCACAACACCCACAGCATCACGAGATCCAATGACAAAGCGGCGCGATGGAACGTGGTGAGCCATTCATGATGATACGGCAGGAACTGCAACTGAATGAGAAGCAGAAGGCCAAGGGGCAGCCAGATGACCGTAAGCCACGCCGTCAAACGGATGAACCAACTGTTGCAGCCGTTGCGCTCGGGTTCCGGACCGGCGATCAATTGGACGAACACCGAATTGTCGAGGCGCATCCGCAGGCTGTTACTGCTTTCGGCCGGCAGCGGTGCGACCGCTCCCTCGAAAGCCGAGGCCGTGCGCGTCAGCAAGATCAACTGTGTCAAAAAGTAGAAATGGAAGATCAGAAAGAATGCCGGCGCAATCAAATAGAAGTTCGTCAGCGGCAGATCGATGTTGAACAGCGGCAGCTTGACCGCGCCGGAGAGAAACAACTTGATGTGCGTCGTTTCAAGAACGGTGACGGTAAGATAGGCGCCGAAGGAGATGAAGCTGATCCAAAGTGCTTGAATGCGTTGCGCTACGGAATTTACCGTCGCCAAAAAGGATTCAGCTGCCTTGATCTGCGTCTGAATATCGGGCGGCTCGGCCGTGGCAGCGGTCGCCGCTTCGGGCGCTGCAGCCGATTGAGGCGCGCTGGAGTCCGGCCGCTTTCTGCGCATGGCTCACCCCCAGCGAGGAATAAGCCACAAACAACCTATACGCGCAATATGCGTCGGCGATACAGCCCCTCACAGCGCCCGGCCCGTCATCCTTCGAGGCTCGCCGTCAGCACGGCTCGCACCTCAGGATGACGGCCTGGACAAAACTAGGTATTTCACCGTAACCGCGCCATGCTCCCCCCCGACACAGAAGTGTCATGCCCGCGCGCTATGCGATTGAGGTTTCCGAGACAAATCGCATGCGTAACGACGATGGCCAAGGTGACGCACGCGCCGTGCTCGCCGACGTCGTGGCCTTGCGCCACGCCATCGCCGCGCAGGGCCGGGCGAGCTTCCGCGCCTGGCGGCCGCGCATCGAGCGGCCCTGCTTCCGGCTCGGCGCCTTCAACCTCGCGCATTATCTCGCCTTTCGCCGCCAGGACCTGCGGACGCTGCAGCGCCGGCTGATGGCGCTCGGCCTGTCGTCGCTCGGCCGGGCGGAGGGCCGCGTGCTGGCCTCGCTCGACGCGCTCATCCTCGCGCTGTCGGCGCTGGCGGGTGCCGCGAGGCCGGCGGGCATCCACCGGCCGGTACAGCGGCAGTTCTTCCGCGGCGAGCGGCTGCTCGCGCGCAACTGCGCCGAGGTGTTCGGCGCGCGCCCGCCCGGGCACGCCGGGCGCATCCTGGTCACGCTCGGCACCGACGCGGCGCTCGACCCGCAGGTCATCGCCGCGCTGGCGGCCCACGGCGCCGACGCCTTCCGCATCAATTGCGCGCATGACGGCGCCGACGCCTGGGGCCGCATGATCGCGCATGTGCGCACGGCGGAAAAGGAGACCGGCCGGCGCATCCCGGTGCTGATGGACATCGGCGGGCCCAAGGTGCGCACCGACCGCGTGAGCACGCCGCCGGGGCAGGACCGGCTCCATATCGGCGACGAGCTTCTTTTGGCCAACGGCGACGCCGGGGGCGACGGCCTGCCCGCCTTCCGCACCGCCTGCACGCTGCCGCAGGTGTTCGCGCGCGTGAAGGTCGGCGATTCCGTTTCGCTCGACGACGGCAAATTGCGCGGCCGCATCGTGCGGCAGGTGCCGGGCGGCCTGGTCGCGCGCATGGAGGAAGGGCGCGACAAGGGCGTGCGGCTGAAGGCCGAGAAGGGCCTGAATTTCCCGGGCGTCGATCTCGGCATCGATCCGCTCACCGCGCGCGATCGCGCCGACCTCGACTTCATCGCGAAGAATGCCGACATGGTCGGCTACTCCTTCGTGGAAACGGCGGCGCATGTCGCCGCGCTGCAGGAAGAGCTGGCGGCGCGGCGCGCCGACTGGCGCAAGCTCGTGCTGGTGGCGAAGATCGAGACGCCGCGCGCGGTGCGCAACCTGCCGGCCATCATGGTGCAGGCCGCCGGCCGCCAGCCGCTGGCGATCATGATCGCGCGCGGCGACCTCGCCATCGAGCTCGGCTTCGAGCGGCTGGCCGAAATGCAGGAAGAGATCCTGTGGCTGTGCGAGGCCGCGCACGTGCCGGCGATCTGGGCGACGCAGGTGCTGGAAGGGCTGGTGACCAAAGGCCTGCCCTCGCGCGGCGAGATGACCGACGCCGCCATGGCCGCACGCGCCGACTGCATCATGCTCAACAAGGGCCCGAACGCCGCCGCCGCGGTGTCGGCGCTCACCCGCCTGCTGGCGCGCATGGGCGAGCACCAGCAGAAGAAGACGCCGACCTTAAGGGCGTTAAGGTCGTGGGCGGACTGAGCGGCGCGGCGTCATGCCCGGCACAAGGCCGGACATGACGGAAAAAGCCGCAGCCACTCTAACCCGACGCCTTGATGTTGTTCTCGCGCACGACCTGGCCCCAGAACTTCACCTCCTTGTCGAAGAAGGCGCCCATCTCCTTGGGACCGCCGAGCACGAGCGTCATCTGTTGCGAGTCGCGCAGTTTCGCGGCGGCTGCGGGATCGGCCAGGCTCTGCCGGATCGCCTTCTCCACGGACGCGATCACGTCGGGCGGCGTGCCCTTCGGCGCGAACACGCCCCACCAGGCCAGCGTCTCGAAATCCGGGAAGCCCTGCTCGATCGCGGTCGGCGTGTCCTTGAGGGACGGCAGCCGCGCACGGCCGGTCTGCATGATGGCGCGGATGCGGCCACCGCCGAGCTGCGGCGTGATAAGCGCGGCCGAGCCCGCAATCAGATCGACGTGCCCGCCGAGCACATCGTTCATGGCGGGACCGCCGCCGCGGTAGGGAACGTGCGTGATCTCGACGCCGGCCTTCTTGGCCAGCACCGTCATCGCCAGATGGCCGAGCGTGCCGATGCCGACCGAGGCGTAGCGCACCGAGCCGGGCTTCTCCTTGCACGCCTTCACCACGTCGGCGAAATTCTTGTAGGGCTTCTCGGCATTGGCGGCGATCACATAGGGCGCGGTGCCGACCAGGAAAACCGGCATCAGGTCATTCGCCACATCGAGCGGCGGCTTATCGAGGATCGCCGGGATGACCGCGTGCGAGTCGAAGGTCACCAGGAACTGCGACCCGTCCGGCGGGCTCTTGGCGACCTGCGCCGCGCCGATCGAGCCGGCGGCGCCCGACTTGTTCTCGACCACGACGTTGCGGCCGAGCGCGGTCTGCAGCCCCGGCTGCAGCATGCGCGCCAGCGCGTCGGTGGAGCCGCCCGGCGGAAACGGCACGACCAGCGTCGTCGACGACGGGCTGGCCAGCAAAGGCGGCGCAAAGGCCAGCGCGGCCGATCCGGCCAGCAGCGTGCGGCGTGTGAGCTTCTCCATGATCCCTCCAATTCCGGTTCTGTTTTTTCGTTGCGACGCGCCCGGCGGAATGAGCATCGTCGCCCGGAAGGCTAGCAGCTGGCCGCCCCGGGGAGAATACCGAATCGTGAGGATGGGTCCGGCGATATGAAAAGGGGGCAGCCCGGCCGGTCCGCCCCTGTCGCAGTGCAAAAGAACGGCCTCCGAACAGCATCGAGCCGACGGGCAATCGTCCTAATGAAGGAGAGCCTAAAGCGATACGACTTGCATGATCCGCTCTGCTTCCACCGGCACATTGTTGACGGATGCAGAACGCGACGGAGTTGGTGTAGTGTCGCCAAAGACAATTGTTGAAACCGCGGAAACTACCGTCAAATGGCACCAGTAGGCGACAATACTTTTAGCCAGGCGATGGCGGCATTTCAATCGGGAGCGTTGAACGACGCCGAACGGCTTTTCAAAAAGGCGCTGCGGCAACAACCAAGGCATTTTGACGCCCTGAACCTGCTCACCATCGTCCTGATGCTGCTCGAACGACACGCTGAAGCGGAGCGCTATATTCTATCGGCGCTGAAAGTGAATGCGAATGCCGACGTATCGTTGAGTAATTATGGCTTCATTCTGAAGACGTTGAAAAGACCCGACGAGGCCCTGGAACGATTTAGCCAGGCGCTGGCGATCAATCCTGACAACTCGCTGACATGGCACAACCGCGGTGCTGTTTTATGCGATCTCAATCGCTACGAGGAGGCCATTGCCGACTTCGATAAAGCCACATTGCTGGATCCGAGCATGTTCGACGCATTCTGTCTCAAAGGCAACTCTTTGGGTCAGCTCAAACGTTACGACGAGGCGCTCGTCGCTTACGACAAAGCGCTTACCCTCAATCCCGATCATGCAGACGCCTGGCTCGGTCGCGGTACCATTTTCAGAGAACTCAAGCGAAGTGACGAGGCCTTTAGCGCTTACGACAAGGCGGTGTCACTGAACCCTGATTTTGCCGAGGCCTGGCTTGGTCGCGGCCATGTCTTCCTCGATCTCAAGCGGCATGACGAGGCCTTCGGCGCTTACGACAAGGCACTCGCCCTGAAACCCGATCTTGCCGGGGCATGGCTTGGCCACGGCAACGTCTCCTTCGATCTCAAGCGGCACAATGAAGCGATCGGCGCTTACGACAAGGCGCTTGCCCTCAAGCCTGATTTTGCCGAGGCCTGGCTAGGCCGCGGCAATGTTTTCTCCGATCTCAGGCGTTATGACGAAGCGTTTGGCGCTTACGACAAGGCGATTGCCCTCAAACCTGATCTTGCCGAGGTGTGGCTCGGTCGCGGCAATGCCTTCTTCGGTCTCAAGCGCTTTGCCGAATCTCTTGACGCCTACGACAAGGCGCTGGCACTGAACCCCGATCTTGATGGGGCATGGCTTGGGCGCGGCAATGTGTTTTTCCAACTAAACCGCGACGAAGAAGCCCTCTCCGCTTATGACAAGGCGCTCGATCTGAAAAAAGATTTTGTTGATGCATATTTCAACAAGTCCCTCGTCCAATTATCGCTTGGCGAATACGACGAGGGTTGGGCGCTGTACGAGTGGCGATGGAAAAGCAGGTCCTTTACATCGCCTGTCAGAAATTTCAGCCAGCCGCTTTGGCTTGGCAATGACAGCATCGCCGGCAAGACAATCTTGGTGCATTCGGAGCAGGGATATGGCGACACAATTCAGTTTTGCAGATATCTCCCCAAATTAAAGGCGCTTGGTTGTGAAATCATATTTGAGACTCAGGCGCCGCTTGTTTCGCTCATCAAGACGCAGAATTTGAATTGTCAAATTATAAGCAAGGGAGAGCCGCTGCCTGACTTCGACGTTCATTGTCCTCTGCTTAGTCTGCCATTTGCTTTCAAGACGACATTGGAGACGATCCCCGCATCAACTCCATACTTGTTTCCGTCAACTGAAAAGCAAGAACTCTGGCGGGCCAAGCTCGGCATAAGCAAAAAACCCAGGATTGGCTTGTCCTGGTCAGGAAATCTGCTGCCGGACTTTAGGCGGAGCATCCCGTTGGAATTGCTCCTGCCAATGATAGGCGCAACCGCAGAATGGCATTCTCTGCAAAAAGAAGTTCGAGAGAACGATCGCCGCAGGTTGGATTCCGGTGTGGCGATCGTGGATCATGCTCATTCCTTGAACGATTTCTCCGACACCGCCGCCCTGCTCGCAGAGCTTGATCTTGTTATTTCGATCGATACAGCGGTGGCCCATCTGGCGGGAGCTTTGGGCAGGCCCGTCTGGATACTGCTCCCATTTCACCCGGACTTCAGGTGGTTGCGTAATAGAGAAGACAGCCCGTGGTACCCAACGGCAAGGCTATTCCGACAAGCACAGGATGGAGAATGGAAGGACGCTATTGATCGCTTGTCTGACGAACTGAAAGTATTTCTTGCGGGCACCTAACATTATGCAGCCTGCAATCGAGCGGTGCGCCCGCCCTAACCAATTTGCCTGGCGTTCGAAGTCGCCATGAATTTCTACCGCTTGAACTTCTTGTACTTCAGCCGGTGCGGGATGATCGAATCCGTCCCCAGGCGCCGCATCTTGTCGGCTTCGTAGTCCTGGAAGTTGCCTTCGAACCACTCGACGTGGCTGTCGCCTTCGAAAGCCAGGATATGCGTGGCGATGCGGTCGAGGAACCAGCGGTCGTGGGAGATGATCACGGCGCAGCCGGCGAAATCCTCCAGCGCCTCTTCAAGCGCCCGAAGCGTGTCGACGTCGAGGTCGTTGGTCGGCTCGTCGAGCAGCAGGAGGTTGGCCCCCGAGCGCAGCATCTTGGCGAGGTGCACGCGGTTGCGCTCGCCACCGGAGAGCGAACCGACCTTCTTCTGCTGGTCGGCGCCCTTGAAGTTGAACAGTGACACGTAGGCGCGCGAGTTCACTTCCTTCTTGCCGACCAGCATGATGTCGTTGCCGCCGGAGATTTCCTCCCAAACGTTCTTCTTGCCGTCGAGACTGTCGCGCGACTGGTCGACATAGCCAAGCTGCACCGACTCGCCGATCTTGATGGTGCCGGAGTCGGGCTTTTCCTGCCCGGTGATCATGCGGAACAGCGTGGTCTTGCCGGCGCCGTTCGGGCCGATCACGCCGACGATGCCGCCGGGCGGCAGCCTGAAGGTGAGGTCGTCGATCAGCAGGCGGTCGCCGAAGCCCTTGGTGAGGTGATCGAAGTCGACCACGTTCTGGCCGAGCCGCTCGGTCACCGGAATGGTGATTTGCGCGACGGTGTTGGTCTTGGCATTGGCGATCTTGAGCAGTTCCTCGTAGCGCTCGTAGCGCGCCTTGGACTTCGCCTGGCGCGCCTTGGGCGTCGACGAGATCCAGGCGCTTTCGCGCTCCAGCGTGCGGCGGCGCGACTCGTCCTCGCGGGCCTCCTGCTCGAGGCGCTTCTGCTTCTGATGCAGCCACGAGGTGTAGTTGCCCTCGTAGGGAATGCCGCGGCCGTGGTCGAGCTCGAGGATCCAGCCGGTGACGTTGTCGAGGAAGTAGCGGTCGTGGGTCACGATCAGGATGGCGCCGGGATAGTTGCGCAGATGGCCTTCCAGCCAGTTCACGCTTTCGGCGTCGAGATGGTTGGTCGGCTCGTCGAGCAGCAGCAGGTCGGGCGCATCGAGCAGCAGCTTGCAGAGCGCGACGCGGCGCTTCTCGCCGCCGGAGAGCTTACTGATGTCGGCGTCGTCGGGCGGGCAGCGCAGCGCGTCCATCGCCAGATCGACCTGGCTGTCGAGGTCCCAGAGGTTCTTGGAGTCGATCTGGTCCTGCAGCTTCGCCATCTCGTCGGCGGTCTCGTCCGAATAGTTCGACGCGATCTCGTTGTAGCGGTCGAGGATCGCCTTCTTGGCGGCGACGCCCTCCATCACGTTCTCGCGCACCGACTTGGTCTCGTCGAGCTTGGGTTCCTGCTCCAGGTAACCGACGCGCGCGCCCTCGGCGACCCAGCCGTCGCCGGAATAGTCGGTGTCGATGCCGGCCATGATGCGCAGCAGCGTCGACTTGCCGGAGCCGTTGACGCCGAGAACGCCGATCTTGGCGTCCGGGTAGAAGGACAGGTGGATGTTATCCAGCACCTTCTTGTTGGGCGGATAGGTCTTGGTCAGACCCTGCATGTGGTAGATGAATTGACGACCGTTCATTGAAACCCCTGAAAACCGAATCCGCCCGTGCGCCGCCGCGCGCTGTCAGGACGCCATGTCGGAAATGCCGGGCTGATGTAGCGAGCGGAACCCCAAAGGGCAAGCGCGCGGCCCGCTCCGCGGTCCCGGTAAGGCTCTGGAAAGGCTGATTTCAAAACAGGGCTGCCGCCAACCGCCCCTTAACGGGTGCGGGCGCATGCTCCCCGCATGAACCTGGGCGCCTTTGCCGGCGACCCATGGACAGCGGACGAGTGGCGCCCGCTTTTACAGGGTGTACGGCCATGGGTCGGGCCATCGCGGCAATATCGGTTTCGGCGGGCGCCTGGATGCCCCGCCCCCTCGCCGGCCTCGGCCCGTTCCTCGCTGCCTTCTGGCAGACTATCGCCAACCCCTACCGCCCCGAGCTGCATTACATGCGCGGCCCCGGCCCCGCCTGGCACGCCAAGCATGGGCGGAAGGCCAGCTAGACCCCCTTCCCTTTCAATGTCGCCGCCCTAATGTGGCGCCGCCCGGCATACGGGCTGGAGCAAACAAGGACGTAGGCGCATGTTGAAGGCAGCCATTCTCGACGACTACCAGAACGTGGCGATGAAGTTCGCCGACTGGTCGCCGATCGCCAAGGACGTCGAGATCAAGGTCTTCGACAAGCCTTTCGCGAACGAGGCCGAGGCGATCAAGGCGCTACAAGGCTTCGCCATTGTCGCCGGCATGCGCGAGCGCACGCCCTTCCCGCGCAAGGTCATCGAGGCGCTGCCCGACCTGAAGCTGCTGATCACCACCGGGGCCAAGAACAATTCCTTCGACATCAAGGCGGCGGCCGAACGCGGCGTCACGGTCTGCGGTACCGGCAGCGTCGGCAATCCGACCACCGGCATCGTGTTCGGCCTGATGCTGGAACTGACGCGCAAGATCGGCTTCGAAAACGCGCGCATGAAGGCGGGCGAGCCCTGGCAGGTGACCATCGGGCAGGACCTCGAAGGCCTCACCCTCGGCATCGTGGGCTTGGGCAAGCTCGGCGCGCGCGTCGCCGCGGTCGGCAAGGCCTTCGGCATGAAAGTCATCGCCTGGAGCCAGAACCTCACGCCAGAGAAGGCGAAGGAAGCCGGCGCGGACGCCGTGTCGAAGGAAGACCTGTTCAGGAGCGCGGATTTCGTCACCATCCACTACCAGCTCGGCGAGCGCTCGCGCGGGCTGATCACGGCGGAAGACATCGGCCGCATGAAGAACAGTGCCTATCTCATCAACACGGCGCGCGCGCCGATCGTCGATCAGGCGGCGCTCTTGAAGGCGCTGCAGGAGAAGAAAATCGCCGGCGCCGGGCTCGACGTGTTCGAGGTCGAGCCGCTGCCGGCCGACCACCCCTACCGCAAGCTTGACAACGTCGTGCTCACGCCGCATCTCGGCTATGTCAGCGAGCAGAACTACCGCAAGTATTTCCCCGACATCGTCGAGGACATCCGCGCCTTCATCGACGGCAAGCCGGTGCGGGTGATAGGCTAGGCGGGTTCCACCGCCTTTTTCCGGCCTTCAGGATCGAAACTTACCGTGAGGTTCCCCGGCGAACCATTGGGCCGACCATGCGTTGTCCTTCACCGGGAAAAACCGGAAACAGGAGGACATTCATGAACACCAAGCTTCTCGCCCTGACCGCCGCCGGCGCTTTCTTTGCCGCCACCACCGCCGGCATGGCGCAGTCCGTGAACGGCTCGATGAACAGCAACTCGGGCGCGTCCGCCACGGCACCGGGCGTCCAGATGCAGCAGAAGGGCTCGGTGAAGGGCACGACCGGCGCGTCGGGCTACGCCCCCGGCCAGACCAAGAGCACGACCGGCGCGGACGTCAAGTCCAACACCGGCGTGAAGGCCGGCGGCGCCAATGTGAATACCGGCGTCGACGCCGGTGC
Organism: Pseudolabrys sp.; assembly: GCA_022841665.1. GTDB lineage: Bacteria > Pseudomonadota > Alphaproteobacteria > Rhizobiales > Xanthobacteraceae > Pseudolabrys. Next base: position 29,002 of record JALHRB010000015.1, read on the forward strand.
GAACGTCAAGACGAAGTAACCGCGCATCCGCGCGTGACAAAGAGGCCGCCCGGACGGGCGGCCTCGCTTTCTTTTGCGGAGCCTACAGCCCGAGCAGGCGCGCCGCGTTGTTGAAAGCGATGTCGGCGCGCAAGGACTCGTCGATCGCCACGGTGTCGAGGAACTCGCAGCCCGGCCAATCGAATGGGTAATCGGCCGAGAACATGACGCGGTCGCGGCCCAGCGCGTCGACCGAGCAGCGCAGCGGCGGCAGGTCGTACATGCCCGATGTCGTCACCCAGACGTTCTCGCGCATGTACTGCGACGGCGGCTTCGGCAGGTTCCACCCGTAAGGCGCCGAGCGGCTGTCGAAGCGCCAGAGCTGGAACGGCAAGGTCTCGCCGAGGTGGCCGAGGATGAGCTTGGCCTTCGGATAGCGGTGGAAGACGCCGCCGCAGATGATGCGCAGCGCATGCGAGCCGGTCTCGACACCCCAGCCCCACATCGGGCGTGCCAGCACATTGTAGCCTTCGATCGCCTTTAGCGGCGCCGCAGGATCGGCGGGGTGCAGGTAGATGGGCGCGCCAAGGTCCGCCGCGCGCTCCCAGAAGGGATCGTAGCTGCGGTCGTCGAGGTATTTTCCGTTGGTGTGGCCGTCGATCATCGCGCCGCGAAACTTGAGCTGGCGCACGCAGCGCTCGAGCTCGTCGGCGGCGGCCTTGGCGTCCTGCATCGCGAGATGGGCGAAGCCCGCATAGCGGTCCGGCCGCTTCTGGATTTCCTTGGCGAGGAAGTCGTTGGAGGCGCGGGCGTTGCGCACGGCGACGGCGGTGTCGCGCTCGACCTGCACGCCCGGCCCGGCGATGGCCAGGACCGCGCGCGCGACGCCGGTCTTGTCCATGATGGCCAGCCGCTGCTCGCCGAAATCCGTCAGCGCGCCATAGAGTTGCTCGACCTTGGCCGGCGCCACGTCGACCATGGTCGGCCGCCAATAGGGCTCGGTGGCCGGGTCTAGGAAATGCTCCTCGAGCGCAATCTTCTGAACCATGCGTCTCCCCGCTCTCGGGCGCTGCTCCGGCCCGAATTTTTTGCTTTTTGCTGTACCGGATATTGGTCTATCGTGTCCCACGATGCAAGGCGGCGTGAGACCGCCGGTCGCGTAGGGGTGAGAAGCGTCCCGATGAACCGTCACGGCACCAACGACAAATCGCAGGTGCAGGTGATCGCGCGCGCCGCGACCATCCTGCGGGCGCTGGAAGAAGAGAGCGCGGGGCTCAGCCTCGGCCAGATCGCCCAGCGCGTGAACCTCGCCCGCTCCACCGTGCAGCGCATCGTCGCCGCGCTGGAGACCGAGAAGCTGGTCATCGCCGCCACGCCGAACGGGCGCGTGCGGCTCGGTCCCACCATCCTGCGGCTCGCGGCTTCGGTGCGCAGCGACTTCGTCGCGCTGGCCCGGCCGTTCCTCGAAAAGCTGTCGGAAGACCTGCACGAGACGGTCGACCTCTCGACCGTGAAGAAGGACCATCTCGTCTTCATCGACCAGGTGATCGGCGGCCAGCGCCTGCGCACGGTGTCGGCCGTCGGCGAGACCTTCCCGCTCTCCTGCACTGCCAACGGCAAAGCCTATCTGGCGCAATTATCGGACGCGGCGGTGGAAGCGCTGATCGGCCGCACCTACGAAGCGCGCACGCCCAATACCATTACCAAGCTCGAGCCGCTGCTCGCCGAGTTGAAGAGCGTACGCCGCACCGGCGTCGCCTTCGACCGCGAGGAGCACACCACCGGCATCTGCGCCGCCGGCGTCGCCATGCACGACCCGCTCGGCAACGCGGTCGCGATTTCCGTGCCGGTGCCGAGCCAGCGCTTCGCCGACCGGCAGAAGCTGATCGCGGACAAACTGCTGGCGACCAAGCGCGCCATGGAAACACATATGAGTGCCTCCGCCGCATGTGGCGGTGGTGACTGACGATCAACGCGCGACGCGCAAGAAAAGGGAGGATGCCGTGGCCAAAAGAATTCGCGGCGTGATGTTCGAAGAAAACCTCAAGAACAGCATGGGGCTGGAGTTCGTCAACCTGTCCCACCGCTTCGGCTACCAGTCGCCGAACTGGCCGTATTTCGAGGACGTGAAGATCGAGCGCATCCACTACATGGCAAAGTCGGGCGTGCTGTCGCAGCGCATCACCACCTCGATGCACAACACCACGCACATCGACGCGCCGGCGCACGTCATCCAGGGCACGCCCTTTATCGACGAAGTGCCGCTGCCGCACTTCTTCGGCTCCGGCATCGTGGTGTCGATCCCAAAGAAGAAGTGGGAGCCGATCACCTATGACGACCTCGAAAAAGCCGCCGGCAAGGTGGTGCGCCCGCGCGACGTGGTGATCGTCAATACCGGCTGGCACAAGTTCTACGAGGACTCAGAGGACTATTTCTGCCGCGCGCCCGGCTTCGTGCCGTCGGCCGCCGACTGGTTCATCGAGAAGAAGGTGAAGGTGGTCGGCCACGACACCCAGGCCAACGACCATCCGCTCGCCACCGCCATCGGCCCGCAGCGCAACGGCCCGCTGCACCCGCATCTCGAAAAGGAATACTACGAGTGGTCGGGCGGCCGCGACTGGAAGGACGACTTCCCGGAATGGGAACCGGTGCACCGCAAGATCTTCCAAGCCGGCATCATGGGCATCGAGAATGTCGGCGGCGACCTCGACAAGGTCACCGGCAAGCGCGTCACCTTCGCCTACTTCCCCTGGAACTGGGACCGCGGCGACGGCTGCATCGTGCGCCTGGTCGCCATCACCGATCCGACCGGAAAATATCGCATCGAGCGCGGCAAGAAGTTCTAACGAACGCGCCAACATAAAGGGGAGCCACGCTCATGCACGTCAAACGTTTCAAGGACGCCAAGGCCTACGACGCGCCGAACCACCGCGCCTGCACGTCGCTGCGCCTGTTCGGCGCGGAAGCCGGCGGCACCAAGGGGCTGATCGTCGGCCTGTCGCACTTCCTGCCCGGCGGCGGCGCCGGTCCCGACGCCTCGCCGCCGGAGAAGGCCTATTTCGTCCTGTCCGGCGAACTGACGGTGATCGTCGACGGCAAGGAGACGGTGCTCAAGGCTAACGACAGCTGCGTGATCGAGCCGAACGAGACGCGCGAGATCATCAACCGCGGCAACGAGGTCTGCACCATCGTGGTCGCGGTGGCGATGCCGCCTAAATAGCTGTCATTCCGGGGCGCGGCCGAAGGCCGCGAGCCCGGAATCCATAAACACAAACCGGGAGTATGGATTCCGGGTCCGCTCGCTTCGCTCGCGTCCCGGAATGACGAGGAGACGAAAATGTCCGAAGCCTTCCTGAAAAATCCGCTCGGCCTGTTCGACATCAAGGGCAAGACCGCCATCGTCACCGGCGCGTCGGGTGCCTTCGGCGCGCTGGCGGCCAAGGTGCTGGCCGGCGCCGGCGCCAATGTCGTGCTGGCGGCGAGCAAGGAAGACGAGATCAAGAAGGTCGCGGCCGAATGCGAGGCGCTCGGCGGCAAGGCCGCGGCGATCGCGCTGCGGCCATCGTCGGAAGCCAACTGCGACAAGATCGTCGCCACGGCGGTGGAGAAGTTCGGCGGCGTCGACATCCTCGTGGTCGCGTCCGGCCTCAACAAGGTGTCGAAAATCGTCGACCAGAAGGTCGAGGACTTCCTCGACGTCATGGACGCCAACGTCAACCAGTCCTGGCTGATGGCGCGCGCCGCCGGCCGGCAGATGCTCAAGCAGGGCCGCGGCGGCAAGGTGATCCTCACGTCCTCAGCGCGCGGGCTGCTCGGCCATCCGGCCGGCTACACCGCCTATTGCGCGTCGAAGTCGGCGGTGGACGGCATCACCAAGGCGCTCGGCTGCGAATGGGGCGAAACCGGCATCACCGTGAACGCGCTCGGGCCGACCGTCTTCCGCTCGCCGCTCACGGCCTGGATGTACGAGGACACCGAGCGGGCGCAGACCGTGCGCAAGGGCTTCCTCGCGCGCGTGCCGAAGGGCCGCCTCGGCGAGCCGGAAGACCTCGCCGGGCCGCTCCTGTTCCTCGCCTCGAAGGCGTCCGATTTCTACACCGGCCACATCCTCTACGCCGACGGCGGCTATACCGCGGGGTAAACCATGGCCAAGGCGCGCATCGCGGTCGTCGGCGCCGGCCTGATGGGGCACGGCATCGCGCAGGTATTCGCGCTCGCCGGCCATGACGTCGCCATCACGGATTCGTTCAAGCCCAATCTCGACACCGCCAAAGAGCGCATCGCCAAGAACTTGCGCGATCTCGGCGACGACGAGCGCGCCGTCGAGCGCGTGCGCACCTCCCCGATGGGCGACGCCGTGCGCGACGCCGACTTCATCGTCGAGGCGGTGATCGAGGACTTACCCATCAAGCAGAAGATCTTCGCGGAGATCGAAAGTCACGCCAAGCCGGACGCGATCCTCGCCAGCAACACCTCGGTCATCCCGATCACCGGCATCATGCAGAACCTCAAGCGGCGCGAGCGCGCGCTCGGGACGCACTGGTGGAATCCGCCCTATCTGGTGCCGCTGGTGGAAGTGATCGAGACGCAGTGGACGTCGCCAGAGGCGGTTGCCTTCACGATGAAACTGCACGGCGACGCCGGCAAGAAGCCGGCGCATGTGAAGAAAGACGTGCCCGGCTTCATCGGCAACCGGCTGCAACACGCCTTGTGGCGTGAGGCGATTTCACTGGTCGAGAACGGCATTTGCGACGCCGAGACGGTCGACGCCGTCATCAAGGCGGCGTTCGGCCGCAGACTGGCGGTGCTGGGACCGCTGGAGAATGCCGACATGGTCGGCACCGACCTGACATTGGCAATCCACAAGACCGTGCTGCCGGCGATCGACAGCCGGCCAGGGCCATCGCCCTATTTGGAAAAACTCGTGAAAGACGGCAAACTCGGTTTCAAGAGTGGCGAAGGCTTCCGCAAGTGGAGCCCTGAACAACAGCAGGAGCTGCGCACGAAAGTTCTGCAACATCTCAAACAAGCACGCGCCCGCGACTGAACGCTGCCGCTGCAAAGGCATCTGTCGATGCACAAGGAGAAGTGAGAGCTAATGAGCCCGATCATCGACATCTATTGCCACATCTTCCCGGAGCGCTACTTCCAGGAGATGACGCGCATCGCGCCGAAGCTGGAAAACATCGGCAAGCGCCTGCGCGGCGTCACCAAGCTGTTCGACCTCGACGCCCGCTTCAAGGAGATGGACGCCTTCGGCGACTACCGGCAGATCATCTCGCTGCCGAACCCGGCGATCGAGGACATCGCGACGCCGGCGGAGGGCCTGCAACTCGCCCGCATCGCCAACGACGCCATGGGCGAGCTGTGCCGCAAATATCCGGAGCGCTTCCCGGCCTTCGCCGCCGCGCTCTGCATGACCGACGTGGAAGGCTCGGTGGCGGAAGCGCGCCGCGCCGTGAAGGACCTCGGCGCCCGCGGCGTGCTGCTCTACACCAACGTCGCGGGCGAACCCCTCGACAACCCGAAATACGAGCCGATCTTTGCCGCCATGGCGGCGCTCGACCTGCCGATCTGGCTGCACCCTGTCGGCACGGCGGCGATGCCGGACTATCCGGCCGAAAAGAAATCGCGCTACGAGATGTGGTGGTGCTTCCACTGGCCCTACGAGACCTCGGTGGCCCTGGTGCGCATGGTGTTCTCGGGCCTGCTCGACCGCTATCCGAAGCTGAAAATCGTCACCCACCATCTCGGCGGCATGATCCCCTACTTCGACGGCCGCGTCGGCAACGGGCTCATGGTGCTCGGCCAGCGCACGTCGGACGAGGATTATTCGAAAATATTGCCGTCGCTGAAGCGGCCGCACATGGACTACCTGCACGACTTCTACGCCGACACCGCCATGTTCGGCGGCGGCGTGCACGCGACGCGTTGCGGCTACGAGTTCTTCGGCGCCGACAAGGTGGTCTTCGCCACCGACACGCCCCTCGGCCCGATCGGGCCGACGATTGAGACGGTGAAAAAGCTACAGCTTGCGCCCGGGGACGAGCGCAAGCTGTTCTGCGGCAACGCCGAAACGCTGCTGAAGATGAAATTCGGCTAGTGCTTTTTCTTGTTCTTGGTCACGTCGGCGGCGCCGGTCGTGCCGGGATTGAAGGACGGCGGATCGCTGGCCGGGAAGCTTTCGTCGGAACTGATGACGACTTCGTCTTCCTGTTTCTCAATGCGCCCTCGCTCCTTCTCGGCTTTTTTTTCGACCGGCTTGTCTTGCCGCGGCGAATGTCCACGATTGTCCATGTGAAAACTCCCTCTTCGCGCGCGTGCGGCAAGCCGCCGCCCGCGAGTCTTGATCGGGGTATCTCTGAAAACGCGCGATCCGCAGAGAGGTTCCCATGGGGGAACCCGGCGCTCGGTCAGGCTGTCCGGGCAAGCACCTTGGCGCAGACCTTGAGATCGGCGACGAAGCGGCGGTACTGTGCGCGCTTGTCGGCCTCATCCTCGATGCGCAGGATGTAGGAAGGATGGATAGTCGCCAACATACGACCTCCGTTGGCCAGATCGACGATCCGACCGCGCACCTTGTTGATTGCCAGCGGACGACCGGCAACGCTGCGCAACGCGGTGGCGCCGAGCGCGACGACGATCGACGGTTTCACCAGCTTCCTCTCGATGTCGAGCCACCAGTGGCAGCGGTCGATCTCATAGGCGTTCGGGCGCTTGTGCAGACGGCGCTTGCCGCGCGGTTCGAACTTGAAGTGCTTGACGGCATTCGTGATGAACACGTCACCGCGCGCCAGGCCGGCTTCGGCCAGCGCCTTGTCCAGCACGCCGCCTGCCGGTCCGACAAAGGGACGGCCCTGCTTGTCTTCCTGGTCGCCCGGCTGCTCGCCGACCAGCATGAGGCGCGCCCGCGCCGGCCCTACGCCGGGCACCGCCTGCGTGGCGTTCTTGTAGAGCGGGCAGCGCGTGCAGGCGTTCTCCGCCGCGCGCAGCGCCTTGTGCGAGCGGATGTCGGGCAGCGGCTTGTCCATCGCGCGGTCTCCCTTCGTGCGGGAACGGCTGCGGGCGGGGGGGCGTTCCCAGCCTAGCATTGACGGGCGGGCATTGCTGCTGTTGGGTCGGGACGAACGGCCGGGGGGACTGCAATGCTTCGCACGGCGATCTGCGGTGCTGGACACTGGGGTACGCGGCTCATCGAGTCGGTGCAGGGCAAGAGCGGGAAGGTCCGCTTCACTCAGGCCGTCACGCGCGACCCGGCCGGCAAGCGCGCGCTGGCCGAGCGTTTCGGGCTGGCGCTGACGAGCGACTATGCGGCGGTGCTTGCCGACGCGAGCATCGACGCCGTAGTGCTGGCCACGCCGCACTCGCAGCATGCGGCCGAGATCGCCGCCGCAGCCAAGGCCGGCAAGCACGTTTTCGTGGAGAAGCCGTTCACCCTCACCCGCAAAGACGCCGAAGCGGCTATCGCCGCCTGCAAGGCTGCCGGCGTCACGCTGGCCGTCGGCTTCAACCGCCGTTACGCGCCGGCCTATGCGGATATGGTGCGCCGGATCGCGGCGGGACAGATCGGCAAGGTGCGCCACATCGAAGGCCAGTTCTCCGGGCCAGCGAGCTACCAGACCGAGCCCGGCAACTGGCGCTCCAACCAGACCGAGAGCCCCGGCGGCGCCATGACTGCGCGCGGCGTGCACGTCGTGGACAGCATGGTGCATATCGCCGGACCGGTCGAAACCGTGTTCGCCTTCAGCGAGAAGCAGCAGCACACAATCGACGTCGATGACACGACCGCGTGTCTGTTCCGCTTCGCCGGCGGCGTCACCGGCACGCTCGGCACGCTGCATGCGGCCAGCGCCTTCTACCGCATCCATGTCTTCGGCGCGCAAGGCGCGCTGGAAATGCGCGGCGAGACCGAGCTACTCGTGTCCGATCTCAAGGGCAATGTCGAGCGCGTGACTTTTCCAGCCATCGACAAGGAGCGCGCCGAACTGGAAGCCTTTGCCGACGCGGTGGCGGCGGGCACGGGGTTCGTCATTGCGCCGACGGAGATCGTCAACACCGTCGCGGTAACGGAGGCGGTGGTGGCGTCGGCGAGAAGCGGCAAGGCGGTGGCGATCGGTTAGCACGTGCCCCGGACGCGATGCAGCACGAGCCGCAGGCGAAGTGATGCATCGCAGATCCGGGACCCAGCTTGATCGAGGTCCCGGGTCTGCAGCGCACCGTTCACTTCGTTCGCGCTGCGCTGCGCCCGGGACACGGGAGCTCTACAAATCCTGCCTGATCCACTCGCCCTGCACGTCGGCGCACCAGTTGCCGACGTTCCACTGGCCCCAGGCGCCCAGGCCGCCGCGCTCGTCCGGGCCGCTGTAGACCGGCACGTGCACCACGCAGAGGCCGGGATAGGCCTGTGCCGCCGTGAGCGCGGCGCGCAAGGCGGCGGCATCGTCGCCGCCGAACACGGCCTTCACGCCTTTCACCGCGCCGGCGAGCTGGACATAGTCCACCGCCACGCGGTCGTTGGTGCGGAATTCGCGGTTGTACTGCGCGAGTTGAAGGCCGGTGATGGCGGCCATGCGGCGGTTGTCCAAGATCACGATCATGCCGCGCACGCCGTGCTCAACCGCGTCGATCAGCACCTGCGGGTTCATCATGAACGAGCCGTCGCCGGTGAAGGCGATATTGTAGCGCGGGTTGGCGACGTGCGCCGAGCCGAGCAGCGCGCTCACCGCGAAGCCCATGTAGGACGCGCCCGATTCGGTGAAGGTGTCGCCGGTGCGGTCGTCCTCGACGATCTGGAAGCCGTTGGCCTGCACGTCGCCGGCGTCGAAGAACTTGGCGGCGCCGATTTGCTTGGCGAAATCGGCGACGATCTTGATGGCGGCGGGCTGGGCCAGCACCGGCCGGCCCCAGACCTTATCTTGAAGCGGCGGACATTCGAAGCGCGTCCGCTTGTAGTCCGCCCATTCCTTCTTCTTGGCGGCGCAGGCCTCTAACCAGGCGCGCTTGTTGGCGTTCGCTTTCGCAGATTCGAGTTTGGCGGCCAGGCGCTCGGCGACCGCCGAGATATCGCCCACCAGCGCGGTCGTGTTGTTGTAGTGCAGCGCGTCGGCGAGATCGCCATTAATGTTGATGACGGCCTTGGCGTTCTTGTAGCCGATGCCGGAGCAATCGGCCTGGCACACGGCGCGCGAGCCGATGACGATCAGGAGCTCGGCCTCGGCCATCGCATGGTTGCCGCTGATCGAGCCTTTGGAGCCGCCGACATGCATGTTCTGCGCATGCGCGTCGGGCAGCACCCCGGTCGAGCCCGGAGAGAGCACCACCGCCGCGCCGGCGGCTTCCGCCAGCCGGCGGATGGCGGAATCGTGCGTGCGCGTACCACCGCCAGCCTTGATGGCGACCTTTTGCGCCTTGGCGATGAGATCGGCGGCTTCCTCAAGCGCGGCATCGTCGGCGGGCACGAGCTTCGGCAACGCCGGCTTGGTCGGCAGCGCGGCCAGATTGACGGTGACCCGCGCCGGCTGGGTGTTGAGCGGCAGCAGAAGAAAGAACGGGCCGGCGCGGTAGGGGTGGTTCACGCACAGCGCGCCGCGGCGCAGCGCGTCGCGCAAGCCTTCCGGCGTGTGCAGCACGTAGGACTGGCCGAGCACGGCGGTCATGCGGCCAAACAGGCCCTGCTCCTCCTTCGGCACCTGCTGCATGTTGTAGCCTTCGCCGAAGGTCGTTTCGTCGCCGTAGATGTGATAGACGCCGACACCGTTCGAGGCCGCCGCCAGCGAGCCGGCGAAGGCCTGCATGGCGCCGGGCCCGATCGAGGTCACCACCGCGGACGTCTCACCGTATTGCCAGCGCAGCGCGGTGGCGGCATGCGCCATCTCCACCTCGTTGCGGCAATTGATCGTGCGAGTGGCGCCCTCCTCCTCATAGATGCGCAGCACCTCGCCGAGATCGGTCGAGCCGTGGCCGAAGATGGCGAAATACTTGCGCACGCCCTGCTTCATGAGGCCGAGCACCAGCGCTTCGGACAGCGTGGTTTCGACCAGCTTCGGCAGCGCGCCCGCTGCCAGCGCCTGCTCGACACCGCCGGCCTTGGCGAGCGCGCGCGCGCGGGCGCGCATGGCGGCGGACGGATCGGTCTTGCTGGGATCGAGCATCAGGCCCTCCCTTCGTGTTCGCGCAAGAAGCTGTCGACGATCGGATTCCACTCCTGCCAATGGCGGCGATAGGAGTAGTGACCGCCCTCCTCGACGATGACGAGCTTAGAACCTTTGACCGCCTTGTGCAGGTCTTCCGACTGGTAGACCGGCACGGTGGCGTCGTCGCGCGTGCCGATAATCAGCGACGGATTTTTGATCTTGTGAAGGTCGGCGGTGCGGTCGTGGGTCAGCGTCATGTCGAGCCGGCCGGCCAGCACCTCGACCGGCGCCACGGTCTTGAGCGCACGCCGCTCCAGCTCCATGACCTTGTCGAGGTCGTAGCGGAACTGCATGGCGCCATTGGTGAACAGCGAGGACACCTTGACGTATTCCTCCGGCCCATAGGACAGCGCGATGCGCTTGCGCGTCATCTGCACGCGCGTGATGTATTCGTCGGCCTTCACCCAGGTGTTGGAGAAGACGCAGCAGTTGAGGCGGTCGGGGTAGTCGATGGCCAGATTCTGCAGCACACAGCCGCCGGTCGAGGTGCCCGCCACGTGCGCCTTGTCGACGCCGAGCTTGTCCAAAAGCGCGACGGCGTCGCGCGCGATCGCTTGCGTCGAGTAGGAGTCCTTCGGCTTGTCGCTGTCGCCGGTGCCGCGGTGGTCGAAGGCGATGCAGCGATAGCGCCTGGAGAATTCCGCCATCTGGAATTCCCAGGCATTGAGCAGGCCGACGAGCCCCGGAATGAACAGGAAAGCCGGACCCTGCCCGCGCTCCTCGTAGTTCAATGTGATGTGACCGACGTCGATGCGGGCCATCGCGCTATTCCCCGCTCTTGAGGATCTCGTCGACGTCGACGGCGCGGCCCTCGCGCGCGCTGCGCACGCCGGCCTTGATCACCGCCAGATTGCGCGAGGCCCAGAAGGCGTCGGTTTCCGGCGACCCGCCGTTGCGCACGCAGGCGACGAACTCGTCCAATTCCTCGCGGATGGCGTCGTTCTTCTCGGTCGCGACCGGCTTCGGCTTGTCTTCGCCGCGCTTGAGGTGGCGCAGACCGTTGAACAGGTCGTAATAGGCGCTGGCTTCCTTGCCGTAGATGTTCATCATGTAATATTCGGAGGCCGAGGCGTAGGACGCGGTCAGGTTCGAAATCGCGCCGTTCTCGTGCTCGAGGATCAGGTTCGCCACGTCCGGATTGTCGCCCGGCAGCACGAGCTGGTTCGACATGCCCGACACGCGCTTGACCTTGCCCATCAGCATTTCCAGCACGTCGACATAGTGGATGCCGATCTGCAGCATCACGCCGCCCGGCATGCCGGAGGCCTGATAGCGCCAGGACGACAGGTCGATCTTGCCGAGACGGTCGCGGCTGATATTGGCCTCGGCCTGCACCAGCTTGCCGAAGCGGCCAGCGTCAATCTCGCTCTTGATCCAGCGGAAGTGGCTTTCGCGCCGGCGCTGATAGCCGAGCGCCAGCACGATGCCGGCCTTTTTGCCGATGCGCGCGATCTCCATGCCTTCGGCCACCGTGTTGGCGATCGGCTTGTCGAGGAAGACGTGCTTGCCAGCGTCCGCCGCCTGCCGCGTCGTCTCAAGATGCACGCCGTTCGGCGTGGTGTTGATGATGGCCTCGATGGACCGGTCCTCGAGGATCGCCTCATAACTTTCGGCCTGCGCGCAGCCGTATTTCTTGGCGAAGGCCGCGCGCTTCTCCGGCGAGCGGGTGTAGCAGGTCGCAATGTCAAAACGGTCGGACCGCTTGCAGGCATCCGCCAGCACGTCCGACCACCAGCCGATCCCGAGGACGGCAACACGCAAAGGCTTCATTGGCACGCTTTTCTTCTGTTTGGACGAAATGCACCGCCGCGAAGGTCACATCGCGGCGGTGCGGGATGGGTGAAGTCTCAGTTCGGCTTGGACGACGCGGCCGCCTCCTTCAGGATCGGCGCCCAGCGCGGAATGTCGGAGGCCACCGTCTTGCGCAGGAATTCCGGCCCGCGCTCGGCCTTCGGCGGCACGGTGCCGCCGAGCTTGCCCAGCCGCTCCGCCGTCACCGGATCGTCGAGTGTCTTGTCGAGCGCGTCGGCAAGCTTGGCCACGATCTCCTTCGGCGTGCCCTTCGGGGCATAGATGCCACTCCAGATGTTGAGTTGGAAGCTGTCCAGGCCGGCTTCCTTGGCGGTCGGCACGTTCGGGATCACCGACAGCCTGTTCGGTCCGGCGAGGACCATGCCTTTGACCTTCTCGCCCTGGATGGCCGCCACCATGACGACCGCCTGCTCGCAGGCGATGTCGATGTGTCCGCCCATCAGGTCGTTCATGCCGGGACCCATGCCGCGATAGGCCACCATCGTCGGCTTGATGCCGGCGACGTCGTTGAACATCAGGCACGCCATGTGCGAGGTGCCGCCGACGCCGCCATGCGCCTGCTTCAGGTCCGGGCCCTTCTGCTTCGCGTAGGCGATGAATTCCTTGATGTCCTTGACCGGAATGTTCTTGTTGATGGAGACGGCCGCCGGCGCGTTGGCCGACATGCCGATCGGCTCGAAGTCCTTGTTCGAGTCGTATTTCAGGTTCGGGTAGAAGGTCGGCGCCGCGATGATGGTGCCCATGCTGGCGGCAAACAGCGTATAGCCATCCGGCTTCGCCTCCGCCGCACGTGTCGCGCCGACCGTACCGCCGGCGCCGGCAACGTTCTCGATCACGATGGTCTGGCCGAGATGCTTGCTCATGCCCTCGGCCGCGATGCGCGCGACGATGTCGCTTGGGCCGCCCGGCGGGAACGGCACGATCACCACGATGTTGTGGCTGGGATAGGTCTGCGCCTGCGCGGCGCCGGCCAACAGGGCGGCGGCGGCAAACGTCGTCAACAAGCCTGCTGTCTTCCTCATTGCTCCCTCCCCTTTTACTCGTTTGTTTTCTAGAGCTTCAGTTCGCTTCCAATTGACTTGCTTCGGACCAGGGCCTCGAAATGGGCGTCGTCATGGGTCACCAGCATGGTCACGTTGGGCTCATTACGCAACACGCCATTGAGCCAGCGCAACTGGCCGATGACGGCGGGCACGTCCTCCTTCACCCAGGGCGCCGCCTTGCCTTTGACCTGGCGGATATTCTCCATGACCCAGCCGACGTCGACGCTGTCGAGGATTTCGCGGCCGTCGGCGAGAGCGACATAGACCATCTGGTGATCAACGCTGTGGCCGTGCGCCTTGATCAGCACCATGCCGGGGGCGATCGGATGGTACTCACCGTAGTCGAAAATATTCAGCCGGTTCACCTGTTCCGCCGTCATGGCGAGATGCGGCTTGTGCGGCGTATTCAAAAGACATCGAGCGGTTGCCACGCTGACGAATGTTTTGCGCGCCAGCGCATCGTAGTTGGCTGCGCGTGTGACCCCGGCAACATGGTCGGCGTGAAAATGCGTAAGCACGATCATGCGCGCGGCATCGAGCGCGCGTTGGAGCTTGGCGAACTGGTCGGGAAAATAAGGCTCGCGCTTGTCGGGCGTCGAGAAGCTGTCGTGCGTCTCCTGATCGAGTCCGGCGTCGATCATCACGGTGCCGTCCGGATAGACCACCTGAAAGGCCGTGCGCGGCATGGTGATGGGGCGGTCATCGCCGCCCTCGATCACGAAACGGTTGGGACGGATAGAGGCGGCAACGCGGATGCCATTGACGGCGACCGGCTTCGCCCCGGGCATGAGATGGGCGAGGCGGCGGATGTCGTAAAGGTCGGCCGTGAACGGCACCTCCCGAACCGCACTCGCCACCGCTTCGACCGCACTCATACACGACTCTCGTCTACTCTGCGGCTTGCGCCATGGCGGCGTCGCGCCGCTCCTTCTCGCGGATCGCCATCAACACCTTCTCCGGCGTCGCCGGCAGCGCGGTGATGCGCACCCCGACGGCGTCGTAGATCGCGTTCATGATGGCCGGAATGGTCGGCACCATGGCCGGCTCGCCGATGCCCTTGACGCCGAGCGGGCCGATCGGGTCGCGCTCCTCGACGATGATCGAGTTCACGCGCGGCACGTCGAGCGAGGTCGGCAGGATGTATTTGGCGAAACCGTGGGTGGAAGTGTGGCCCTGGTCGAGCTTGTAGTCCTCCATCAGACCCTGGCCGAGCGCCTGCACCACGCCGCCTTCGATCTGGCCTTCGACGCCCTGCGGATTGACCGCGCGGCCGACGTCGTGTGCAGCCCAAATGCCGAGCACCTGCACCTCGCCGGTGACGGTGTCGACCTCGACCTCGGCCACCTGTGCGCCGAACACGTAAGCCTGCCAAGGGCGGCCGGCGCCGTCGGTCGGCGCAAGGCCGGTGGTGTCGGTGCCGAAACTGGCGGAACCGACCGGGACCACGCCCTTGCCTTTGGCGCAATGCACCGCCTCGCCCATGGTGATGCGGTGGTTGGTGTTCTCGGCCCAGATCTCGCCGTTGCCGGTGCGGATGGCGTCAGCCTCGACGTCCCACACGTCCGCCATGACGTCGACCAGGCGCTTGCGCGCCTCGCGCGAGGCGAGCGCGACCGCGTTGCCGATCATGTAAGTCTGGCGCGTCGCGCCGGCGTGCGCGGCTTCGGGGCTGCGCGCGGTGTCGTTGTCGCCGATGACGACGTGCTCGGGCTTTACCCCCATCTCGTGCGCGGCGATCTGCGCCAGCACGGTGAGAATTCCCTCGCCGATCTCGGTGACGCCGGTGACGATCTTGGCCGAGCCGCCGTCGTCGATTTCGGCCCATGCGGCGGCGCGGTCCACCGTCGCGGTGCGCGCGATGCCGTACCAGCACGCCGCCATGCCTCGTCCGCGTTTACGGGCCATGCGCTACTCCGCCGCTTCCTGCTTGCCGGGAGCCTCGAAACGCGCACCGAGCGCGACCGGCGGGCGGGTATCGGCACGGCCGAGGTCCTTGCGCGTCGCGCCGCGCTGCTCCGGCGGGCCGGCTTCCCAGCCGCAGGCTTTTTCCAGCGCGTCGAGCCCCTTCGTGAGGCTCACTTTGCCGAGCTTCTGCTTGGTGTGCGTAAAGCCGCCGTCCTGCATGGCGTTGATGCGCCGGATCTCGAACGGGTCGAGGCCGAGGCGTTCGGCCGCCATGTCGAGATGGCTCTCGGTGGCGAATTGCGTCTGCAGCGCGCCGAAGGAGCGGAAGGCGCCGGACGGCGTATTGTTGGTGTAGATGCCGTAAGTGTCGACCTGCACGTTCGGGATGGCGTAAGGCCCCGCCCCAAGGATCGCCGCCTTGCGCATGACGCCTTCGGTGGACAGTCCATAGGCGCCACCGTCGCAGACCATCTTCATCTGCAAGGCCTTGATGCGGCCGTCGCGCGTCAGCCCCATGCGCAAGGTGGTGCGCGAGGGATGCCGCTTGGCCGTGGAGACGATCGATTCCTCGCGGGTGAACACCAGCCGCACCGGGCGGTCGGTCTTCATCGCCAGCAAAGCGAGCATGCCCTGGTAGATCATGTCTTCCTTGCCGCCGAAGCCGCCGCCCACCGGGCTCATGATGAAGCGCACCTTGGAGATCGGCTTGGCGATGATGCGCGCCAGCATGTGGCGGTGGTGGGTGATGTTCTGGCTCGGCGACAGCACCGTCACCACGCCGTCGTGGTCGACGTAGGCCAGCCCCGCCTCCGGCTCGAGATAGGCGTGTTCGATGGCCTGCGTCGAATAAGTCTCCTCGATCACCAGGTCGGATTCGGCAAAGCCCTTTTCGACGTCGCCGACGCGGATGGGGATGTGCTTGGTGAGGTTGTCGGGCGCATAGTCGTGCAGCACCGGCGCACCCGGCTGCATCGCCTCGAAGGCGTCGAACACCGCCGGCAGGGCCTCGTACTCGACCTTGATGGCGGCGAGCGCTCGCCGCGCGGTGACGAGGTCTTCGGCTGCGACCGCGGCGATGGCCTCGCCGACATAGCGCACCTTGCCGCGTGCCATGATCGGCTGGTCGTTGACGAAGACGCCGAAGCCGTCCTCGCCCGGCACGTCGGCGCAGGTGATGACGCCCTCGACACCCTCCATGGCCTCGGCGGCAGAGGTGTCGATCGACACGATGCGGGCGTGCGCGTGCGGCGAGCGCAGCACCTGCACATGCAGCATGCCGGGCATGGTCATGTCGCCGGCATATTTGAGCTTGCCGGAAACCTTGCTCGGCGCGTCGAGCCTGCGCACGTTCTTGCCGATGAAGTCGCCGTCGGTGTAGTCTTCCTCCAGCAGCGCGGAGGCCGGCAAGCGGCCGTTCTGCACGTCGCGCGCGAGCTCGACAGCGTCGAATATCTTCTGATAGCCGGTGCAGCGGCAGATATTGCCGCCGAGGCGTTCCTTGATTTCCTCACGGTCGGCAAAGGGATTGATGCGCAGCGCGGCGGTCGCCGCCATCACCATGCCGGGAATGCAGTAGCCGCACTGGCTGGCGCCGGCCTTGTGGAAAGCCTTCTGCAGCACGCTCAATTCGCCGGTCTTGGCGAGCGATTCCACCGTGTCGATACGCGCGCCCTGCGCCTTCGCCACCGGCAGCAGGCAGGACTTCATTAGTACGCCGTCGACGAACACCGAGCAGGTGCCGCACTCGCCGGCGCCGCAGCCTTCCTTATTGCCCGTGAGATTGAGGTCGTCGCGGATGAAATCGAGCAGCCGCTGGCTCGGCTTGGCGGGGCGCGAGACCTTGCGGCCGTTGATGACGGCGTCGAGGCGGAAATCAACCATAGGCCGCCTCCAGTTCGGGCGTGAGCGCGGCCGGATCCGCACCAGCGCGCTTGGCGGCATTGATGAGGCCACGCAGCATGAAGCCGCGCACCACCTCGCGGCGGTATTCCTGCCGCGTGCGCGAGGCGACCAGCGGCGCCGGCATATCGGCAGCCTGCTCGAGCAGACCGGCGCTGAGCGCTTGCCCGCGCAGAAACTGCTCGACTTGCGCGAGACGCAAGGGCCTCGGGCCGATGCCGGCAATCGACAGGCGCAGATCCTCGATGGTATGGCCGGCCGCGTCGAGCTTCACCAGCACGGCCAGGCAGACGAGCGAGATCACCAGCGAGCGGCGGTGGCCGACCTTCTCGAAGCTGCCGCCATAGCCCGGCAGCGCGTCGCATTCGACCGCGGTAAGCAGTTCGCCGTCGGCGAGCCCAGTGCGGCTCGGACCCTGCACGAAGTCGGCGAGCTTCATGCGGCGGCGCGCGATCTTGCCGCCCTCGTTCTTGGCGAGCTCGACTTCAGCCTCATGCGCGATCAAGCAGGGCGTGGCGTCGGCCGCCGGCGAAGCGTTCACGATGTTGCCGCCGATGGTGGCCTGGACACGGATCTGGTCGTCGGCGAACCAGACGGCGCAGCGCGGCATCGCGGGCAACGCGCGCGCCAGCGCCGGATCGTCGAGGAAGCTCTGAATCGAGGTCGCGGCGCCGAGGCGCACGCGCCGCTCGTCCACGCGGCGCTCGTTCAATTCGGGAATCCTGGAGACGTCGATGAGCACGGGAATATTGACGTCGCCGGCGCGGCCTTCGCGCGCCCAGGGCAGCGTGTCGGTGCAGCCCGCGACGATGCGCGAACGCCCGCGATGCTGCGCCATCGCGGCAAAGGCCTCGTCGAGCGAGGCGGGCGTGAGATATTCGTCGCAGATGAGCATCTTATGTACGTCTCCTGTGCTCCCTCTCCCCGCGTGCGGGGAGAGGGTCGGGGTGAGGGGGCGTTTCCATGAGCCTGAGCCTGTCGAATGGCCCCCTCACCCGGACCGCTTCGCGGTCCGACCTCTCCCCGCAAGCGGGGAGAGGTGAAGACTACTCCGCCGCTTCCTTCTGCGCGGCGTCGTATTTCGCTTTCACCACCACCTTGATCGCGTCCTCGACGCGATCCTTGGCGTAACGCAGCGCCTCCGGCAGGTTGTCGAGCGCGAAGGTATGGGTGTGGATCAGCGTCGCGTCGAAACGCTTCTGCCGCATATAGGCTTCGGCGCGGTGCGTGGCGCTCTTGCCCTCGCCGCGGATGCCGTAGATGTAGATGTTGTTGCGCACGATGTGCGCGATGTCGACCAGCGCCTTGTCGTGCGGGAAGGCAGCGAGACAAACCTTGCCGCCGCGGTTGACCATATAGAGCGCCTCATTGACCGCGTTCGGCGCGGCCGAGCATTCGACCACGTAATCGACACCCTTGCCGCCGTTGGCTTTCTTCACTTCCGCGACCACGTCCGGCGTCTTGCGGATGTTGATCACCGCGTCGGCGCCGAGCCGCTTGCCGATGTCGAGGCGGTTGTCGCGCGTGCCGGTGAGGATTACCGGCTGGGCGCCGAGCGCCTTCGCCACCGCAACCGCCAAAAGGCCGATCGGGCCGGGGCCGGTGACGACCACGCTTTCGCCGGCGACCAGGCCGCCGAGTTCAGTCAGCGCATACATCGCGGTGCCGGCGGTGACGACGAGGGTGCCCTCCTCGTCCGACATCTCGTCCGGAATCGCCACCAGCGTGTTGATGTTGTTGACCTGGTATTCGCAGAAGCCGCCATCGGTGGTGAAGCCGTTGGCGCGGTGGCCCTTGTCGACGTCGCCATAGTTGAGGCCGTAGTTGTGGCACGAGGTGTACATGCCCTCGCGGCAGCGCTTGCACTGGCCGCAGCCGGCATGGATCTCCACGCTCACGCGCGTGCCGATCTTGTACTCGTCGACGCCCGGCCCGAGCGCGACCACCGTGCCCATGTATTCATGACCGGGGGTCCAGTTCTTGTTGAACGGCAGGCCACCTTCGATCATCGCCGGGGGGCCGTGATAGATGTTGTCGAGGTCGGTCGCGCAGATCGCCACCGCGTCGATACGCACCAACACTTCTGCCTTCTTTGGCACCGGCACCGGCTTGTTGGTGAGCGAGAGCTGGCCGGGATCGCCCAGCACCCAGGCGCGCATGCTCTCCGGCACGGGGAATTCATTATGGTTGGTCTTCACGCCAGGCGGTGCGTACATGGTTCCTCCAGAAAAAACGGAATTCCGCGCCGCCTAATTGGCGGCGACCTGCGGGGTGGCGGCTTGCGCGCCGGGCTCGCCGAACTCGGCCGACAGCGCGCGCGTCGCATTGACGATCTCGTCACGCATGAGCGCAATGTGCTCGTCGGTCGCGCGCATCGCCGGCGTCGACGCGCTGATGGCGCCGATGACCGTGCCGGCATGATCGCGAATGGCGGCGCCGACGCAGAATACGCCGGGCAGATGCTCTTCGTGGTCGAGGGCGTAGCCGTTGCGGCGCACGATACGCAGCGATTCCAGGAGCGCCGGGAATTCGGTGATGGTGTGCTCGGTGTAGCGCTTCATGCCGTGGGCGAGGATGCGGCGCATCTCGTCTTCCGGCAGCCAGGCGAGGATAGCCTTGCCAATCGAAGTGGCGTGCGGACCCTCAATCCTGCCGGTGC
The DNA here is from genome assembly GCA_022841665.1 of Pseudolabrys sp. Classification (GTDB taxonomy): domain Bacteria; phylum Pseudomonadota; class Alphaproteobacteria; order Rhizobiales; family Xanthobacteraceae; genus Pseudolabrys. The sequence goes on from JALHRB010000015.1 coordinate 48,492, forward strand.
GGCCGGTGTCGACGCGCACGGCGTGGCGCGCCTCGCGCACCGCCAGGGTGACGACCGAGTCGCCCTGCAGGGCGGCGAGATGCACGGTTTCGCCGGTGGCGCGGTTGATCGCCTCCAGATAGGGCTGCGCCCGGCGCGGCAGATCGACCTGCAGGCAGGCGTGGCCGAGATAGAGAATGCGCGGCCCGAGCGCGTAGAGCCGCCGGCCCGGCACCTTGGCGGCAAAGCCGCGCTGGATGAGGGTCGCCAGAAGGTGATGACAGGTGGAGATGTTGAGGCCGGTGCGGTTGGCAAGATCGGTCAGCGTCGCTTCGCCGCCCGCCTCCGCGATGGTCTCCAGAAGGAACAGCGCCCGGTCAACCGATTGGATGCTGTGACGTTCGCCGTCGGCGCGGGGACGCGGCGGCCGCGCCTTGGCCCCGGGTCCCGGAAGGATCGTTGCGTCCATTTGTTTGTTTCTCCCTGGGCGGTAAGGGAAAAGGTCCTGGCGGACGGAGTCAAGCGGTTTTCAGCATGCGCCACGTCGATTTCATGATATGAAAATATAAAAGAAAAACCCGCGAAAGCGGGCCGAAACTTAGATGTTTGAGCCGGTTAGGCGCCGGACGGCGTCAGCCCGAGCTCGATTTCCAATGCCCCGCAGAGCATCTGGCCGAGGGTGATGTGCATCTCCTGGATGCGCGCGGTGGTGTCGGAGGGCACGACCAGCAGGTGATCGCAGAGCGGGCCGAGGCCACCGCCCCCTTTACCGCCGAAAGCCGCCGTGACCACGCCCATCGCTTTCGCCTGCTTGAGCGCGGCGAAGATGTTCGGGCTCTTGCCGGAAGTGGAGATCGCAACCGCGACGTCGCCGGGTCGGCCCAGCGCCTCGATCTGGCGCGCGAACACGCGCTCGAAGCCGAGGTCGTTGCCGGCGGCGGTGAGCGCCGACGTGTCCGTGGTGAGCGCGAGCGCGGCGATGGCGGCGCGGTCGCTCTTGTAGCGAACAGTCAGCTCGGTGGCGAGGTGCTGCGCATCGGCGGCGCTGCCGCCATTGCCGAAAAACATGAGCTTGCCGCCGCCGCGGATGGACTTCACGCAAGCGCCGACCAGCCCGGCGAAGGCACCCGCCAGCGCGGCTTCGCTGCGGCGCGCGACCTCATGGTGCTCGGCGAACTCCGCTTTGAAGAATGCATTCAGGTCCATCGACATGCTCAGAGTTTTAAGTGGCGCATGATCTTATCCGAAAACCGGTGCCCACTTTTCGGGATCATGCGCTAGGCCGCCTCGCCGCGGAATTCCGGCACGGCGTCACGCAGCAGATTGTAGATCGCCGCGCGCTCGTTGCGCGACAGCCCCTGCTCCAGCGTAGCGAGCCAGGCGCGGATCGATTCAAGCGGCGGCTGCGCCGGCTTGGCGGCGACGATGCCGGGAATGCCGATGTCGGCGGTTTCCTCCTCGCGCGCAAACAGGATCTCGTGCAGGCGCTCGCCCGGGCGGATGCCGGTGAAGGTGATCTTGATGTCGCGCCCCGGCTCGAGGCCGCTGAGGCGGATGATGCGCTCGGCAAGATCGACGATCTTCACGGGCTGGCCCATGTTGAGCACGTAGATGGAGACGTCGTCGGTCGCAGGGCTGAGCGCATGGCTGGCGGCGGTGACGACCAGGTCGCAGGCTTCGCGGATGGTCATGAAGTAGCGTACCATGTCGGGATGCGTGACGGTGACCGGGCCGCCCGCCTCGATCTGCGCCTTGAACTTCGGCACCACCGAGCCGTTCGAGGCCAGCACGTTGCCGAAGCGCACCGAGATCAGGCGCGTGCCGCGCTTGCCGTTGCCGCCGCGGCGCGCGATCTCGTCGTTGAGACCCTCGCAATACATCTCGGCCAGCCGCTTGGTGGCGCCGAGCACCGACACCGGCTCGATCGCCTTGTCGGTCGAGATCATCACCATCGCCTCGGCGCCGGCCGCCACCGCCGCATCGGCAACGTTGACCGAGCCGAATACGTTGGTCTTGATGCCTTCGTCCCAGTCCCGCTCAAGAAGCGGCACGTGCTTGAGCGCGGCGGCATGGAAGACGATGTCGGGCTCGAACTCGGCGATCAGCATCATCATGCGCTGGCGGTCGCGGATGTCGGCGATGCGGCCGACGATCTCGGCCTCGCTCTGCTTGCCGCGCAGCGCTTCCAGCACCGCGTGCAAAGCCGGTTCGGAATTCTCGATCACCAGGAGGCGTGACGCGCCGAAGGTGACGGCGCGGTCGCAGATTTCCGAGCCGATCGAGCCGCCGCCGCCGGTGACGACGATCGACTTGCCGGCGACGAAGGACTCCAGCCGCCGGTAGTCGATCTTCACGCTCGGCCGCAACAGCAGATCCTCGACCGCGATCGGCGCGAGCTGCACCGCCGGCCCGTCCGAATCGAGCGACGGCATCTGGCTCATGCTCAGGCCGAGCCGGCGCGCACGCATGAGCAGCGACTCCGGCCGCGCCTCCGGCGACAGCGCCGACGGCGTCAGCACAAGCCGCATGACCCGGTCGCCACGTTTGGCGAGATCCGCGACGATGGTTTCGAGGTCCTCGATGTCGCCGAGCACCGGAATGCCGCGGATGGTCTGGCCGCGGTCGCTCACCGCCGGCGACAAAATTCCGACTGGCCAGAGCTTTTTCACCGCGCCGCTCTCGATGGCGCGCAGCAGAACCTCGGCATCGGCGGCGCGGCCGAGCACAAGCGCGGGCGCGGCGTCCGCCACTTTCACGCGCTGCAGCATCCTGGCGTAGTGGAAATACCGGTAGGCGACGCGCGTGCCGCCGAGCAGGAACATCTGCAGGAACCAGTACAGCAGGATGGTGATCTTGCCGAAGAAGAAGGTGCCGAAGAAATTGGGCCCAAGCAGAACATAGTCGAGCGCGAGCAGCGACAGCGCCAGGAAGGTCGAGGCGCGGAATATGTTGAACAGGTCGGGAACCGAGGTAAACCGCCACTTGTTGAGATGCATGCCGATGACGAGATAAACCGTCGCGGCATAGATCATGAACAACGGCAGAATCAGCTGGAGACCGTACAGGCGGTCGTCCAGCGCATTGCCCTCGAACCGCATCAGGAAGGTGAGCACGATCGCCGCCGCCGTGGCGATGACGTCGTGCGCCACGATCAGCATCTGCCGCGGGCTCAGCTGCAAACGCCTCATTTCGCGATCTTCCAGGTCGAGCGCTGCTTCACGCTTGTGGCGGGCAGGCGCAGGAACGTCGTGGCGAAAGCATACATATACCAGCGTAGATAGGCCGGCACCCATTTCAGTATCTGGAAGCGGCTGGCGCCTTGCTTGCGCTCGAACCACTTGGCCGGCACGTCGGCCACCGGCAGGCCGAGCCGATGCGACTTTACCAGCAATTCCAGGCTGTAGCAGAAGCCGCTGTCGGATTCGACCGGGATCGTGTCGACGACCCGGCGCGAGAACAGGCGGAAGCCGTTGGTGGCATCGCGGGTCGGCAACCGGGCTATGTAATAGAGCGTGAAGGCGGCGGTGCGCACCAGGGCGGCCTTGAGCCAGCGGCAGCCGACCATGCAGCCGCCTGGAATGAAGCGGCTGGCGCAGACGATTTCGTAGCCCTGTTCGGCCTTGGCCACCATGGCGTCGAGGATGCCGGCATTAAAATCGTCGTCGGCGGGAAACACGACGACGAAAGGCGCCTGGCTCGCGGCCATGCCGCTCATCACCGCGCCATGGACGCCGCGCGCCCGGTTAAGGACGAATTCGATCGACATGCCCGCGAGACCCTCGCGGTTGGCGTCGATCGTTGACAAGGTGTCGTCCTCGGGACGGTCGTAGCAGATGAGGATGCGCGCCGGCGTCTTCACCTCGCGGCGAAGCGCGTCGAGCGTCGTCAGGATGATGTTTCCCTCGTTGTAGACGGGAATGATGATATCGAGCCGGGCCGCCATGCTCAGGACACGATATTTCCCGCCTTGAGGAAGCCCCACACGTCGACCACCGGCTTGTTCTTGAGGTCGGCGTCCGCATAGGCGGAATGCGGCGTGCACAGGATCAGAATGTCGCTGCGCGCGACCACCTGATCGAGCGGCAGCAGCGCCGGATCGGTGGTGACGTAAGGATCGGTGGTGAGCACCTCGCGTGCGCACATTTGCAGTGTGCGCTTGAGCTTATAGCTGAGCGAGGCGCGGGTGTCGTCGATCTCGGCCTTGAAGGCCATGCCGAGCAGGCCGACCGTCATGCCGGAGAGGTCGTAGCCGCGGCGCAGGTCCTCGACGAGCTGCAGGACCAGCCCCTCGTTCACCTGCATGGCGGCGTGGCCGAGGCCGAACTGATTGCGCGCATAGGCCGCGAGCTGCATCGTGTCCTTGAACAGGCACGGGCCGGCGGAGAAGCCGGGGCCGGGCAGGCTCCGCAGCCGCGGATAATTGTGCTTCATCGCCCGCATCACCGCCTGATAATCGGCGCCGGCCTGCTTGGCGATCATGTAGAACTGGTTGGTCGCGGCGAACTCGATGTAGCGGTAGGCGTTGCTGAACAGCTTGGCGAACTCGGCTTCGAGCGGCGTGGCGGTGACCAACTCGGGCACGATGCGGCGGAACAGGTCGGCGGCCTCCTGCTCGGCTTCCGGCGAGGTGCCGCTGACGATCTGCGGCATCGCCGCCAACTCCTTGATGCCGTAGCCCTGCACGACGCGCTCTGGGCAGAAGGCCACTTTGTTTTTGCGTCCGATGCGCCTGAGATAGGCATCGAGCCAGTCGGTGGTGCCCGGGTAGACGGTCGAGCGCAGCACCAGGAGCTGTTCGTCGGCAAGATGCGGCAGCAGGTCGTCGATGCAGCGCTGCACCGAGCCGTGCACCGGATTGAGGAATTCATCGACCGGCGTGCCGATGGTGACGATCACCGGTCCGCGGCAGGAAATGCCGGCGGGCGAGGACGAAAAAACGAGCCTCTGGCCGGCCAGCGCCTTCTTCAGCAGCGGCTCGGCGCCGTGCTCGATGAACGGCAGCTTGCCGGCGCGTAAGGTGGCGAGCGTATCTTCGTTGAGGTCGTTGACGTTGACGGTCATGCCGGCTTCGGCAAAGGCGAGCACCAGCGGGATCCCCACATGCCCGGCGCCGCCAACCACGGTGAGATCGGCCAGCGCCGGGGCGCTGGTGGCGGCCGAAAAGGACTTGGTCGAGGGGTAGTTCACGCGTCACCTATGGCTGATTTGCCGGACACCTTTGGCAGATTGCAGCCCTATCCTAAAGGAAATTCGATCTCGCGCGCAGGTCCCTGGCCGGCGAGGTAAAAGGCCCTTTTTCGTAGCTGTAGCCGGCCTAAGCGGCGGGATATGGATTGCTAGTGGGCGTTAAGTGGATTGCGGGCGCGCAATATCGGAACGCCTTTAATTATGCGGTCTATCAAGGAATCCAAATATTTTTGGCCTTCTTGTTGAACTTCACTAGGTAATGCGGTCATCCCTTGAATCGCGTCAAAGCGAATAGCGCTCAACATTGCATTCGCCAGTTCAAAATCGGGGTCGTTTCGAGAGTTCGCTATGTACAAGCCCAACGTGGCGCTTGTTAAACACTCGAGGACCGCAAGACGCGCCACGATTTGTACCACCGGATCATTCTCATTTGTCATGTCCCTGGCCTGCTGTGGGATTGAGGTCTATGCATAATGGTATATAGACAAACCTTAGGTTGCAATATGTACAAATACAATCTTTAGAGTCGCCTCTTACGCTGAGGGCAATACCATGTGTGCAGAACGAGAACGCAACGCCGCGTATATTGCCGAACAGACGGTACGCCTCGAAAAAATTGCCCAAGACAATGATCTAAAAACGTTGGCCTTCATGCTGTCCATAGCCAGGCTGGAAGCGACTACTTTTGCACTGACTTCCGCGGCCTTAAAGAGAGCTGCAGAATTGCTCGACCTGAACCCTCGCACCTAGCCATTTATCTAGACAAAGGGGCGGCTACTTGCACCTCGTACGGTAGCGTGCGAATGCCATTGCCTCGCGACAGCGTAATAAAGCAAGGGACACTGCGTCTATGCGACGCTTGCTGCTGCTGCTGCTGAAGGCCGTCGTCTCGGTCGCGCTACTTTATGTATCGCTGCGCTCGGTCGACCTCGCGGCGGTTGGCGCGCGTCTTGCCCGGCTCGAGAGCGGCTGGATCGCGCTCGCCCTCGTCCTCCTGGCGATCCAGGTCGCGCTGGTGGCTGTGCGCTGGCGCGCCATCGCCGCCGTCTGCGGCGCGCCGGTCGGCCTCGGCGCCGCCACGCAGATCACCTTCATCGCCATGTTCTTCAATCAGGTGCTGCCCTCGACCGTCGGCGGCGACGCCGCGCGCATCTGGCTCCTGGCGCGCAAGGGCGGCGGCTGGGCGAGCGCCACCTATTCGGTGCTGATCGACCGCATTGCCGGCGTCTCCACACTGGCACTATTCGTGCTCGCCTGCCTGCCGTGGACGCTGACGCTGATCGGCGATCCGCTGGCGCGCAGCGTGCCGGTGCTGATCGGCATCGGGGCGGTCGCCGGCGCGCTCGCGTTCCTCGCTATCGGCGCTGCGCCGCGCGCGCTCATGGACCGCTTCCTGCTGACGCGGCATCTGGCCGAGAGCGCGCGCATGGCGTTGCGGCTGTGCCGCGCCTGGCGGACCGCGGCGCTGGTCATTGCCTGCTCGTTCGCGGTTCACGCGCTCACCGTCACCGTGGCCTGGTGCTGCATGAAGGCGGTCGCCGCGCCGGTCGGTTTCGCGGCGGTGCTGGTCCTGCTGCCGCCGGTGCTGCTGATCGCCACTGTGCCGATCTCGATCGCCGGCTGGGGCGTGCGCGAGAGCAGCATGATGGTCGCCTTCGCCTATGCGGGCCTGGCGCAGAGCGACGGGCTGACCCTGTCGGTGCTGTTCGGCGCGGTGTCCTTCGTTATCGGCATCGTCGGCGGCATCGTGTGGATCGCCAGCGGCCTCAAGGTGCGCCCGCCCGAGCAGATGGCCGACGAGGCGGTCGCGCGCCATGGCTGACAAGCGTCCGGCCGCCTTTCTCGACCGCGACGGCGTGCTCAACGTCGATCATGGCTACGTCTTCAAGCCGGAAGAGCTGGAATGGATCGACGGCGCGCGCGAATCCGTGCGGCTCTTGAACGAGGCCGGCTACCTTGCGCTGGTCGTCACCAACCAGGGCGGCGTCGCGCGCGGTTTCTACGACGAGCCGGCGGTTAACGCCTTCCACGCCCACATGCAGCAAGACTTGGCCGCGCAGGGTGCGCATATCGACGCCTTCTATTATTGCCCGCATCATCCGGAAGGCGTCGTGAAGGCGCTTTCGGTGCGCTGTCTCTGCCGCAAGCCGGGCATCGGCATGCTGGACCAGGCGGCGCAGGACTTCTCCATCGACAAGGCGCGCAGCTTCCTGATCGGCGACAAGCCCGGCGACATGGGCGCGGCGCAAGCCTTCGGCATTCGCGGCATCCCGTTCCACGCCGGCAGCCAGTCGCTGCTCAATATCGTGCAGCGCGAGATCGCAGGCCGTTAGCCCTCTACATAGCGTCCATCCTCGAAGCGCAGCAGCCGGTCGCAAGCGGCCAGGCTTTCGGCGCGGTGCGCGACGGCCACAATGGTGGGCCGCGGGACAAGCGCACGCAGGCGGGCGAGGATATCGCGCTCGCCGGCGACGTCGATGGCGCTGGCGGCCTCGTCGAGCACCAGCACGCGCGGCTGCCGCAGCACGGCGCGCGCAATTGCCAGCCGCTGGCGCTCGCCGCCGGAGACGAGCACGCCGCGTTCGCCCACTACCGTATCCAGACCGCGCTCCATGCGGCGCACTAGGTCGTCGGCGCCGGCCAGCGCGAGCGCGCGCCAGATCGCATCCTCGCTCGCTTCCGGCGCAACCCAGCTCAGGTTGCGGCGTACGCTGTCGTGAAAGAGGAAGGCGTCCTGCGGCACATAGGCGATGGCACGCCGCCAGGCGGCAAGCACGGCGCCCTGCAAAGGCAGGCCGGCGACGCGCACGCTGCCCTCTTGCGGCGGAAACAGTCCAGCCAGCAGATCGGCGAAGGTCGTCTTGCCCCCGCCGGACGGCCCGGTGACGCCGACGAAGGTGCCGGGCGCGATGGTCAACGTGACGTCGCGCAGGCCGCGTGGCGCGCCGTCGCTTTCCGCCGGGTGCAGGAAGGTGACGCGCTCGAAGGCGATCGGCCCATCCGGAAGCGGAGCCGGCGTGGTGCTTTCGGGCGCCGGCGACAGCGCCGCGGCAAGATCGCGGTCCAGTTCCGTCACCGCCCGATAGGCCGGCAGCGCATGGGCGAACAGTTCGACATTCTGCTGGATCTGCTGGGCGGGACCGCTCATACGCGCGACCACGATCAAAAGGGCGATCAAAGTCGGCGCCGGCAGCTCGAAATAGCCGAAGCCGACCAGCACCAGCAGGCCGGCGGCAAGCCCCGCCAGCGTGGCGAAGGCGAGGCGCCCGTTGCTCTGCTGGCGCATGAACGCGAGCTGGCGGCGCGCGATGTCCTGCAGCGTCTGCCTGAATTCGGCGATGAAGCCCGCCTGCAAATGCTGGCTCATGGCGAACTTCAGGCCGCCGAGGAATTGCGCCGCCGAATTGAGCAGCGAGAGATTGGCCTGCGTCACGAACGCGCCGAGGCGATGCGCGCGCCGCGCCAGCGGCACCAGCGCGATGGCGGCCGCGAGCGGCAGCACGATGGCGATGGCCGCCAGCGCCGGCGCCAGCAGCAAAGCGAACGCGGCCTGCGCGGCCAGCATCACCGCCGCGACGGACGTGCGCAGCACGATGGCCACCAGCATGCCGATGCGCTGGATGTCGCCGCTCATCAGTTGCGTGACGCGGGCGTGGCGCAGCCGCACGACTTTGTCCCACGGCGCGCCGGCGAGCGCCTGCGCGACGCGCAGACGCTGCGCTTCCGTGAAGCCGACCTGCAGCGCCGCCACTTTCGCGTCGCGCGTCGCGATGACGACGGCGCGCAGGATCATCACGGCGGCGAAGCATGCGACCAGCATGGCAAGCTTTTCGAACGGCGTGACTGCGCCGGTGCGCGCGGCAAGCGCCGAGACGGCGCGTTCGAGCGCACCAAACGAGGCGCCGGAGCCGGTGACGATCGCGATCAGGGGCACCAGCAGCGCGAGGCTGACGCCCTCGAGCAGCGCGCCGAGGAAAATGAACAGCGCGGCGACGGCGCCGCGCCGTCCCGCAAAGACGGCGAAGTCGCGCAGGAACCGGCGCCCCAGCGCGAGCACTTCGCCGCGCAGCAGTTCGGGATTTTCAGGCGACATCGCGACGACACTGCCTTTCATCCTTGCGAGGCGATCATTGCATAAAGCATAGCTCCGCCGCCCCTGTTGTTTGCTCGGCCCCGCCTTCGCGCTGCGCGCTTCGGCGGGCGAGCCGGGCATAGCTCTGCCGCCCGTATTCTTTGGCAGGCGCCGGGTGCGCCCCTATTCCCCTTTCCCCTCCAAACAGAGAGGGGGACGGCGCGCCGAGTGACGCGACGTTCTTTCGTTAAGCGCACCTTCGTTTTGCGAAGGTGCGGCGCCTCTCGGCGCGCCATCGCGGCGATTTGAAGAGAGCTTTCTCTCCAGCGCCGGGCCGCGCTTTTCGGTGTCACCCGATGTCCGGTTTCTTTTTCAGCGCGCCTCCTTCTGGGCCGACGCACCGTCCAAGCCACCGGCAATCGAAGCGAATTGCCGTCAGCGAGCTCCTCGCAGCGGGTCATAGTGCCCGCGGGCGGGGTCCCGGCGCCGCCCGGGGTTGCGGGGGTACGTTCGTCCCCGCCCGCGGGCGCCGCATCCGATCCCACCATCAAGACGCCTCTAGATGACGCCCCTCGACGGACCGGACTCAGGCAGGATTACATACCTTGGGAATAAGATCAATAGCGTGGGAAAGTATTTTTTACCGTCCCACCGCCGCGGCCCGGCTCACACCTCCAGAAACCGGCAGCCGCCCTCGTCCAGCACGGCGCAGGTCAGGCGGCCGCTGGCGAAAGCGCCGGTGTCGAGATTGATGCGGTTGGGCAGTACCTCGGGCGCGGCGACCGGCGTGTGGCCGTGCACGACGACCTTGCCGAAGTCGGCTTCGCTGCGCAGGAAGTCCGAGCGTATCCACAACAGGTCGTGCTCGTCCTGTTGTTCGAGCGGGACGCCGGGGCGGACGCCGGCATGGCACAGGAAGTAGCGCCCGAAGGTGTAGGAGAGCTGGAGCGATTGCAGGAAGCGCCAATGTTTCTCGGGCAGCGCCTGCCGCAGCTGTTGGGCCGCCGTCTCGTTCGTCCGCCCGACCAGTAGCGCCCGCGTCATCACCCCGTAGGACTGCAAGGTCTCCTTGCCACCCTGTCGGCGCCAGTGCATGCCGACCGAAGGATCGTGGAGGAAATCCTCGAGCATGGCCTCGTGGTTGCCCTTGAGCGCGACATACGGCGTCGAAAACGGATTGCCGGCCAGCCGCTCGATCACGCCGGCGGAGTCCGGCCCGCGATCGATGTAGTCGCCGAGCGTGACGGTGACCGCATCGCTGCCATGCGTTGCCACGTCGCGGCCGATCGCTGCGATGGCGCGCTCAAGCAGATCCAGCCGCCCGTGAATATCCCCTACGGCATAAACGCGCTTTATATCGTTGGGAATTGCGGCGTCCTCCGTTATGAGGGTGTTCCGCGCCGGTGCGCTGCGCCGGAACCGTCCCAACTGCCTCCGTCCACAATTGTCGGTTTACGAGCTCATTGGCAATGCCGGAATTCCCGTCCCTATCGTCGCGCGCGCCGTCGGCCGCCGCCGTGTTCACCGCCCTGCTCCTGCTCTGGCTTGCCGGCAACGCGCTGCGCCTGACCATCCTGGCGGTGCCGCCGGTCATCCCGCAGATCCATGACGACCTTGGCCTCAACGCCACGCAGATCGGCATTCTCACCGGCCTGCCCTCGCTCCTGTTCGCCATCGCAGCGGTGCCGGGCTCGCTGCTGATCGCGCGGCTCGGCGTGCGCACCGCGATGACGGTCGGGCTTTTGCTGACCGCGCTCGGCGGCGCGCTGCGCGGCGCCCTGCCCGACGTCATGTGGCTCTACGCCATGACCGTGGTCACCGGCGCCGGTGTCGCGGTGATGCAGGTAACCATGCCGCCGGCGGTGCGCGCCTGGGTGCCGAACCGCATCGCCTTCGCTACGGCGGTTTACACCAACGGCCTGCTGATCGGCGAGACACTGCCGGTGGCGCTGACGCTGCCGCTGGTGCTGCCGCTCACCGGCGGCAGCTGGCAGTGGGGATTCGTGTTCTGGAGCATGCCGGTCGCGCTCATTGCCGTTCTGGTGCTGGCGCTGGCGCCGCGCGCGGCCGGCGGCGGGGCTTCAACCATCGCCCGGCGCTGGTGGCCGGACTGGAAGAACGGCCTGATCTGGCGGCTCGGCCTCATCCTCGGCACGGTGAACGCCATCTATTTCGCCACCAACGCGTTCGTGCCCGACTATCTGCGCGGCAGCGGGCAAGGCGAATGGATCAGTGCGACCCTGACCGCCTTGAACGTCGGCCAATTGCCGGCCTCGTTCCTGCTGCTCGCGGTCGCCGGACGGCTTCAGGGCAAGGCCTGGCCCTATGTCGTGTGCGGGGCGCTGCAAGTCGTGGCGACACTCGGCATCGTGTTCGGCGCCGGCCCCTGGATTGTCGCGGCGGCCGCGGTACAGGGCTTTGCCGCCGCTGTCGTCCTCGTTCTGGCGCTGGCGCTGCCGCCGCTGTTGAGCCCGCCCGACGACGTGCATCGCGTCACCGCCGCCATGTTCACCGTCAGCTATAGCTGCGCGGTGATCGTGCCGGTGATCAGCGGGCTGGCCTGGGACATGAGCGGCATCGCCGCCGCCGCCTTCGCGCCGATCGCGTTGATGGGAGTGCTGCTGATGGCGCTCGCCCCGGCGATCAACCACGTGCCGCGTGCCGGAGGCTAGAGCCCGCGTCACACCCCCCTGGGCAGGTCGGCATACAGAGACACGCGGCTCGACATGCTCCGCACTCCGGGGATGCCCTCGACCGCCACCCGGATCGCCTCCTTCTCGGCTGCGGAATTGACCACGCCCCAGACTTCGACATTGCCGTCCTCTACCAGGACGTTGATGTCGCTCGGCGACCACGGCTGCGATTCCAGTTTGGCCAGCACGTCGGCCCGCAAAGCGGTGTCGTCCACCTTCTTCTCCGCGGCGGTCTTATGACCGCGCACCAGCGCCTGAACGAGATTGGCGCGGCTGACGATGCCGACGAGCTTGCCGTTGTCCACGACCGGCACGCGCTTGATGCGATGCTTTTCAAACAGCGACGCGACTTCGCCCAGCGGGGTGCCCGGCGCAACGGCGATGACGGGACGGCTCATCAGGTCGGCGGCCTTGCGCGCATGCGACTTGATGAAGTCGCGCGCCAATGTTTCGTGCGTCGCCAGCAATTCGAGCCACCAGGCGCGATGCCGTTCGGTGCCCGCTTCCACGCGGTGAATGAGATCGCCCTCGCTGATCAGGCCGACCAAGGCGCCCGCGCCGTCGACCACGGGCACGGCGCTGATCCGGTTGGCGAGCAAGGTTTCGGCGACGGTCTCGACCGACGCATCGGAAGCTACGGTGACGACCTTCGTGGTCATGACGTCTGCGGCGTTCATGGTGCTGCTCCCTTTGCCATTTGGGAAAGGCTGAAACGGCCCGCGCTTGGCCGCCTTGACTTGCGTCAAGGGCGGCAGGGAAAAGGCGCACCGCGCGCCCTATCGGGCTGGCAATCGCCGCGGCGGCGGCCGATCATGGCCGCGGCAAGGGAGTTGAACCATGCGGCCGATACCGGTGGGAGCCAAGGGCACCTATTCGCTGCGCGTGATGCCGGCGCATCTCGCCAACCAGTTCAAGGACGCGGTGCTGCCGCAGGTCTTCGCCACGCCGATGATGGTCACCATCATGGAGAACGCCGCGCTCAACGCCGTGCGCGACTATCTCGACCCGGGCGAGAGCGTGGTCGGCACGGTGGTCAACGTGCGCCACCTGGCGGCGACGCCGGTTGGCCACCGCGTCACCGCCGAGGCGGAGGTGACCAAGGTCGACGGCCGCCGCATCGAGTTCAAGGTGAGCGCGCGCGACGAGATGGAAGCGATCGGCGAAGGCACGCACGAGCGCATGGTGGTCGACATGGCGCGGTTGACGAAGAAGCTGGCGGCGAAGAAGCCGGGTTAAGGGCACAGCCCGGCAACAAGACTGGAAATGGTGGGCCCGCCTGGACTCGAACCAGGAACCAGACCGTTATGAGCGGTCGGCTCTAACCATTGAGCTACGGGCCCTTCGCCTCACTTCTATCAATGCGCGCTGGGCTAGCGCAATCGAAAGCCCCCTCTCCTGCACGGGCGCGGCCTGGGCTAGGCTTGCCGCCGCAGCCCGGGAGCACGCCGCCAGGCACGTCTTCAGCCTCGAACGCGAGCGCGTACGCTACGGCGCCGACATGCGCCCGCATCACATCGACGGCGCGGCAACAAGCACTGGAAGCAGTCGGCGGCGGACGCCGACAACTATCGGCGCCACCCGGTCGCCCGATCACATCTTCAGCAGCCGCTTGGCGTTGCCGCTCAATATCTTGACCTTGTCCGCGTCGGACAGCGGCACGTCCTTCATCCAGTCCACCGCCGGCGGGTTCTCCACGAAGGGCCAGTCGACCGCGAACAATATGTGGTCGACGCCCATCTCCATCACGCAGCACAGCAGCGCCGGGTTGGAGAAGAAGCCGCTGGTGGTGACGTAGAAGTTCTTCGAGAAGATGTCGCGGAAGCTCATCGGCTTCTGCCCCGGCCGCTTGAGCGCGGCGTCGATGCGCCAGAGCAGGAAGGGCAGCGTTTCGCCGAAGTGGCCGAGGATGATCTTCAGGTTCGGATGCGCGTCGAACACGCCCGACAGCACCAGGCGGATCGCCTGCGTCGCGGTCTCGACCGTGAAGCCCCAGGCCGGCCGCACCACCAGCGGGAAGTCCTTGGCGTAGTCCTGGTAGTAGATCTCGGTCACCTGCGCGTTCGGCAGCGAGGGGTGGAAGTAGATCGGCACGTCGAGCTTCTCGGCGCGCGCGTAGATCGGCCAGAACTTCTTGGCGTCGAGGAATTCGCCGTTGGCCATGCCGTGGATCATGGCGCCCTTGAAGCCGAGCTTGGTGACCGCGCGCTCGAGCTCGTCGGCGGCGGCGTTCGGGTCGGCGGTCGGCAGCGCGGCGAAGGCGGCAAAGCGCTTCGGGTTGGCGGCGCAGACCTTGGCGAGGCGGTCGTTGACCTGCGCGGTGAGCTCGGCGGCGATGTCGAGCGGCAGCTTCTGGCTGGCGGGCGCCCCGTGCGAGAGCACCTGCACGTCGATGCCGGCCTCGTCCATTTCCTTCAGGCGCAGCGCGCCGAGGTCGAACAGCCTCTCGTCGGTCTGGTTGCCGCGGCCGGCCTCGAGGCCGGTGTAATGCTTGGTCAACTCCGGGTCCCAGTAGTGCTCCTCGATCGCAATGATCGGGCAGTTGGGCTTTTTCATCATTCGGCTTCCCCCCGCGTATTTCAAAGGCGTTGGTAGCAACCGCGGCCGGCGCTGTCACGGCCTGTCCGTGCCGTGGGCCGCGCAGACTCGTTTTGCGTGCAGCAATCTCGCGCGATCCCTGTCGAGCAGGCTTTGGAAAATATGCCGACTCAGTTATGCCCAACCCATGCTGCCGATTCTTCGGATTCTGCCAGTAGGCGGCGTACTCCTCGCCATTCTCATTCTGGTCCTGGCGCTCAAGACGCCGGAGACGCGCGCGCTGCCCGATTTCATCGCGGCGCGCGGCGCGCTGATCGATCGCGACGATCATCCGGAGTGGCGGCAGTTCCTGATCCAGGCCGCATTGCGTCGTGCCGACGAATTGAATCGCCTGCGCGAACTGGCGGACACGCCGGTGCGCGCACTCCCCAATTTACCCGAAGCCGATGTGGAATACGGCAAGGCATCCGACGACCCGGCCACGACGGTCGCGGGCTTGCCGGCGACGCGCGTCGACGCCGACCCGGACGCCGACGATGTCACCGGCGCGACCGACGCGGCACACACGGCAACCATCCCGGTCGATATCGGCGTGACCTCGGGTTTCGAATTGCCGGTCTTGCCGGTGGAAGAGACCCCGCCCATTATCCGCACGCCCGAGCGGGCGAAGCCGGCAAGCGAAATCAGCAAGAAGCCGGCGCGGAAAGTCAGAAGGGCGAAGGCGAAGCAGGCGCCGGCCGCACAGACCACGGAGTTGCCGCCGCCGTTCAATCTGCTGCAAGTGCTGTTCAGCGGCAGCACGACCAAGCCCGACGCGAAGGCTCAGACCGCGGAGCCGCCGCAAACGCGCGCCGGCCTCAACTGAGGCCGGCTGCGCATTGCGGACGCGGCTTACTGATAAACGAACCGATGGGGCTTCAAGGCGAGGTCAGCGGCAGCGTTCTTGCCCGCGACACCGTCGGTGGCCTGAGCCTGCGCATCCGCGCCTTTAAAGAGGCTGATGTCGGCGGTCTGGGTGTCCACGCCCTTGCGCTTGGCGGCATAGTAATAGCCGGACGCGTAATAGGACACGGCGCGATCGTGATTGCCGCCCGCGACCTTGTAGGCGCCGGCCAGATACTTCACCGCATAGGTCATGTTGGTGTCGGCATCGAGCAGGCCGGCGGCGGTGCCGCGATAGCCCATGCCGCGCGCGGTGCCCAGGCGGATCTGCATGAGGCCGTAGTTGCCCTTGCTGATGACGTGCGCCCGGCCGCCGCTCTCGCGCTTGATGACGCGGCGGATCAGCGCCTCCGGCACATTGTAGGCGGCGGCGTGCTTGGCGATGAGGGCGTTGAGGTTGCCGTTGGCGTCGAGCGAGACCGAGCGGTCCTGCGCGAACGCCGGCGCGGCGGTGGCGACAAAAAGCGTGGCGATGCAAAGATTGCGAATCATATCGGCTCCGGTATGGGGGGATGGCCGGGTTTGACCGCCCAACCCTGGCAACTTTGTGACGCAACAGCGTTAATGCTGCGGGGTTCCATCACTTTTGGATCAGGCGCGATTTTTTTGACTTGGCGAGCGCACGGGCGCGTGCGTCCGATGCCCGACGTGGGACGCCTTGATGCAGGTCAAAGCCGCGAGTTCCACGCTGATTAGCCTTCTCCCGAAATGAAACCGGGGGATTTACGGCCATGCCGACCGACATTGCCATTATCGTTGCGGGTATCGTTCTGACCTTCACCATCTTTGCGGGAACGCTAGCGTGGTGTGATTATTACGCGCGCAATAGCGGCCAGCGCCCCGCCGAGTAAGCATTTGCCACAATCGTAAACGCGGGCGGTGGCCGCTGTGCCGCCGGTTCCGTCGCGCTAAGCTTACTCCGCAACCGCGGGGGACGAGCATGAGCACGCACGCCGAGACCATCGAAAGCCGCTTGCGCGCGGTCGAGGACAAGCTCGCGATCTATCACCTGATTGCCAGCCACCCGCCCGCCGCCGACACCGGTAATGACTCTTATTACCGCGACGCGTTCACGCGCGACGGCACCATCGACCTCGGCGGCGGCAAGGCGGCCAACGGCAACGAGGCGATCGCCGCGGTGGTGCGCACGCCCGAGCATCAGGGGCGATCGCCGGCGGGCTGTGTCATTTCGCCGGGCTGCCGCGCGTGACGCTCGACGGCGACAGCGCGGTGGCTGTCTCATATTTGCAGGTGATCGTGCCGAACCGCGCGGCCGCGCCGGTCGACGTGCCGGGGCACGGCAGCTCGTCCGGCTACCGGACTAGCTCACCAGTCCGCGAAGGGATAGCGCTTGTGGGCGGCGCGCGCCTGCTCCTGCGCCTCGCTCAAGACGTCGATCATGAGCAGCACGGCGGCGACGGCGCGCGCGAAGCCGGTGGCAGGCAGGGCCGGAACGCGCGGGGCGCGCAGCGGTAGCGTGGACATTGTCTTTCCTCTCTCTCGATGCGGGGCAATGCCCCGCGTAAAATCAGAAGTGCGACGGGTTGGACAGGAAGCGGCGCTCGATTTCGCGCTCGGCATCGTCGGTGAACTTGCCGCCGTTATGGGCAAGGAAATGAGCGATCTCGCGCTCGGCCTGGCGCAGGCGGGCCGCCTGCATGGCCGCGATGACGCGGCGGACAAGGCCGGGGCCGGTTTTCGGCACAGCGAGGGGCAGATGGCGTGGGGCAGCAGCGGTCTGGACGTAAGCCATGGGTTCGGTCTCTCCTTTCAGACCTCCCCGACGGCGTTTCCTGTGGCTTTTCTTAGTGTTGTTGCACTGCAATATACAGGGTTCCCCCGCCCAGAGTAGGGGCCAGAAGGCATGCGTTCTATGCATGGCGCGAATAGGACAGTCATGAAGGCTTAATACTGGGCGCCGATGCGCCTAGATTCGCTCCATGCCACGCCTTGTCCGCCACCGCCTCCTCCGCCTGCTCGCGATCAATCTTGCGATCGGGGTGAGCGCGGCGGTGCTGATGCTCGGCGGGCTGCTTGCGCTCAACCCGCTGCGGCTGCGCGATCTCATCCTCGCCGACCAGGCGGGTGGCGCGGCGCTCGGCCTGCTCCTGTTCGGCTTCGTCGTCACGTTCGGCAGCACCGCGATGGGCACCGCCATCATGGCGCTCGGCCGCAAGCCGGAGCGCAAGGGCGGCGGCACGCCACAACGCGTGCCGGCGCGCGTGCGCGCGCTCTGACCGGTTAGCGACAAGGTCACCTAATCATTTGAAACTGGCAGGAGCGCAACGTGGCCAAAGTGGCACGTGATCTCTTGCAGTTGCTTACGCGCGATGATTTGCGGAACGGAACGGGCCGGGTCGATGGCGACGAATTGCTCACCCCTCCTTTCCACCAGAAGGAGATAGTGAGCAGGCATGCCGCTGACTTTCGTCGGCATTATTGCTGGGGCGCCCGAATTGATCGCGTCCCCCAGGTGGCCGAAAAACGCGACGATATGGGGCGCATCCGTACAGTCTTGCATAAGGATGAAGCCGGCAGGGCTCGTCGGCGCGGTGACGGCAAGTTCGATCGAAAACGGCAGCGCAGCGATGCGCTGCTGCAATTCTCTAAGCGAATAGCCGTTAACGCGGTCGGCCGCATCGGCAACACTCCGGTAGACAGCCTTGGGATCCTGCCCGCGCATAATGGCCACAAGCGAAGCAAGCACCGCGCGACCGCAGTCGGCCGCATATTTTTGTTTCACGAGCGGCAGGGCGCTTGCGGCCAAGGAAGACGGGCTTGGCGCGAAATGGATGCCGAACCCGAGCAGCGTCAGCAGACAGACGCGTGCGCGCAAACGACGCGACAATGTGAGCATGCTTAGCTCGCCCTACCCAAAGCTGCTCCCTATTCCGGAGCAGCAGCAGCTTGTAGGCCCAGGAACGCCGCCGCGAGCGGGATAACTAGTAAGCAGCCGAGGATCGCGACAACCACCGCGAAGGGGCCGAGGAATGCGAGCGCCGTCGTCCCAGCGGACACGCAGTAGGTAATCGCGGATGACAGGTCGGGCGCCTTCTGCACGGTTACGGCGGTGCCCGGAGCAGACGGAGCCTGCCCAGTGGATGCCTGGCCGGCCTTTATCTTCTTGATATTGGCCAGCGTGAGGGCCCGAACCAAGCTGCGTTCGGTGGCGGTGAGGTCAGGCGCGACCTGGTCACGATATGCATTCATCAGCTTGGCGTGCAGCTTCGGTTGCTTGCTGGCTAATTGCGCCATTTGATCGGGAGAGATCATTGCCACGGCGCCGTGGCGGGCTTGATCGAGAAGGCCTCCGGTTCCAGGTCCGGCCGCAAAAGTTGGCGTGACCTGTAAAAGCATCAACGACAGGCTCGCAAACAAAGCGAGCGTCATCCCGATTTTCCTCATGACAGCCCCCACAATGGGTCTTCCCCAACGGATGACCCCCTTTCAAATATTAGAAAACCGCAGATAGCCGTCAACTATAAGGTGTGTTTCTTAGTATCATATCCACTAGATTGTAGGCGCCTGTTCGCGCTAAAACTGCTCCAGCGCCGGCCGACGCGAAGGCGTGCCGGTGCGCCTGCGGGCGGGCGCGGCCGTGGCATTCGCCGCCGCGCTTCCCACAAAAACCCGCATGAGCCGCGCCTTCGTCAAGGAAACCGCGCCTGAGTCGATCGAGCTGCTGCCCGACCGGCCGGTGTCCGCGCATCCGAATTTCGTCACGCCCGAGGGCTTGGCCGCCATCGAGGGTGAACTGGCCGCGCTCGACGCCGCCCGCTCCGCCGCCGTGCAGACCGGCGACAAGCTTGCGGCCGCGCGCTGCGAGCGCGACCGCCGCTACTGGACCGCGCGACGCGCCAGCGCCCATGTGGTGGAGCCACGCGCAAATCCCGACTCCGTGCAATTCGGCGCGACGGTCACGCTCGCGCGCGGCGACGGGCGGCGGCAGACCTTCCGCATCGTCGGCGAAGATGAGGCCGATCCGGCCCGCGGCACGCTCTCGCATGTCTCCCCGCTCGCTCGCGCGCTGTTCGGCAAGAGCGTGGGCGACGTGGTCGAGGTCGGCGGCGACGAAATCGAGATATTGACCATTCGGTAAAGACGGCCCGCCGGCGCGATTGAAATCGGCCGCCGCCCCGCCTATATACGGGGCATTCCGATTTAGCCTGCCTTGCTGTTTCGGCCGAAGGGCCCTTCCCCCAAGAACACGCAAAATCCGGATTGAAAGCCGCGCGAATGGTTCGCGCGGCGCCAAAACGCATTCTGCGTTTCGAATGGAGGCCATCATGGCTCAAGGTACCGTCAAGTTTTTCAACGCCCAGAAGGGCTTCGGCTTCATCGTGCAGGACGCGGGTGGCCCGGATGTGTTCGTGCACATTTCGGCCGTTGAGCGCGCCGGCATGAGCAACCTGAACGAAGGTCAGAAGCTGACCTTCGACATCGAAGCCGACCGCCGCAGCGGCAAGTCCGCCGCCACCAACCTGCAGGCGGCCTGAAGCTAAAGACGATACGGGACGCCGGCGCTTTCGCCGGCGTCTTTTTCTTGTATAGGAGGTCGCCATGGCCAAGAAACCGGGAACCAACCCCAAGGGCGAGTTCGTGTTCTTCGACGTCGTCTACGAGGACGGCTCGCAACGCTCCAACCGGCGCGTGCCGGCCGAGCTCCTGGGCGGGCTGGAGAAGGACGAGCCGGCGCGCGGCTTCATCATCGAGCAGGACCGCGAGATCGCCGAGAAGTCCGGGCGCGCGCCGCTGGCGATCAAGAGCATCGCGCGCACCGGCGCCAAGAAGAAATAGCGCGGCTCGCCGGCGCACTCTTGTCCGCGCCGACGGCACGGCTACGATCCGGTCCCATAACAACGTCATCGGGAGCGCGCACATGCCGAAGGCCTACTGGGTCGTCACCTATCGCGAGATCAAGGATCCCGCCAAACTCGCCGCCTACGCCAAGCTCGCGCCGGAGGCGCTCAAGCCCTACGGCGTGCGCTATCTCTGCCGCGGCATGCCCGAGGCCGTGTACGAGCACGGCATCAAGGAACGCGTGGTGGTGTCGGAATTCCCCAGCCTCGAACAGGCGATCGCCGGCCACGACTGTCCCGCATACGCCAAGGCGGTGGAGGTGCTCGGCGACGGCGCGGTGCGCGACCTGCGCATCATGCAGGGGCTGGAGTAGGCGCGGCGCAGCGCCGTTCCCGTCATTCCGGGGGCCGAGCGAAGCGAGGCAACCCGGAATCCATAATCCCAGGCGCTGCGGCGTATGGATTCCGGGCCCGCCGCGTCGCGGCGTCCCGGAATGACAGCACATGCACTCACTCCATCAGCTTCTCGGCGAAATAGGCCATGGTCTTGCGGTAGATCTCGGAGCGGTTCCACTCGCGCATGACCTGGAAATTCTCGGTGCCCTCGCCGAAGGGCTGGCCGGGGCGCCAGCCGTTCACCTTCAACAGGTTGGCGGTGGAGGCGAGCACGTCCGGCACCGAGCGGCGCAGGTCGACGTGGCCGTTGCCGTCGAAGTCGACGCCGTACTTCACATAAGACGACGGCAAAAACTGCGTCTGCCCGATCTCGCCGGCGAAGGCGCCCTTGAGGTCGCTCAGCGGCAGGTCGCCGCGCTGCACGATCTGCAAGGCCGCGATCAGCTCGCCCTGGAACAGCTCGGTGCGGCGGCAGTCGTGCGCCAGCGTCGCGATGGTGCGCACCACCGACATCTTGCCGATGTCGCCGCCGCCATTGTCCGACTCCAGCGTCCAGATCGCCATGATCAGCTCTTTCGGCACGCCGAAGCGCTGCTCGACGCGGGCGAGCAGGTTGGCGTGGCGGACCATCAGCGCCTTGGCGCGCTTGATGCGGGCGGGGATGACGCGGGTGCGCGCGTATTCCTCGAAGGACTTGCGGAAGGTGTAGCGCTGGCGCCGGTCGAAGGCCATCACCTCCGGGTCGGGCGTCAGGCCGGCGAAGGCCTGGTTGATGACGCTTTGCGACACGCCGGCGGCCTGCGCCTCGCGCGCCATCTGGCCGAGAAAGGCGTTGAAGTCGCCACCGCATTTGGCGGCATAAGCCGGCAAGGTGAGCGTGATGAGGGTGAGCAGAGAAGCAGCCAGTCGCACGATCATGAAAGTCCTCGTCGGTCGCCCCCCGGACGCGGGTTTTACACCGGCTGAACCGGCTTGTCCTCTCCCCGCCTGCAACGTCATTCCGGGGCGCGGGCGCATAAGCGCGTTTACGCGCGTCTTCGACGCGCTATGCGAGCGAACCCGGAATCCATAACCCGCAGCGCTGCGGCGTATGGATTCCGGGTCCGCTTGCTACGCAAGCGTCCCGGAATGACGGAGACGAAAGGCTCTCGCGCGCATCACCTGGTCCCCTGTTTCGCCTCGCGCGCCGCGCTCGCGCGGCAAGCGCGCTCGACATCCGCGCGAAACTCTACCAGCATTTTCTGAACGGCGTCGGCCGACTCCGCCTCGCTCTTCGGCGGCAGCGGCACGGGATTGCTGCATTCGATGTGAGGGGCGACGCAGCCGCGCTTGCGCCGGCAGACGCCCTCGCGGCACGTGCGCCAGCGCCGATGATGGTCGGCAACGAAGATGTGAATGCGGCGCGCGAGGCGATCGCGCCGCGCATCGACATCCGTTTTCGGCTCGTCGCTGCGGGTCGCGCTGTTCATGGCAAATCTCTCCGGGCTGTGCGCAGCCGTTCCCGCGCGCCGGTGGCGCCGGGCTTTCGCCGTTTGCCCCTGCCCCTCCTGCGAGGAAGCAAGGGGGTGGAGCACCGAAAGGCGCATCCACTTTGGCCTCCCGCCTCCGCCCCTTTGCAGGGGCTTCGGCGGGGCGCGCGGTTAAGGCCCGCGCGACGCCTTCCGATGCTCCACCGCGGCGTCTTTCTTAAGTCCCCGGGGACCGTGCTTCCGGGCGGCATGACCGGGAGGGCTTTCGGCACCTCCCATCCAGGCGGCTCCCGCCGCCCTTCGTCTTCCGCCAGCGTCCAGCCCCAGTTCGGGGGCAGCCGGTCCTAGTGCCGGCGGACGGTTGGCCCGGGGCCTCCCGATCCCGCGGTTACAAGCCGCAGCAGCGGGCGCCGCCGCCACCCCACGTTAAGCAGTGTCCTGCAGAACGCCCCAAGCATGGGGTGGTTGCGAGGACTATATGCCTGCAACTGGACTCTTGTAAAGGGATATTTTCTTATTTAATCGTCAATACCACTAGTCCCACAGGTTGTTAGGAAAGAACAAAGATAGTACAAGAAATAGTGGGAGATTCGAAGACCCTATGCCTTACGACGTCCGATCGGTAGCAAACCTAGTTCTCGATTTTGCAGACCGCATGAATGCTGAAGTTACAAATATAACGATCAATAAGATCGTGTTCTTTTTGCACGCTTGGTATTTGGCAAAGACCGGCACGCCGCTCGTAACGGCCAAGATCGAAGCTTGGAACTATGGCCCGGTTTTTCGTGAACTTTATTGGGAGTTTAAGGACTTCGGCAAAGACCGAATAACGTCACGGGCAACACGGCGAAATCCAACAACAACTGTAAGAGAGCTGTGCAAAGAGCCGTTTACTGAGACAGATTTAGAATTTCTGCGTCCACTCCTCGAGAAGTATCTAAAACTATCGGCAGGAAAGCTTGTCGAGTTGTCGCATGAGCCGGGGGGGCCATGGCATCAGGTGTATAATCATATTGGCGAATCGAACCCAGGCATGAAGATTTCTGACGAGATCATACGCGACCTTTTTTTGAAGCAGACTCGCCATTAGGAGACAGAAATGTCGTCGGCGAAAATTGAACGTCCGCCCTACGCCCACAACTGGGTCCGTTATAATTATCCAGACCTGCAGCGCACTACGAAAGCGCTGGTAAACTTCATTGAAGGGCGCCCACAAATTACTTATGCCGCAGGTATGCCTATCATTCGAGATTGCATTGCTCTTGGTCTCGATAGGGAGACTGCGCTAAAAGCTGCGGCAACAAGAGGTCACAGGAAAAGCCAGCCCTATGTCCGCGAGTTCGTTGAGGCGTTTTTGGATTTCGATGACGGCCGCCAAATATCCAGGCTACCATCATATGACCAATATGTCGCGCCCTACCCGATTAGCAGAGACATCAAGATTCCCGTTAAGCCCCTCATCGTAATTTCAGAGGGCGGGGTCCTTAAACCAATCTTTGTAGTCGGTTGGGCAACAATGCCGCTGACATTGTTCCAGCGCCGACTACTAATGACGCTCCTGGAAGACGCCGTATTCTCGCTTACAGACTTCCAAAATTCTCCCGGGGAATTCCTATCATTTCCACATATCAAAGGCTCAAACTCCGCAAAGCGAACACCGCTTGTATGGAAGCGCGGCGAATACTCGGTGCTGTCCGCTACGCAAATGAAGGAACAAGCGGAAATCTATTTGAATGCTCTAGCTGCCGCCAAAGCTATTGTAGCCGGTAAGACGAAGGCAAAGACCAAAGAGACGGCAACCGATCAGCCGCAGAGCGAGAACTTTACTCAAACCAAGATGGATCTGTGAGCGCTTAATATCAGCCGGAAGGAATGGCGCAAGTAATGACCGGCGAACCAGCGAAAAGGGCTGAGCAAATTCGCGGTCATTGTCCCAACTGTGGGCCTGCGCGTTTCGCCGATGTGGTTTGCTCCTACACCGACACAGAAGAAATAGACGACGAGCACGGAGTCTGGGCTCAGACCACATCTCGGATATTGCAATGTGGCGGCTGCAAATCCGTATATTTCCAAGAAATCTACATCTTCTCCGAAGAATACGAGCACGACGACAAAGGAGAAATTACTTACAACGAACACATTACGTACTTTCCGTCTCCGGCAAAACGTAACCGCCCCGAATGGCTAACGTGGTTTAATTTAGAAACTCATCTCTATGAACTACTGAGCGAAACTTACAGCGCTCTCAATGTCGACGCCCGGGTCCTTGCCGCGACCGGAGCGCGTACCGTTTTTGATCGAGCATCAGAGCTTCTTAAAATCGATCCCGCACTAACCTTTAAGGAAAAACTCGACCATCTTCACAAGAACGGCCACATCGGAACATCGGAGTTAAGCAGTCTCAATCTACTCACCGATGCGGGTGGCGCAGCCGCTCATCGTGGATGGAAACCATCCCTCGCGCAGCTCAATACCGTAATGTCCATTGTCGAAGCCTTCATCTATCGAACGTTTGTTCTGGATGCCGAGGTCAAGAAACTGAAAACACAAATTCCCCGCCGAAAGCCGCGCAAAAAGGAAACCACAAAAAAGACCGATCAGTCCTGAAAAGAGCTTCAGGGATGCATAATACTTAGAGCTAGGCCGCGCAGGAAATAGCTACTTTTTTCGCTGCGGCAATGCGCTTGTTTGATTTTGGAATATATCGGTTGGGCGAGAGCCGTACGCTTCTTCTTTCGCGAGTTCACTCGTCAATTGAAAAAACGTGAGTTGGCAAGGCATGTCGTCTCCGGGAGTCAGCTCAATGCGAAGCGGTCCGCTATTTCTTATTTCAAGTGTAATCTGACCATCCCAGCCCGGTTGAATCCATGGGGCAGTCTGATGCATTGAAAGCCCAACGCGGGCATAGGTGCTCCGCCCCTCGACCATTGCGATCAAGTTGCGCGGCATCCAAATATGTTCGAGCGTCTGCGCCAGGATGAATTCACCTCTGTCGAGAACATAAGTCCGTCTTTTGCCAAACTTGTCCCGCTCCTCAAAGGTTTCTTCGTGCCACAGAGCGGTTTCCGAGACAGCAGTAATCCCTCTCGCCATCGAGAAAATTGCGGAGTCATGCTCCTGGAATTTGGTGAATTTGAACCCCAACCGTAAATCTATGGAAGCCTCGCCCCACTGCCTGTCTTGCAATGGTGGGTCAAAGCGAATCTCGCCCTTCTCAACGCACTCACGAATCTGCGGTTGAGATAGGATCAAGGGAATCTCTTAGTTTATGCCGCAAGCGCGAAGCGGCGCGGCACGTCGGCGAGGCCATTGGTCGTAAAAAAGGAACCCTTCACTCGAACCGAAAGCACATCATTCTGAATGCTTTGGATAACGGCCCGGACGTACCACTGCGTCCCGCGCTCAGTTAGGTTTTCGTCTTTCACAAAGCCTGAGACGGGGCCATCCACAGTGTCAAAGGAAATAAATCTTTCGCCGGTGAATGGGCCCGGTTGTACGGTGCATTGAATGCCTACGGTATCTCCAGGTGCCATGGGGACCTCATTTCATTCTTAATTAATTGGCCGAATCAATCGACCAAGCCGACTTAGTTTGCGGACCTCAGGGGTTAATGCCGAGTTAACGTTCGGTTAACAAATAGAACATACCAAGAACATACCGCAAGCTTTTTTTGCCCCAAGGCCCTCTCATGGGCTCAGCGCGAATTGCGCCTTAGCCATCTACGCCTCTGTTCAAAACAGAAAACGGCGGGCTTTTGCCCGCCGTTTTGATTCAGAGAAAACTGGGTCCCGGTTCTGCGCAGCGGCATTTCATGCCGCAGCGCGCCCGGGACACGGAAGCCCTACTCCGCCGCGACCTGCGTCAGCTCGTCCGCCGCCTCCATCTGCTGATGTAGGTAGTCCGGGCAGATGTCGAACCCGTTCGGCCAGGTCGGCGCGCCGAGTTCAATGAACACGCGAGCAAAAAAGGAGGCGTCGCACAGCGGCTTGAGCATCGGTCCCGGATTGCTTTCGCGCACCATCGGCGTGAAGTCGTGCACGCCTTCCTTGCCGTCGCTGAAGCGGACGCGCAGGCGGAAGCCGCCGAGGCTTTCGATGTGGGTTACGTCAGGCAGCATGCCGCGATTATAGCGGCGAAGAACACGCTTCGGGAGTCACTTGCCCCCTCACCCGGCGCACGCTCGCATTCGCTCCGCGTGCGCCACCCTCTCCCACGAGGGGAGAGGGAAAGAGAGCAAGCGGCGGCGCAAAGAAAGCGCATGCGCGGCACGCGCTCATGCGCGCACCGTCAGTCGAACAGCGCCACCGCGCGGGTCCAGCCGCCGGAAGCGCCCTTGATCTTGGCCGGGAAGCAGGCGACGACGAAGCCGTGCGGCGGAAGCTGCTCGAGGTTGCACAGCTTTTCCATGTGGCAGTAGGGGATCTCGGCGCCGGCGCGGTGGCCCTCCCAGATGATCGCGGGGTCGTGCGTCTCCTCCCAGAGCTTGCGCGTGTGCACGAAGGGCGCGTCCCAGCCCCAGGCGTCGATGCCGGTCACGCGCACGCCGCGCGCGGTGAGGTAGAGCGTGGCCTCGCGGCCCATGCCGATGCCGGCCGACATGTAGTCGTCGTGGCCGATGCGCGCGCCGGCCCGCGTGTTGACCAGCACGATGTCGTAGGGCTGGAGCGCGTGGCCGATGCGGGCGAGCTCGGCCTCCACTTCCGCCGCGCGCACGATGTGGCCGTCGGGCAGATGGCGGAAGTCGAGCTTCACGCCGGGGCGGAAGAACCAGTCGAGCGGCACCTCGTCGATGGTGATCATGCGCTCGCCGCGCACCGTCTTCGACCGGAAGTGGTAGGGCGCGTCCATATGCGTGCCGTTGTGGGTGGCGAGCTCCACCTGCTCGAAGGCCCAGCCTTCGCCGTCCGGCAGGTCGGCCGCGGTCAGGCCGGGAAAGCCCTCGAGCAGCATCCAGGCGTTGTCCTTGCCCGAGAGGTACTTGATCTTCGGCCGCATGAAATGCGGATCGAGCACGGTGTCGTTGTCGAGCGCGACCGAGATGTCGAGCATCCGGCTGGGCAGCTTCATGGCAGGCGTCTCCTGGCGGCAATTGGCGTTTCTTGTCGGCCCGCGAACAAAGCGCGGCGGCGCGCGGGGCGCAACAGGCGAAACGGCGCGCCTTCGCCGATGCGCCCTCTCCCCTCGTGGGAGAGGGCAGCCGCAGCGGCGCTACCGAAAGGACAGGGTGAGGGGGCGCCCCCTCACCCGGCAGAAAGCGTCGAAGGGCTCTCAATGCCCTCTCCCACGGGGGGAGAGGGCATGTCGACGGCGGCTGCAAAATGAAGAACGGCGGGCGCTGGGCCCGCCGGTTTGTGCACCAAGCCGTCATTCCGGGGCGCGAGCGCATAAGCGCGTTTACGCGCGTCTTGGACGCGCTATGCGAGCGAACCCGGAATCCATAATCCGCAGCGCTGCGGCGTATGGATTCCGGGCCCGGCCCTTCGGGCCGTCCCGGAATGACAGGATTCAGTTGTCGAGGAACGAGCGCAGTTTGCGCGAGCGGCTCGGGTGCTTCAACTTCCGCAGCGCCTTGGCCTCGATCTGCCTGATGCGCTCGCGCGTCACCGAGAACTGCTGGCCGACTTCCTCCAGCGTGTGGTCGGTGTTCATGCCGATGCCGAAGCGCATGCGCAGCACGCGCTCCTCGCGCGGCGTCAGCGAGGCGAGCACGCGCGTCGTCGTCTCGCGCAGGTTCGACTGGATGGCCGCGTCGATCGGCAGGATGGCGTTCTTGTCCTCGATGAAGTCGCCGAGGTGCGAGTCTTCCTCGTCGCCGATCGGGGTCTCGAGCGAGAGCGGCTCCTTGGCGATTTTGAGGACCTTGCGCACCTTCTCCAGCGGCATTCCCAGTTTTTCGGCCAGCTCCTCCGGCGTCGGCTCGCGGCCGATCTCGTTGAGCATCTGGCGCGAGGTGCGCACGATCTTGTTGATCGTCTCGATCATGTGCACGGGGATGCGGATGGTGCGCGCCTGGTCGGCGATCGAGCGCGTGATCGCCTGCCGGATCCACCAGGTGGCGTAGGTCGAGAACTTGTAGCCGCGGCGGTACTCGAACTTGTCGACCGCCTTCATCAGGCCGATGTTGCCTTCCTGGATGAGGTCGAGGAACTGCAGGCCGCG
>JALHRB010000016.1 GCA_022841665.1 Pseudolabrys sp.
ACCAAGGCGATCGTGCTGCAGCTCGCCTCGCTCACCGACGTCAACTGGCCGATGTCGGGCGAGGTGGTGCTGATGACTTTGGTCGGCGGCCTGGGCACCATCTTCGGGCCGGTGGTCGGTTCCTTCGTCATCCTGCTGATGCAGTTCAAGCTCGCCGCCGTCGGCGAATGGGTGCTGGTGATCCAGGGCGTCATCTTCGTCGCCTGCGTGCTCCTGTTCCGCCGCGGCATCATCGGCGAAATCGGTCACAAGCTACGGATTAAGCTCTGAAACTCCCGCTATCGAGGTCTTTCGTCGGCGTTTTCCTCGACGCCACCAGCGCGGTGCGTCGCCGACGATTCTTTATCTGCTCTCGGCCCCGATCCGCAGGCGGTAACTCGCGCCAACGTCACGGTGTTCGTCACATCGATCTCCGTGATCGGTCTCGTTATGCTGATCGGCGCTGGCGCCGTCACTAACACGATCACGATGTCTGCCTTGGTACGGTGCGTGCCATTCTCGCGGCGCCCTGGCTGGGCGGCAAGCTTTTTGCCGAGCTGACTGACACCGGTATGCGGCGCCTGGCCCTTGGCTTTATGGCTACCATGGGTGTCATCGGTCTTATTGTATAAAGTGCGAGACGTATCCGCAGGCGGCGGACCCGGTCGGCCGCATCGCCGCATGGCCTCCTGCTCATGACGATGAAGGGCGTCGCCCGCAGGTTACGATGGCGGGCATTTTCCGCGCGCGCCCCGCTTTTCGCAGGCCGCGGATGCCGGGTCTCCGCTCGCACTGCGATTTTTGGACTTTGCGGGCTTAAGGGGCAAAAACGTCCGCCGGGCATTGACTCATTACTTTAAGTCTAAATATTATATGTATAAATAGATGCCCCGCGGAGGTTGCCACTCGCATGCGTGCGGTTTGCCTTGGCGGAGGCCCGGCCGGCCTTTATTTCGCGATCTCGCTCAAGCGACGAGACCCTTCGCACCAGGTCACGGTGATCGAGCGCAACCGGCCGCACGACACCTTCGGCTGGGGTGTCGTCCTCTCGGATGAAACGCTGACCAATCTCGAGAAGAACGATCCGGAAAGCGCGCGGCTGATCCGCGATTCCTTTGTCTATTGGGACGACATTGCCGTCCACTATCGCGGCAAGGTGGTGAAGTCCGGAGGGCACGGCTTCTGCGGCATCGGCCGCAAGCGGCTTCTCAACATTTTGCAGGACCGCGCCTCTGCGCTCGGTGTCGATCTGCAATTCGAGACCGAAGCCGGAAAGCCGGCGGACTATACCGACTACGATCTCATCGTCGGCGCGGACGGGGTCAATTCCCGCGTTCGCGCCGACTATGCGGAAGTCTTCCAGCCGGACATCGATGTGCGGGCCTGCAAATACATCTGGCTCGGCACCCACCAGAAGTTCGGGGACGCCTTCACCTTCATCTTCGAGGAAACCGAGCACGGCTGGATCTGGGTCCACGCCTACCAGTTCGACAACGACACCGCGACGTTTATCGTCGAGTGCTCGCCCGAAACCTGGCGGCGGGCCGGGTTCGATCGGATGTCGACCGACGAGACCATCGCGGCGTGCGAGAAGATATTCGCCTCGAATCTCGGTGGCCACAAACTGATGTCGAACGCGCGTCACCTGCGCGGCTCGGCCTGGCTCAACTTCAACCGCGTCCTGTGCGAGCGCTGGAGCCACAAGAACATCGTTTTGCTGGGCGACGCGGCGGCGACCGCGCATTTTTCGGTCGGCTCCGGCACCAAGCTGGCGCTGGAGAGCGCTATCGCGCTCGCGGACTATCTGCGCAGCGAGCCGTCCACGGAGGAGGCGTTCCGCCGCTACGAGGATGAGCGGCGGCTTGAAGTGTTGCGGCTGCAAAGTGCCGCGCGCAACTCGACCGAATGGTTCGAGAATGTCGAGCGTTACTTCGGCCTCGATCCGGTTCAGTTCAACTACTCGCTGCTCACTCGCTCTCAGCGCATCGGCCATGAGAACCTGCGCCAGCGCGACGAAATCTGGCTCGGCGACGCGGAGCGCTGGTTTGATCGGCGGGCCACCGGCCGCGAGCCCGCCGTCACGCGCGCGCCGATGTTTGTGCCGCTCCGGGTGCGCGGCCTGGAGCTTAAGAACCGCGTCGTGGTCTCGCCGATGGCGCAGTATCGGGCAGTCAACGGAACGCCGACCGATTGGCACCTCGTGCATTACGCCGAGCGCGCCAAGGGCGGGGCGGGGCTCGTCTTCACCGAGATGACGTGTGTGTCGCCCGAAGGCCGGATCACCCCCGGCTGTACGGGCCTCTATGCGCCCGAGCACGAAGCGGCATGGAAGCGGATCGTCGATTTCGTCCACGCCGAAACCGACGCCAAGATCGCGATCCAACTCGGACATTCCGGCGCCAAAGGATCGACCCAGCTCGGCTGGGAAACAATGGATGCGCCGCTCGCCGAGGACAATTGGGAGATCATTGCGCCATCGCCCGTCGCGTGGTCTCCGGAGAACCAGACTCCACGCGAGATGTCCCGCGCCGACATGGACAAGGTGCGCGACGATTTCGTGCGCGCCGCGGCAATGGCGAATAAAGCCGGCTTCGACTGGCTCGAGCTGCACTATGCCCACGGCTACCTGATGTCGGCCTTCATCACGCCGCTCACCAACAAGCGGGCCGACGCCTACGGCGGCAGCCTCGAGAACCGCATGCGGTTCCCGCTGGAAGTATTCCGCGCCGTACGCAAGGCGTGGCCCGACGAAAAGCCCATCTCGGTGCGCATTTCCGCCAATGATTGGGTCGGCGACGACGGCATCTCCCCGCGAGATGCCGTCGAGATTGCGCGCATCCTCACCGAGGCGGGCGCCGACATGATCGACGTTTCCGCAGGGCAGACCTCCAAGCGCGCGAAACCGGTCTACGGCCGCATGTTCCAGACGCCGTTCTCGGATCGAATCCGCAACGAGGCGGGCGTCGCGACGCTGGCGGTCGGCAACATCTACGATCCCGACCACGTGAATTCGATTTTGATGGCCGGGCGAGCCGACCTTGTTTGTCTGGCGCGGCCGCATCTCGCGGATCCGTACTGGACGCTGCACGCCGCGGCGCAGCTTGGCTACGAAGGCTCGACGTGGCCAAAGCCGTACTGGCCTGGGCGCGATCAGTTGCATCGGCTGAAATCCCGGCCCGACGTTATGACGGGGAAGGTGTGATGGCGGCACTTTCCGGCAAGCACGCGCTCATCACCGGCGGCGGCAGCGGCATCGGTGCGGCGATTGCGCAAGCACTGGCGCAGGAGGGTGCTGCGCTGACGCTCGCCGGCCGTCGCGCCGGCCCGATCGAAGAGGTTGCCGCAAAGCTGGGGAAGGCCACGGCTGTTGTCGCCGACGTGACCGACGCGGAATCCTGTTCGGCTATGGCCGCGAAGGCGCGCGCTGCGCACGGGCCGATCGACATCGTCATCGCCAATGCCGGCGCCGCGGAAAGCGCGCCTGCCGCGCAGATATCCGCCGAGCACTGGCAACGAATGATCGCCGTCAACCTCACCGGCGCGTTCAACGCCGTGCAAGCAGCCCTTGCGGACGTCACGGTTCGCAAGGGGCGGATCATCTTCATCGCTTCGACCGCGGGATTGCGGGGCTACCCCTACGTGGCGGCCTACTGCGCGGCCAAGCATGGCGTCGTCGGTCTGGCGCGCGCGCTTTCCAGCGAACTCGGCCCTTCGGGCGTTGCAGTCAACGCGGTCTGTCCCGGATTTACCGACACGCCGCTGCTCGCGGCCTCGGTGGAATTTATCGCCGCCAAGACCGGCAAGAGCGCGGCAGACGCGCGTGCCGCGCTTGCCAGGGACAATCCCGGCGGCCGTCTCATCACGCCGCAAGAAGTCGCCGCAAAAGTGCTTTGGCTATGCACGGCGGACGGCATCAATGGTCAAACCATCGAGATCGCCGCATGAGCGCCAAACGGAAACCGAGCGCCGCGGGGCATTCGCTGAGCAAGCAGCGCTTGCGGCTTTGGATACGCATTCTGCGGGCCGCACGCGCGATCGAAGCGGAAGTGCGCGAGCGCCTGCGCACCGAATTCGGCGTGACGCTGCCGCAGTTCGACGTCCTGGCGGCGCTCGAGCGCGAGCCGGAAGGCATGAAGATGAGCGAGCTATCGCGTTTCCTGATGGTATCGAACGGCAACGTCACCGGGATCATCGATCGCCTTGTCGGCGACAAGCTCGTGACGCGCAAGGCGCCGGAAACGGACCGCCGCGCGATTGTCGTGCGCCTCACGCCGCAGGGCGAGTCGCGGTTCGCCGCGATGGCGAAAGCGCATGAAACCTGGGTCAACCGCCTCTTGTCCGAATTCGACGAAGCCGAAATCGCCACCGTGATCCATCACCTCGACGGCCTTTCGGGCCGTATCCGCAGCGGAGCAACGCGCGCATGAACATGGCCGATTTCAAGCCGCAGCATTTCAACTGGCACGCCAAGGACGGCGTCGCCACCATAACGCTGTCGCGGCCCGAGCGAAAAAACCCGATCACGTTCGAATCCTACGCCGAGCTCGGCCAGACCTTCCGTCGCCTCGTGCTCGCAAGCGACATCAAGGCGGTCGTGTTCGGTTCGAACGGTGGCAATTTCTGCTCGGGCGGCGACGTGCACGATATCATCGGGCCGCTGCTCAAGCGCGATATGCCGGGCCTCGTGCAGTTCACGCGCATGACCGGCGAACTCGTCAAGGCCATGCGCGCCTGTCCTCAGCCGATTATCGCGGCTGTCGACGGCATCTGCGTCGGAGCTGGCGCGATGATCGCGCTGTTCTGCGACATCCGGCTTGGGACGCCGGCCGCCAAGACCGCGTTTCTGTTCACGCGTGTCGGCCTCGCCGGCTGCGACATGGGTGCCTGCGCCATGCTGCCGCGCGTGATCGGGCACGGCCGGGCGAGCGAGCTTCTCTACACCGGCCGCACCATGAGCGCGGAAGAGGGCGAGCGCTGGGGCTTCTTCAACCGCCTCGTCGCGGCGGGCAGGCTCGAGATCGAAGCGGGCGAGCTTGCCCGCTCGCTGGCCGCCGGTCCGACCTTTGCGCATGGCATGACCAAGACGATGCTTCACCAGGAATGGTCGATGCCGCTCGACGAGGCCATCGAGGCGGAGGCACTCGCGCAGGCGGTCTGCATGCGAACCAAGGACTTCAAGCGCGCCTACGACGCTTTCGTCGCCAAGCAGAAGCCCGTCTTCGCCGGAAACTAGCCGATGTCCGACATGAGTTTCCTGTCCTGGCCGTTCTTCGACGATCGCCACCGCAAGCTGGGCGGCGAGGTCGAAGCCTGGGCGCGGACAAATCTCGTCGGCCTCGATCACCACGATGTCGATGCCGCATGCCGCGACCTTGTCGCCCGGCTCGGCCGCGACGGGTTGCTGGCGCATACGGCGCCGGACGATCAGGGCGGCACGATCGATGTGCGCAGCCTCGCGCTTATTCGCGAGACTCTGGCGCGTCACGCCGGCCTCGCCGACTTTGTCTTCGCCATGCAAGGACTGGGCGCCGGTCCGATCTCGCTGTTCGGCAACGGCGAGCAGCGCAAGGAATGGCTGCCGAAGACGCGCGCCGGCAAGGCCATCGCCGCTTTTGCTCTGTCGGAGCCGGCATCGGGCTCCGACGTTGCCAATCTGGCGACGACGGCGACGCGCGACGGCAACGGCTACCTGATCGACGGCGAAAAGACCTGGATATCCAACGGTGGCATCGCCGACCTTTATGTCGTCTTCGCACGGACCGGCGAAGCCCCGGGCGCGCGTGGCCTTTCGGCGTTCATCGTGCGTGGCGACAATCCGGGACTGAAGATTGCGGAACGGATCGAGGTGATCGCGCCGCATCCGCTCGCGCGCCTCAGCTTCGAGAACTGCCGCGTCGGCGGCGATGCGCTCATCGGCAAGGCAGGCGAGGGCTTCAAAATTGCAATGGCGACTTTGGATGTGTTCCGTACGACGGTCGGTGCCGCCGCGCTTGGCTTTGCGCGGCGCGCCCTCGAGGAAACGGTCAAACGTGCGGCCAAGCGCGAATTGTTCGGTGCGCCGCTGGCCGAACTGCAGATGGTGCAGGGCCACATTGCCGACATGGCGCTTGAGATCGACGCCGCGGCGCTGCTGGTCTATCGCGCGGCCTGGACCAAGGACAAAGGCGCCGAGCGGGTCACCCGTGAGGCGGCGATGGCCAAACTGTACGCGACCGAAGCCGCGCAGCGCGTGATCGACGCCGCGGTGCAGCTTCACGGTGGCGACGGCGTGCGGTCCGGCCATCCGGTCGAGGCGCTCTACCGCGAAATCCGGGCGCTTCGAATCTACGAAGGCGCATCCGATGTCCAGAAGGTCGTCATCGCGCGATCCGTTCTTGCCGGGACGAGGCCGTAATATGGCAAACGCAGGAAAACTTGGCCCTTCAGCGCACGTCGACACATTTACGCGGGACAATCTCCCGCCGTTCGATCAATGGCCGGACATCCTGCTCGACCGGCCGGAATTCCAGTACCCCGAGTATCTCAACGCCGCGGTCGAGCTGACCGACAAGATGGTCGAGCGCGGCTTTGGCGACAACATCGCGCTGATCGGCAATGGCCGCCGCCGCACCTACAAGGAGTTGACGGACTGGTCGAACCGGCTGGCGCACGCGCTGGTCGAGAATTACGGCGTAAAGCCCGGTAATCGCGTCCTGATCCGCTCGGGCAACAACCCGGCGCTCGTCGCCGCCTGGCTTGCCGCGACCAAGGCAGGCGCCGTCGTGGTCAACACCATGCCGATGTTGCGGGCCGGTGAACTCGCGAAGATCGTCGACAAGGCCGAAATCGCACTTGCGCTGACCGACAGCCGCATCGTCGACGAAATCGTGGCCTGCGCCAAGGACAACAGGTTCCTGAAGCAGGTCGTCAATTTCGATGGCACATCGAACCACGACGCCGAGCTTGACCGTATCGCGCTCGACAAGCCCGTGAAGTTCGACGCGGTCAAGACCGGACGCGACGACGTTGCGTTGCTCGGCTTCACCTCGGGCACCACCGGCGAGCCGAAGGCGACCATGCATTTCCATCGCGATCTTCTCATCATTGCCGATGGCTATGCGAAGGAAGTTCTGAACGTCACGCCGGACGACGTTTTCGTCGGCTCGCCGCCGCTCGCGTTCACGTTCGGCCTCGGCGGCCTTGCGATTTTCCCGCTTCGCTTCGGCGCCACGGCGACGCTCTTGGAAAATGCGTCGCCGGCCAACATGATCCAGATCATCGAGACCTACAAGGCGACCATCTCTTTCACCGCGCCGACCGCCTATCGGGCCATGCTGGCGGCAATGGATCAGGGCGCAAACCTTTCGTCGCTGCGGCTTGCCGTCTCGGCGGGCGAAACCTTGCCGGCGCCGGTGTTCGAGGAATGGGTGCGCAAGACCGGAAAGCCGATCCTCGACGGCATCGGCTCGACCGAGTTGCTGCACATCTTCATCACCAACCGCATCGGCGACGCGGTTCCCGGCGCGACCGGCCGTCCCGTTGCCGGCTACGAAGCCAGGATCGTCGATGCAGACTTCAATGAGGTCGCTCCCGGCACGGTCGGCCGGCTCGCCGTGCGCGGGCCGACCGGCTGCCGCTACCTCGCGGACAAGCGGCAGAAGAACTACGTCAGCAACGGCTGGAATCTCACTGGCGACAGTTTTGCGCGGGACGAGGACGGCCGCTTCCATTTCGCCGCACGCAATGACGACATGATTATCTCGGCCGGCTACAACATCGCCGGGCCCGAGGTCGAAGCCGCGCTGCTTTCGCATCCCGACGTCGCGGAGTGCGCCGTGATCGGCGCCCCCGACAAGGAGCGCGGGCAGATCGTTTCGGCCTATGTCGTGCTCAAGGCCGGCGTTGAAGGCGACAACCTGCGCATCAAGATCCTTCAGGATCATGTGAAGGCGGCGATCGCGCCTTACAAATATCCGCGGGCCGTGACATTCGTCTCGGCGCTGCCCAAGACCTCGACCGGCAAGATCCAGCGTTTCAAATTGCGCGAGCAGGTGACTCGATGAGCATCGACGTTCAGTTCGTCCAGCCGCAGCATTGGGCTCGGCCCAAGGGTTACGCCAATGGCGTCGTTGCGCAGGGCTGCCAGCTCTTTATCTCGGGCCAGATTGGCTGGAATGCGCAATGCCAATTCGAGACTGAGGACTTCGTCGGCCAGGTCGAGCAGGCGCTGCGCAACATCGTGGACGTGCTTGCCGCCGCCGGCGGGCGGCCGGACAATCTCGTTCGTCTCAACTGGTACGTCGTCGACAAGGCGGAATATACCGCGCGGCAGCGCGAAATCGGCGACGCCTACCGCCGCGTCATCGGGCGTCATTTTCCCGCGATGACGCTGCTGGTGGTTGCGGGTCTTCTCGAGCCGAAGGCCAAGGTAGAGATCGAAGCGACGGCCGTTCTGCCCCGCTGAGGGCGAGGTTTACACCGCCGTGCGGCGCCGGATCTCCTCGATGGTGATGGCGTTGTCGCGCTCGCCGTCGCCGCGCTTTTCGCAGGCTTGCAATATGTCGGCGAGCACGGCGAGCAGCGGAAGCTGCTGGTGGCGCTGGCGCGCCTCGTTGAGCATGGTCTTCACGTCCTTGAGGTGCTGCGAGACCTTGCTGACGGGCGAGAAGTCACCCTCCACCATCTTGTCGCCCTTGATGTCCATGATCTGCGAATAGGCGGCCGACTTGCGCGCGACCTTGAGGAAATCGGCGAGGTCGAGGCCGAGCCGTTCGGCGAAGACGAGGCCTTCGGCCAGCGCGACGCGGTTGAGGCCGAGAATGTGGTTGACCGCCAGCTTGGTTTTGGTGGCCGCGCCGGGCGGACCGACAAACTGGTGGCGTGGGTAGACGGCGGCGAGCACCGGCTCGGCCGCTTCCGCCGCCGCCTTGTCGCCGGCGATCATGCCGTAGCCGTCGCCGCGCAGCACCTGCTGGCTTGTGCCGGAGACCGGCGTGTCGAGAAAAGCAAGGCCGTGTTTGGCGGCGCGCGCGGTGAGGGCCTCGATGCCGGCCGGGTCGCAGGTCGAGGTGCACATGGCGATGCGCTGTGCCTTGGCGTCGCCGGCCGCGATCAGCCCGCCCGGGCCTTCCACCACCTGCTCCACCTGCGCCATGGTCATGACCGCGATCAGCACCTGCGAGCATCTGGCCGCCACGTCCGCCACGCTCTCCACCGGCGTGCCGCCCAGTTTCGCGAGCGCGGCGCGCTTATCGGCGTCGACGTCGAAGCCCACCACCGAAAAGCCGGCGTCGAGCAGGCGCTTGGACAGCGCGCTGCCCATGAGGCCGAGGCCGATCACGCCGACGGTCTTGGTCACCTGCATTCTCCTTACTCGTGAATGTGATTGCGCGTCAGCGCCGCGGCCGGAATCGCCGACCGTCGAGACGTCGTCCTCGATCGGCGCGTGGTCTTTCGGCGCCAGGCAAGCTTTCAGTCCTTCGCGGTGAGAATCCGTCCGCTAAAAACTCCGGCAAATCTCACGGCGCGAGAGTCACTTCACGACACCCGCGGCGCGTAGCACCTTGGCATACAACTCGGCCTCGGTCTTCATCTGCGCGTTGAGCGCGTCCGGGGTCGACGGCGAGGGCGTCGATCCATAGCTCTGCAGCCGATGACGTCCGGCATTTTGAGGACCGCGGCGATGTCCGCGTTCACCGACGGTGATGGCGGCCGAGCGCATCACCAAGGCTGACAACCTGGTCGTCCGCATCGAAGCCGAGAACGGGCTGGTCGGCTGGGGCGAGGCGACCGTGGCGCCGACCATGACCGGCGACACCCTGGCAGGCATGGTGGCGGCGGTGCGCCAGCACATGGCGCCGCGCCTGATCGGGGCTGATGCGCTCGACCGCGCCGCGCTGGCGCAGGCCTGCCGCGGCAGCATCGAGCATAATGGCGGCGCCAAGGCCGCGGTCGAGATCGCGCTCCTCGACCTGGTCGGCAAGCACCTCGGCGTGCCCAGCGTCGAGCTGGTCGGCGGCGCCTTGCGCCGCTCGGTCGAGAATATGTGGCTGCTCGGCAATCCCGATCTCGCCGCGGACATCGCCGAGGCCAAGCGCAAGGTCGGCGAGGGCTATGGCTATTTCAAGCTGAAGGTCGGCGTGAAGCGCGTCGAAGCGGAGATCGAGGCCGCGTTGCAGGCGCGCGCGGAGCTCGGTCCCGACATCAAGCTGTGCGCCGACGCCAACACCGGGTGGAACGCGCGCCAGGCCACGCAATATCTGCGCGGTGTCGAAGGTGCGGGCCTGTTGTTCCTCGAGCAGCCGCTGCCGAACGATCAGATACAGGCCATGGGCGGGCTCAACCGGCTCGGCCTGCTGCCGATCTGCGGCGACGAATGCATTGCCGGCGCCGACGAGGTGCTCGCCCTCGGCCAGGCCGGCATCGTCGGCGGCGTCAATTTGAAGCTGATCAAGGCGGGCGGCCCGACCCCGCTGCTGCGCGCCGCGGCGCTCTGCCGTCAGCTCGGCCTCTCGGTGACGCTGGCCGGCAAGGTGGCGGGAACCAGCATATCGGCGGCGGCGACCCTCATGGTCGCCTGCGCCTCGCCGGTGCTCGACTGGGGCGTCAACCTTACGCACGTCTATCTGGCCGAGGACGCCGTGTTCGATCCGCTCAAGATCGAGAACCGCCAAGTATTGCTGCGCAACACCCCCGGCCTCGGCGTTGAGGTCGACGAAGAGGCGATCCGCCGCTTCACCGTTTCCTGAGCATTTTCCGCGTCCTTACGGCTGGCTAAGCGCCCCGCACGACGGTATTTTGTTCTGCTCAATGTCGAACAGCCCCCGCTGCAACGTTTTGTTGCGGCGGGGTGGAGTATCGCCCGTGGACGTGCGTTACCTGAAGACGCTGGTGGCTGTCGCCGAATACGGCACCTTCGCGGCCGCGGCCAATGCCGTCGGCCTGTCGCCGTCGGCGGTGAGCATGCAGATTCAGGCGATTGCTGCTGCCGACGGCGCGCAAAATCATCGGCCTGCACGATAGTTTGCGCGACGCCGCCGCTTCGACCGACGAATATGCCGGGCAGCTTCGGCTGGGGGTGATCCCGACCGCGCTGTCGAGCTTCGTGCCGGCCGCGCTCGCCGGTCTTACGGAGGCGCATCCCTCGATCGAGGTGCAGATCGTTACCGGCATCAATACGCCGGTGTTCAAGCTCCTGAAAAACGAGGAACTGGACGCCGGCATCATCGGCGAGCCGCCGGGAATGCCGGCCGGGCTCGTCTGGCGTCCTTTCGTGAATGAGCCGATCTGCGTCATCGCCCCGACCGACGCCGAGGGCGACACCGCCGAGGAGCTGTTGCGCTCGCGCCCCTACATCAAGCTGGTGCGCGGCGCCTGGCAGCTGCGCATGATCGAAGAGCAAGTCACCAAGATGGATGTGACGCTGCGCACCATCATGCACCTCGATTCGATCGAGGCGGTGTCGCTGATGGTGCATCACGGATTGGGCGTATCGATCGTGCCGCGCCGCAGCGTCGAGCAGCTGCTGCGTCTGCCGATCAAGATGGTGCCGTTCGGCGATCCGCCGCTGTTCCGCACGCTCGGCCTGGTGCACATCCAGGGCAGCCCGAAGAAGCCGCTCGCCAACGCGCTGTTCGACCAGCTCCTGCAGGTCTGCCAGGGCGACGAGCGGGTCCAGCCGAACCAGCTGAACCAGCTGAACCAGCTGCGCCAGCTGCGCCAGCCGCGCCTCGTCCGCGGCGGCTAGGCCGGCGCGCTATCGCGCAGCGTCTGGAATTCGGCCCGCCTCAGCTCGCCTTGCCGCCCAACTCCGCCTTCACTCGCTCCGGCGTGAACGGAAGCGTGCGCAGCCGCACGCCCGCCGCGTCGAACACGGCATTGGCGAGCGCTGCGCCGACGGCCGCGCAGGCGGCTTCGCCGGCGCCGAGCGGCGGCTCGGTCTGACGCTCGATCAGGTCGATGTCGATCTTCGGCACGTCCGAGAAACGCATGATCGGATAGCTCGCCCAGTCGAGGCTGGTGACGCGCGAACGGTCGAACTTCACTTCTTCCATCAGCACCCGGCTCAAGGTTTGCAGGATGCTGCCCTCGATCTGGGCCCTGACGCCGTCCGGGTTGATCATCTGCCCGCAGTCATGCGCGCAGGCCACGCGCTCGACCTTGATCCTGCCGGTGGCGCGCTCGACGGCGACCTCCATGCCCATGCCGACATAGGTCTCGCTGTGCTTGTAGTGGATGTAGGCGATGCCGCGTCCTTTCGCGACCGCCGCAGCCGTATTGCTTCCGGGCGAAGGCCGTGCCTGCCACTTCATCAGCGCGGCGGTGCGCTTGAGCACCTCGACGGCGCGCGGATCTTTCAACCCGTTCAGGCGGAATGCGACCGGATCGAGGCCGGCCGCGGTCGCTAGCTCGTCGGTGAAGCTCTCCACTGCGAAGCAATTGGCGGGCTTGCCCGGCGAGCGCAGCGGGGCAGGGCGCAAGGGCGCCGTCTTCAGCCAATGCGCCACCACCTCGATGCGGTCGGCCGCGTAAGGCGGGTCGCCGTTCTGCGAGATCAGGCCGGTGTTGAGCCCGACGATATTGTCGAGGCCGGCCGCCTCTGGTCCGAGCAGCGGGATATTGAGCAGCCCCCGCGTCGTCTGCGGAATCCACATGTCGGTGCGCCAGTCGACGATGCGCCCGTCGGCGACCGCGCCGCTGACCTCGATCAGCTGCGGCGGGCCTTTCGGGTCCCAGCCGTGCTCCTCCGCGCGCGTCCACTGCACGCGCACCGGGCGGCCGACCGCCTGCGACAGGATCGCGGCTTCGGCCGCGGCATCCTCATGGCCATTCATGCCGTAGCAGCCGGAGCCCTCGACGTAGATGAGGCGCACCTTGTCCTTCGGCAGCTTGAGGAAGCGCGCATAAGTGGTTTGGTTGCCGTGCGTGCCCTGCGAGGCGGTCCACACCGTCGCGGAATCGGCGCGCACGTCCGCCACCGCGCAGGATGGCCCGAGCGAGGCGTGGCTCTGCATCGGCCAGAAATAGCGCGCGGTGAGGGCCTTGGCGTTCTCGGACTTCGCCGCCGTGCCTTTGCTGATCAAGGTCTGGGCGGTCAGGCTGGGATCGGCGTGCATCGATTGCGCCAGTGTGGCCTGCTCGGGCAGGCCCGACCATTCGCTCCACTGCGCCTTGAGCGCGCGCGCGGCGCGCATGGTGGTCCATTCGTCCTCGCCGACGACGGCAAGGAAGTTCTTGATCCGCACGACCTTCACGCCGGAGAAATCCTTGACCGAGCTTTCGTCGACCGACTGCAGTTCAGCGCCGATAGCCGGCGGACGAATGACGCGGGCGTGCAGCATTCCCGGAACGCTGAAGTCCTGGATGTAGGTGGCGGTGCCTGTGCACTTGGCCGGCACGTCCGGCCGCGGCAGTGATTTGCCGACGAGGGTGTAGGCCGCCGGATCCTTCAGCGGCGCCTTGGGGTCGAGCTTGACGTCGAACTGCCGCCCGACGACCAGGCTGGCGAAGTCGATGCCGGGACCGCCGGATTTGCGACGGACTTGGCCGTCGACGGCGACGAGGTCGTCCGCATTGGCCTGCAACCGCTGCGCGGCGAGTTCGACCAGCGCCT
Organism: Pseudolabrys sp.; assembly: GCA_022841665.1. Classification (GTDB taxonomy): domain Bacteria; phylum Pseudomonadota; class Alphaproteobacteria; order Rhizobiales; family Xanthobacteraceae; genus Pseudolabrys. The sequence continues at coordinate 13,571 of JALHRB010000016.1, forward strand.
TGCGCGCCGTGGCGGCCGCCTGGCGGATCTGCACGCCGCCGCGCTGAATGCCGTTGGAGCCGGAGGTGCGTCCCTGGTTGGGCGTGAGGGCGGTGTCGCCTTCGATGTAGTTGATCTTGGCGATGTCGATGCCGAGTTCCTCGGCGGCGATCTGCGGCATGGCGATGCGCAGGCCCTGACCGAGATCGACCTTGCCGCAGAACAAAGTGACGGTGCCGTCGCCGTTGACGGCGAGGAAGGCGTCGACCTCCTTGGGATCGAGCATGCGCGTGCCGGCCGCGCCTTGCGCGAAGGCGCCGCGCGGCAGGCCGCTGAGCGCAAAGCCGACGGTGAGGGCGCCGCCCTTGAGCAGCGCGCGGCGGGAGAAGCCGGATGTCCTGACGATTTTGTTCATCTCACCCTCGCTGTCCGGAGGCGGCCATGACCGCGCGCACGACCCGCACATGCGAGCCGCAGCGGCAGAGGTTCAGGTCGAGGGCGGTGCGAACGTCATCTTCGCTCGGTTTTGCGTTCTTCGAGAGCAGCGCGGCTGCGCTCATGATCATGCCGCTTGTGCAGTAGCCGCATTGCGGTACCTGCTCCTGGATGAAGGCGGCCTGGATGGGATGCGGCTTGGCCGGCGTGCCGAGCCCTTCGATGGTGACGATCGCCTTGCCCTGTGCGTCGGCGACCGTCATCTGGCAGGATTGCATCGCCGTGCCGTCGATCAGGACGGTGCAGGCGCCGCACTGACCGAGCCCGCAGCCGAACTTGGCGCCGGTCAATCCGGCGTCGCGCAGCACATAGAGCAGCGGTTTGTCGGCGTCCGGTGATTCGACGGATCGCTCGCTTCCATTGATGCGTAGCCTGTAGCTGGGCATGTCGGCGCTCCCTTTGCCGTCCATTTGATTTTGTTGATTGTTGGCGGCTTGAGACCACTTTAGCGGAATTCCAAACCGCGGTTGAGGCGGATGCGGTCGCATCGCGTAAATTTGAAATAAAGAAATTCACCTGCCGCGCCGTCGTCGGGCTGCGCTGAAATGCCGCTGGTCTAACGGTTCACGCTTTTCTGCTCGTCTGTTCCAGCAACGCGAGCAGACCCTTCAACATGTCGGTCGGCGAGGGCGGGCAGCCGCGGATGTGCAGGTCGACGGGCACCACGTCCTTGACGCCGCCTTCGACCGCGTAGCTGCCGGCGAAGATGCCGCCGTCGGCCGCGCAGGCGCCGATGGCCACCACCCATTTCGGATCGGGCGTGGCGTTATAGGTCCGCAGCAGAGCCTCGCGCATGTTCTTGGTCACCGGCCCGGTGATCATCAACACGTCGGCGTGACGCGGCGAGGCGACGAAGCGCAGGCCGAAGCGCTCGAGATCGTAGAAGGCGTTGGCGAGCGCGTGGATTTCCAATTCGCAGCCGTTGCAGGAGCCGGCGTCGACCTGGCGGATGGAGAGCGAGCGGCCGAGCCGCGCGCGGGCGGCGCGCTCGACACTCTCCGCCAGCTCCTTGAGCGCGGCCTCGTCGGGCGCGGGCGCCGGCTCGGTGAGCGGGCCGTGGGTGAGGCCTTCGAGCAAAGTTTTGCGCATCAGAGGTCTCTTTCTTTGCGCATGATCTTATCCGACCTTCCTTCGCCCGCCGAAGCGGGCTTCGCGAAGGCGGGAAACCGGTTCCTATTTTTCGGGATCATGCGTCATGCCCCGAATACGAGCAGTTGAACGACTTGTTGCAGAGTGGGAAGTCGGCGACGATGTTGCCCTCGATCGCGGCTTCCAGCAGCGGCCACTGGAACCAGGAGGCGTCGCGCAAGTGACAGCGCGCCACGCGGCCGCTCTCGTCGAGCCGCAGCCAGACCAGCACGTCGCCGCGGAAGGCTTCGACCAGCGCCAGGCCTTCGCCGGCTTTGGCACGCAGCGGCGCGATGATTTCCCCCGCCGGTAGCCGGTCGAGAATCTGTTCGATCAACGCCAGGCTTTGCTCCACCTCGCGGATGCGGATCCATACGCGCGCGTTGACGTCGCCGGCATCGAGAACGGGCACGTCGAACTTCAACAGGTCGTAAGGTGCATAGCGCAGCGCGCGTCGCGCATCGAAGGCGCGGCCGGAGGCGCGGCCGACATAGCCACCAGCGCCGAACTGACGGGCGTAATCCGGTTTCACGACGCCGGTGGTGACGGTGCGGTCCTGCAAGGAGGCGGTGCTGTCGTAAAGCTCGATCAGAGCAGGAAACACCTTGCGCACCTCAGCGACCAGCGTACGCAAAACCGCTGCGCCCTCGGGTGCGATGTCGCGCGCCACGCCGCCCGGCACGATGACGTCCATCATCAGCCTGTGGCCAAAGCATGCGTGCGTTACACGCAGCACGCGCTCGCGCAGGATGCCGCATTGCGCGTGCATCAGCGTGAAGGTGGCATCGTTGCAGATGGCGCCGATATCGCCGAAATGGTTGGCGATCCGCTCCAGCTCCGCCATCAGCGCGCGCAGGAAGACCGCGTGGGCAGGGACTTCGACTTGCAGAGCGATTTCAGCGGCCTGCGCGAAAGCGAAGGCATAGGCGACCGTGCTGTCGCCGGATGTACGTCCGGCAAGCTTCGCCGCCCGATCGAGGCTCGCGCCTTGCATCAGCCCTTCGATGCCCTTGTGCACATAGCCGAGCCGCTGCTCCAGCCGCACCACGTGCTCGCCATTGGCGGTGAAGCGGAAATGGCCGGGCTCGATGATGCCGGCATGCACGGGCCCGACCGCGATCTGATGCAGGCATTCGCCTCCGGCCGGCAGGAATTCGTATGGCGCGGGCGCTTGCGCCGGCGCGCGCTTGCCGAGCGGCTGCGCGACGTCCCAGAAGCCGAGGTCAAGCCAGGGCCGCGCGTCCGGCGCGCCGTCGGCCCTGAGACCAAACAGACTTGCAATCGCGCGTTCGAGCCGAATGGCTGGCGGATGCCGGGCCCCGACGCTGGGGTATCGCCCGTCTTCGCAGGTATAGGTCAGCACGCCGATGTCGGCGGTCTTCTCGTCGAGATGCGCCATCGACACGTCGGCGCCGTCCGCCCACAGGCCGAGCAGAGTCAGTTCGCCGGTCGCGAGACGTTCCGTAGCCTGGCGCCAGCCTTCTTCTGTGACGTGCGTGCGGGGCGGGATCATGCGGCCTATCCCAGCAGCTTGGCGACGTTTTCAAAGCCGGCGACCAGCCCCGGCGGCAGATAAATGCCGGCGCAGGCGACGATGCCGAAATGCGCGAACATCGGCACGTAGGAGGCGTGCACCGGCCCGCTCGGACCGCGCGGCTCGCCAAAGGCGATGCCGTTGAGGCGCAGGAACAGGCCACCGAGGGCAACCAGGATGCCGAAGACGAGAATAGTGGCGAGCACCGGCTCGCGTGCAAAGGTCGAGCTTATCACCAGGAACTCGCTCATGAAGATGCCGAGCGGCGGCAGCCCGGCGATCGCCACGACCCCGAAGACCAGGCTCCAGCCGAGCACCGGATGCGTGACGGTCAGTCCGCCGAGATCGGCGATCTTCTGCGTGCCCTTGACCTGCGCGATGTGGCCGACCGTAAAGAAGATCGCCGACTTAGTCAGCGAGTGCATCGTCATGTGCAGGAGGCCGGCGAAGTTGGCGAGCGGTCCACCCATGCCGAAAGCGAACACGATGATGCCCATGTGCTCGATGGAGGAGTAGGCGAACATGCGTTTGATGTCGCGCCGCCGGTACAGCATGAAGGCCGCGAACAGGCAGGAGATCAGCCCCATCGTCACCATCAGCGGGCCGGGCGCGATGGAGGCCGGGTTGAGCGCGAGCAGCATCTTGAAGCGCAAGAGCGCGTAGAGCGCGACGTTTAGGAGCAGACCGGAGAGTACTGCCGAGATGGGCGTCGGGCCTTCGGCATGCGCGTCCGGCAGCCAGGCGTGCAGCGGCGCCAGGCCCACTTTGGTGCCGTAACCGAGCAGCAGGAACACGAAGGCGACGTTGAGCAGCGCCGGATCGAACTTGGCGGCGTGCTGGACCAGCACGGTCCACACCATCGCCTCCAGCCCTTCGCCGATCACCGGCCGCGCCGCCATGTAGACCAAAATGGTGCCGAACAGCGCCAGCGCGATGCCGACGCTGCCGAGGATGAAATATTTCCACGCCGCTTCTAGCGCCTCGTGCGTGCGGTAGATGCCGACCATCAGTACGGTGGTGAGCGTGGCGACTTCGATCGCCACCCACATGAGGCCGATATTATTGGCCACCAGCGCGAGATTCATGGCGAACATCAGCACCTGGTACATGGCGTGATAGAAACGTACCGAGCGCGGCGTCAGCCGGCCGATTTCTATCTCGTGGCCGATATAGCTCGCGCTGAACACGGACGTGGTGAAGGCGACAAAGGTGGTCAGCACGATGAAGACCTTGTTGAGGTCGTCCACCAGCAAGTAGTCGCCCGAGCGCGGCTCGAACAGGAACAGCGAGACCGAGGTGAGGAAGGTCGCCAGCGAGGCCACCACGTTGAGATTGGCGGTCAGCCGATAGCCGGGCAGCACGGCGAGCGCCGCCGCCGCCACGAGCGGGATCAGCAGGACGGCGTCGAGAGCGTTGAAGGCCGTCATTGCCGTTCGCCCCGGAAGCGGTCGAGCGCCTGGATGTCGACCGTGTCGAAGCGCTCGCGGATGCGGAACAGGAAGATGCCGATCACGATGAAGGCGATCAGCACGGAGAAAGCCACGGAGATTTCGACCACCAGCGGCATGCCTTTGGCGCCTGTTGCCGCCAGCACCAGGCCGTTCTCCAGCGACATGAAGCCGATCACCTGGCTGACCGCGTTGCGCCGCGTCACCATCATCAGGAGCCCGAGCAGAACCACCGACAGGGCGAAGGCGAGATCCTCGCGTGCCAGCGGGTCGGCTTCGGCCGTCACGCGCAGCATCACCACCATCGACAGCGCGACCAGCCCGATGCCGGCGAGCATCGCCAGCCCGACGCCGACCACATTGTCGAGTTCGCGGTGGATTCCGAGCTTGACCACGATCCGGCGCAGCGCGACCGGAATGACGACGGCCTTGAAGACGAATGCGATCGTGGCCGTGATGTAGAGGTGCGGCGCGTGCTGCACGAAGGCCTGCCAGGCTACAGAAGCGGTCAGCACCAGCGCGTGCAAGGCGAATATATTGATCAATGACGACAATCGGTCCTGGTAGAGTTGCATAAAGCTCACCAGCACGAGCGAGCCGGCCAGCATGTGAGCGATGTCGAAGGTCAGCTTGTTCATCAGAAGCTCCCCGACACGAAGCGCAACAGCGTCGCCAAGAGCGCCAGCATGAGCGCGGCGCCGAGGAATTCGGGCACGCGGAACACGCGCATCTTGGCGATGGAGGTTTCGAACACCGCCAGCAGGAAGCCGCCGGCTGCGAGCTTGGCCGCGTAGGCGCCGACGCCGACTGCGACGAATGCCGGTGTGGCGGTGGCTGCCGCGATGCCCCAGGGCGCGAACAAGCAGGCGATCAGCGACATGTAAAGTAAGAGCTTAAGCATGACCGACAATTCGATCAGCGCCAGATGGCGGCCGGAATATTCCAGCACCATGGCCTCATGAACCATGGTCAGTTCCAGGTGCGTCGCCGGATTGTCGACCGGCACACGTGCGTTCTCGGCGATCGCCACGATGATGAGCGCGATCAGCGCAAGGCCAAGCGACACGCGCAGGCCCACTTCGGGCGAGTTCATGAAGGCCGCCATGGTGGAGAGTTGCGTAGAGCCCGCGATCAGCGCCAGCGTGAACACGATCATCAGCATGGCTGGCTCGGCGAGCGAAGCGATCATCACCTCGCGGCTGGTGCCAATGCCGCCGAAGCTGGTGCCGGCGTCGATCCCGGCGAGCGCTAAGAAGAAGCGCGCGCTGCCGATGAGCGCGATGATGGCGATCAGGTCGGCGGTCCAGGAAAACAGCAGCCCGCTGCGGAAGGTCGGGACCAGCGAGGCCGCCACCCAGGTCGCCGCGAACACCAGGTAGGGAATGACGCGGAACAGCCAGGAGGCGTTGTCGGCGAGCACGACGTCCTTGCGCATCAGGCGGATGAGGTCGCGATAGGGCTGCAGCAAAGGCGGGCCCTGCCGGCGCAGCAGGCGCGCCTTCACCTTGCGCACGAAGCCGGTGAGCAGCGGCGAGAGCAGCAGCACCAGCAGCATCTGCGCGCCCTGAAAGGCGAGATCGTGGATCAGGGCCATATCGCGAGCACCAAAAGGAGCAGCACCAGCGCCATGAACACCAGCGTCAGGTAGCGCCGGATGGTGAGGAATTGCAGCACGTTCAGGCGTTCGGAGGCGTAAGTGATGAAATCGGCGACCGGCGCGTAGAGCGTGTCCCAGACGGGATCGCGCATTTTTACTGTGAGACGTGCCGGCGCGGTCGAGCCGGGCGGGGGCATTTCACCGCTCTCGTGCGCGCTGAACACGAGCGTGCCGAACACACGGCGGATCGGCTGCGCCAGGCTGTCGGCGGTGTATTGCGTGAGCGGACCCGGATCGGGATAGCCGCAGCCCCAGGCGATGCTGCGGCGGATGCGGTCGGAGGCCAAGCGATGAATGGCGAAGGCCGCGATCATGCCGGAAGCGGTCATGAACACGAACACCAGCAGGCCATTGTAGGAACTGCGGCTTTCGGCTATCGGCACGATCGACAGCCATTCTACTCCCGTCTGCACCGGCATGCGCCCTTGCGTGAGCATCTGTGCTACGGGCGCCAGCGTGTCGATGAACAGGCCGGGCAGGATGCCGGCGATCAAGCAAAGCGCGGCGAGCGCATACATGGCGGCGAGCGAATGGGTGTCGGTTTCCTGCGCGCCGCGCGCTTCGTCCGAGCGCGGGCGGCCGAGGAAGCCGATGCCGAAGGCACGGACGAAGCAGGCGCCGGCGAGCGCAGCCGATAGCGCGAGCAACGCACCGACCGCAGGCACCATCAACTTCAGCCCCCAGGACGGTAATTGCGGGCTGAGGAGGATGGCCTGGAAGATCAGCCATTCAGAGACGAAGCCGTTGAGCGGCGGCAGCGCCGAGATCGCTGTGCAGCCGATCAAGAACACGAAGGCGGTCTGCGGCATGCGGTGGATGAGGCCGCCGAGCTTCTCCAGGTCGCGCTCGCCGGTCGCCGACAAGACTGCACCGGCGCCGCAGAACAACAGGTTCTTGAATAGCGCGTGATTGAACACGTGCAGCAGCGCGGCGGTGAGCGCGAGCGCAGCCGCAAAGTGCATCGCATAGGCCTTGAAAGCGAGCGCGAGCCCGAGCGCGGCGAAGATGATGCCGATGTTCTCGATTGTGCTGTAGGCGAGCACGCGCTTAACGTCGCGCTGCATCAGCGCATAGAGCACGCCCATCACCGCGCTGATGCCGCCGACGGCGAGTACGACCAGGCTCCACCACCAGTCGGGCGGACCGAGCAGGTCGAATGTAATGCGCACGAAGGCGTAGACTGCGACCTTGGTCATCACGCCGCTCATCAGCGCGGAGATATGGCTGGGCGCTGCCGGATGCGCCAGCGGTAGCCAGGCATGCAGCGGCACCAAGCCGGCTTTGGAGCCGGCGCCGATCAACACCAAGATCAGCACCAGCGCGGCGAGGCCGGTGGAGGGGTGAGCGGCGCGGATCGCGTCGAAGGCGTAGTTGCCTTGCGCGCCCGCCAGCAGGCCGAAGGCGAGCAGCAGCGCCAGCGTGCCGAATCCCGCCATCAAGAGATAGACATAGCCGGCGCGCAGATTCTCGCGGACGCGATGATGGGCGATCACCAGCGCCCATGACGACAGCGACATGAACTCCCACGACACCAGGAAAGAGAAGGCGTCGTCGGCGAGCAGCACCAGATTCATGGCGCCGAGATAGACCGGGTAGAACGGCAGCACGCGGCCGGGAAATTCCTCGTGGCGCCCGTAGCCGAGCGCGAACAGGCTTGCCGCTGCGCCGCCGAGGTTGATCACGGCGAGGAAGAAGGCCGACAGCGCGTCGATGCGGAAATGCGCCCCTAACCAGGGCAGGCCGAGCGGCAAGGTGACGGCGGAGCCGGCGCCGTCGTAGCCGGTGAGCGCGAGCAGAGCGGCGGTGCCCACGATCAGCGTGATCATCAGGCTGGCGCTGTAGACCAGCGCGGTGGCGCGCGCCGACGCGTTCAGCGCGATGGCGACGGGGGCGAGAGCCACCAGCGCCAGCACGCCGAAGAGCGCGTAGACGACCATCACCGCCTCCGCTGGCTGCTTGCGTTCATTTGAGCCGCACTCCGCGGCCGCCGCTGGACGAGATCGCCCCTTCGCCGATCAGCTCGATGCCGCCGGCGGCCAGAGCATTCACCAGCTTCATCAGCGAGTCGACGTTGCCGCGCACGACGCCGTCACTGGCTTCCATGCGCTGAATGGTCGGAAGCGACAGGCCGGACCGTTGCGCCAATTCGCGCTGGTCGAGGCCGAGCAAAGCCCGCGCCGCCTTCATTTGCCCTGCGGTGATCATGAGCAGGTCACTTTAATCTTAGATATCAATAGTGATGTATTAAATTAGCATTATGATATGTCAAGCATCAAAATACGCATAGTTGGGGATAGCGTCGGCATGCGCCGGACGCGGGAATTTCCTTGGCCTTACAGGCAATTAGCGACGGCGGGCCGGCGCCTAGACCGGCGTCAGGTTGCCTTGACCGTCCGCGGCTTGATGCCGCTCCAGCGCCGCACCACGCCGACATTGACGCCGAATAGATCGAGCACACGCCCGAGCGTGTGGTCGACCATCTCCTCCAGCGACTTCGGCTGGGTGTAAAATGCCGGCACCGGCGGATAGACGATGGCGCCGGCCTCGGTCACCGCCGCCATGCTGCGGATATGACCTAGGTGCAGCGGCGTCTCGCGCAGCATCAGCACCACGCGCCGGCGCTCCTTGAGCGCCACGTCGGCCGAGCGCGAGATCAGGTTCGCGGTCACGCCGGTAGCGATCTCCGCCATGGTCTTGATCGAGCAGGGTGCGATCACCATGCCGAGATTCTGAAACGAGCCGCTCGAGCAGGCGGCGCCGACGTCCGCGTTCGGATGCACGACGTCGGCAAGCGCCTCGACGTCCGCCGTCTTCAGGCTGGTCTCGGCGGCGATCGTCATCTGCGCCGCGCGCGAGACGATCAGGTGGGTCTCGATGTCGGTGTCCTGCAGTAGTTCGAGCAGGCGGATTCCGTAAACGGCGCCGGACGCGCCGCTGATGCCGACGATCAGCCGCTTGGCGGCGTCGCCGCTGGGTTTCTTGCGTCTGCTCTTTTGCAGCAAGTCGCGCCTCCAGCGTCTGGTACGGTTAGGAGTAGTCCGCCCTCCGAATGGGGTCAAGCGCCGCTATTCGATGCTCGTCTTGCCGCTGCGGATTTCCTGCGCATAGCGCACCAGCGCCACGAAGCGGTAGATGCCGTGCACGAACTTGCCGTAGGGCATGGTCACGAACAGCGCAAACACCACGCCGAGGTGTAGCGCCAGCATCGGGTTGAGCGCGGGCGTCGCGCGAAGAACCAGGAGCAGGATGCCGGTGACACTGGTGAGGAACAGCATCACGAGGAATGCCACGTCCATGCCGCGGTTCGACCTCGCCATCAGGTCCGGATCGCGGCGGAACTTGGCGGCGAGCAGGCCAACCGGCCCGACGATCAGCCCGATGCCGCCGAGGGTGCCGAGCACGACCGGCAGATCCCACCAAGGGTAGGGCGCCTGGCGCCCAAACAGATAGTGATAAATGGTCGCCACACAGGTGGCCGCAAAGCAGAGCATAAAGCCGTAGAAGGTCGCGTGGTGATAGTGCTTGCGCCGGTCGTTGCCTTTTTCGTCCTCGTTCACGCAGCCCGCGCTGCCGCCGTCGAGATAGCGCAGGCGCGAGGCGTCCTTGATCGCCTGCCAGATCGAGCCACTGCCCAGGTCGTCCTCCGTGCCGCCGATGTCGCGCCAGAATTTGCGCACGCCCATGATGAGCGCGACCATGGCATAGAGGAACGCGAGGCCGAACAGCAGCGCCATCGTATTGTGCGGCATCACGCGATAAAACGCGCCGGGGCCGGTCTCGACGCTGAGGAAAGCCGCGCCGGCCGCCGCGCGGAAGCCGAGGATGAAACCAGCGACGCTGAGCGCGAGCACGATTGAAATGACAAGCCCGTTGCGCGCGAAAGCGCCGGAAAGTATCCCCGGCCATGCATAAGCGGCATAGGAGTCGGCGCGCACCTGCTCGAGCACCTGCGGGACGTTGACGTTGAACTCGTGCGGCGGCGAGAACTGGCAGTCGTAATAGCAGGCGCCGCAGGAGTGACAGAGATTGGCGAGGTAATTGAGGTCGCCGTCGCCGAACGAGCGGCGCATCTCCATCGCCGGGAACACCGCGCACACCCCTTCGCAATAGCGGCAGGAGTTGCACAGCGTCATCAAGCGGTCGGCTTCGGCGAGCGCCTCAGTTGCGTGCATTGATCGCCGCCTCCCGCCCCGCGATGCGCCCAAACACGCTGCCGATGGTCATGCCGACGCCGGCGGCGTAGCCGCGACCGAGCACGTTGCCAGCCATGATCTCGCCGGCCGCGAACATGTTCGCCGCCGGCTTGCCGTCGGCCATCAACATGCGCGCGTGCTTGTCCACGCGCGTGCCGAGGTAGGTGAAGGTGATGCCGGGGCGCACCGGGTAGACATAGTATGGCGGGGTATCGATGCGCCGCGCCCAGTTCGACTTCTGCGGCGTCAGGCCTTCAGTGCGGCAATTGTCGAGCTGCGTGTGGTCGAAATGGCCCGGCTGCACCGCTGCGTTGAATGTCGCGACGGTCTGCTCCAGCGCCGACGGGTCGAGGCCGACCTTGCCGGCGAGCTCGCGGACGCTCGGCGCCTCGATCGCCGGAAAGCAGGATGGCATGAACAGCTTCAGCGATTTGGCGTCGAACACGATATAGGCGATCTGGTTGGGCTGGCCGGCGACCAGGCGGCCCCAGATCGCGTAGCGCTTGGGCCAGACGTCCTCGCCTTCGTCATAGAAGCGCTGCGCCTGCTCGTTGACCACGATGCCCAGCACCACACAGTCGAGGCGCGTAATGATGCCGCCGTCGTACTTCGGCGCGCGCGCGTCGATCGCCACCGCGTGGCATTGCGTCGGGTCGCCGATGCGATCGACCCCCTTGGCCAGCAGCAGTTTTAGCACGCCGCCCTGGTTGTAGCGGGTGCCGCGGATGAGAAAGTTCTCCGCCGGCGGGCCCCAGTATTCCTTAAGCCAGCCGATATTGGATTCGAAGCCGCCGCAAGCCGCGACCAAAGTACCCGCGTGCACCGTGCGATGCTCGGTGCCGAGTCGCACGGTCGCCGACTTGAAGAAGCTATGCTCGATGTCGAGATCGACTACTTCGGCGTCATAGGCGACATCGACGCCGAGACCCTCGGCGGTCAGATAGAGCGCGTTCAGCATCGCGCGGCCGCCGCCGAGGAAGAACGAATTGGTGCGGCCGAGGCTGAGCGTGCCGCCGAGCGAAGGCTGAAAGCGTACGCCCTGTTCGCGGATCCAGACCAGCATTTCCTTGGACTCGTGGATCATATGGCGCGCCAACTCTTCGTTGGTCTCGCCTTCGGTGACGCGCAGCAGGTCGTTCCAGAACTCCTCTTCCGGGTAAGGTCCGGTCAGCGTGTCGGTGGCGCTGTCGTGGGCGCAGCGCATATTGCGGGTGTGGCGTGTATTGCCGCCGCGATAGAATTTCGGCGCCGCCTCCAGCACCAGCACCGAGGCGCCCGCGCGGCGCGCGCTAATGGCGGCGCAGAGGGCGGCGTTGCCGCCGCCGGCAATCAGGACATCGTATTTGCGCGAGAAATCGGTCATGAGGGCCGGTCAGGCCCTCGGCATAATATGGTTCGTTGCGCGAAACAATTGCCTTTATCGTGCCATTCTCACATTGTGAGATGCCTTCTGTCAGTATGGATCGGATGCCCGCATGGCGCTAACGGCGGCGCGACTTGGCCGGCGTCTTCTTCTTGGCGGCCTTGCGCCGTTTGACAGCGGCCTGCGCCTTCTTGATGTTTTCGGTCTGCGCGCGGCGCATGGCCGGCGTCGGCTTCTCGGACTCCGGAATGTCGCGCCGCGGCTTCGCCCTGAAACGGTCGCCGCTGAGATGCACGGGTGGCGAGCCGAGGGTGGTGAGCACTTTTTCCGCTTCGGCGCTATCGGCCACCAGCATTCCTTTGTCGAGATGGGCGTGGCTCTTCTCGATCAGCCACTTCTGCGTATCCCAGGACCCGCTGGCGCGCTGGCCGGCCAGCCGCTCGACGCCGCCCGGCTTGCCGATGTCCTGCAAGCGGAAGCTGACGAATTCGCGCGCGGGACGGACCTCGACGTGGAAGAAGCGGCCGCCGCTGCGGCTGCCAGGCTTGGCCCGCTTATGCGGCGTGGCGTTCGTCGGCATGGCAGTGCCCTCCGGTGAGTCCGCATGTATGGGAGCGGAACCGCCGGAAGGCTGCGTTGATTTTCGTCAATCTCAGAAGTTGGACCGCGGGACGCCGAAGATGGTAGCGGCGCTCGAAGGGCGTCCGGCGTTCGCCTGCAAAGCGGGGCGGGGCGCGAGGGTCCTGGCCGGATGGCGTACCGTGCCACGGCGGCCGCACTTCAACTCGTCCATGAACTCGGAGAACCAGACATGGATCGAACGGCGCAGCAGCCCGTCCATCATATGCTGCCAGCGCTCGCGCCGCTCGGCATTGGACATGGTGAGCGCCGTGGCGAGCGCGCCGGCAACGTCTTCGGTGTCGTTCGGGTCGACCAGCAGCGCCGCGTCGAGCTCGTGCGCGGCGCCGGCAAAACGCGACAGCACCAGCACACCGGGATTGTTCGGATTCTGCGCGGCGACATATTCCTTGGCCACCAGGTTCATGCCGTCCTGCAAGGGTGTCACCAAGCCGACGGCCGCGGCGCGGTAGATGCCGGCGAGCGTCGACTGGCAGAAGCTCTTGGTGAGATAGCGGATAGGCGACCAGTCTACCTCGCCGTGGCGGCCGTTGATGTCGGCCACCGCCGCCGCGACGCCCTGTTGAAGGGCGCGATAGGTGTCGATGGTCGTGCGCGAAGGCACCGCGATCTGCAACATGCACAGCCGGCGCTTGAGATCGGGATTGCGGTCGAGCAGGAGGTCGAGCGCGCGCAGCCGCTGGGTGAGCCCCTTGGAGTAGTCGATGCGGTCGACGCCGACGATGAGGTTTTCGCCCGCCAGGCTGGCGCGCAGGCGCTTGACGTCCGAGTCGCCGGCCGCCTTCTGCGCGTGATCGGCGAAGAGCTGCGCGTCGATGGAAATCGGATGAACGGCGAGCCGGCAGGTGCCGCGCCGCGTCTTGTACGTAAAGTTATGGCCGGCGAGGCGCAGCTCATGGCGCAGCAGGTCGGCGAAATTATCGCGCGCTTCCGGCGTCTGGAAGCCGATCAGGTCGTAGTCGAGTATGGCCTCGACCAGCTCGCGGCATTGCGGCAGCTGCATCATCACCGCGCGGCTCGCCCATGGCGTATGCAGAAAGAAGCCAATCTCGCGATTGATGCCGAGCCGGCGCAGTTCGCGGCCGAGCGTGAAAAAATGATAGTCGTGCACCCAGAAGCTCGATTCCGGGCCGGCGAAGGCCGCGAGCGTGCGCGCCATGAAGGCGTTCATGTCGCAGTAGGAGCGGAAATCCGCATCGGTGCCGCGCGTGAGGTCGGTACGCGAATGCAAGAGCGGCCAAAGCACCGAATTGGCGGTGCGCTCGTAGAAGCCCACGTAATGCTGCTCGGGGAGATCGACGGTGGCAATACTGCCGCGGCCATGCGCCTCGATCTGGACGAGCGGGCTGGCGCCGGGCGCCATATTTCGCACGCGCCCGCTCGAGCCGAACCACACCACGCTCGACTTGCTGACGGCCGGCAACAACGCCGCCGCCAAGCCGCCGATCATGGCTCCGCCGGGCGCCGAGCGAGCCACCCGATTGGAAACGACGATGTCCACCGCCAGAACCCCGTGACTATTCTTGAATGCCGCATTGAGGTGTCGCGGACTCAACAAAATTTCGTCGCGAAAGTTCCTTGATGAATGCGGGATAAACGCTCAGAAAGCGCGCAAATTAAATCTGTCGCAAAATCGAAATCGGAATGGCAGCGAAAAGATCGGAAAACTTCTGCGTGCCGCTGCGGACAGCCGCGTCGGCGGTCAGTGCGTCGGTAAAGTGGCCATGTGGCAGATCGAGAGATCCATCCCATCGTGACGGCCACGCGCGCCCGCCGTCGGTGAGCGCCGCGAAATGGCGTCCGATGGCGGCGACGATGCGTTGTCCTTTCCAGTCGCGGGCAAAAGCGATGACATGTTCGGCCTGTTCGCCTTGCGGTTCTAGTGGAACAAAAGTTCCATAAATGAAAAGTTCCGCCTGCTCCCGGCGCATGCGGAGCAAGTTCCCCGTAAGGGCGGCTTTGATGTGCCCGTCGCTCCACGATCTGACGAACTCCGGCCAGGCGGAGAGCGGGCCTTCGACCGCGCGTTTGCGCGCGGAAAAGTCCACCAGCCGCCGGTTGTCCGGATCGACTAACGAAAAATCCCAGAACTCGGTCCCTTGGTAGAAATCGGGAGTTCCGGGCGACAGTATTTTCAGCGCGAGCTGCGACAGCCCGTTCAAGGCGCCGAGCAGCGCGGTGCGCGCGGCGAACCTTTCGAATGAGGCGAGGAATCCACCCGAGACCGCCGGGTCGAGCAGCCGGCCGACGAAGGCCTCAAGCGCGGCCTCGTAAGTTTCGTCCGGGTTGGTCCAGCTTGTCTCATCCTTACCCTCACGGGCGGCCTTCAGGACATAGGTCTTCATTCTGGTCGTGAAATCGGCGTCGCGGCGGTCCGGCCAGGCGCCGATCAGCGCCTGATAGAGCATGTATTCGTGCGCCTTGCTGGGGAAGCGCTTGCCGCCGCGGTGATGCGCCAGCGCGGCGTTGCGGCTATGCCAGTCCTTCACCGCGGTGTCCCAGTCGGCGCTCAGTTCGCTGAGCGCCAGGATGCGGGCGCGCGCGTCCTCGCCGCGCTTGGTGTCGTGGGTGGCCGTGGCGGTGAGGCTGGCGTCGCCGCTCTCGATGCGCCGTGCCTGCCGCTCGACGAACTGGGCCGGCGTCAACGCCGAGGCGGCCGGGTCGCCGCCGACCTCGTTGAAGGCGAGCAGCCGGTGGTGACGGTAGAAGGCGGTGTCCTCCAGCGACTTGGCCATCAGCGGGCCGGTGAACTGCTGGAGCTTGAGCGCGAAGTTGCGCACGCGCGGCGCGCTGTAGCCCTGGTTTTTGGCGAGATCGAGCGTGAGCGCATCGCGCAGGAAATCGAAAACCTCCGGGTCCGGACCGCGCCAGCGCGCGCGGGCGCGGGAAACGGCGTCCTCGATGGTGCGCCGGTCGGCATCGGAGATGCCGGCCGCGGTGACGTAGGTGCGGTAGACCGGAAATTCGCGCACATAGAGTTGCAGGGCGGCCCGCAGACGGTCGATGGTGTAGTCGCGCGTGCTGAAGTGGCCGGCGGCGATGCGCGCCAGCGCGCGCGACAGCACGGTGAACTCGCTCGCCAGCATGGTCTCGATCACGCGCAGCTTGGCGTCGTCGAGCATGTCCGCGAACGGCGTGTGCTCGTTCGTGAAGTTGCGCCAGGTCTGTTCCAGCGGCGCGAGGCCTTTGCCGTCGGCCAGCACGCGCGTGATGACGTTGAGCCATTCATAGCCGGTGGTGCCGGCGACGCCGGGAAAGCGCGGCATCGGCTCGCCGTCGGCAAGGATTTTCTCGACCAGAATGTGGAAAGGACCGGACAGGCCAGCCTCGCGCCGGAGCTTGCGGACGAGCCGATCGAGGCGGCGCGTGTACTGCGCCGGGTCGCGCAGGCCGTCGATGTGGTCGAGCCGCAGGCCTTGCAGGCGGTCTTCGGCGATCAGGCGCGAGACCAGCGGATGAACGGCGCGGAAGGTCTTGGGGTCCTCCACGCGCAGGCCGGCGAGATCGTTGATGTCGAAGAAGCGCCGGTAATTCACCGCCGAGAAGGCGACGCGCCAATAGGCGAGGCGGTAGTGCTGGCGCTCGAGCAGGCGGTGCAGCGCGGCGCCGCCGGTCTCGCTGTCGCCCCGATAGGCATGTAGCCCGCGCGCAATGATGTCGCCGGCGTCGGCGATCGCCTTCAGCCGTTGCTTGAGCGCGGGCGCGTCGCGGTAGCTCGGCGCACCCGGATCGCGATACTGGTCGGACAGTTCCAGAAGCGCGTACCCGGCCGATGTGTCGGCGGCGCCCGACGCGCCCACGATGGTGCGCAGCATCTCGCCGTAGCGCTGCGGGTTGATCGGCAGCTTGTGCTCGAAATACCAGACGGCGAAGTTGCCGGTGTCCGCGTCGTAACGCAGCTCGATTTCGCCCGCCTGCAAGGCGTCGCCATAGGGCCGGCCGAGCACAGGAATGAGCACGCCGGGATGCCGCCGGTGCGGCAGCCCCTCCCAATCGATGTCGAAGGCGATGGCGTAAGGCGACTTCTGCCCCCATTCGAGCACGTCGAGCCACCAGGCATTGTCGGCGCGGCCGACGCCCATGTGGTTGGGCACGAAATCGAGGATGAGGCCGAGGCCGTTTTCCTTCAGCGCGCCGCTCAAGCGCGCGAAGCCTTCCTCGCCGCCGAGCTCGGGATTGAGCCGGTCGTGATCGACGATGTCGTAGCCATGCGTGCTGCCAGGCCGCGCCTTCAGGAACGGCGAGGCGTAGAGATGCGAGATGCCGAGGCGCTTGAGATAGGGAACGATGGCGGCGGCGGAGTCGAAGCGGAAGTCCTTGGTCAACTGCACGCGGTAGGTGGCGACGGGGATGGCCGAAGGCATCACGCGCCTCCGATAGCGGCGTAGACCGACCAAGGCGGCAGATCGTCCGGCGGCGCGCCGCCCCGGATTGCGCCTTGTGCCGGAAAGTTTGGACGCGGCTGCGGCGTGTCGGCGAGGTTGGCCAGCAAGTGCAGGTATTTATTGCCCGCGCGCCAGTGCGCGGTGAGCACGCGGCCGTCGAAGGCAACCTCGCCCGGCGTCATCGCCGGCAGCAGCGGCACGATGTGCTCGCGGCGCGCCTTCAAGAGCGCGCGCGTCAGCGCCAGCCGCGAGGCGTGTGGCTCGCGCCGGCAGGCGCTCCAGTCGAGCTTCGCCAACTGGAACGTCTCAGCCGCCAGCGGGTCGGGAATGTCGGCGCCCGACCTGGCGTAGGCGTCGGCGAATTCGCGCTTGCGGCCCTCGCGCACGGCTTGCGCGAGGTCGCCGGTGAAATCGCAAAAGAAGGGGAAAGGTTCGAGCGCGCCCCATTCCTCGCCCATGAACAGCAACGGCGTCGCCGGCTGCAACAGCAGCACCGTCAGCGCCGCCTCCAATTGTTTCGGTGTGGCCAGCGCGGTCAGTCGCTCACCTTTCGGGCGGTTGCCGATCTGGTCGTGGTTCTGGATGAAGTTGACGAAGGCGAGCGGCGGCCGGTCGCGGCTCGGCTCGCCGCGCGGCGCGCCACTGCGATGCGGCGAGGGCTCGCCCTGGTAGGCGAAGCCTTCGGACAAAGTGCGCGCGACGTGGCGCGCCTTGTCTCTATAGTCGGCGTAATAGCCGCCGCTCTCGTCGGTGAGCAGCACGTGCCAGGCGTGGTGGTAGTCGTCGTTCCACTGCGCGCGATAGCGCCCGGCCGGCGGGTCTTCTTCCGGCGCGAGCAGGCGCGCGCGGTTGTCATCGTTCTCGAGCACGAGATGGATGTGGCGGCCGGTTGCGGCGGCGAGCTTGCCGACGGCGGCGCTCAGTTCGTTGAGGACGTGCGGTTCGCCTGGCGTGGCGATGGCATGCACAGCATCGAGCCGCAGGCCATCGAGGCGATAATGGCCGAGCCAGTGCAGCGCGTTCTCGACCGCGAAGGTCCGCACCTCCGGCTGCGCATAGTTGATGGCACCGCCCCAAGGCGTATGCGCGTCGGAGAAGAACTGCGGCGCGATGCGGCCGAGGTAATTTCCTTCCGGCCCGAAGTGGTTGTAGACCACGTCGAGGAAGACCATCAGCCCGCGCTGATGTGCGGCGTCGACCAGCGCTTTCAGGTCCTCCGGCCGTCCGTAGCGACTGTCCGGCGCATACAGAAGCACGCCGTCATAGCCCCAGTTCCAGCGGCCGGGAAAATCGGCGAGTGGCATCAACTCCAGCGCGGTAATGCCGGTCTCGACCAGATGATCGAGCTTGCCGATCATGGCGCGGAAAGTGCCCTCCGGCGTGAAGGCGCCGACATGGGTCTCTAGAAAGACCGCTTCGGCCCAGGGGCGCCCTTTCCAATTGGGGCATTGCCAGTCGTAGCGATGGTCGATCACCTCGCTCGGCCCGCTCGCGTCGTCCAGCTGGAAGTGCGAGGCGGGATCGGGAATGTCGAGCTCGCCGTCGATGCCGAAGCGATAGCACGTGCCCGCGCCGGCGCCTGGCAGCGTCGCCTCGAACCATTCGCCGCGGCGCGTCATCGGCGTGCGCGTCGCGGTGACCAGCGTCACCGCGCGCGCAGCGGGAGCCCAGAGGCGGAAGGTGGTGCCGGCCTCCGTGATGCGCGGTCCGAAACGTCTTGCCGTGCTCACGGCTTGCCCGCGAAGGCGAGCACGCAGCGCTGCTGCGCACTCCATTTCTCGTCGCGACCGCCGCCGGCCGGCGCGCTGTCCTCGCCCGAGGAGTCGAGCACGCGTTCCCAGCGGCCCACATTCGGCCACTCCGGAAAGACCAGTTCGACCGCATGGTCGGCGCCGTTGATGACGATGAACAGCGGCTCGCCGCCCTCACGTGCGGCGGCCAGCACGTAAGAAAGAAAGCGGCCGTCCGGAAAGCTCCAGTCGCCTTCTTCCATCTCGGCGCCCGACGGCGTGAGCCACTTGATGTCGTAGCTGCCGTCGGCGCGCCTGCCTTCCACCCAGCGGTGCGGGGTCAGTTGCGGGAAACGGCGGCGCAAGTTCACCAGCGCGCCGACATAGTCGGTGAAGTCGTCCTCGCTGCCGAGCTTCGACCAGTCCACCCAGCCGACCTCGTTGTCCTGGCAGTAGGCGTTGTTATTGCCGCCCTGGCCGTTGGCGACTTCGTCGCCGGCGAGCATCAGCGGCACACCCTGCGCCAGGAACAGGCAAGCGAGCTGGTTGCGCCGCAGGCGCCGGCGCAGCGCGATGATGTTCGGATCGTCGGTCGTGCCCTCGACGCCGCAATTGGTGCCGTTGTTGTCGTCGGAGCCGTCGCGATTGTCCTCGCCGTTGGCCTCGTTGTGCTTGCTGTCGTAGCTATAGAGGTCGGCGAGCGTGAAGCCGTCGTGCACGGTGACGTGGTTGACGCTGGCGCGGGGCCCGCGGCCGTCGTGCTGGAACTGCGCGGCCGAGGCGGTCATGGCATGGGCCATGTCGCCGATCAGGCTGCCTTCGCCGCGCCAGAAGCGGCGCGCGGTCTTGCGGTAGACGTCGTTCCATTCCGACCAGCCGGCCGGAAAGCCGCCGACCTGATAGCCGCCGAGCCCGATGTCCCAGGGCTCGGCGATCAGCTTGACCTCGGCCAGTACCGGGTCCTGCATGACGGCCGCGAAGAACGGCGCGTTGCGGTTGAACTCTGGCTCGCGCCCGAGCGTCGAGGCGAGGTCGAAACGGAAACCGTCGACGTGGAAGGCCTCCACCCACAGCCGCAGCGAATCCATGACCATCTGCAGCACGCGCGGATGCGCGAGCTTGAGCGAATTGCCGGTGCCGGTGAAGTCGTCGTAGTAGCGCGGCTGGTCCGGCACCAGCCAATAGTAGGAGGCGTTGTCGATGCCGCGGTAGCAGAGCGTGGGCCCGAGATGGTTGCCCTCGCAGGTGTGGTTGTAAACCACGTCGAGGATGACCTCGATGCCGGCGTCGTGCAGCGCGGCCACCGTCGCGCGGAAGTCGTTGATGACGTGGTGGTTGGAATAGCGCTGCTCGGGCGCGAAGTAGCTCAGCGTGTTGTAGCCCCAGTAATTGCGCAGGCCGCGGTCGAGCAAATAGCGGTCGTCGAGAAAGGCGTGGATCGGCAACAGTTCGACGGTGGTGACGCCGAGCCGGCGCAGATGCGCGATCATGCCGGGCTCGGACAGGCCGCGGTAGGTGCCGCGCGTTCCCGGCGGGATGTCGTTGCGCGTCTGGGTCAGCCCTTTGACGTGCGCCTCGTAGATGATGGTGTCTTCCCATGGCACGCTGGGCCGGCGCGCATGCGCCCAGCTATGCGCGGGATCGACGACCACGGACTTATACATGAAACGCGCGTTATCGCGCCGGTCGCAGGACAGGTCCTCCTGCTTATGGCCCGTGCGGTAGCCGAAATGCGCGTCGTTCCAGGAAAACTGGCCGCCGAGCCTTTTGCTGTAGGGGTCGATCAGCAGCTTGTGCGCATTGAAGCGGTGGCCGGCCTCCGGCGCGTAAGGGCCGTGCACGCGGTAGCCGTAAAGCTGGCCGGGACCGACATGCGATAGATAGCCGTGCCAGATGTCGTCGCTGCGCTCGGGGAGGGTGACGCGCTCGGTTTCCCGGCGGCCTGCGCGGTCGAACAGGCACAACTCGACCTTTGTGGCATTGGCGGAGAACAGGGCGAAGTTGGTGCCGCGCCCATCCCAGGTCGCACCCAGCGGGTGTGGCGCCCCTGCCGAGATGTGACTGTTACTCGGGCGCAGGAACGAAAAAGACGGCAGCAAGGGGTGGGACAACAATGCGAAGCTCCGGACTGTCAGGTGTCACAACTGCGGAAACCATTCCCCCGTTCCCCAAATTGCTGCCGCCGTAGATTTCCGCATCGCTGTTGAGCGCTTCGCGCCATTGGCCGGCAAAAGGCACGCGCACGCGGTAATCGCGCAGCACCTGTGGCGTGAAATTTACCACCATCACGCAGCGCTCAGTCTCGCCGCGGCCCTTGCGCAGCCAGGCATAGGTGCTGTTGCCGGCGTCGTGCGTGATCAGCCATTCGAAGCCGGCCGGGTCGCAGTCGAGCGCATGCAGCGCCGGGGTGTCGCGGTAGAGCCGGTTGAGGTCGCGCACCAGCCGCTGCACGCCGGCGTGCTCCGGCCGATCGAGCAAATGCCAGGGCAGGCCGACGTCGTGGTTCCACTCGGTGTCCTGGCCGAACTCGCAGCCCATGAACATCAGCTTCTTGCCGGGATGGCCCATCATGAAGGCGTAGTAGGCGCGCAGGTTGGCAAAGCGCTGCCACCGGTCGCCCGGCATGCGGCCGAGAATGGAGCGCTTCCCGTGCACGACCTCGTCATGCGACAGCGGCAGGATGAAGTTTTCCGAGAAGGCGTAATGCAGCCCGAACAGGATATTGCCGTGGTGGTGGCGGCGGTGGATCGGGTCTTTCGACACGTAGTCGAGGGTGTCGTTCATCCAGCCCATGTTCCACTTGTAGCCGAAGCCGAGGCCGCCCCAGTCCACCGGGCGCGACACCTGCGGCCAGGCGGTCGACTCCTCGGCCGCCGTGGTCGCATGCGGGAAGCGGGCGAACAGCTCGGTATTGGCACGGCGCATGAAGGAGATGGCGTCGAGGTTCTCGCGCCCGCCATGCTTGTTCGGCACCCAGCCGCCGACCGGGCGGCTGTAGTCGAGATAGAGCATGGAAGCGACCGCATCGACGCGCAGGCCGTCGACGCCGTAACGGTCGAGCCAGAACAGCGCATTGGCGATGAGGAAGTTGGTCACCTCGGGGCGTCCGTAATTGTAGATTAGCGTGCCCCAGTCGAGATGGCGGCCCTGGCGCGGGTCGGCGTGCTCGTAGAGGCCTGTGCCGTCGAACTGGGCGAGCCCGTGCGGATCGTCGGGGAAATGGCCGGGCACCCAGTCGAGCAGCACGCCGATGCCGGCTTCATGCAGGGCGTCGATCAGGTGAACGAAATCGGCCGGCGAGCCGAAGCGGCTGGTCGGCGCGAACAGGCCGGTCGGCTGGTAGCCCCAGGAGCCGTCGAAGGGATGCTCGGCGACCGGCAGCAGCTCGACATGGGTGAAGTTCATGTCCTTGGCGTAAGCGGGAAGCTGCTCGGCCAGCTCGCGATAGGTGAGCCAGAACTCGCCGTGCTCGCCCTTGCGCCGCCAGGAGCCGAGATGCACCTCGTAGATCGACATCGGCGCGTCGTGCGCATTGACGGTGTCGCGCGCGGGCCGCGGCTTCGGCAGCGCCGCCATGTCGACCACCATCGAAGCGGTGAGGGGGCGCATCTCGGCGCCGAAGCCGACCGGGTCGGACTTCAGCGGCAGCAGCCGGCCGTCGCGGCTGACGATCTCGTATTTGTACTTGTCGCCGGCGCGCGCGCCCGGCACGAAGAATTCCCAGTAGCCGTTGCCGCGCACGCGCATGGCGTGGCGGCGGCCGTCCCAGGAATTGAAATCGCCGACCACGCTCACGCGCCGCGCATTGGGCGCCCAGACCACGAAGGCGACGCCGTCGACGCCGTCGAGCGTCATCGGGTGGGCGCCGAGCTTGTCGTAGAGGTTGAGGTGATTGCCTTCGCCGAGGAGATAGAGGTCGAAATCGGACAGCACCGGCGGAAAGCGGTAGGCGTCTTCCATCTCGACCTCGTTTCCGCCAAAGCGTGCGCGCAGCCGGTAGCGCCGGCCGGGATCGTCAATCGGCCCTTCGAACAGGCCGGCCGGATCGATGCGGTCCAGCGCCCGCTCGCCGCCGTCGGCGACGATGCTCACGCTCTCGGCCTCCGGAAGATAGACGCGCACCACGCTGCGGCCGCCGCTCTTGTGCGGGCCGAGATAGTAGAAAGGGTCGGCGTGGCGGCCTTCGATGATCTCGCGGGCGATGGGCTCGAGTTTGGCGCTCATGGCTCGATGACCCCGCGTTGTTCCAGAATGCGCAACGTCGCCTCGAGCGGGATATGCGCCCAGGCCGGCCGGTTGTTCAGCTCGTAGTCGATCTCGTACAGCGCCTTCTCGAGCAGGAAGATGTCGAGCAAGTCGAGCGCCTGGTTGTCCTGCGCCGGCCACAGCTTCGCGCCGGCGATGGTTTCGCGGTAGCTCTCCCAATAGGCGGCGGTCAGCCGTTCGCCCCAGATGCGGATATGCCGCGTGAGCGCGGCGCGCTCCTCCGGCGTGAGGCCCGGCTCGCGGTCGATGGCGGCGCTGACGGCGTAGTCGATGGAGCGCACGAAGCCGGCGACGTCGCGCGCCGGCGGCGCCTTGCGGCGCCGCTCGTCGAGCCGGCGCTGCGGCTCGCCCTCGAAGTCCAGGATAAAGGCGTCCTCCTTGGCGATCAGCACCTGGCCGAGGTGGAAATCGCCGTGATGGCGGATCTTGATGCCGTCAAAGGTGGCGCCGCGCTTGGCCTCGACATGCGCCAGCACCGCGGCGCGATAGTCGAGCAGCTTGCGCGCCAGCTCGGCCGTGCCTTCCGGCAGCCCGCGCGTGCGCTCAATCAAAGCGAACAAAGCCTCCGCGCGCGTTTTCATCGCATCGATCCAGAGCGTCACGTCCTCGGGCGCGATCGGCTCGGGCACGAAAGCCGGATCGTCGGTGGCGGTACCGAGAGCGATATGCATTTCGCCCGTGCGCTTGCCGATCTGCCGCATGCGATGCAGCAGGAAGGTGGTGTCGGCGCTTTCCGCCACCGCCTCGGTCGGCAGCATGCGCTGCTCGTCGACCAGTCGGTCGAGGGAGGCGCTGGTCACGGTCCAGGCGTCGCCCTGGTTCTCGACGAAGGCATGCACGACCGCGAGCGCGCTGCGCTCTTCGCCGTCCACCAGTTCGACGGTGCCGAGCAGGGTCGGCACGTTCTGGAAGCGGGCGACGTCGGCGAGGAAGCGCCCGATCTCGACCTCCGGATGGATGCCGGGCGTGATGCGGCGCAGGATCTTGATGACGTATTTGTTGTCCACCGTCACGGTCGTATTCGATTGTTCGCGCTCGCCGCCTTGCACCTGCTTGATTTCGGGCGGCGGGCCGGCGGCGAAAGCCGCGGTCGGCCGGAATTCGACGCGGTGGCGGTCGTATCCGGCGTCCTCGCCGCGGTGGATCTTGGTGAGCACTGCCTCGGCAAATTCCGGCTCGGCGCAGGCGTCCAGCAGCGTGCCTTCACGCGGCCCGCGCCGCACCGCGGCGAGCACGCTCGTCGGGCCGCGGTCGATGGCCGTGTAGCGCGTCCAGCGGATGGTCAGCGGCAGGAAATAGCGGCTGGCGCCGTGCGGGTTCTGAACGTCCACGATTATGAAGGCAAAACGGTCGTCGCCATGCTCGATCGGGACCGCGGCCGATACCTTGGTCGTCAGCCCCCGCACGCCTTTGTCGGCGAACCAGCGGCGGTCCGGCATGAAGCTCGGCAGCACGTCGAGCTCGAACGTTCGGCGCGTCCAGCCCGACACCGAGCTTTCCCAGTTCGGCCCGAGCACCAGCGTGGTGACGTCGCGCGGCAGAATCTTCTCCGGCTCGGTCGCCTCGTCGGGGCAGAGCAGGAACCAGAAGAAACCGTAAGGCGGCAGCGTGATCAGATAGGGAAGGTCACCGATGCGCGGAAAGCGGGTGCGGCCGAGCATTTCCTGCGGGGTGCGTCCCTTCCAGGCGCTCATGTCGAGCTCGACCGCCTGCGCCGAGCGCGAGAGATTGGCGACGCAGAGGATCGCCTCGTCGCCGAGCTGGCGAACGTAGGCCAGCACCGCGCGGTTGCTCGGGCGGATGAAGGTGAGCGTGCCGCGGCCGAACACCTTGGTCGATTTGCGCACGGTGATGAGCCGCTTGGTCCAGCTCAGCAGGGAGGACAGCGAACGCGCCTGCGCCTCCACGTTGACCGAGGTGAAGCCGTAGACCGGGTCCATGATGCAGGGCAGATAGAGCTGCGCCGGATCGCAGCGCGAGAAGCCGCCGTTGCGGTCGGGCGTCCATTGCATCGGCGTGCGTACGCCGTTTCGGTCGCCGAGATAGATGTTGTCGCCCATGCCGATTTCGTCGCCGTAATAGATGATCGGCGTGCCCGGCATCGACATCAGGATCGAGTTCATCAGCTCGATCTTGCGGCGGTCGTTGTCCATCAGCGGGGCGAGCCGCCGGCGGATGCCGAGATTGATGCGCGCGCGCGGATCGGCGGCGTAGGTCGACCACAGATAGTCGCGCTCGCTGTCGGTCACCATTTCAAGCGTCAGCTCGTCGTGGTTGCGCAGGAACATCGCCCACTGGCAGTTGGCCGGGATTTCCGGCGTCTGCCGCATGATGTCGGTGATCGGTAGCCGGTCTTCCTGCGCGATCGCCATGTAGATGCGCGGCATCAGCGGGAAGTGATAAGCCATGTGGCATTCGTCACCCGTGCCGAAATAGTGCTGCACGTCCTCCGGCCACTGATTGGCCTCGGCGAGCAGCACCTTGTTCGGCGCGTATTCGTCGAGCGCGGCGCGCAACTGTTTCAGGATCGCGTGCGTCTCCGGCAGGTTCTCGTTATTGGTGCCCTCGCGCTCGCAGAGATAGGGGACGGCGTCGAGCCGGAACCCGCTGACGCCGGCGTCGAGCCAGCGCTTCATCACCTGCAGCACGGCCCGCACCACGCGCGGGTTGTCGTAATTGAGGTCGGGCTGGTGATGGAAGAAGCGGTGCCAGTAATAGGCGCCGGCTTCCGCGTCCCAGGTCCAGTTCGACTTTTCGGTGTCGGTGAAGATGATGCGCGTGCCCTGGTATTTCCGGTCGGTGTCGCTCCACACGTACCAGTCGCGCGCGCTGGAGCCGGCCGGGCTGCGTTTGGCGCGCTTGAACCAGTCGTGCTGGTCCGAGGTGTGGTTGATGACCAGCTCGGTGATGACGTGCATGCCGCGCCGGCGCGCTTCGCTCATGAAGCGGCGAAAGTCCTTCATGGTGCCGAAGGCGGGGTTGATGTCGCCGTAGTCCGAGATGTCGTAGCCGTCGTCGCGGCCGGGGCTCGGATAGAACGGCAGGAGCCAGAGCGTGTTGACGCCGAGGTCGTGCAGATAGTCGAGCCGCTCGGTGAGGCCGGCGAAGTCGCCCATGCCGTCGCCGTTGCTGTCGGAGAACGCCTTCACATGAAGCTGGTAGACGATGGCGTCCTTGAACCAGAGCGCGTCTTCCTGGGCGGCGCCGTGCGGCATGTCGAGGGTGGGGAGGATGTTCATGGCATCCTCACGTAAAGCAACGGAACAGGAGGGCGGGCTCGCGAGCGGGATCGATGTGCAGCCGCACCCCGTTCCATTCCAGCCGGTGGCGCTCGCCGGTGACGAGATTCTCGATCGTGCGCACCGGCGCGCGCTTGTCGGGAGGACCGATGACGTTGTCGCCGAAGTGCAGCCAGAATTCCTGCGGCCCTTTGGCGAGCGCGATGGCCGCCGCAACCGCGTTGCCGCCATCGACCGAGTCCTTCAGGAAACCGATGACGGCGTCGTTGTCGACCGTCAGGAAGCGGATATTGGCGGTCTGCAGCAGCGCCGGATTGGCGCGGCGGATCGTGTTGAGCCGCTTCAGATAATCCTTGATGTTGCCCGGCTTGTTCCAGTCGCGGACCTTGACCTCGTATTTTTCGGAATCGATGTATTCCTCACGGCCGGGGATCGGTTCATGCTCGATCAGCTCGAAGCCGTTGTAGATGCCGTAGTTCGACGACAGCGTCGCGGCCAGCGCCGCGCGCGCCTTGAACAGCCACGGTTCGCCGCTCTGCAACTGCACGGGCAGGATGTCGGGCGTGGTGACGAAGAAGTTCGGCCGGAAATATTCGCGCTCGGGATAGCCGGAGAGTTCGGCGAGGTAGGCCTGCAATTCCTGCTTTTCGGTGCGCCAGGTGAAATAGGTGTAGGACTGCGAGAAGCCGAGCTTGGCCAGCGCCTTCATCACCTTCGGCCGCGTGAAGGCTTCCGCCAGGAACAGCACGTCGGGATGGCGGCGGCGCACCTCGCGGATCAGCCACTCCCAGAACGGGAACGGTTTGGTGTGCGGGTTGTCGACGCGGAAGATGCGCACGCCCCGATCGACCCAGAACAAAATGACGTCGCGCAGCGCCTCCCATAGCGCGATCGGATCGGCGCAGTTGAAGTCCGGGTTGACGATGTCCTCGTATTTCTTCGGCGGGTTCTCGGCGTAGCGGATCGAGCCGTCGGGGCGGAAGCGAAACCACTCCGGATGCTGCTTGAGCCAGGGATGGTCGGGCGAGCACTGCACGGCGAAGTCGAGTGCGATCTCCATGCCGTGATCGCGGCAGGCCGCCACCAGCCGGCGGAAATCCTCGAGCGTGCCGAGTTCGGGGTGCACGGCGTCGTGGCCGCCGGCCTCGCTGCCGATGGCGTACATGCTGCCGGGATCGTCGGGCCCCGCCTTGAGCGAATTGTTCTTGCCCTTGCGGTTGGTGCGGCCGATGGGATGGATCGGCGTCAGGTAGAGCACGTCGAAGCCGAGCGCGGCGATCTCCGGCACGCGCGCGATGCAGTCGTCGAAGGTGCCGTGCTTGCCGGGGATCGTCCCCTGGCTGCGCGGGATCATTTCGTACCAAGCGCCGGCGCGCGCGCGTTCGCGCTCGACCATCAGCGGCAAAGGCTGGCTGCGGCTGAGGTCGGGCCGGGTTTCGTTGCGCTGAATCGCCGCGGCCAGCTGGTCGTCGAGCAGGACGGCGACGTCGCGCGTCTGCGCGAAGCGTTGCGCGGCGGCTTCGAGCAGGCCGCGCGCTTCGCACTTGGGCGGCATCAGCTCGGTGACGAGATCATGCCCCTCCTGCGCGACGATGGAAATGTCCTGCCCGGCCTCCTGCTTGAGCAGCAGCTCCTTGCGCCAGGTGGCGTAGCGGTCGGTCCAGGCCTCGATGGCATAGAGATAAGAGCCGGGCTGCGGCGGCGTGAAGCTGCCGTGCCAGCGGTCGTTGCTGTGGAAGCGCATCGGCGCGCGCTGCCATTCCGGCTCGGTCTCGCTGCGCCAGATCAGCGCGGCGGCGACGACGTCGTGGCCTTCGCGAAAAATATCCGCCCAAACCTCAACGGATTCGCCGGCAATGCGTTTAACGGGGTACCGGCCGCCGTCGACGCGCGGATAGATGTCTTCAATGCGGAAGCGGGGGCCGGTCGGATCGGCGGGGGACGAGTCCCAGGCCAGGTTTGGTGAAGAACTTGGTGAAGAACATTGTGTGCGTCCCACGCTACGCTTGCTCCGCCGCTTTTGGTGTTTGGTTGGTTCGGCTTGACCCTTCTGGAAAACCGCACAAAAAGCCGAAAGTTCCATCGACCCGGCCCAAGTCTAGCACAGGCCGGGCGCGTGCAAGCGTTTGATAACCATGAATGATTTGACCGCCTCCGCCGAACGCTGGGGTATCGAGCCCGGCTATCACGATGTTTTCGGGCGCTGGCATGCCGCCAGCCCGCAAACGGTCGAGCTTCTGGTCGCCGCCATGGCCGCCGGCGGCACCATGCCGCAGGCGGAAACGGCGTTCGGCGGCGTGCCGGCGCGCTGCTTTCAGGGCGACGGGCGGCGGGTGTGGGTGCTGGCGGTGCAACTCTATGCGCTGCGCTCGCGGCGCAATTGGGGGCATGGCGACCTCGGCGACCTGGCGCGGCTGATCGCGGTGGCGGCCGCGCAGGGGGCGGCGGGCATCGGGCTCAATCCCTTGCATGCGCTGTTCATCGACCGCGCCGAGGAGGCGAGCCCCTACGGTCCCAACAGCCGGCTGTTCCTCAACCCGCTGTATATCGACGTCGGCGCCATTCCCGAATTTCCCGAGCCGCCGGCGGCTTTGGTGCAGGCGATCGCGCGCCTGCGCGAGACCGAACTGGTCGACTATGCCGGGGTCGCGCGCGCCAAGCTGACGGGCCTGAAGCTCGCCCACGCGCGTTTCCGGGCGGACACGACGGCGGCAAGGCGCACCGACTTCGAAGCGTTCCGCACCGAACAAGGCGAGGCGCTGCTGCGCTACGCCTGCTTCGAGGCCTTGCGCGAACGCCACGCGCCGAAGCCATGGCGCGACTGGCCGGCGCCCTGGCGCGCACCTTCAGTCCCGCAGCTGCGCGAATTCCGGGCGCAACATGCGGCCGACTGCGAATTCCATGAATACACGCAGTGGATCGCGCACCGCCAACTCGAAGCCTGCCGCGACGAGGCAAGGCGCCTCGGCATGCCGCTCGGCCTTTACGTCGATCTCGCCGTCGGCATCGATCCCAATGGCGCCGACGCCTGGAGCCGGCAGGACGCCGTGCTCGCCGGCGTATCGGTCGGCGCGCCGCCGGACGAGTTCAACCCGGCGGGACAGAACTGGGGCCTGGCGCCGTTCAATCCGCACGGGCTGGCGAAAGACGACTTCCAGCCGCTGCGCGCGCTGCTGCACGCCTCGATGCAATTCTCCGGCGCGCTGCGGCTCGATCACGTGCTCGGCCTCAAGCGCATGTTTCTCATCCCGCATGGCTGCGGCGCGCAGGACGGCGCCTATGTGCGCTTCCCGTTCGAGCCGACGCTGAACGCCGTCGGCGCGCAGAGCCAACGCGACCGCTGCATCGTCATCGGTGAGGATCTCGGCACCGTGCCGGAGGGCTTTCGCGAGACGCTGGCGCGCTGGGGCCTGTGGAGCTACCGCGTGATGCTGTTCGAACGCGAGCATGACGGGCGCTTCCGGCATCCGGGCGGTTATCCGGAGGCGGCGCTGGTGACGTTCAACACCCACGACCTGCCGAGCTTCCGCGGCTGGATCGAGGGCCACGACTTGCGCGTCAAGCGCGGCATCGGGCTCGATCCGGGCGAAAGCGACGAGGCGCGCGCCTGGTGGCAGTCGGCGCTGCGCAATCTTCTGTCCGAGCATGGCCGCGGCCAGCCATCGGACGACTTCGCGGCGGTGGCGGCGACATTGGCGCAGACGCCGTCGCGCGTGCTGGCGATCGCGCTCGACGACGTGCTCGGCGTGCGCGACCAGATCAACATTCCGGGCACGGTGCGCGAGCATCCCAACTGGCGCCGCAAGCTGCCGGCGCTTTTGGAAGACCTCGAACGCAACGAAAGCCTGCTCAAGGTCGCGCGCGTTCTGGCGGAGGCCGGCCGCGCGGCGCGCTGACCTCAGCGCAGCGGCACGCGCCAGATTTCCTTGGCGTATTCCGCGATGGTGCGGTCGGAGGAGAACCAGCCCATGCGCGCGGTGTTGAGGATGCTCATGCGCCACCACTTCTCCGGCGTGAGCCAGAGCCGGTCGATGGCGCGCTGCGCCTCCCAGTAGCTCTCGAAGTCGGCCGCCACCATGAAATGGTCGTAGCCGAGCAGGCCCTCGACGATCGGCACGAAGCGGTCGGGATCGTCGGGCGAGAAGTCGCCGGCCGACAGGCTGTCCACTACGGCCGCGAGCCGGGGCGAGGCCTCGACCGCGTCCGAACCGCGGAAATGGTGCTTCTGCCGCGCCGCCACCTCGGACGCGGTCATGCCGAAGATGATGACGTTGTCGGCGCCGACGTGCTCGCGGATCTCGATATTGGCGCCGTCGAGCGTGCCGATGGTGAGCGCGCCGTTGAGCGCGAGTTTCATGTTGCCGGTGCCGGAGGCCTCCATGCCAGCGGTGGAAATCTGCTCGGACACGTCCGCCGCCGGGATGATCTCCTCGGCCAGGCTGGCGCTGTAGTTCGGCGCGAACACCACCTTGAGCCGGTCGCCGATGGCCGGATCGCGGTTGACCTTGCGCGCCACGTCGTTGGCCAGCTTGATGATCAGCTTGGCGCGCTCGTAGCTGGCCGCCGCCTTGCCGGCGAAAATCTTCACGCGCGGCGGCGCCGGCGTATCGGGATTGGCCTTGATCTCCTGGTAGAGCGCGATCGTTTCCAGGATGTTCAAAAGCTGGCGCTTGTATTCGTGGATGCGCTTGACGTGCACGTCGAAGAGCGCGCGCGGGTCGAGCGCGACGCCGGTGCTGGCGCGCAGGGACTGCGCCAGCCGCGCTTTGTTGGCGGTGCGCGCATGGGCATAGCGCGCGACGAAGCTGCGCTGGCGCGCCATCGGCTCCAGCTCGCGCAGCGTTTGCGGATCGTCGAGCACGCGCTCGCCCAGCGTCTCGACCAGAAGTGCGGTCAGCCCGGGATTGGCTTCGTAGAGCCAGCGGCGGAAGGTGATGCCGTTGGTGACGTTGACGATGCGGGTCGAGGCCGCGCGCGCCACCTCGTGGAACACGGTCTTGCGCAACAGGTCGGTGTGCAACGCCGACACGCCGTTGACGCAACTCGATCCGATGAACGCGAGGTTCGCCATGCGGATGCGCTTGTCGCCGCCTTCCTCCACCAGCGACACCGCGGCGGCGAAGTCGGGATCGGTGAGGCCGCGCCGGCCGATTTCCTGTAAGTGCAGCCAGTTGATCAAATAGATGACCTGCAGGTGCCGCGGCAAAAGCCGGCCGAGCAGCGCCGCCGGCCAGCATTCGAGCGCCTCCGGCAGCAGCGTGTGGTTGGTGTAATGCAGGGTGCCGGTGGTGATCTCCCAGGCACGCTCCCACGAGAAGTCGTGCTCGTCGACCAGGATGCGCATCAGCTCGGCGACGGCAATGGCGGGATGCGTGTCGTTGAGCTGGACCGCGGCATGCTCGGCCAGCGTGTCGAGCGTGTCTTGTTCGGCGATGTGCCGCCGCACCATGTCCTGTAGGGAGGCCGAGGTGAAGAAATACTCCTGGCGCAGGCGCAACTCCTGGCCCTCGGGGCTGGCGTCGTTCGGGTAGAGCACGCGCGAGATGGCCTCGGCGCGCGCGCGCGCGGCAACGGCGCCGACATAGTCGCCTTCGTTGAAGGCGCTGAGATGGATGGGGGAGGCGGCGCGCGCCGCCCACAGCCGCAGCGTATTGGCATGCCGCCCGCGCCAGCCGACAATGGGCGTGTCGTGCGGCACCGCCAGCACGCGCTCGGCCGGGTACCAGAGCGCGCGCGCCGTCGTCTTATTGCCGCCGAGATATTCGACGCCGCCGCCGAAGCCGATGGAGTATTCGGAATTCGAGCGCTCGAATTCCCACGGATTGCCGCCGGCGAGCCAGTCCTCCGGCAGTTCGACCTGCCAGCCGTCGTGCAGGCGCTGCTCGAACAAACCATTCTCGTAACGGATGCCGTAACCGTAGGCGGGAATGCCGAGCGCCGAGAGGCTGTCCATGAAGCAGGCGGCCAGCCGCCCAAGTCCGCCATTGCCGAGCGCAGCATCCGGCTCGACGCCGCGCAACGCGCCGAGATCGACGCCGAAGCTGCGCAACGCTTCGCGCACCGGCTCGACCAGCCGCAAATTGGTCAAGGTGTCGAGCAGCAGCCGGCCGATGAGGAATTCGATCGACAGGTAGTAGACACGCTTCTTCTTCTTGCCCTTGGTTTCGGCGCGGCTGGCGATCCAGACATCGACGATGCGATCGCGCACCGCATAGGCCGTCGCCATGTACCAGTCGTGTTCGGTGGCGCTGTCGGCGCTTTTGCCGACTTCATAGGTCAGCTTTGACTTGATCGCATCGCGGAGCGCGGCCGCGTCGTAGCCGGCATCAGCCGAAGCTTTGCGTCTGATCTGCGGCATTGTCATCAAACTGTAAGCATTAAGGCATCGCGCGGTTTGCGACGAGCCAGGGTCATAAGTTCCATGTGGACAGGCGATGGCTTGTCCACCGTTCGTTTGAAAGGGAACGTGACCGCACAGAGCCGTCCGGACAACCGGATCACCTTCTTTCGGGACCTCTGCTCCCCGCACTCAGGTCGCAAACTCGGCAGCGGCATCCCGGTTCCCGCATGACAGGAACGGGACTCTGCGGCGATTCGCGGCCAAATCCTATGCCGTGTGTTCCTGGTAGGAAGATGCGGCCGCAATGAGACGATCGGCAGGAGGATGCGTGGCGCCGGCCGCTTTGGCGCG
The DNA here is from genome assembly GCA_022841665.1 of Pseudolabrys sp. Lineage (GTDB taxonomy): Bacteria > Pseudomonadota > Alphaproteobacteria > Rhizobiales > Xanthobacteraceae > Pseudolabrys. Next base: position 46,318 of record JALHRB010000016.1, read on the forward strand.
TAGATAGGCGGCGACGTTTGCGCGAACGGCCTCCGGCGCCGATGCGTCGCGCGCGCCGCGAAACAACTCGTCCGCGGCGGCAAACAACAAAGCCTGCTCGATCTGCTCGGCGCGCAATTCCAGCGCGGCGACGTTCTTCCTGAACAGCGCGACCTCGCCGATCTCCATTTCCGGCAAAGTCTTGATCGACTGGCGGGCGGCGCGCAGAGGATGCACGACGCGCTCATGCCATGTGGCCGCGCGCGCGCCGATGGCGGCTACGTGACTGTCGGCAAGCAATCGCTTTTGCGTGCCTGCCCAGGCGCAGTACAGCAGTACGTTCACGTCGGCGCCGCGCGCCTCTTGCAGCGCAAGGCATTCCGCCGCGACGCCCGGCGCGGCATAGACCGCGACGGAAAACCGCCAGAACGCGTTGTCGTCCTTTAGCATCGGCGCCTCGCTCGCGTGAGCGGCATTCCATACCAAATTGACGGCCGCGGACGGCAAGCGCAAGCCGCCGCGCCGCCGGAATGCCCGCCGCGTGCGCTTATCCGGTCGCCGAAATCGGCGTCGGGTCGATGGCGAGGATACGCATGATGTCGTCGCGCATCGTCTGCCGCGCGTCGGCGCTGGTCTCCGCGGTCAGCCGGCCCTCGAAGGCGATGCGCGCCGGCCGGTGGAAGACCATCACCCGGTCGCCGATATCCATCGCCTCGTTGAGCTGGTGCGTAATGAAGATCGCGGTTTTGTTGTTCTGCCGCACCAGGCGCACGAATTCGGCGCGCAGGTCGCGCGCGGTCATCTCGTCGAGCGCCGAGAAAGGCTCGTCGCACAGCAGGATATCCGGGTTGACCGCGAAGGCGCGGGCGATCGACACGCGCTGGCGCATGCCGCCCGACAGCGCGTGCGGATAGTCGTTCTCGTGGCCGGAGAGGCCGAGCCGCTTGAGCCAGGCGCGCGCGGTCTCCTCCGACGTCTTGGGGTCCGCGTTGAGGATCTGCAGGCCGAGCAGCACGTTGTCGAGCGCGGTGCGCCAGGGCATCAGGCGATCGCCCTGGAACACGATGCCGATCTTGCCGCGGAAGAAATCGAACTCCTTGAACGGGTCGTGCCCGATCACGCGGGCCTGCCCGGCGCTCGGCTCGATCAGGCCGGCGACGATGTTGAACATGGTGGACTTGCCGCAGCCGGTCTTGCCCAGCACGGCGACGATCTCACCCTTGTCGATGTCGAACGACAGCTTGTCGACGGCGGTGAAGTCGCCGCGGCCGTCGGGGCGGCGGAAGACCTTGCTCACGTTCTCGAAGCGGATAACGGGTTCGGCCATGGTCACATCGCCCGCTCGGAGACGGCGCGGTAGCGCAGGGCCCAGTTTTCGATGACGTTGATCGTCTGCTGCACCACCAGCACGAACAGCACCAGTTGCAGCGTCCAGGCCATGGCGCCGGCCATGTCGAACAGCTGCTGCTGGCGCAGCAACTGGTAGCCGACGCCGCCGGTGGCGCCGACCAGCTCGGCCACCACCACCACGCGGGCGGCGTTGCCGAGGTTCACCTTCCATGCGGTGAGGATGCCCGGCACGATGGTCGGCACGATCAGGAACTTGAACAGCGTCCAGCGCGAGGGCCGGAACGACATCGTCATTTCGAAGAGGTCTTTCGACATGGAGCGGAAGGCGTCGAGAATCTGGAACGTGAACGCCGGCAGCGTCGTCATCACCATGATGAACAGCACGCGAAACTCGGTGCCGTGAAACCAGATGATCGCGAACACCACCCAGGACAGCGCCGGGATGCCCTGAAAGAAGTTCAGCACCGGGGTGATGAAATTCTCCAGGTTGCGCGAGCGCGCGATCAGCAAGGCGACGATGGCGCCGAGGATGAAGGCGCCGAGCAGCCCCGCGAAGATGCGTGCGGCGGTGAGCAGCACGTCGATCAGCAGCGAGCCGGTGATCAGGATCTCGACGGTGCGGCTGATGATCTCCGGCACCGGCGGGAACAGAAACGGCGGCAGCGTCATCGACAAGACCTGCCAGAACGCCGCCAGCACGAGCATGCCGGCGGTCGCCTGGAGGACGCGGACAGAGCGTAGGTTGGTCATTTCATCGACTTTTCGTAGATGGTGTCGGCGGACGGCTGCGCCTTCAGGTAGCCGACGTCGATGCCGGCCTTGTAGACGGCTTCGATCTGCTTGCGCACGTCGGCGGCGGACACGACGTTCATGCCGAGCCGGTCGTTCGCCTTGATGAGCGAGACCAGCGCGGCCTTGTCCTCCGGCGTCGACTTCGGCGCGATCAGCTCCGCCGCTTCCGCCGGGTTCTTGGCGATGAATTCGCCGGCCGCCTTGTAGGTGGCGTAGAGCTTGGGAACGAGCGTCGGGTTCTGCTCGATCCAGTCGGTGTGGGCGGCGACGCCGAGATAGGGAATGCGGTTGTCGCCGGCGAAGTCCTTCCAGGTCTTGTCCACGTTGGTGTCGAGAAGCTGGATCAACGGTTTCTTGGTCTTGAGCAAAGTGTAAGCCGGCTCCCAGAGCTGGACGGCGGCGGCGCGGTCGGCGATCGCGTAACCGACGAGGCCCGGCGGCGCGGTGTTGACGACCTGGATCTTGGAGACGTCGGCGCCCATCTTCTTGGCGAAGAACTCGAACATCACGTAGTTGGTGGTCGAGCGGGCGGCGGCGAGGTCCTTGCCTTCCAGGTCCTTGAGCGTCTTCACGTCGGGCCGCGAAGTCACCACCGCGCCCCAGAAGTCGAACAGGTTGAACAGGTACTTGACCTTGATGCCGCGCGCATCGGCGAGGCCGACGGTGAGCAGCGCCGCGCTGCCGCCGAGCTTGAACTCGCCCGAATTGAACTGGGTCGTGTAGGCATCCGGCGGGCGCTCGACGAATTCGATGTCGAGGCCGTTGGCTTCGTCGAGCTTCTTGGCCTTGATCACCGGCGGCATGAAGGCGCCGAGCGAGGGAAAGCCGAACACGACGATTCTGAGCTTGGCCGGCGCCTGCGCGGCGGCGGGCGCGGGCGCGGCCAGCGCCGCGGCGCCGAGCGCGAGCAGGGCGCAGCCTGCGGTCCTCAACAGGGAAAATTTCATTTTATCCTCCTCCTTGGGTGACGCCGGGACGCGAGCATGTCCGCTTGTCGTATTAAGAAACGGGTGCTGCCAGTTGCTTGCGCAGCGCGGTGAAGAACTGTCCGATCAGGTGCTTGGCGACGCCTTTCAGAATGCGCTGACCGACGCCGGCGACCAGGCCGCCGATTTCACCCTCGCCACCATAGCGCATGAGTGTCCCGGCCGGCTGCGGGGTCAGCGAAAAAGTCGCAATGCCGGTGCCGTTGCCGAGCGAGCCAGAGCCCGACACGGCGATTTTGCATTGAGAAGGCGGCGTCTTTTCGGACAGCGAAATCTCGCCTTCGAAACTGCCACCGACCGAGGCAACCTTCAACGCCAACACAAGCTTATAACGGTCATCACCCTGAGTGATCATGTCCTTGCAGCCGGGGATGCACTGCTTGAGCACGGCCGGATCGTTGAGCGCGGACCAGACGCGCTCGATCGGACTGTCGAATGTCTCTTCGCCTCCGATGTCGAGTTTCATCGCGTGGCCTTCACTGGATGCGGAACAGGCGTTGCGCCAGGCCGCCTTTGACCTGCGCGGCCTGCGCCGGCGAAAGGCCGATGGCGTCGATGATCTTCATCGGCTCGAGGTCGCCGACGGGGAAGGGCGAATCCGAGCCGAGCATCAGGCGGTCGGCGCCCATCATCTCGACGACGAATTTTAGAACGCGCGGATCGTGCACGATGGTGTCGGTGTAGAGCCGCGCGAAGCCCTCGAGCGGATCGGCGACGCCGGGCGTGAAGGTCTGGTTCTTCTTCAGGCGGCCGATCGCGAAGGGCAGCCCGCCGCCGCCGATCGGCACGAAGAACTTGGCTTGCTTGTAGCGCGTGATGTGGCCGGAGGAGAGCAGGCGCGCCAGCGCGATCATCGCGTCGGTGACGCGGCCGAGCCCGTTGGCCAGCCCGTAGTCGTTCACGCGCACGTCGCCGGCGTCGAAGCTCGGATGAATGTGGATCACCGCGCCGGTCTCGTCGGCCGCGGCCCAGAACGGGTCGAGGTCGGCGTGATCGAGAACGCTGCCGACGCCGCGCGGCAGCGTGCCGATCATGGCGCCGGGCATGCCGGCCTTCATCGCGTCCTTGAGTACGGCGGCGGCGCGCGCGCCGTCGCCGAGCGGGACGGTGGCGAGCGGCACGAAGCGCGGCTCGGCTTTCGCCGCCGCGGCGAGATGCTCGTTGATCAGACGCGCCCAGGCTTCGCCCTCGGCGCCCGGCAGGTCGTAGCCGAACATGTCGACCCAGCCGCCGTTCACCTGCTTGTCGATGCCCTGCTTCTGCATCCAGGCGACGCGGCCCGGAATGTCGGTCAGGAACTTGGCCACCGGCCGCGTCGGCTTGGCGCCGGCGAAGGAGAAGGCGACGCTGCCGCCTTCCTCGATCTGCCGCACCGAAGGAAAGCGCGCGGCATCCTTGCGGATGGCGGCGATCAGGTCGGGCGGCACCAGGTGGGCATGGCAATCGACGATCATGCGACGTTCCTTTTCAACTTGCTTTCTTGGCCGTTGCCTCGGCGATCATGTCCCCGAGCACGGACGCTCGGAGCGGGAGCGTGTTGATGGAAATGCCGAGCGGTTTGAGCGCGTCATTCACGGCATTGGCGATTGCCGCCGGGGCACCGAGATAGCCGCTCTCGCCGGAGCCCTTCTGGCCGAGCACGGTGTTGGGCGAGGGGGTCACCTGATGGATGATCTCGACCGGCGGCACTTCGTGCGAGGACGGCAGCAGATAATCCATGAAGCTCTGCGCGATCATCTGGCCTTCCGGGTCGTAGGCGAATTCCTCGTAGAGCGCCGCGCCGATGCCGTGGGCGATGCCGCCCATGGTCATGCCGCGCACGATCTTCGGGTTGATGACGGTGCCGCAGTCGTGGCCGATGCGGTAGAGCGCGATCTCCGGCCGGCCGAGTGCGGGATCGATGGTCACCAGGATCATATGGAATTCGAACGACGTGCAGGGATACATCTGCACGCGGCCATCGGCGGTCGGCAGCTTGCCGCCGGTCGGCACCTGCATGACGTGGCTCACCGCCAGGCCCGGCTCCATGTCCGGCGGCATGCGGTGATAATTGCGGTGCGCGATCTGCACCAGGTCCGCCCATTTGATGCGCTTGTCGGGCGCATTGCGGTCGTAGACCTCGCCCCTCTCATACACCGCGCGCTCGGGCGGAATGCCGAGATCGTGCGCGCCGATCGCCGTGAGCTTGGTTTTCAGCTTCTGCGCCGCCTCGAAGGCTGCGCCGCCCAGCATGATCGCCATGCGGCTGCCGACCGGCGTGCCGCTCGGCAGCGAATTCAGCGAATCCGGCCGCACCACGCGCACCAGTTCGGGATCGAGGCCGAGCACTTCGCCGATCACCGTGCCGACCAGCGTCTCGTGCCCCTGACCCGAGGAGGTGGTGTGCATGGTGGCGGTGATGGAGCCGAGCCCGTCCACCGCGATGCGGCAGGAATCCATGAAGGTCGAGGTGGTGACGTTCGGATTGAGCAGCGCCTCGAAGGTGGCATTGCCGCCCGACGGCTCCAGCGCGGCCGCGATGCCGATGCCGGCGAGCATCCCTTGCGCGCGCAGGGCGTCGCGCTTCTTCTTGAGTTCTTCGTAGCTGGTGTGCGCCAGCACCTTGTCGATCAGCGCCAGATAATCGCCGCTGTCGTAAGTGGTGCCGCTCGGGATGGTGTAGGGGAAATCCTCGGTGCGGATCAAATTGCGCCGGCGTACGTCCATTGGGTCGAGGCCGAGCGTATTGGCGACTTCGTCCACCACGCGCTCGATCGCCACATTGGTCGGCGACTGGCCGAAGCCGCGCACCGCCTCCTGCGTGGTCTTGTTGGTGACCACGGCGACCGCGCGGTACTGCACGCTCTTTATCCTGTAGGGGCCGACGATGGCGCCGACCGGCTTGCCGAGCTGGAACGGCGAGCGGCCGGCATAGGCGCCGACATTCTCCAGCGCGCGCATCTTCATGGAATGGATGACGCCGTCGTCGCCATAGGCGGCCTCGACGTCGAACAGGCGTTCCGGCCCGTGCGCGTCGCCGCCGCGCATGTTTTCCAGCCGGTCCTCGATCAGCCGCACCGGGAAACCGAGGCGGCGCGAGAGATAGCCGCACAGCACGGTGTGCTTGATGCCGCGCTTGACGCCGTAGCTGCCGCCGACGTCGACATCGTAATGCACGCGCACCGACGACACCGGCACCTTCAGCGCGCTGCCGATCTGGTCGTTGTAGCGCGGCATCTGGATCGAGGCCCAGACGTCGAGGATTTCGCGCCAGGGGTCCCAGCTCGTCACCACGCCGAAGGTTTCGATCGGCACGGTGGAAGAGCGGCCCCATTTCACCCGCAGCTTCAGGTGACGCGGCGCGGCGGCGAAGTCCTTGTCGACCTCGCCCCAGGTGAAGGTCTTGTCGAGCAGCACGTTGGAGCCGTGCGCCTGGTGCACGAGGACGCTGTCCTTCTCCATCGCCATCTCGGCGTCGAGCACGAAGGGCAGCTTCTCGTAGTCGATCCTGACCGCATCGGCCGCGTCCTCGGCGAGCGCGCGGCTGTCGGCGACGACCGCCACCACCCATTCGCCGGCATAGCGCGCGATGTCGACGGCGAGCGGCCGGCGCGGCACGTTCGGCGTGTCGAGCCCGGTCATCAGCGGCAGTGTGCCTTGTGCGAGTTCGGCGCCATCGAGCACGTAATGCACGCCCGCCATCGCCAGCGCGGCGTTCTTGTCGATCGATTTGATGCGGGCGGCGGGGTAGGGGCAGGTCACCAGCGCGACGTGCTTCATGTTCGGCACGTCGATGTCGGCGACGAAATTGCCTTTGCCGACCACGAAACGGCGGTCCTCGCGCACGCGGCGCTGCGTCGATACGAATGTAAAGCGGCTCGTTTCGCTCATGCTCCCACCGGCCGGTTGGAGCCGCGCAGGCGCTCGGCGGCGAGCGCGATCGCTTCCACGATCTGGGCGTAGCCGGTGCAGCGGCAGATGTTGCCGGAAATGGCCTCGACGATCTCCTCGCGCGTGGGCGCGGGATTGTCCGCGAGCAGCGCATGCGCGACCAGGACCATGGCGGGCGTGCAGTAGCCGCACTGCATGCCGTGCGTCTCGCAGAAGGCATCCTGGATCGGCGACAGCTCGCCCGGGCCCGGCGTGACGCCTTCGACGGTGGTAATCGTGGAGCCTTCCGCCTGCGGCGCAAACATTAGGCAGGAGCGCACGGCGACGCCGTCGACCAGCACGGTGCAGGCGCCGCAGACGCCGTGCTCGCAGCCGGCATGCGCGCCGGTGAGCTTGAGCGTGTCGCGCAAGGTATCGAGCAGCGTGGTGCGCGGCTCGACATCGAGCGCGTGCGCTTGCCCGTTGACGGAAAGTTTAACGTGCATGGCGGCCTCCTAGCGCATGCGCGCGCGCGTCGGCAACCGCGCGGGCGGCGAGCGTCGCGGCGACGCGCCGGCGGTATTCGGCCGAAGCATGCAGGTCGGCGACCGTCTCGATGTCGGCAAGTGCCGCGCGTACGGCCTCGCGCACCGCCTCAGGCGACAGCGTCGTCCCGGTCAGTTGCGCCTCCGCGGCATCGAGCCGCAGCGGCACGTCGGCGATGGCACCGACGGCGATGGCGATGCGTTTGGCGGTGCCGTCATCGGCCAGCTCCACCTGCGCCGCCGCCGATGCGAAAGCGAAGTCGCTGGCGCGCGCGTTCACTTCGTGGAAGCCGACGCCCACTTTGCCTTGCCAGACCGGAAAGCGCACCGCCGAGAGGCACGCGCCCATCGGCAGCGCCGTGATGGTCGGGCCGATGAAGAAGTCGCGCGCCGGCAGCTCGCCGCTCTCGTCCTTCGTCTTGTAATGCAATGTCGCGTCCAGCGTGACCGCCACCAGCGCCAGCTCCGCCGCCGGGTCGGCATGCGCGAGCGAGCCGCCGATGGTGCCGCGCGCCCGTGTCGCGGCGTGGCCGATATGCGGGATAGCGCACGCCATCAGCGGCAGCCGGGTCCTCACCAGCGTGTCGCGCTCCATCAGGCATTGCCGCGTGCCCGAGCCGAACGACAGCATGTCGCCGTCGTCGCGGATGTAGGAAAGTTCTGCGATGCGGGCGATGTCGATGAGCCGTGTCGGCCGCGCCAGCCGCATGGCCATCATCGGCACCAAAGTCTGGCCACCCGCGATCACGCGCGCGCCATCGTCGGCCGCCAGCAGCGCGCAGGCTTCGTCGATGTCGGCGGGACGGGAATACTCGAACGGCGCTGCTTTCATGAAACGCTACGCTTACTTTCGCGGGATCGCTGTTTTGCCCGGCTGAGGCCAAGCGGCAAGCTGCCGGTGGTTGTGCCGGGCCGGGCGCGGCGCGGTACGGTTAGAGTTTCCGCCGGATGACCGCAACCCTCAAAAGTGCATGGTTTCGCCGCGCCGGCGTTTTCATCGCGCAAGGCTTTCTGCCCGGCGCGCATGTGCCACATCGTGGAATACGCATTTGCCATGCGAAAAAGCGGTGGTAGGGTCTAGGGCTACGATAAAGGGGAGTCCCCGACGTGAGCGCGCAACCGAAACGGGGTTTTGTACGCCCGGCGCGGGGCCAGGCCCGCAGCGCGGACGTCCATACCATCGAGCAGGACGGCGACCGCCAGCGTGGCGGGGGCGTGCAGTCGATCGGCCGTGCCTTCGGCATCCTGGAGGAGATCGCGCGCAACCGCGACGGGATCGGGCTGGCGGAGCTGAGCAAGCGCGTCGGCCTGCACAATTCGACCACCTTCCACCTGGTGAAGACCATGGTGTCGCTCGGCTACGTGCGCCAGCTCAAGGATTCCAAGCGCTACCGCATCGGCCGTCCGTTGTTCGCGCTGGCGGCGAGCGCGCTCGACGAAGTCGAGATGATGAGCCTGGCTACGCCGGTGCTCGAGGGACTGTCGCGCGAGACCGGCGAGAGCGCGCATTTTTCCGTCCACATGGGCGACGCCGTCGTGGTGCTGGCGCGCACCGGCGGGCAGGGCGCCTTCCAGTTGAGCGACCGCGTCGGCGTGGTGCGGCCGGCGCATTGCACCGCGCTCGGCAAGCTGATGCTGGCCGCGATGACGGACGACCAGTTCGCCCGCTTCCTGCGCCGCGCCGAGCTCAAGGCCCATACGCCGAAGACGATCACCTCCGTCGACGCCCTGCGCCGCGAGATCGCCACCGTGCGGCGCGCCGGCATGGCCTTCGACGACGGAGAGTTCGACGCCGAGCTGCGCTGCGTGGCGCTGCCGGTGCGCGACTTTACTGGTCAGGTCATCGGCGCCATCGGCATTTCCGGCCCGGTCTGGCGGCTGTCGATCGAGGCCTTGCAGAAGCGCGCCCGGCTTGTGCGCGTCGCCGCCGACCGCCTGTCGGCCGAGTTCGGCTACGCCGGCGAAGCCGAGCCGCGGGTGAAGGCGGCGGTCTAAGGAGAAGCATCATGCCCCGCCACGCAAGCTACATCCCGCACGGCGTCATCCCGGCCGTGCTGCTGCCGTTCGACAACGACCTCGCCATCGACGAGCCGAACTTCCGCAAGCACCTGCGCGACGTCGCCGCGGTCGAGGGCCTCTCCGCCATCACACTTAATGCGCATTCGACCGAGGTCGGCTCCTGCACGTTCGACGAGCAGCGCCGCGTGCTCGACATCGCGCAGGACGAGATCGGCGCCCGCTTGCCGATCGTCAACGGCATCTGGGCCGACGGCAGTATCGAGGCCGCGCGCATCGCCAGGATGGCGGCGCAGGGCGGCGCCTCGGCGCTGCTGGTGTTTCCGCCGGCGCCCTTCACGCTCGGACAGTCGCCGGCCATGGCGCTCGCACATTTCAAGCGCATCGCCGACGCCACCGACCTGCCACTGATCGTGTTCCAGTATCCGCTCGCCACCGGCCAGGGCTATCCGAAGGATACGCTCTTGAAGCTGTGCGAAGAGGTGCCTTCGATCCGCGCCATCAAGGACTGGATCGGCAACGTGCCGCACCACGAATGGCACGTGCGCACGCTGCAGCACCTGGCGCGGCCGGTGAACGTGCTGACCACGCACAGCGCCTGGCTGTTCTCCTCGCTGGTGCTCGGCTGCAACGGGCTTCTGTCCGGCTCGGGCAGCGTGATCGCAGATTTGCAGGCGCGCCTGTTCCGCGCGGTGCAGGGCGACGATCTTGCGGAGGCCAAGCGCCTCAACGACCGCATCGAGCCGCTGATGCGCGTGTTCTACGCCGATCCCTTCGTCGACATGCACAACCGCATGAAGGAGGCGCTGGTGCTGCTCGGCAAATTGCCGCGCGCGGTGGTGCGCCCGCCGCTGGTGAAGATCCAGGCGGCCGAGATCGCGCGCATCCGTCAGGCGCTGGTCGAGGCGGGGCTGCTGGACAAGAGCGCAAGAGACGCGGCCTAGCTTCGGGAGCTATACTGGATTCCGGGTTCGCTCGCTTTGCTCGCGTCCCGGGATGACGCGCAAGCGCGCGTCACATTATCGCGAACTCGGAATTCTTCCGGTCCGTCACCAGCATGCTGCCGGGGTAATGCGTGATGCAGAACTCCGGCTTCACGGTTGCGATCACCGATTGCGGCGTCACGCCGCAGGCCCAGAACACCGGCAACTCGTCGTCGCCGACCGGCACGGCGTCGCCGTAGTCGGGCTTGGCCAGCTCGCGGATGCCGATCAGCTCCGGCTTGCCGATATGCACTGGCGCGCCGTGCACGGCCGGAAAGCGCGTGGTGATCTGCACGGCGCGAATCGCGTCGGCGGGCGACATCGGCCGCATCGACACCACCATAGGCCCGTGGAACGGACCGGCCGCCTGCGTCTGCACGGAAGTGCGGTACATCGGCACGTTGCGGCCAAGCGCGATGTGGCGCACTTCGATGCCGTCCGCCATCAGCGCCTCCTCGAATGAAAACGAGCAGCCGATGACAAAGCTCACCAGGTCGTCGCGCCAGAACTCACGCACGTCCTCCGGCTCCGCCACCAGCTCGCCGTTCTTCCAGACGCGATAGCGCGGAATGTCGGTGCGGATGTCGAGGTCCTCGCCCAGTTCCGGCACCCGCCCGTCGCCCGGCGCCGACAGGCCGATGAGGGGGCAGGGCTTAGGGTTGAGCTGGCAGAAGCGCAGGAAATCGGCGGCGAGCGCCTTGGGCAGCACGGCGAGGTTGCCCTGCACATAACCGGGCGCGAGCCCCGCGGTTGGCCCCCGATGCGCACCCGCCCGGATTGCAAGCCGCGCGGCCCGTGCACCGCCGGTATCGACCGCGTCGTCTCGACGCATGGGGGTGACCGTCATGGCCGCCGTCCGTCGCCTTTGTGCACAGCAGTTTTCATCCCGTCGCATCCCGCGCAATGAATCCGGTGGGCACGATCCGATCATGTGAAGCAGTCTGTATCAATATGAAAAATAGCGGTTGAAACTTGATCCCGGATCGCGTTTCCTTGCGGGACATTGAACGGAGCCCGGTCAACAGGGCGCGTCAGGGGAGGTAACGAATGTCACTTTACGTCAGGATTCCGTTTGCGCTGGCCGCGCTGGCTTCGGCGGCTGCCATCGCGCCGGCGCACGCGCAACAGGCGCCGATCAAGATCGGCATCGTCTCATTCTTGACCGGGCCGGCTGCTTCGCCGTTCGGCATCCCGGGCCGCAACGGCGCCGAGATCGTGCTCGAGGCTTTCAATGCCGGCAAGGCGCCGGCGCCGTTCGACAAGGTCGGCTTCGGCGGCACCAAGCTCGAAGCCAAATATGTCGATGAGGCCGGCTCGGTGCAGAACGTCGTCACCGAGTTCCGCAACCTCGTGCAGCGCGACCAGGTCGACGCCGTCGTCGGTTACATCTCGTCCGGAAGCTGTCTCGCGGTGGCCCCGGTCGCCGACGAGCTCAAGGCGCTCACCGTGTTCTACGACTGCGGCACGCCGCGCATCTTCGAGGAAAAGGCGCGCAGTTACGTCTTCCGTGTCAGCCCGCACGCCACCATGGACGGCGTCGGCGCGGCCCGCTATCTGGTCGCCAAGAAGAAGAACCTCACCAGTTTCTCGGGCATCAACCAGAACTACGCCTGGGGCCAGGATAGCTGGCGCGACTTCGCCGGCGCCATGAAGGTGCTGGCGCCCAAGGCTACCGCCGACAAGGTGCTGTTCCCGAAACTGTTCGCCGGCGAATACGGCGCCGAAATCTCGACGCTGCTGACTTCGAAGTCGCAGGCCGTCCATACCAGCTTCTGGAACGGCGACCTCGAAAGCTTCACCTATCAGCAGTCGGCGCGCGGTCTCGACAAGCGCATGACCATCATCATGACGACCGGCGAAGCCGGCATGTGGCGCATGCGCGACAAGCTGCCGGACGGCACCATCATCGGCGGCCGCGGCGCCAACGGTCCGCTCGCGCGCGACACCGACATCAACAAGTGGTTCCACCAGATCTACATGGACCGCTACAACACGCCGCCGACCTATCCGGCCTATCAGATGGCGCAGTCGCTGCTCGGCCTCAAGCTCGCCTACGAGAAGGCCAAGAAGGGCGACGCCAAGCCGACGACCGATGAGATCGCCGCCGCGTTCAAGGGCATCGAATTCACCGGCCCCGCCGGCCACGTGAAGATGGCGCTCGGCAACGGCCACCAGGGCATCACCGAGACGGCCTACGGCACTTACAAGTTCAACAAGCAGAAGAACATGCCCGAGATCGTCGACATCATGCGCTTCCCCGCGGAATGCGTTAATCCGCCGGCAGGCATCGACGCCGACAAGTGGATCGCCGACGGCATGAAGGGCGCCAAGTGCTGACGCGCCGACGGTGAAAAAACTGTATTGCGCGGCGGGGGAAGGCGCTGACCTTCTCCCGCCGTCCTGTCCTCGCAAACCTCCGGGTCCCTTGTGCTGACCGCTTTCGCCATCCTTACCGACGGGCTCGTCTACGCCGCCTATCTGTTCATCGTGGCCATCGGGCTTACGCTGATCTTCGGCGTGATGAAGATCCTCAACGTCACCCACGGCTCATTCTATGCCTTCGGCGCCTATGGCGCGGCCACGGCGGTCGGCATCTATGCCAATGCCGACTGGCCGGCGGCGCTCGGCTTCCTGTTCATGATCACGCTGGCGATGCTCGTCGGTCTGATCATGGGCATCATTCTGGAGCGCGGCTTGCTCCGGCTCGTGTACGGCAAGGACGAGGTCGTCATCGTCCTCGTCACCTACGCGACGTTCCTGATCCTGGAAGACGTGATCGTGCTGATCTGGGGCGCGCAGTCTTATGCCGCCTATCAGCCCATGGTCGCCGCCGGCAGCATCGAGATCGGCGATCTCGTCCTGTCCAATTACGACATCCTCCTGGTGGCGATCGCGGTCGTGCTGGCAGCGCTTGCCTACTGGGCGCTCAAGTACACGCGCCAGGGACGCCTGCTTACCACCGTCATCTTCGACCGCGAGACGGCGGCCGCCTTCGGCATCAACGTGACATTGGTCTATACCGCCACTTTCGTCATCGGCGCCATGCTCGGCGCGCTCGGCGGCGCGGTGATGGCGCCGAAGATCTCGGTGACGCTCGGCATCGGCGTCGAGGTCATCGTGCTCGCCTTCGCGGTGGTCGCCATCGGCGGCATGGGCTCGATCGAGGGCGCGCTGATCGGCGCGCTCATCGTCGGCATCTGCCGCGCCGCCGCTGTGCATTTGGCGCCGCAAATCGAACTGTTCGTCATTTACGGCGTCATGGCGCTGGTCCTGGTGGCGCGGCCTTACGGGCTGTTCGTGCGCGCCCAGCCGAGAAAGATTTGACATGATCACGCGTGAAAAACTGGCCGGAGGCCTGGCCTTCCTGTTCGCCGCGGCCGCCGCCCCGCTCGCGCCGGAATGGGTGGTTTCGCTGGCCACCATTGCTTTTGCCAACGCGCTGGTGGTGCTCGGCCTCGTGGTGCTGTGGCGCACCGGCCTCGTGTCTTTCGGCCAGGCGCTCTACTACTGCATCGGCGCTTACACGGTTGCGCTGATCGTACGCTGGAGCGGCTTCACCGACGCCTTCGCACTGGTCGCGCTCGGCGGCGTTGGCGCCGGCATCGTCGCGGCCTTGGTCGGGTTCCTGCTCGCGCGCTACCGCGAGATATTCTTCGCGATGCTGTCGCTGGCGCTGTCGATGATCCTCTACGGCGTTCTGGTGAAGACCGAGACGCTCGGCTCGACGGACGGCTTCAGCGTCTCGACGCCGAGCTTCCTCGGCTATCGCCCGCATGGCGAGGCTCTCGGCCTGTCGCTCTACTGGTTCACGCTGGCCATCGACGCGGTCGCCGCCGTGCTGGTCGGCGCTTATTTCCGCTCGGTCGCCGGCAGCCTCGCCACGCCGATCCGCGACAACGAGATCCGCGTCGAATTTCTCGGTGTGTCGGTGACGCGCATTATCCATACCAAGGTCGTCATCGCCGGCGTGCTCGGGGGGCTCGGCGGCGCGCTCGCCGCACTTACCATCGGCCACGTCGATCCGGCGATGTCCTACTGGACGACGTCCGGCGGCTTCGTCTTCGTCACCATTCTCGCCGGCGCCGGTTCGGTCGCAGCCGCTTTTGTCGGCTCGCTCGTCTTCGAGATGGTGCGCTCCTTCGCGGTCGACATCATGCCCGGTCTCTGGCAAATGGTGCTCGGCTCGGTGCTGCTGCTGACGATCCTGTTTCTTCCGGACGGCCTCGGCTCGCTGGTCGCGCGGCTGCGCAAGCGCGAGGAGGCCAAGCCGTGAAGGAGGCCGTGAACGGCGACAAGCCCATTCTCGCGGTGCGCGACCTGGAGAAGACCTTCGGCTCGGTGGTGGCGGCGCGCGACATCACCGTGAGCGTACCGGCGGAGCAGACCGTCGGCGTCATTGGCGCCAACGGCGCCGGCAAAACCACCTTCGTCAACATGATCACCGGCCACCTGACGCCGTCCAAGGGCACGATCCTGTTCGAGGACAAGGACATCACCGGCATGCCGTCGCGCGAAATCACGCAGCTCGGCATATCGCGCTCGTTCCAGGTGGCGCAGATATTCCCGACGCTCAGTGTGTTCGACAACATGGTGATCGCCGCCGCCGTCGCGCGCCGCGCCGGCGGCCTGCTCGGCAATGTCACGACGCCGGTGCATTCGCCCGACGCGATCGCCGAAGCGGACGCCACCATCGACCTGTTTCAGATCGACCGCTACCGCAATACGACCGCCAGCCAGTTGCCGCAGGGCGTGCGCAAGCTTCTCGACATCGGCATGGCGGTGGTCGGCTGGCCGCGCCTCTTGTTGCTCGACGAGCCGACCAGCGGCATCTCGATCGAGGAGAAGTTCGACCTGATGAACGTGGTGATGTCGGCGCTGAAGACGCGCAAGATCACCGTGCTGTTCGTCGAGCACGACATGGAGATCGTCGCGCGCTTTGCCGATCGCGTGCTTGCCTTCTACGACGGCACCGTGATCGCCGACGGCACCGCGCACGAGACGCTCGACAATCCGCGCGTGCAGGAATTGATCAGCGGCGTGCGCAAGCCGGGGGGCGCCCATGCTTAAAGTCCAGGGGCTCAACGTCTCCATCGGGCCGATCCCGATCATCCGCGAGGCGTCGCTGGCGGTGAACGAGGGCGAGATGTGCGGCCTCATCGGCCGCAACGGCGCCGGCAAGACCACGCTCATCCGCGCGCTGATGGGCGCGTTGCCCGCCAGCGGCAAGGCAGAGCTGGGTCACCTGGACCTGCTGGCTCTGCCGGCGCACCGCCGCGCCGGGCACGGCGTCGGCTACATGCCGGAAGACCGCCGGCTGGTGCCGGAATTCACCGTCGAGGAGAACATCCGGCTGCCCACCTGGGCGACGCAGGCCGACGGCGTCGATGCCCGGCTGGAATGGATATTCTCCATCATGCCGGAGGTGGCGCGTTTTGCCCGCCGCCGCGCGCTTGAATTGTCCGGCGGCCAACAGAAGATGGTGGCGCTGGCCCGCGCGCTGATGGCCGGCACGCGCATCCTGCTGCTCGACGAGCCCTTCGAGGGCCTGGCGCCGGCGCTCGCCCGCCGCCTGGGCGAGGTGCTGGCCAACCTCAAGAGCGAGGGCGTCTCGGTGCTGATCGCCGAGTCGAACGAGGCGCACGTGCTCGATCTTCTGGCGCGCGCCTATTTCATCGAGCGCGGCAGCGTCACCGACAAGAAGTTGTAGCGCGGCATAAACAGGCCGGTGTCCGGGCACACAGCCGGACCCCGGCGGCTGTTACCTCACCCTGCGCTACGTTGCGGGGCGCGGCCCCATATGCCGAGACCGATTAGCAAAACAGTGGCCGCCCCGATGGCCGCAAGCGTTAGCGTCGGAACATAGAAGGTCGTGTAGACCTCCCAGCCGAAGAAGCGCAGAGCTTCCGAAACCTCGGTGTAGATGCCGACGAGATGGCCGCCGAGGGTGCCGGTGATGCCGAGCAGGGCGCTGCCGAGGATCGCCAATCCGGCCATGACCCAGCGCATCACGCCATCCCACACGGCTTCGCCCTGAATCCATCGCGTGGCGAGCAGCAAAGTCCAGTACGCCACAGTCCACGTCGCGAGCAGCACGTGATTTCGGCCAAGCGGCGTGGACGAGATCGTCTCCCACGGCCATACCATGAGACCAACCGCATAGGCCGCCAGGCCGGAAATCAGGCCGACGACCAAGAGCGGAACAAGCGCTCGGTCGATCGCCTTGGCGAGAGCCCCGTCGGAGAGGGCGCGCCACAGGATCGCCAAGGTCGCCGTCATCCACAGGGCGATCGGGAAGTGAACCAGGACAACGTGATAGCCGGCCATGGTCAGACTCCTTGCTTGCGCGTGAGCAGCAGGTTGAGGGCGATGCCGAAACCGGCGATCAGGATGACACCGGCCAGCATCGTGAGCAGCCATTGCCGGCGGATAGCGTCGGCGAATTCCGCCTCGACGCCGTAATGGGCGAGCTGAATCTCGCTGTGGCGGTACTTCACCGGCACACCCTTCTTGATGCTCTCGGCTCCGGCGTGCTTCTTGCTATTGAGGTTCGCCCAGTTCACCTGGCCGGGATAGAACAGCGTGACCGTGTGCCACGCCTGGTTCCACGCCGGCTCGTCGCCGTCGAAGCGCGTTGCGACCAGTTCGGCATCACGGCCCAAGCCGAGCGTGACCGGCATGGACACGTTGTGCCAACGGCTGCCAAGCGCATCGCGATGGACGGCGAAGGCGACGTTATAGACCCGCTTGTCGAGCATGATCTTGTCGTCCGTAGGCTTGCCGGTATCCATGGCGCGTTTAAGCGTCACGTCCCAGTAGCCGTCCTTCCAACGCGCCTGTCCGACCACTGTGATGTCGGCATGCGATCCGTCGGGCTTCCGTAACAGGCGGCGCGGGATGGTGTCGCCGTCCTTCCAAGCGTAGGCGGCATCGAACGGCACCGCCGTGTCCTCGGTGATGAAGTAGACATCGTCAAAGCCGAGCTTGCGCTGGATCAGGTCATCCCATTTCAACGACCTTTGGTTTTTGTTCTTTTGCGGGTCGAACATGACCTTGGGCTGCTGCTTCTGGCTGTCCCAGTTGTCGGTGAAGGCTCCCTTGCCGGCGTCGCCGGAGCGGGCGTCGAACACGAACTGGTCGTCGGAGGCGCCGATGGGACCGCCGCGATGCGCCCGCCAATGCCAGAGATCGAGGAAGTACCCGCCCTTGCGCAGGGCCGCCAGTTCTTCCTCGGGCACGACCGAGGCCCAATCGTTGATGTCTTTTCTGGTCGCGGGCAGGTGCTTGCCGACCTCGGTCTGATTGCGCTTTTGGCCGAGATAGGGATGCGCTCTGACTTCCTTGGCCGTAGCCTCATTGGTGAAGAAGCGCATGCGGTCGCCGATGGTGATGTATCCGCCGTATCGGGCGAATTCGGGCACGCTGCCATCATCGACCAGCATGGTGACGCGGTCTTCGTAGATGCCTTGCGGCTGCGGTCCCGCGACGCTGCCGCCGTAGCGCACCCATTTGCCGCCCTCGAACTTCACCATGTCGTGATAGATCGAAGCCTGCTTTGCCGGCCAGCGATATCGGAAGAATATATCGCGGCCATTATAGGCGACCTTGACCTGTAGCGGCATGGTCAAGTCTTTCGGGATATAAATGTTTCGGCTGGTGTCGTTTTGGATGACGCCTGTGCCGTGGGTCAGCCACGATAGGCCAAGCACCCCAAGAAACAGGACAAGCGAGATATTGATGTAGAGTCCAACCCGTCGCATGTTGCCCCCCATTCGGCTCAGCGTATGGGAATAGGCACGCATGAAGATCGGTTTGGGGCATTGATCTAGGTCATTCGTCGCCGGTTTTCCCAAGTGTCGGTTTGTGCCGATGACCCCGTCCCAAGTCCGGCGCACGCCCCACGCGCGGTCTTGGCCGCGATTTTGCATGCTCGCGGGGCAGTAACCTTGTGAGGCGCCTCATGGCCGATCCGCTCGACGACTATATTGCAGCCGCCGCCGCGGCCCTGAGCCTGCCGCTCGACCCGGCCTGGCAGGACGCCGTCAAGGCCAACCTCGCGGTCACCCTCAAGCACGCCGCCACGGTGGCCGAGTTCCCGCTGCCGGACGAGGCCGAGCCGGCGCCCGTGTTCACGGCCTGACCATGGCGCAGGACTTCACCTGGCAGAGCGCCGGCGCCATCGCGCAGGCGGTGCAAAGCGGGCAGGCGAGCGCGCTCGCGGTCACCGAGTCCGCGCTGACGCGCATCGCAGCCCTCAACCCGAAGCTCAACGCCTTCACCGCCGTCACTGCCGCGCGCGCCCGCGCCAAGGCGCGCGCGCTCGATGCCGGCGGCAAGACCACGCTGCCGCTCGCCGGGGTGCCCTTTGCGGTGAAGAACCTGTTCGATATCGAAGGGCTGCCGACGCTGGCCGGCTCCAAGATCAACCGCGCGCGCCCGTTCGCGGCGCAGGATTCGCCCTTGATCGCGCGGCTGGAGGCGGCCGGCGCGGTCCTGGTCGGCGCGCTCAACATGGGCGAATACGCCTACGACTTCACCGGCGAGAACCTGCACGACGGTCCCTCGCGCAATCCGCACGATCTGACCTGCATGACCGGCGGCTCCTCCGGCGGCTCGGGCGGAGCGGTGGCGGGCGGCCTGGTGCCGCTCGCGCTCGGCTCCGACACCAACGGCTCCATCCGCGTCCCATCGTCGCTGTGCGGCATCTTCGGCCTGAAGCCGACCTACGGCCGATTGTCGCGCGCGCATTCGTTTCCCTTCGTCGCCAGCCTCGACCATCTCGGTCCCTTCGCGCGTAACGCGCGCGACCTCGCGCTGGCCTATGACCTCATGCAGGGCCCCGACCCAGACGATCCGGCCTGCGCGCAGCGCGGCGTCGAGCCAGCATTGCCGCTGATCGACCGCGGACTCGATGGCCTGCGCATCGCGGTCGCCGGCGGCTATTTCCGTAAAGGCGCATTCCCCGAAGCGCTGGACGCGCTCGATCGCGTCGCCCAGGCGGCGAACGCGCGCGACACCGTCGACATCCCGGAGGCGCATCGGGCGAGGGCGGCCGCCTATGTCATCACCGCCACGGAAGGCGCCGCGCTGCATCTCGATCGCCTGCGCAAGCAGGCCGCCGATTTCGATCCAGCCGTACGCGACCGCCTGATCGCCGGCGCCATGGTGCCGGCGCCCTTGGTGATGAAGGCGCAGATCTTCCGCCGCTGGTATCGCGAGCGCGTGCTGCAACTGTTCGAGCGCTACGACGCGATCATCGCGCCGGCCACGCCCTGCACCGCGCCGAAGATCGGCCAGCAGACCTTCATGCTCGACGGCGTCGAAATGCCGGTGCGGCCGAACCTGGGCCTCTACACCCAGCCGATCTCGTTCATCGGCCTGCCGGTCGTGGCGGTGCCGGTGCCGCTCACGCCGCTGCCGATCGCGGTGCAGGTGATTGCGGCGCCCTGGCGCGAGGACGTCGCCTTGCGCATTGCGCATGCGCTGGAGCAAATGGGCGTCGCCGCCGCGCCGCGGCCGAATCTCTAGGGAGCAACGAGAAATGGACATCGACCTGCCGGAGGTCGTCGCCGAAGTGAAGGCCGCTTTCGATAAATACGAGAAAGCGCTGGTGTCGAACGACGTCGACACGCTCGACGCGCTGTTCCGCGACGATCCGCGCACCATCCGTTATGGCGCCACCGAAATCCTTTACGGCTATGCCGAGATCGCGGCTTTCCGCGCCGCCCGCTCGCCGGTCGCGCTCGGGCGCACCATCTCGCGCACGGTCATCACCACCTATGGCCGCGAATTTGCCACCGCCTCGACGCTCTACGAGCGCCCCTCGGCGCCCGGCAAGATCGGCCGCCAGATGCAGACCTGGGTGAAATTTCCGGAAGGCTGGCGCGTCGTGGCCGCGCATGTGAGCCTTATGGACAAGCTGGCGATTTGATCGAATTTATTTGGCGGCTATTGGTGGACCCGCACTCCGTTTACATAGGATTGGCAGGCAGCATACAGCCCATCACGCAACGCCAACACGCCAGCGGTCCGGCCCGCCAAGGTGGTTGCCGTCTCAGTGGGCGTGGCCTAAAGCGCCGCTACCGCCTGCACCTCGACCAAGAGATGCTCCTGCACCAAGCGGTCGATCATCAGCAGCGTGTTGGGCGGGTAGGCGCCGTTCGCAAACATCTTCGGGAATTCACGCAGGCGGTACTGCATGAAACGGGGAACGTCCTGCGAGTGCACGAGATAGGTTGTGAACTGCACGATGTTGCCCCAGCCGGCGCCGACCGAGGTCAGCGCCGCCTCGATGTTCTTGAAGGTCTGGACGCATTGCGCGTCGAAGCCGCCGTCGCCGGTGAGCTTGCCATTGATGTCGACGCCGACCTGGCCGGCGATGAAAACGTATTCGGACGCCTTCACGCGGGTGATCTGGGAGTATTGCCCGAGCGGCTTGCCCAGGGTGTCGGGGTTGATGATCTTGATCTCGGGCATCGCCGTTCTCCCTGAAGGGCAAGCGCCGCGGCCTGAGCGAGCCGCGGCGCGTCTCATGCATCAAGCCTCAGTCGGCGGAAGCGCCGCTCGCCTTGATCGGCGCGGCCCACTTCTCGATCTCGCTCTTCACGAAGCCGCCGAGATATTCCGGCGTTGCCCGGTCGTCGGACACGATGGTGGCGCCGAGACCCTGTAGACGGTCGCGCACCGCCGGCGTCTTCATCGCCGCCAGCGCGGCCGCGTTGATCTTCTTGACGATGTCGGGCGGCGTGCCCTTCGGCATGAAGATCGCGTTCCAGGTGTAAGCCTGAACGTCGAGCCCCTGTTCGGCCGCGGTCGGCAAATTCGGCAGCACCGGCGAGCGCTGCTTGGTCATGATCGCCAGCGCCTTCACCTTGCCGCCGTCGATCTGCGGCTTGGCGGTGGTGATCACTTCGCACAGGAACTGGATTTGTCCGCTGAGCAGGTCCTGCAGGGCCGGGCCGGTGCCGCGGTAGGGCACGTGCGTGAGATTGGTGCCCATCGCCGCATTCAGCACCACGCAGCCGAGATGGGTGGCGGAGCCGGCGCCGGCCGAGCCGTAACGAACCTTGTCCTGGTTTGCCTTGGCATAGGCGACGAATTCCTTGAAGTCCTTCGCCGGCACGTCGTTGTTGACGGTGAGCACGATCGGCACTTCGGCGATCAGCGCCACCGGCGTGAAATCGGTTGCCGAATTGTAGAGCGGCTTCTTGTAGAGGGTCTGGCTCTGGGCATGTGTGCCGACCGTGCCGAGAACCATGGTGTAACCGTCCGGCGCGGCATCGGCCACGCGCTTGGAGCCGAGCTGGCCGCCGGCGCCGCCGACGTTCTCGATCGTGACCTGCTGGCCGAGCACTTCGCTCATGCGCGCGCCCAGGACGCGGCCGAGCACGTCGGTCGGCCCGCCCGCGGCGAAGGGAATGATCATCGTGACCGGACGGGTCGGATAATTCTGCGCGCCGGCCGCTCCGGTCAGCGCCAGCAGTCCGGCGAAGGCGGCAAAGATCGTCTTGTGCATGGGCGTTCCCTCATCGGCGTGCGACCCGGCGCCCATCCGGGCCCCGGTTTTTTGGATCGCGCGCTCGTTATGGGGAAATCCTTGCGTGCCGCGCCACCGCGGTCAAGCCGGGTCGCTCTCAGCCGACCTCGACCACCTCTTGCGGGAATTTGTGAAGCCGGTCGCCCGGGCCGTTGCCGCCGATCAGGTAATTGTCGCACAGCCAGTTCAGGTAACCGCCGTGGATATAAGTCGGGTGCACGACGATGTTCATGTCCTTTTCGATGGTCATCGGCTCGTCGCTGCGCACCAGCGGGCGCTCGACCAGGTCGTAGCCCTGGCCGTGGCAGTAGAGCCGCGCCTCCAGCGGCCGGCCGTTCTTGCGCATGAAGGCGTTGAACGTGTCCCACACTTCCTTGCAGGGCGTGCCCGGCTTCAGCAAGTCGAGCGTGAGCTTGCGCGCCTCCATGCAGAAGGCGAGCTCGTCCTTCATCGCCTGCGGCACCTTGCCGACCACGCAGGAGCGGCCGAGCTCGGTGTACATGCCGCCCGGGCCGTTATCCTCGACCAGGAGCGCGATCTGGTCGCCTTCCTGGATCACGCGGTTCTGCACGTGCTTGTTGCCGAACTTCGACGGCTTGCCGAGCGGCATCGAGGCGCAGAGATAGATGCCGTTTTCGCTGCCGTGCGACACGCTGTAATGCTGCGCGGCCGCGGCCACCTCGGTGTCGCGCATGCCCGGCTTCACCGCCGCGAAGGCGGCGCGCATGGCGCCGTCCTGCATCGCAGCCGCGCGCCTGACCAGTTCCATTTCCTCCGCGCTCTTGATGACCTTGATGCGATCGACCATGTCGGAGGCGTCGACATAGCGCGCCTCCGGAAACGTGCGCTTCACATAGTCGAGCAGCGCGTAAGACATCTGGTAGGTGCCGACGAAGCCGATCGTGCCCTTGGCGAATGGCTTGAGCCCCTTGCAGGCCAGTTCCGGGTCGTAGTCCTTGGTGTAGTGCGCCGAGGCGTAGCTCGGCGTCGTCAGGATCTGCTTGACGCCGCGCCAGGTCACGTCGCCTTGCGCGGTAGTCTCGCTGCCGCCGAACGGACCCTGACACACCACCGTCATCTCATCGTCGCGCGGAAACACCACCGTGTTGGGATAGCCGTTGGTCGCCGGCATGTCGGTGAAGTAGCGCACATAGCCGCCCATATGGTCGTTGTTGTTCTGCATCAGCAGGACGTCGACCTTCTCCTTCGCCATGGCGGCGCGCACGGCGCGCCAGCGGCGCTCGAGTTCGGCGGTGGAGATCGGGGTGTTCAGGCGTTCCGACAGAGACATTCAGGCCCCCCAGGAGGCGGGTTTGCGCACGACGTTCATCATGCTCTTGAGATCGTCGGCGAGGAAGCAGCGCATGTTCTTCTCGATGGTCGGCATGGCGCGGTTCTCGTAGCCTTCCGAGTAGCCGCCGAGGTGCGGGAAGATGGTGACGTTTTTCGCCTTCCACAGCGGGCTGTCGGGCGGCAGCGGCTCCTGCGAGAACACGTCGAGCGCGGCGCCCGCGATCTTTCCGCTTGCCAGCGCCTCGATCAAAGCCGGCTCATCCACCACGCCGCCGCGCGCGACGTTGACCAGATAGGCGCTGGGCTTCATCGCGGCGAAGACCTTCTCGCCGACGATGTTGCGCGTCTCCGCGCTCATCGGGACCAGCGCCACCAGGAAATCGAGTTCGCCCGCCGCCACGAGGTCGTCGCGCTTGACCATGCGGTCGAAGCCGGGCGTCGGGCGCGGGCTGCCGGTGATGCCGACGACCGTCATGCCGAAGGCCTTGCAGATCGGCGCCAGGTATTCCGCGATCAGCCCGACGCCAAGGATGCCGACGGTCTTGCCGGCCAGCAGCGCGGCCGGCCAGCGTTCCCAGGACGACTTGTCCTGCGCGTGTACTGTGCGCGGGATATTACGCGCGAGCGAGAGCATGTAGGCGATGGTCGCTTCCGACACCGGCGCGCCGTGGATGCCGCGGATATTGGTGACGACCACCTCCTTGCCGAGCGAGGGCAGGTCGACGATGTTGTCCACGCCGGTGCCGAGCGCCTGGATCCATTTCAGCTTGGGCGCGTCGCGCACCACATGGTCGGCCATGGGCGGCGAGAAGCAGAGCAGCACCTCGATGTCGGCGATGTAGGGGCCGACGTCATTGTGGTGGCCGACCACGTCGATGGTGAGCTGCGGAAACCGCTCGAGCAGCATCTGCCGGTAACGGGCGCTTATCGCTTCCTGGACTTCCGTGAGAATAAGGACTTTGTGCGTGACTTGGGACATGGTGCCGTGACGTATAGTGGCAATCAGGGTCCCGGAAAACGTCCCAGCCGAGGTGACCCGCATCGTGGGCCTGCGCTAGTATCGCCGGGCCGCCGCGCAAACAGGAGGATGCCGTGCCGATCGATCTTGCCGCCGTCGACTGGGTCTATGTCGGGGTGCTGTCCGTCTTTGCCTTCCTCGCTGCGCTGATCGGCAACCTGCTGTCGCTCAACCGCGTCGGCTTCGGGGCGGTGCTGTCGGCGGTCCTGTTCGCCGTCATCTTCCTGGGTTGGACCTACTACCCGCACGGGTTGCCGCTGCCGACCACGCTGGCGGGCCAGAAGCCGGCGGCGGCGCCTGTGACGGCGCCCGCGCCGGTTGCACCCGCCGCGCCGCAAAGGCCGCGCAATCCGGTCACGGACATCACGCCGGGCACTGGGCGATAGGCTTGCATCGCGCTACGATTTTGATGTTCTCTCTCTCACAAGCCGGACAGGAGGCGCCGCCCGCGGGGCGAGCGGAAGTGTTGCATCATGAAAAAAGTGTATCCCGACGCGACGGCGGCGCTCGCCGGTGTGCTCAAGGACGGAATGCTGATCTGCTGCGGGGGCTTCGGCGTCTGCGGCGTGCCTGAGGTGCTGATCCGCGCGATCCGCGATTCCGGCGTCAAGAACCTGACCTTCGTCTCGAACAATGCGGGCGTCGACGGCGGCGGGCTCGGCCTGCTGCTGGAGACCCGGCAGATCAGCAAGATGATCTCGTCCTACGTGGGCGAGAACAAATTGTTCGCCCAGCAATACCTGGCCGGCGAGTTGGAGATCGAGTTCAATCCGCAGGGCACGCTGGCCGAGCGCATCCGTGCGGGCGGGGCGGGCATTCCGGCCTTCTTCACCCGCACCGGCGCCGGAACCGACATCGCCAAGGGCAAGGAAGAGCGCATCTTCGACGGCGAGCGCTACATCATGGAGCGCGGCATCGTCGCCGACCTGTCGATCGTGCACGCCTGGATGGGCGACTACGAGGGCAACCTCGTCTATCGCAAGACTGCGCGCAACTTCAATCCGATGATGGCGACGGCCGGCAAGGTCACGGTGGCCCAGGTCGAGCATCTGGTGCCGCCGGGCGAACTCAATCCCGACCACATCATCACGCCGGGCGTCTACGTGAAGCGCATCGTCCATGTACCCAACTACGTGAAGCCCATTGAGAATCGCACCGTGCGCAAGCGCGTGCCGGCGGCCGCCACCGGTGAGGAGGTTTAACCATGCCCTGGACCCGCGAGCAAATGGCCGAACGCGCCGCCAAGGAGTTGCGCGACGGCTTCTACGTCAATCTCGGCATCGGCATTCCGACGCTGGTGTCGAACTACATTCCCGACGGCGTGAGCGTGCAGCTTCAGAGCGAGAACGGCATGCTCGGCTTCGGGCCGTTCCCGTATGAGGGCGAGGAAGACCCCGACCTCATCAACGCCGGCAAGCAGACCGTCACCGAATTGCCGACCACCAGCTTCTTCTCGTCGGCGGATTCGTTCGCGATGATTCGCGGCGGCCACATCGACATCGCGCTCCTGGGCGCCATGCAAGTGGCGGAGAACGGCGACCTCGCCAACTGGATGATTCCCGGCAAGATGGTGAAGGGCATGGGCGGCGCCATGGACCTCGTTGCCGGCGTCAAGAAGGTGGTCGTGATCATGGAGCACACCGCCAAGGACGAACCGAAACTGCTTCACAGGTGCAATCTGCCGCTCACCGGCGCCGGCGTCGTCGACATGGTGATCACCGATCTCGGCGTCTTCAACATCGACCGCAAGGGCGGCGGCATGACGCTGATCGAGCTTGCGCCGGGCGTGACGGTGGACGAGATCACCAAAAAGACCGAGGCGAGCTTCAAGGTCGACGCCAAGCTGAAACATTAGGCTGCGGCGGAACAACGGCCCCGGGTCATCTCTTGACCCGGTATGGCCAGGCCTAACCTCGACCGTGAGCTCGATAGCCTGGAGACGCATCTGCCGCAGGGGCTGGTGCGCTTCCTGCGCAGAGTGCGCCGGCCCGGCGCCGTCTGGCTGCGCGTCCCGGCGGCTTTTGGCTTGATTGCCGGCGGGTTCGTCGGCTTTCTGCCGGTCCTCGGCTTCTGGATGATCCCGCTTGGGCTGGCGCTGCTCGCGCTCGACCTGCCGTTCCTGCGCGCGCCGCTGGCGCGACTGATCGCCTGGGTAAACCGCAAGCTCGCGCCGCAGGGCCGCTGACGTTTTCACCTTCGCCGGGCGCATTGCATTTCCCGCAGCAGCCGTTACAGGATCGCCCCCGACACGCTCCAAGGGGGTCCCATGCTTTCCGCCGCCGAACGCCAGAAATGCGCCGACATCCTGATGAATGCTCAGAAGGAGCATAAGCAGGCGGTGCAGCTCTCTGTTACCTACCCGCACATCGAGATTGAAGACTCCTATGCGATCTCGACCGAGGTCGCCAACCGCAAGATCAAGGCCGGCGCCAAGCTGATTGGCCACAAGGTCGGCCTCACCTCCAAGGCGATGCAGCGCTCTTCGATGATCGACGAGCCGGATTACGGCTACATCCTCGACGACCAGATGATCGGCGACGGCGCCAAGGTGAAGCACGCCGACTATTGCAAGCCGCGCGTCGAGGTCGAGCTTGCCTTCATCATGGGCAAGCGCCTGCAAGGCCCGGGCGTGGGCCTGGCCGACGTGCTGCGCGCCACCGAATACGTCATTCCGGCGATCGAGATCGTCGATGCGCGCCTGCAGGACCAGCGCAAGATTTTCGACACCGTCGCCGACAATGGCGCCGCCGCCGGCATCGCGCTCGGCGGCCGCCCTATCGGCCCGCTCGACGTCGACCTGCGCTGGGTTGGCGGCATCATGTACCGCAACTCCGAGATCGAAGAGACGGGACTTGCCGCCGGCGTGCTCGGCCATCCCGCGCTCGGCGTCGCCTGGCTTGCCAACAAGATCGGCCCGCACGGCCACGCGCTCGAGCCCGGCCACATCGTGCTCGCGGGCTCCTTCACCCGCGTCGTCTTCGCGCAGAAGGGCGACACGCTGCACGCCGACTTCGGGCCGCTCGGCGGCCTCGCCATTCAATTCGTCTGATGTCGTCCCCGCGAAAGCGGGGACCCAGTAACCACAGGACTAGCGATTTAAGCCGAAGCGTTCGTGGCTACTGGATCGTCCGCCTTCGCGGACGATGACAAGAAAGGAAGTCATCAATGCCCGACATGCCCCGCAACGCTTTCAAGCACGACCTCGCCGCCGGCAAGCTCCAGATCGGCCTGTGGTCGAGCCTATGCAGCAATCTTGCCGCCGAAGTCATTTCCGACTCCGGCTTCGACTGGATCCTGCTCGACACCGAGCATTCGCCCAACGAAATCCCCGACCTGGTGACGCAGTTGCAGGCGGTGCAGCGCGGCACCGCGACGCCGATCATCCGCCCGGCCTGGAACGACGCGGTGCTTGCCAAGCGCTGCCTCGACATCGGCGCGCAGACGCTGCTGTTTCCCTATGTGCAGAACCCGGAGGAGGCCAAGCGTGCGGTCGCTTCCACGCGCTATCCGCCGCAGGGCATCCGCGGCGTCTCGGCCGGCGCACGCGCCAGCCGCTACGGCCGCGTGCCTGGCTATCTCGGCAAGGCCAATGCCGAGATCTGCGTGCTGGTGCAGGTGGAGACGCGCCCCGCGCTCGACCAGATCGAGGCCATCGCGAAGGTGGACGGTGTCGACGGTGTGTTCATTGGTCCGGCCGACCTGGCCGCCTCGCTCGGCCACCTCGGCAATCCGGCGCACCCGGAAGTGCAGGCGGCGATCCAGGACGCCGCCAAGCGGCTCAAGGCCGTCGGCAAGCCGGCCGGCATCCTCACGCCCAACGAGGAGGAGGCCCGCCGCTACATCGACTGGGGCTATCTGTTTGTGGCCGTCGGCGCCGATATCGGCCTGCTTGCCCGCAATGCCGACGCGCTGGCCAAGAAGTTCAAGGGCTAGTCACGGCCGTTTGCGCTAGATCAAAGCACCGCTTCCCTGCCGCGCCCATTAGTTGCTGCGGTAACCAAGGGAGGCGGGCATGGTTGCAGACAAAGAGCCGATCCACGATATCGCGCATCTCGGCAGCGTCGAACTGTTCTCGCCCAAGCCCGAAAAAAGCCTCTGGTATTTCCGCGACCTTCTGGGCATGGAGCCGGTGCACACCGCCGGCCAGTCGGTCTACCTGCGCGGCTATGGCGATTACGCCACTTCGACCTTGAAGCTCACTGCCGCGCCCGCCAACGGCGTCGGCTGCATTTCCTGGCGAACCGCCAGCCCGCAGGCGCTCGAGCGCCGCGCCAAGGCGATCGAGGAGGCTGGCCTCGGCATCGGCTGGACCAACGGTGATTTCGGCCGCGGCCGCTCGTACCGCTTCCGCGATCCGGACGGCCACACGATGGAAATCTATTACGAGGAACAGAAATTCGTCGCGCCGCCCGAACTGCAATCGAACCTGAAAAACCTGCCGCAGAAATACACCGGGCGCGGCGTCGGCGTGCGCCGCATCGACCACCTGGCGCTGCTGGCGAAGGACGTCGAAGCCAACCGCAAATTCGCCACCGACCTGCTGGGCTTCCAGCTGCGCGAGCAGGTCCGCTACGACCAGGGCAAGACCGAGATCGGCTCCTGGATGAGTCCGACCGCGATCCACCACCAGCTCGCTTACGTCGTCGACATCAAAGGCGCCCACGGGCGCCTGCATCACTTCTCGATGTGGGTCGACAACCGCGACGACGTGATGCGCGCCGCCGACATTCTCACGGAGAACGGCGTCTTCATCGAAGCCGGACCGTCCAAGCACAACAACTCGCAGGGCTTCTATCTCTACACCTACGAGCCCGGCGGCAACCGCGTCGAAATCTATTCGTCGAGCTTCCTGGTGGTGGCGCCCGATTGGGAGCCTGTCACCTGGAACGAGGAGGAGCGCGGCACCGGCACCTATTGGGGCGCGCGGCTGCCGGACAGCTTTATCGAATACGCGACGCCGGATGTGCGGGAGACAGGGACCAAGGCCCCGGTCCCCGAGGTTCTCAAGCAAGCCATCGCATCGTTGTCGTGAAGCGGCCGCGCTTGCGCGCGGTCAGCCTGCCGGAATTGCCGATCTTCTTTCTGAAAAAGGAAACGCGATGTCACTTCCTCCCCGGATCGACGCCAAGGCGGTGCGCGAGAAGATCGGCGCCTATGCCGACAAGACGGCGACGCTCGACGAGCGCAACGCCATCTACCGCGATCTGATCGGCTTCGTGCCGCCGCGCATCGAGGCGCGCATGGCGGTCACCGGCGCGCTCGATCCGACGCTGCTCGACATGCAGGAGAAGATGCGCGAGCACGCGATGTACCCGAAGTGCTTCGACGTGAAGACCGCGCAATTGATGCTGTTCGGCATGCTGCTGATGGACCTGAGCGATGCGACCCAGCTGCACGCCATCGCGGCGCGCCGGGCCGGCGCCACCTGGGAGGAGATGCAGGCGGTGATCAGCCTGTGCTTCCTGTTCCGCGGCCTGCCGGCGGCCAACCGCGGCGCTGAAATCCTTGCAAACCTTGCAAAGCGCGAAGCCGAAGCCGCTGCCGCCTGATCTTTCCCCTTCGAATATCTGCGCTCGCCTTGAGCCGGGTGGGCAGCCGTCGTTGCCCCGCCGCGTCGCGCCGGGGCGCCTGCCGACGCCTAGTTTTTGGTCAAAATCAAACCTTTAGTAGCCCTTGCCGCCCCTTGAAAAATGCCGACAATGCGGCACGAGGGAACGTCTAATGAATAATAACGACATAATCCTCGCAACTGAGGATCTGACCAAGGATTTCGCGGGCTTTGTCGCCATCAACGGCGTGGACTTGCAGGTCCGCCGCGGCACCATTCATGCGCTGATCGGGCCGAACGGCGCCGGCAAGACGACCTGCTTCAATCTCCTCACAAAGTTCCTGCAGCCCACGCGCGGCCGCATCCTGTTCAAGGGCGAGGACATCACCGCCATGCAGCCGGCCGACGTGGCGCGGCTCGGCCTGGTGCGCTC
>JALHRB010000017.1 GCA_022841665.1 Pseudolabrys sp.
TGCGCGGATCACGCGCCGGCGCGCGCCGGACGGCCAGCGCCGCGACGGCCGCATCGTCGCCTGGCGGCAGGCGTGGTGAGCGGCGATGCAGAGCGTCACTTCGATGCGCCCAAGAGTCTGGAAGAATTGCAAGAAGCTGCAAATAGCCCGCAAAAGGGCTATGATATTCACCATATCGTCGAACGAAACTCTGCGGCGAAAGATGGCTCCGAAGCCGATCTAATCGAAGGGCCGGAAAACCAGGTACGCATCCCGCGCTGGAAGCACTGAGAGATAAATTCGTTTTATGAGAGGCCGAATGAAGATTATGGGCGTTTAGCACCGCGTCAGTATCTGAAAGGCAAGAGCTGGGAAGAACGTACGCGGGTAGGGTTGGACGCACTTAGGAAGGTCGGGGTATTGCGGCCATGAAAAATGCAATGCTCGGAAAGAAGACGGTGAATGAACTCGTCGAACTGTTTACCGGATTCGCTCTCCAGCAAGACGAAGCCGAGCTTGCCTTCGACACGAAGGAAGGCAATCGACTATTTTGGAAGATCACAGCGATTGCAGATGAGCTAAAGTCGCGTCCCGGCGACCAAAGACACGCGCTTCTGCCTCTTTTGGACCACCCTAACCCGCAAGTGCAACTTAAGGCGGCGAAGGCAACATTGGCGATTGCGCCGGCGGCCGCGCGGCACGTGCTCGAGGTCATCGCCGAGACATGCTACGGGCCGCAGAAGCTCGAAGCCGGCATGTCGCTGAGAAATCTCGACGCTGGAATATTCAAGCCGACATAACGCCGGCAACTCACGACATGCATTGCCGGCGCTGAGAGGTGAAAAATCCGGCGCGGCCTACTTCCCCGCCGGCTTCAGGAGCGCGGTGAGCCGCGCGATCTCCTTGCGCTGGAGCTCGCCCAGGGCTTTCGGCCCGCGGCGCGCAGGCTCCGCGATTTCGGCGCCGAGATCGGCAAGGCGCTTCTGCACCGCGGGCTCATCGAGGCCCTTGGCGAGCGCGGCCGCAAGCTTGTCGACGACCGCCTGCGGCGTGCCCTTGGGCGCGAACAGCGCATAGAACGGCGCGCAGTCGAATTCCGGCAGGCCCTGCTCATAAGAAGTTGGCACGTCGGGCAGCAGCGGGCTGCGCTTCTTGCTGGCGATGGCCAGCG
The DNA here is from genome assembly GCA_022841665.1 of Pseudolabrys sp. Classification (GTDB taxonomy): domain Bacteria; phylum Pseudomonadota; class Alphaproteobacteria; order Rhizobiales; family Xanthobacteraceae; genus Pseudolabrys. The sequence goes on from JALHRB010000017.1 coordinate 1,151, forward strand.
CCTTGACGGTGCCGGCGCGCACGTGCGGCAGCGGCCCGAGGATCGGGTCGCAATCGTAATCGACAGTGCCGGCGAGGATGGCGTTCATCACCGGCGCGGTGCCGGTGAACGGCACCAGGGTCGGCTTGATGCCGATGGCGTTGTTGAGCAGCAGGCAGCCGATATAGGACACCGAGCCGACGCCGGCGTGGCCCATGTTCACCTTGCTCTCGTTCGCCTTGGCCCAGGCGACGAACTCTTTCAGGTTGTTGGCCGGGATCTCCTTGCGCACCGCCAGCAGCTCCGGCTGTTCGGCGATCAGGCCGACCGGCGCGAAGTCCTTTTCCGGGTCGTAGCCGAGGTTGGGATAGAACAGATGCGCGGCGGCGTGCGTGCCCATGTGGCCGGAGATGAGCGTGTAGCCGTCGGGGTTGGCGCGCGCAGCGCGGGTGGCGCCGACGGTGCCGCCGGCGCCGACGACGTTTTCGACGACGAAGGACTGCCCGAGATGGCGTGACAGGATGTCGGCGACGATGCGGCCGGTGATGTCGGCCGGCCCGCCGGCGGCGAAGGGCACGATCACCGTGCCGCCTTTGGTCGGGAAGTCCTGGGCCTGTGCGCCTGTCAGCCCGGCGAGCAGCATGAGGGCTGCCGCCATGCACTTTTTCGTCATCGTCTCCTCCCTGATGGCCGGCTTTAAGCGCCGGCTGTCTTTTGTTGCGGCGAGCTTGCCATGGCCGGCGCCGGTTGGGGAGGGGGCAATACCGCGGCCGCCAGGGTCGGCCGGGCGCCGCCGAACGTGAATTCACATCGATCCACAAGGAGAAGCAGGATGGAAATCGATACCCACACTTCGCTCGAGACCAAGGCGGGGCCGCCGCACGACGCGGTGGTGACGCATGCCGACATGATGCGCGCCTTCGAGGCCTTCAAGGAGGCGAACGACGAGCGCATCGCCACGATGGAAAGGCGCGGCGGCGACGTCGTGCTGGAAGAGAAGCTCGCGCGCATCGACCGCACCATCGACGCGCAGGCGCGCCGGATGGACGAGATCACGCTGAAGGCGGCGCGGCCGGCGATCGGTCACGACCGCGCGCGCGGCCAAGGCTCGCCCGAGCACAAGCAAGCTTTCGAGGCTTACGTGCGCGCCGGCGAGACGACCGGCCTGCGCGCGCTGGAAGTGAAGGCGCTGTCGGTCGGCTCCAATCCGGACGGCGGCTACCTGGTGCCGCCCGAGATCGAGGCGGAGATCGGCAAGCGGCTGGCGAACATCTCGCCGATCCGCGGCATCGCCGGCGTGCGCGTCATCAGCGGCAACATCTACAAGAAGCCGTTCATGACGGCGGGCCCTGCGGTCGGCTGGGTGGGCGAGACCGACGCGCGCGCGCAGACGGCGTCGCCGACGCTCGACGAACTGTCGTTCCCGGCCATGGAGCTCTACGCGCAGCCGGCGGCGACGTCGACGCTGCTCGAGGACTCGGCGGTGAACATCGACGAGTGGCTGGCGCAGGAAGTCGAGCAAGTGTTCGCGACGCAAGAGGGGACGGCCTTCGTCACCGGCGACGGCTCGAACAAGCCGAAGGGCTTCCTCGCCTACACGGCGGTGGCCAACGCGTCGTGGACCTGGGGCAACATCGGCTATATCGCGAGCGGTTCGGCCGGCGCCTTCCCGGCGTCGAACCCGTCCGACACGCTGGTCGATCTGATCTACGCGGTGCGCGCCGGCTACCGGCAGAACGCCGTCTTCGTGATGAACCGCAAGACGCAGTCCACCATCCGCAAGTTCAAGGACACGACCGGCGGCTATCTCTGGCAGCCGCCGTCGGCGGCCGGCGGCAAGGCCTCGCTGATGACCTTCCCGGTGATCGAGGCCGAGGACATGCCGGACATTGCGGCGAACTCGCTGTCGATCGCCTTCGGCGACTTCAACCGCGGCTACCTGGTGGTGGACCGCGCTGGCGTCTCGGTGCTGCGCGATCCCTACACGGCCAAGCCCTACGTGCTGTTCTACACCACCAAGCGCGTGGGCGGCGGCGTGCAGGACTTCGACGCCATCAAGGTGATGAAGTTCGCGGCGTCGTGATGGAAGCCTAGCCCTCAACGCATTCCGCCGGTCATCACCCGCGAAAGCGGGTGATCCAGTACTCACCGGCCGTGGTTACTGGATTCCCCGCTTGCGCGGGGAATGACGGCGGCGTGCGGGCCGCATCTTGCAATTTCCTCGCGATTTTACCCCTATGGCCCGTATTCATCCCGCATACCTCGAGCATGAGCGGAAACGCTTCATGCGGCCGGACGCGCATCGCTTCCTGCGACCCGACTGGCGGCGCTTCGTGCGACCCGGCTCGGAGCTTTCCCGCCGCTACGCCGAGCTGGAAGAAAAGTATCGGCCCGACCAGCCGCGCGTGCCGGCAGGGCAACGCGAGGGCGGGCAATGGACGGACGATGTTGATCAGGGATCGGGATTGCCCGCGAATTCGACTACTGAAAGCTCGGCTGAGGACATTCAGCGAATACAGCTTACAAGAGATGATCGCTCTCTATCTTCCGAGCAGTTAATTCGGTTAGGAGGCGAAGATCTCGGATCATTTGGCGATGCAGTCTCAATCGTTAAGGGACCGAACATCTCGCATCAAGAAAGCTTCGATCCAACGACAGGCACCACCATATTGTCATTTACGGGCGTCGGCTCCGTTGTAGTCGATGAAAAATTTGGCGGCGGAATAACTGGCTCATCGTATACTGTAGGCACTCCGGCGAGATCGGACCATGGCTTAAGCATAGTGATCGATCGTGGTGGCAAGGTTCGCGCATTTCCCACCACTCGCAGCTGACGAAGGGCAGTACCATGCAGAAGCGATCAAACCGTAGGAGCGGATTTCGAGCCTTTTGTGCCACTTGGCAAAGCCTTGCTTGTCTTTTGCTTCTGGCGGCCTTCGTCGCCGACGCGCAGGCGCAGTCCGGGCCGCCGGCGTTACCGCGGCAGCGAAGCTCGGATGAAGTCAATCCTCTTTTTATCGAGCGGCGGACGGTCGGCGATCCTCGCTCCCGCTTCGAGCTTCGCTTTGGCGCTCCCGGAGAGCGATGCCAAACATGGCGCGCGGAAATCTCATCGCAGCCGAACGGCGATGCGGTGTTCGAGCTGAAGGAGCCGGCCGATAAGAAAGTCCTGCGGGACTTGGCGTACGGCGAGCGGCACGTCGAGTACGTGGTCGGCGATGAACAGTGCAACTACCGGATAAGGATCGAGCGGAGCAAATAGCCAGGATCAATTACGCCCGGCCTGCTTGCGGCGCTTGAGCTTGCGCGCCTCGGCCTTGGGCGCGAACCAATTCGCAAACAGACTGCCGCTCGAGACATCGCTCTCCGTCGTGCGGCGGGCGTGGCGTTGCCGCTTGCGCGGGGCTGGGGCCGGCTCGTCCACGGCGGCAATCGATTGCGCCTCGCCGCTTACCGTCACCGGCGCCCAGCGCGTGAGGTGGCCGCAGGCGATGCGCGGCGAGGGATGGGCGGCGCGCGTGACGATGCCGACCAGCATGCCGCCGCGCAGCACGGGGCCGCCGGAGTCGCCGAAGCAGGCGCTAGCACTAATTGAACCCGAACGGTTCGGATCGACCAGCGCGCGCGGCTCGGCCGCGACCAGCGTGGCCTCGCGCAAGGTGCCGAACGACAAGCGGTGGCGCTCGTCCGGCGTGCCGTAGCCGGCGATGACGAAGCGCTCGCCGTCGCCGTCGCCGACGGGCGCGATACCGCCCGACAAGGGCGTAGTGAGCGTGAGGATCGCGGCGTCGCCGGAGACGCTGATGCGGCGGCCGTCGTCGAGCACGGCGCTGCGCGAGACGCGGGCGATGCCGGCGGAGCCGCCGCCGCCGTAGATGCGCATGCCGCGGTTGGCGCAATGCGCGGCGGTGATGACGACGCGGCGCGCGACGGCGACGCCGCTGCAATAAAAGGGGCCGACCAGGCGCACGGTGTAGCTGCCGTGCGAGGAGGACGTGCCTTGGATGACGGCCTGCGCCGGCGTGGCGGCGAAGCTCATGGCCGAAGCCAGCAGTAATATAATGAGCGGCCCGCGCGCAATGCGGCGAAGCATGGTCCGTCCCCCCTTATCCCCGAGGACAAGACTAGCGGGACGCGGAACCGGGCAAAGCGGGCGGGGCGGGGAAGTTTGTGGAAAACTCGCCGGTCAGGGCGTGGCGGAGGCTTCGACTTTGCGCACGGATGCCTCGCTTTGCATGGCGCGCGAGGCATGCGGATTGACGGTCACGTAGCCGCGGATCGAGCGGACGTGCCGGCGCGTCAGACCGCCGCCGGAATTGCCGTCGTGCACGAGCCAGTCGTTGCCGCTGACGTGGCCGATGAGCACCATCACGTGGCCGCCGCGCGCCGCCGCCATGCCAGGCGCAGGCGCGGTCCGCGGGAAGTACTTGATCCAATTGGAGGCGAGGTTCAGCTCCGGGCGGATGCGGCCGAAGACGTAACGGGAGGCTTCGCAGCCGCAGAACTGGCGCGGGCAGCCTGCGGGCCGGCCGCCGATGACGACGGTGTTGCCATTGGCGTCGACGGAATTGAAGCTGCGGCCGGCGCCGCCGGTCGCGGCGGCGTCGGTCGTGGCCACAGCCGTGCGGGCGCGCTGGACTCTGGCGTAGTCCGAGCAACCGCGTTCGTTGCAGGTGATGGTGGTTTGCGGGCGCTGGCTGCGGCGGTGCTGGGCCTCGGCCGAGGTGGCAATAGCGCTGGCAAAAAAGGCGAGAGCAAAAATCGTCAGGATTTTAATCACTTAGTCCTCATGGTTCCCGCGCGGTTCGTTACCGCAATTGCGTTCCTCGCTAAGAGTTCCCTCTCTGGGATTGCTGCTTAACGGCGCACCGCCGCCATGGCGAGCCGGTCCCCGCGGTAAGCTGACCAAGTAAGGTTAAAAGCCGGGATTCCGTCGGCGGCGCCGTCAAGGCGCGATGGGTGACTTGAATTTGGCGGCGGTCTCGACGAGCCAGGCGCGATAATTGAGCAGCGGCGTGACGCCGGTCAGCCCGCCGCAGCCTTCATTGTCCTGCGGCGCGGTGGACCAGCTCACCACGCCGATGACGAGCGGGCCGTCGCCGTCGAAGGCGGGGGCGCCGGAGTCGCCGGTGCAGCCGCCGAGGCCGGCCGACACATTGCGCGTGGCCGGATCGTATAGCCGGATTTGCAGGGAGCCGGGCTTGCCGGTGACGGCGAGCTTCGCCATGCGCGGGATGCCGAGGCCGTGCGGCGTGCCGGCCAGCGTGACGCCGAAGCCGGCGACGGTGAGCGTCTCGCCGACGGCGACGCGGCGCGCGGCCGCCAGCGCGGCGGGCACGACGATGTCGGGCAGCGGCGCCTCGAGCTTCAACAGCGCGACGTCGGCGGTGGCGCGGCTGGCGGCGTAGCTGGCGTAGTCGAAACGCGGGTGGCGCGCGATCGTGCGCACGGGAATGGCGACGCCGTCCTGAAAAGCCTTGACCTCGTATGTGACCGGCCGCGTGACGCAATGCGCCGCGGTGAGCACCAGGTCGCGCGCGAGCGCGGTGCCGGTGCAGAGGTCGCCGCGCGCGTCGACCACCATGACGATCGGCCGCGCCGCCCAGCCGGTGGCCGGCGGCGCATTGCCGGTGAGGGCCAGCGCGGGGGCGCTGAACAGCAGAGCGGCGAAGGCGGCGAGGGCGGGGCGCATAGCGCCATGGGCCTTGCCAAAGATCATTTGTCAATCGGTGCGTGCCCCGGACGCGGTGCAGCGCGAAGCGGTGCGCCACAGATCCGGGGCCCCGCCGACTTCCCTTTATCAACCGGGGTCCCGGGTCAGCAGCGCATCACTTGCGTGCTGCGCTGCGCCCGGGACACGAGCCAGAGAAACACACCATGCCCTCTATCCTATTGACTCCGCCGGCGGCCGAGCCGCTGGCGCTCGACGAGACGCGCGCCTTCCTGCGCGTCGAGCACACCGACGACGACGAGCTGATCGCGGCGCTGATCGCCGGCGCGCGCATCCATGTCGAGGCGCAGACGCGGCGCGCGCTGATCGCGCAAAGTTGGCGGTTGGTGCTCGACGCCTGGCCGGCCGATGGGCGCATCGATGTGCGGCCGGCGCCGTTGCAGGCGGTGACCGCCGCGCGGGTGTTCAATGGCGAGGGCGCCGCGCAGACGATCGATCCGCAGGCCTTCGTACCGGATCTGGGCGCGTCGGCGCTGGCCTTCATGCCCTGGGCGCTGCCGGCGCCGGGACGCATGGCGGCCGGCATCGAGATCGACGTGACCGCCGGCTACGGCGACAGCGCGCTCGCCGTGCCGGAGCCGCTGCGGCAGGCGGTGCGGCTGCTGGTGGCGCATTGGTATGAGAACCGCAGCGTGGTCGCCGCGGCTGCAAGCGGCGCGCTGCTGCCGGCGGGCGTGGCGGCGCTGCTCGCGCCCTACCGGATGGTGTCGCTGTGACGCAGCCGGGCAACCTGAACCGCCGCCTGGTGCTGGAAGCGCCGAGCGAGAACGATGACGGCGCCGGCGGGGTCACAAGACTTTACGACGTGGTGACGACGCTGTGGGCGCAGGTGCTGCCGCTGTCGGCGCGTGCCGAGGTGGCCGCCGATAGCCTCGGCGCGGCTGCGCGCTATCGCATCGTCGTGCGCATGCGCGGCGACATCAGCACACGGCATCGTTTGCTCGACGGAACGCGCGTCTACCGCATTCTCGCGCTGCGCGACGGTGCCGACCGCCGCTTTCTTGAAATCGATGCCGAAGCACACGAGGACTGACCATGCCGACCGCCGCTTCCGCCGCGTTGCGCGCCGCCGTGCACGACGCGCTCACAGCCGACGCCGCGCTCAGCGCGGTATTGGGCGGGCCGAAGATCTATGACGAGCCGCCGCGCGCGGCCGCATTTCCTTACGTCACGCTGGGTGAGGCGCGCATCGCCGACTTTTCCGCCGGCGGCGAGCGCGGCGAGGAGCATCAATTGACGCTGCACGCCTGGTCGCGCGAGGGCGGCCACAAACAGGCGCATGTGATCGCCGGCGCGCTCTTGCAGGCGCTCGACGACGCAGCCCTGGCGCTCGCCGACCACCATCTCATCAATTTCCGCTTCGCGGTCGCCGACGTGCGGCGCGAAGCGGACGGACGCACCTACCACGCGCTGGTGCGCTTCCGCGCCGTCACCGAGCCGGCGTGAAGCCAAGCCAGTAGTGAGTAGCGAATAGCGAGTAGTGGTCTTTTTTCTATTCGCCGTTCGCTACGCGCTATTCGCTCCCTACCTCTCATTATCTCAACAAGGACCTCCCATGACCGCCCAGAAAGGCAAGGACCTGCTCGTCAAGATCGCCGACGGCGCAGGCTTCACTACCGTCGCCGGCCTGCGCACGCGCCGGCTGTCGTTCAATGCCGAGACGGTCGACGTCACGCACGCCGAGAGCGCCAACCGCTGGCGCGAGCTGCTCGACGGGGCGGGCGTCAAGCGCGCTTCGGTGTCGGGCCGCGGGCTGTTCAAGGACGCCGCCACCGACGCGTTGATGCGGCAGACCTTCTTCGACGGCGCGGTGAAGAACTATCAGATCGTCATTCCCGACTTCGGCACGGTGCAGGGCGCGTTTCAGCTCACCAACCTGGAATTCGCCGGCGAGCACAATGGCGAGGTCACCTACGACGTCGCGTTGGAGTCGGCCGGCGAGATGACGTTCACGGCGGCGTAGTGGTGTCGTCCCCGCGCAAGCGGGGACCCAGTACGCCGCAGTCTATCGATAGGGCACGGGGTACTGGGTCCCGGCTCGCGCTCGCTATCGCTCGCTTGGCCGGGACGACGGGAAGAGAAACATGCCCAACAAGCATCGCGGCGAGATCGAGGCGGAGATCGGCGGCGTGCGGCGAAAGCTGGTGCTGACACTCGGCGCGCTGGCCGAGCTGGAGGATGCCTTCGGCGCCGACGATCTGGTGGCGCTGACCGAACGCTTCGGCAACGGCCGGCTGAAGGCGCGCGATCTCACGCGCATCATCGCGGCCGGCTTGCGCGGGGCAGGCGAGGCGGTGAGCGACGACGCGGTTGCCGCCATGGCGGTGGACGGCGGCGCGCAGGGTTACGTGCGCATCGCGGCGGAGCTGGTCGCGGTGACGTTCGGGGACGGCGGCGCATGACGCCGTTTCCCTGGAAGGACGCGATCGGCTTCGGGCTCGGCGTGTTGCGGCTGTCGCCGGAGCAATTCTGGCGCATGACGCCGCGCGAGCTGGCTTACGCGATCGAGGCGGCGACCGGCCGCAAGGCGCCGCTCGACCGCGGAAGCTTCGAGCAATTGATGAAGAGATATCCCGATGGACGATAGCTTTGGCTTGGACGAGAGTTTGATGCCGCGCTTCCCGGAGACGACCGAGAAGGTGCGCGTCAGCACGAGCATCCTCGGCATCAACGCGGCGGCCTTCGCGCGCATCATGACGAAGGCCTTCAGCGACGCGACCGCGGGCGGCAAGCAGTTCGACGAGGTGCTGAAGCAAGTGGCCTTGCGCTTGTCGGCGATGTCGGTGGCCAACGCGCTCAAGCCATTCGCGCGCATCGTGAGCGGCGGGCTCAAAGGCATTTTCGATGGCCCGGATAGCGCCACGCCGCCGATATCGCCCTTCGCCGCTGGCGGCGTGATCGGCGCGCCGAGCTACTTTCCGCTCGGGGGCGGCTTGGGCCTTGCCGGCGAGGCCGGGCCGGAAGCGATCATGCCGCTGGCGCGCGGATCGGACGGCCGGCTCGGCGTGGCGATGAACGGCGCGGGGGCGCCGGCGAACGTCACCGTGCAGATCGCCACGCCCGACGCGGCAAGCTTCCGCCGCTCCGAAGCCTACATCACCGGCCAGATCGCGCGCGCGGTCGCGCGCGGACAACGCAGTTTCTAAACACAACGCAGTTTCTAAACCATGACAGCCTTTCACGAAGTCCTTTTTCCGCTCGATATCGCGCTCAAGAGCGCGGGCGGGCCGCAGCGCCGCACCGACGTCGTCGTGCTCGGCTCCGGCCGCGAGGAGCGCAACGCGCGCTGGGCGCATTCGCGGCGGCGCTACGATGCCGGCTATGGCGTCAAGACGCTCGACGCGCTGTCGCAGGTGGTGGCGTTCTTCGAGGAGCGGCGCGGGCGCCTGCACGGCTTCCGCTGGCGCGACCGGCTCGATCATTCCTCGGCCGCGCCGGACACGGCGGTTTCCGCCACCGACCAGGTGCTCGGCAGCGGCGATGGCATCGCCGCCGAATTCCAGCTCGTGAAGACCTACGGCTCGTTCTATTCGCCGTATCAGCGGCCGGTCGCGAAGCCGTCACCCGGCAGCGTGCGTGTGGCGGTGGCGGGCGTGGAGAAGGATGAGGGCACGGACTTCACCGTCGACCCCGCAAACGGGGTGGTGACGTTTCTGGCGGGGCACATCCCTGCGAGCGGTGCCGCGGTGACGGCGGGTTTCCTGTTCGACGTGCCGGTGCGTTTCGATACCGACTATCTCGAAGTCGATCTCTCGGCCTTTGCCGCCGGCGCGATTCCGAAAATTCCGCTGGTGGAGATCAGGCCGTGAGAACAATTCCGACAGCATTGCAAGCCCAGCTCGACAGCGGCGTCACCACGCTGTGCCGCTGCTGGCTGATCACGCGCGCCGACGGCGTGACGCAGGGCTTCACCGACCACGACGAGGATATCGTGCTCGGCGACGTGACGTGCCGCGCCGGAACGGGGCTTTCGGGCAGCGAGGCGATGCAGAAGCTTGGACTGGCGGTGGATGGGTCGGAGCTGTCCGGCGCGCTGGCGGACGACACGCTCAATGAGGACGATCTCGCCGCGGGGCGCTACGACGCCGCGGAAGTCGAGATCTGGCTCACCGACTGGAGCGAGCCGGACTTGCGCGTGCTGATGGCCAAGGGCGCGCTCGGCGAAGTGAAGCGCGAGGGCGCCGCCTTCACGGCGGAAGTGCGCGGCCTCAGCCAGCGGCTGAGCGAAACCAGCGGGCGGCTTTATACGGCGACGTGCTCGGCCGATCTCGGCGATGCGCGCTGCAAGATCGATCTGGATGACCCCGCTTTTCGCGGCGACGGCGCGGTCGACACGGTGGCGGCGACGTCGACCTTCACCGCCAGCGGCCTTGACGCCTTCGAGGACGGCTGGTTCAGCGGCGGCAAGCTGACGTTCACCGCCGGCGACAATGCCGGCCTGAGCGTCGAGGTGAAGACGCACCGCAACGGCGGCGGCGTCACGTTCGAGCTCTGGCAGGCGATGCCGGAAGCCATTGTCGCGGGCGACACGTTCGATGTCACGGCCGGCTGCGACAAGCGCTTTGCCACCTGCCACGACCGCTTCGACAACATCGTCAACTTCCGCGGCTTTCCGCACATTCCGGGCAACGACTTCGTCATCCGCTATCCGGTGCAGGGCGAGCCGGGGAACGACGGGACGAGCATGAACAATTGATCTCGCGTCCCAGACGCGGTGCAGCGCGACAGCGGTGCACCGCAGATCCGGGACCCAGCTTACTTTCATCAGCAACCGGGATCCCGGTTCTGCAGCGCACCACAGCGCTTCGCGCCGCGCTGCGCTGCGCCCGGGACACGATTCCGCCAATGCCTCTCACCCGCTCTCTCATCGTCGCGGAAACGCGCAGCTGGATCGGCACGCCGTACCGGCACCAGGCGTCGCTCAAGGGCGTCGGCTGCGACTGTCTCGGGCTGGTGCGCGGGGTGTGGCGCGCCCTGCTTGGCGACGAGCCGGAACGCGCGCCGCCTTACGCGCCGGACTGGGCGGAGGCGGCGAGCGGCGAGCCGCTGGCGGACGCGGCGGGCCGACACCTCGTGGCGATCGACCGCGATACTTTCGGCGAAGGCGATGTCTTGCTGTTCCGCTGGCGCGCGAGCCTGCCGGCAAAACACGCGGCCATCGTCAGCAGTCCCGGCCTTATGGTGCACGCGCATGACGGCGCCGCCGTCGCCGAGGTTTCCCTGGCGCCGTGGTGGCGGCGGCGGCTCGCTTATGCCTTTCGGTTTCCGGGAGTCGATTGATGGCCGCACTCGTTCTTTCCGTGGCCGGTGCGGCCGCGGGCAACGCCGTATTCGGTTCGACCGGCGCGATCGCCGGCCGCCTGATCGGCGCGATCGGCGGCTCGCTCATCGATCAGGCTCTGTTCGCGAGCAAGAGTGAGCGTGCGGTCGAGGGGCCGCGGCTTGCCGATCTCGACGTGATGGCCTCGACCGATGGCGCGCCGATCCCGCGCGTCTATGGGCGCGCGCGGCTATCGGGACAGGTGATCTGGGCGACCAACCTCGAGGAGGTCGTCACCACCAGCACGCAAACGACGCGCGGCAATGGCGGCGGCAAAGGCATGGGCGGCGGCGGCGGCTCGGTCGCGACGACCACGACGACGTATTCTTATTTCGCCAACCTTGCGGTCGGCCTGTGCGACGGGCCGGTGGGCGCGGTGTTGCGGGTCTGGGCGGACGGCAAGCCGCTCGACCTTTCCGGCATTACTATGCGCTTCTATCGCGGCGACGAAGAGCAGACGCCGGATGCGCTGATCGTTGCCAAGGAAGGCGACGCGCCGGCCTATCGCGGTTTGGCCTATGTGGTGCTCGAGCGGTTGCCGCTCGCCGGTTTCGGCAACCGCATTCCGCAACTGTCGTTTGAGGTCGTGCGTCCGGTCGGCCGGCTCGAGCAGATGACGCGGGCGGTGACCCTCATCCCCGGCGCGACCGAATTCGGCTACGCGACCGGCACGGTGGTGCAGACGCTGGGGCCGGGCCAGTCCGCGCCGGAGAACCGTCATATTACATATACGGCGTCCGATGTGATCGCCTCGCTCGACGAGCTGCAGGCGGTCGCGCCGAACCTCGAGCGCGTGGCGATCGTTGCGACCTGGTTCGGCACCGACTTGCGCTGCGGCGAATGCCGCATCGTGCCGAAGGTCGACAGCGCGGTGAAGCAGACCCACGGCGCGACCTGGTCGGTGGCGGGCCTCGACCGTGGCAGCGCGGCGCTCGTCTCGACGGTGGAGGGACGGCCGGCCTTCGGCGGCACGCCGTCCGACCAGAGCGTGCGCGACCTGATCGCCGAACTGAAGGCGCGCGGACTGAAAGTGACGCTCTACCCCTTCGTGATGATGGATATCGCGGCCGGCAACGCGCTGCCCGATCCGTGGAGCAGCGAGCCGTCGCAGCCGGCCTATCCGTGGCGCGGGCGCATCACCTGCGACCCGGCGCCGGGGCAGGTGGGATCGCCCGACGGCACCGCCGCGGCGGCGACGCAGGTGAATGCGTTCTTCAGCGGCGGTCCGGACAGCTGGAATTATCGCGCTATGATTTTGCACTACGCCGCGCTGGCGGCGGACGCGGGTGGGGTCGATGCGTTCCTGATCGGATCGGAGTTGAAAGCGCTCACGCGCGTGCGCTCGGGCTCCGGCGTCTACCCGGCGGTCACCGCGCTTGTCGCGCTGGCCGCCGAGGTGAAAGTCATTCTCGGCGCCGGCACGGTCGTGACCTATGGTGCCGACTGGACCGAATACGGCGCGCACGTGGTCGATGCGGGCGCGACCGAAGTGCGCTTTCCGCTCGACCCGTTGTGGGCGTCGCCGTCCATCGATGCAATCGGCATCGACTACTACGCGCCGCTGGCGGACTGGCGCAACGCCGGCGATCAGCTCGACCGCGCGCTCACCGATACGCCGTACCGGCTGAGCTACCTGGCGGGCAATCTCGACGGCGGCGAAGCCTATGATTGGTACTATGCCGACGATGCGGCGCGGATTGATCAGACGCGCAGCGCCATCACCGACGGCCTCGGCAAGCCGTGGATCTATCGCCAGAAGGACATCTGGAATTTCTGGTCGCAGCCGCACTATGAGCGCGCCGGCGGCGTCGAACTCGGCGCGCCGACCGCCTGGGTGCCGCAGGCGAAGCCGATATGGCTGACCGAGATCGGCTGTCCGGCCGTGGACAAGGGCGCCAATCAGCCGAGCGTGTTTCCCGATCCGAAATCCTCCGAAAACAAGTTGCCGCATTTTTCCAACGGCAGGCGCGACGATCTGATCCAGCGCCGCTATCTGGAAGCGGTGCTTGGCGCCTTCGATCCCGCCTTCGGCGAGGCGGCGCTCAATCCGGTGTCGGCGGTCTATGGCGGCCGCATGGTGCCGCCGGACGGCATCCATCTCTGGACCTGGGATGCGCGGCCCTATCCGGCCTTTCCGGACAACACCGACGCCTGGAGCGACGGACCCAATTGGGAGACCGGGCATTGGCTGACCGGCCGGCTCGGCTCGACGCCGCTCGATGGACTGGTGGCGGCCATTCTCGACGACAGCGGGGTGAGCGGCGCCGATACGGGCGAACTCGGCGACGGACCGGACGGCTACGTGGTCGACCGGCCGATGGCGCCGCGCGCCATGCTCGATCCGCTGGCGCTGACCTATGCCTTTGACGCCGCGGAGCAGGACGGGGTGCTGCGCTTTCGCCAGCGCGGCGGCGCGCCCGCGCTCGAGCTTGAAGAAGACGACCTGGTGCTGCCGGAGGAGGGGGCGCAGGCGAGCCTCACGCGCACGCAGGAAAGCGATTTGCCGCGCGAAGTGTCGATCGGCTTCACCAATGCGGGTTCCGACTATCAGCGCGCGGCGGCATCGTCGCGCCGCCTGGTTGGCGGCTCGAACCGGACCGCGCATGCCGATCTCGCGATGGTGACCAGCGATACCGAGGCCGAGCGGCGCGCAGAAATCTGGCTGCAGGACCTATGGGCCGGCCGAGAGAGCGCGGCGTTCGCATTGCCGCCGAGCCGGCTTGCGCTCGCCCTCGGCCACATCGCCGGCCTGACCATCAACGGGCGGCGGCGGCTGATGGAGATCCGCGAGATCAGCGACACCGAGAGCCGCGCGGTTAGCGCGCGCGCGATCAATCCGGAAGTCTTCGACCTGCCGCTGGCGCCGCCGCGCCGGCGCGCGCCTGCCGGACCTCCCGCATCCGGTCCGGTGCACGCGCTGGTGCTCGACCTGCCGGCGCTCACCGCGGAGCAGCCGCCGATGCTAGCGGGGCTGGCGGTGTTCGCCGATCCCTGGCCGGGGCCGGTGGCGGCGTGGGCCTCTCCCGATGGGTTGAGCTATCGCCGCGCCGGAACCTTGCTGGCGCCGAATATCGTCGGCGAGACGCTCGACGACCTCGCTGCCGGCCCGACCGCGCGCTGGCACAATGCCAGCGTGCGCATGCGGCTTTACGGCGGTGCGCTTGCATCGGTGTCCGACAGCGCGCTGTTCGGCGGCGCGAACGCCGCGGCGGTTCGGCGCGCGGACGGCGCCTGGGAAGTGCTTCAGTTTGCCAATGCCGAGCTTGTCGGCGAGCGCACTTATCTGCTGTCGCGGCTGCTGCGCGGCCAGGCCGGCAGCGAGTGGGCGATGGGGGCGCCGCTGGCGGCCGGCGCGCCCTTTGTGCGGCTCGACGACCATGTGTTGCCGATCGCCAGCGGGCTCGATGCGCTGGAGCGGACGTTGCAGCTGCGCATCGTCGCGGCCGGGCGCGATTACGGCGATCCGACCGCGCTCGCGCTGACCGCTACGCCGCAGGCGACGGCCTTGCGGCCGCTGGCGCCGGTGCATGTCAAAGCGGTGCGCAGCGGGGCGGGCGTGAGCTTCACCTGGATCCGCCGCACCCGCTTCGACGGCGACAGTTGGGTGGGCGAGGTGCCGCTCGGCGAGGACGACGAGCGCTATGCGCTCGATATCCTGTCCGGCAGCGACGTCGTGCGCACGCTCGAAGCGACCGCGCCCGCGGCTTTGTATGCGGCGGCCGACGAAATTGCCGATTTCGGTGCGCCGCAGACCAGTCTGCACGTGCGGGTGATGCAGCTATCGCCCACGGTGGGGCGAGGATTTGCGGCCGAACGCATTCTAACGCTCTGAGGGATCATGACCGACACAGCCCGTCTCGCCCTGCCGGCGATCGAAGCCGCGCAGGCGCAAAAACACGTCACCCACAACGAGGCGCTGGTGCTGCTCGACGCGCTCACGCAGCTCGCCGTCGAAAGCCGTACGCTGTCCGCGCCGCCGGGCTCGCCGGCGGAAGGCGCCTGTTACATTCCCGCGGCGGGCGCGAGCGCGGCCTGGAGCGGCTGGGACGGCAAGATCGCCGTCTTCAGCGGCGGCGGCTGGCTGCGCATCGAGCCGGTTTCAGGCATCAAAGCCTGGGTCAAGGCCGAGCGGCTGACCGTCACCTATGAAGACGGCGTCTGGCGCGATGGCGTCGCGCTCACCGCCCATGGCGGGCGCGTCACGCTGCGCGCCAAGGAAGAAGAGCTGACGCTCAGCGGCGCCTTTGTCGAAACGACGGACGCCGCCTTCATTCCCGACCGCGCGATCGTGTTCGGCGTCGGCGCGCGCACGACGCTGGCGATCACCGGCGCGACCTCTTACGGCGTCGGCATCGCCGGCGATACCACCAAGTTCGGCAGCCTGCTCGGCATTGCGCTCGGCTCGGTGAATGTCGGCGCGATCGGGCCGGCCGGGTTCTACGCCGACACAAAGGTTCGTGTCACCGCCAATGGCGGCAACTTCACCGCCGGCAAGGTGCGGCTGGTCGTCTATTTCATGGAAATGAGCGCGCCGAGCGCGTAACCGTCCCTCGAATCTTAATCCGCCGCTGGCGCGAAGCCGGCGGCTTTTTCGTGAGCAAACCATGCAACCCGTTATCGAAACCGAACCGATTGTGGAAACCCGCGGCGACGACTGGATCTGGCCGCTCGCGCTGCTCGGTGACGACGACACCCCGGTCGATCTCACCGGCTGCACGTTCGATGGCGCGGCGATCGCGTGGCGGGATGGCCAGCTACCGCTGACGACGGCGAACGGACGGCTCGCCATCGATGCGCCGGCCGGAACCGTCACGGTTACCGTCGCGCGCGGCGACACGGCCGACGTGCCCGACGGACGGCGTTCGCGGCTGGTGTTGCCGTTGATCGACACGCTCGCGGCCCGTTCGACCCTCTTGATCATTCCATTGCAGGTGATTGTGCCATGACCGCGCCGATAAAAACCGTACGCATTATCCGGCAGGGGCTCGCCGGGCCGCAGGGGGCGCAAGGCCCGCAAGGCCCGCAAGGCGCGGCGGGTGCGCAAGGTCCGCAGGGTCCGCAAGGAAGTACCGGGCCCCAAGGCGCGCAAGGTCCGCAAGGCCCGCAAGGCCCGCAGGGGCCGCAAGGGCCGCAGGGCGATCCGGGACCTCTTGCGGCGGCCATCACCACCGAAGACGTCAGCGGCACGAGCTTCACGATCGGCGCCGCCGACCTGGGCAAGCGCAAGCGCACGACCGACGCCGCGAGCGTGACGGTCACGTTGCCCAACGACCGTCAACAGGGATTCGGCGTTCTGTTCTGCCAGGCGGGCGCCGGCCGCATCACCTTTACGCCCGCCGGCGGGGCCGCGCTCAACAACCGCCTCGGCTACGCGAAGACCGCGGGCCAATGGTCCGAGGTATCGCTGACGGTCGATTCAAACAGCGGCGGCAGTGCGGCCGTATGGGTTCTGTCGGGAGATACCGGTCCATGACCAACGTCGCTTATGGCATCGGACATCCTGCAAGCCGCGCGGTCCTCTCGAGGGCGACCTATTGCGCCGAAGCGCTCGCCTTCTTCGGTCGTCTCGCGACGCCGCCGACAGAGGCGCGCAAGGCGCTCTACGACGCGCTCATCAGCGCGCTGGTCGCCGGCGGCGTCTGGGGCAAGCTCGACGTGCTGCAGGTATATGCCGCATCCGATCAGGCTACCGCGCTCACCAACCTGATTCAGTCGAGTTACGGCGCGACGGCGGTGAATTCTCCAACTTTCACGGCGGACCAGGGATTCACTGGGGCAAGCACCAAATACATCAACACGAATTTCAACCCGACAACGGCATCTTCGCCGAAGTACGGCCTAAGCTCTGCCAGTATTTTCGCATGGGGCGATCAGGTAGCGGCGAATAGCGGCGGCATCATGGGGCCCGTTTCCGGAAGCGGCCTGTATCTTTACCCGCGCTTTTCCGACAACAAATTTTACGCCCTCGTTCACGCTACCCACGTCTCAGAGATCATAGCGACCAGCGGACAGGTGGACGGAAGCGGACTCTATGTAGCCGTGCGCGAAAGCGGCAGCAGTCTAAAGGGCTACAAGAACAACGCCACTTTGCTCGGCACGAATTCTGTGTCGGCGTCGCTGACGCTGCCGAACGTGAACATTGCCGTTCTAATGGATGCCGGCGCCTACTACACCGGCGGCAAATGCTACTGCGCCGGTCTTGGGCAAAGCCTTACGAGCGCCGACGTGAGCGCTTTGTACACCGCGCTGCATACCTATCTTCAAACCGTGGCGGGCGTTGCGTGATTATTCTGACGCAGGGGCAGGCTGTCGCGGTGCGTGGCCAGACGACGCCAGGCCATGCGCTTGAACCGACTCTGCTCGCTGACGGCGCAACTTGGGTGCTCACAGAAGATGTTTTGTCCGATCCGGCACACGCGGCAAAGTTAGATGCGCTCAGCCGGCTTGATCGCCGCGCCGTCGCCGCGAATGAATTTGTCCCGGCGTCATTACCAATACCTTAAGCGCACCGCGGGCGAAAGCAGCGGCGCAGCAGATCGCGGAAGGTGTGTGGCCGCTCAAAAACCATGGCTATTAGTTTTGCGCAGCCGATGGCGGCGGTTAAGCCGAATATCCCAAGCATCACCGCGCGCGCTTTCGAGTGTCCTATGAACTCAATCGATAGCGCGAGAAAAAGCAGCAACAGAGGAAAATGGACAATGTATAGCGAATAGGAAAATTTCGCCGCGCGTTCCATTGCTCGCCGGATCGGGCCCACTTTCGGCCACGGCAGAACGAAAATCGCGACCGAGAGAATGACGGCAACCAGCACCTGGGCGAGCTGGCTCCAGCGGCTGCCGGTGATTTCGATGGCGGCGGGATTGACGGCGGCCAGCGCAACCAGCGCCATGACCGAGGCGGCGAGCAACGCCACCGCCAGCGCGCGGCGCGCGTGCAGCAGATGCATCGCCGCGCCGATCCACCAGATCAGCAGCCACATGGCTTGCGACCACCACGGGTTCGCCGGGAAAACGATGAGAACGCCGAGCGGAACGGCCGCCAGCCATCGCGCTCTTCCGCCGTAGATCAGCAGCGCCACTGCCATGGCGAGCAGATAGGCGTCGATCTCAATGTAAAGACTCCACAGGGGACCATCAGGGCCATCAGGTTTGTAAGCCCTCGCCGTCCGAGCAGGGTCGTTCCAATTTCGAAGGCGGAGATCGTCAGAGTATCACGCGCCGCGTAAAGGTCGCCGGCAAGCCGAAGCGGCAAATCAAGCGCAGCAACGATGCCGACGGTGCCGACCGCAATCATGACGGCCGCGATCAGCGGCGGATAGATGCGGGCAATGCGGGCGATCAGGAAGTCCAGCCACGAAAAGACGCCGTTGCGCGCGACGTTCTGCCGGATGCTTTCGGTGATGAGATATCCGCTCAGTATGAAAAAAGCGATCACCGCGTAGCGCGCCGAGCTTCCAACTAAGTCCGTGAAGAACGTTTCCATTCCGAAAAGGCGAACCCAAAATATCTGATTGACATGCGCGACAAGCACGATGATGGCGGCGGCACCGCGCACGGCGTCTAGACGGGAATGATGGTCCATAACGATTTGCCGGCCCGCAGAGCCTTGATGCCCAGTCACCATGCGGTGAGGCTGACGTATTCTTTTTCCTCGGCTTCTGTGAGCGGCCGGTACTCATAAGAGCCGTCAGGGCGGCATCGCCGTGCCTGCCCGTGTGCGCCGCAAGTTACGATGTCCCATTCTGTTTTGTCGCTGGCGCTAAAGAGTGCGCGCAGTCCACGCATAAAGTTGGCGATCTTTCTCACTGTCGACTTCTCTATGAAGGGCGGGCCGCACGCAATGTAGGCCCGCCGGTTGAACCAATCAACCCGCACACCAAAACACCGAAATAGCGGAGTCTTTTCAATGTCCATCGCCACCTTCACCTCTCAAAAACCCTTGCGCAAAGGCGACAAGGGGGAGGGGGTCTAATCATGGCAAAGAGCACTTACGAAGAGGCCCTGCGCCGACTGCTGGCCCACGAGGGCGGTTATACCAACCATCCGTCGGATCCCGGCGGCCCAACGAATTTCGGCATCACGCTCGTCGACTATCGCAAGTATGCGAAGCCGAACGCGACCGCCGCCGACGTGCGCGCGATGAAGATCGCGGACGCCAAGAACATCTACCGCGCAAAATACTGGGACGCCCAGCGTTGCGACGATCTGCCGGCCGGCGTGGACTATGCCGTGTTCGACTATGGCGTGAATTCCGGCATCGGGCGGAGCGGCAGGGTGCTGCGGCGCGTGCTCAGGCTGCCCGACAACACTAGCGTCGTGAACGATGCGGTGATCGCGGCGGCGCGCGCCGTCGATCGCAAAGCGCTTGTGGCGGCGATTTGCGACGAGCGGCTGCGCTTTCTGCAGTCGCTCAAGACCTGGGCCGTATTCGGAAAGGGCTGGGGCCTGCGGGTTGCGGAGGTGCGCGCGGCTGCGCTGGCCATCGCTGCCGGTAGTTCGGCGCAACCGTCGCTACCGCAGGCGCCTGCCCAAGCGCGCGCGGTCGTGCCGCTTGCCAAAGCCGCTCAGCAAGGTTCGGCCGGCGCCATCGCGGCGGCGGGCGCCGGCGCCGCGCAGCAAGCGCATGAAGCCGGCGCGCGGCCGGCGGTTGTGGCGGCGATCGTCGTCGTGGCCGCCGCATTTGCCATTGCCGGTTGGGTTTACTGGCACCGGCATCAGCGGCGTCAACAAGAGCGGCCCGTATAACGCGCAATTCAAGGAGCAAAAAATCATGTGGGACAAGATCAAGGCCTGGTTCAAGAACTCGCTGACGATCCTGTGGGCGCGCGTACAGGTGCTGGCCGGCGTGATCGCCGCCGCGGTGCTCGCCTTGCTGCAGGATCCGAGCATTACCGGCGCCGTGCAATCGGCGTTGCAGCCGAAATTCATTCCCTACTACGTGATCGCCATCGGTCTCATCACCGAAGTCGCGCGCCGGCGGACGGCGAGTAAGAGCTGACAATGCTCACCATCGTCCTCGGCTGGCTCGGCAACCTGCTCGGCGGGCCCTTCGCGAAAGCGGCGGTCGACGCCTATCGCGCCAAGCTCACCGCGACGAACACCAGCGAGAGGATCGCCGCCGATCTCGCGGCGCGCGAGCTGGAGGTCGAAAAGCGCGAGCAGGAATTGCGCACCGAACTGCTCGTCGCCGAGCAGGGCCGCTGGTACACGGCGCTGCCGCGACCGCTTTTTGCGCTCGCCTTCATTATCTACGTCTGGAAAGTCGTGGTTTACGACAAGGTCCTCGGCTGGGGCACGACCGACCCGCTCACCGGCGACGTCGCGCAATGGGCCATGATCGTGCTCACCGCTTATTTTGGCGGGCGCAGCCTTGAGAAGGTGGCGCGGATTTTGGCGAGGAAGTAACTCCGAGGTAGCGGTCAGTTTGATCGTTCGCATGGTTGACGGGAGGAAAAGGTGTTTCATAGCTCTAAAATGCTCCAAAACCCCCAACCAGCTCGCGAAAAACTATTGTCGCTAACGCAACTGGCGAGTTAAATGATGAGCCGGATAAAAACAAAGACAAAAACCCGGCAACTGTCGCGCCTGGTGCGCGGGGTGAAAAAAGGGGGGGGCAGCGCGCGCTGCCAAGCTATCGCCGAAGGGCCGTAAGGCAATCGCGTAGTTGGCGGCCATCGCACGGTGACGGGATGGCAAATAACATACAGAAGCAGATTTTTGCAGAGCGGGGTCAGTACCCCCTCACAAGAACAAAGTCTATTGAAGAAGTACAGAAGCACCTAGGCGGACGTACACTTGTTACGTTCTTCACGTCATTCGATCATATAGTGGAGATTAATGCCGACGATTGCGACATGTTGCAGAGTGTTTTGCAGCATATTGATCTGTCGAAGGGCCTTGCACTTATGATCGACTCGCCCGGTGGCGATGGCCTTGCCGCCGAGCTAATCGTAAATACCTGTCGGGCCTACAGCGGCACAGGAGATTATTGGGCCATCGTGCCTGGCAGCGCCAAGTCGGCAGCCTCTATTATTTGCATGGGGGCAAGCAAAATTTTGATGGCAGACTCATCTCAGCTCGGACCGGTGGACCCCCAAATTATAAGGAAAGAAGGCCAGACTTGGCGGCAGTTTTCCGCCTACAATCTTGTATCTTCATATGACAAGCTTTTTAAAGATGCGGTCAATACAAAAGGAAATCTTGAGCCTTTTTTACAACAGTTGCAGGCATTCGACGTTAGAGATATAAATCATTACCGCGATTTAATCTCCCTTTCTGAGGATATTGCTATAAAAATACTTAAATCTGGGATGATGGGCACGAAAACAAAGCCTCAAATACGTAAGGCTATAAGTCTATTTTTAGACCCAAAGATGGGCACTATTAGTCATGCGCGCTCAATTAACCGCACGGAGGCCGAAGGTTGTGGTCTTGAGGTCGAAAAACTGGATGTGAATTCCACTCGCTGGAAAACAATTTATGATTTATACGTACGGACGCAACAATTTGTGAATAGTGAGTATGCTAGTAAGTGCGTTGAAAGTACGGACGAAGTTTTCACCGTTCCGGTTCCGCAGTTCCAGCGATCCTAAGAGGTGAAGACATGCCTAGCCGCCGAGGAAAAACTTTGAATAAGCGATCAATTAGCGCTCAAGAGCGTCTTCGACGCATGGAAAAAATCATTGAGCCGTATCGGAAAATTGCGAGTCCGCAGCCCCGACGCCCCCAGTCGGCTTGGGGACCAGCTGACTTTGCGAATGTCCGTAAATCTAAGGATGACGCAGTCCGCTCACATCATCAAATGATGATGATGGCTGAGTAGTTAAACTGACCTTTGTGCTTAAGCATGACGCCGTAATTTGTGCGGCGAGAACAAATTTGACTCGCAAGTTCGCTCCCACATCCTCCCGCTTCCCGGAAGGCGTG
This sequence comes from Pseudolabrys sp., assembly GCA_022841665.1. Taxonomy (GTDB): domain Bacteria; phylum Pseudomonadota; class Alphaproteobacteria; order Rhizobiales; family Xanthobacteraceae; genus Pseudolabrys. The sequence goes on from JALHRB010000017.1 coordinate 23,106, forward strand.
GGTGACGTGTGGACCTCGATCTGCGCCGACACGAAGCTCCTGGACGGTTAGCCTCAGATTAAGTTCTTTGTCACTCTGAGCGAAGCGCAGACTTGAGTGGGTGTCGATAGGGTTTCCCACCGTCTCGGTCGCTGCCGCCTGTTAGAATTTTCAAACTGGCCCGCTACGACACCGGCGGCTGCTTGGTTTCGGACCAGCGCCTTGCCACACTCTCCGCGATTCTCGCGGAGTTCTCTCATGGACGTTTTTGAAGCCGTTTCCTCCCGTTACTCCTGTCGTGCTTTCCTGCCAACGCCGGTGCCGGAGAAGACCGTGCGCGACATCGTCGAGCGCGCCGCGCGCGCGCCGTCGGCCGGAAACCTGCAGCCGTGGCGCGTCTATGCGGTCGCGGACAAGCGCGCCGATGAATTGAAAGCGTTGCTGGCGCCGCGCATGAATGAGTTGCCCAAGGGCGAGGGCGGCGACTACCGCATATTCCCCGATCCGCTCGAAGAACCCTACCGCACGCGCCGTTTTTCCGTCGGCGAACTCCTGTATCGCTCGATCGGCGTTCCGCGCGCCGACAAGCCGGCGCGTTATCGGCAGTACGCCCGCAATTTTGAGTTCTTCGGAGCGCCGGTCGGGTTGTTTTTTGCCCTTCCACGCAGTCATGGCGCCGCCCAGTGGGCGGATTTGGGCGGCTTCCTGCAGACCGTGATGCTGCTGGCTCGCGGCCATGGTCTACACAGTTGTCCGCAGCAGGCCTGGGTGTCTTGGCACCGCACGGTGCGGACCTTCCTCAATCTCCCCGACGACCTGATGATCTATTCCGGCATGGCCCTCGGCCATGCCGATGAGAGCGCCCCCATTAACGCCTGGCGCTCCCCGCGCGAACCGCTCGACGCTTTCGCTTCTTTTCAAGGCTTCACAAGTTAGCGAGCACGAGCCGGTCGGCCCGGCGTTCACGCGGCGTTCACCGGTTCACCTCTAAGACCCGCCTTATGCGGCTCCTCAGACTGATAGCGGCCTTTGTGCTTCTTACAACGCTCGCCTGGCCGGCGACGGCGGCCGAAAGGCCGCCCCGCGGCGCCTGCCTCTCCAAGACGGAGCAGGCGGCGGCGGTCGCGGCCCAGCGGGCGGTGCCGCTCGCGCAGGCGATAAGAACCTTGCGGCAACATGGAAAAAAAGCCGAAGTCGTGCGGGCGCGCCTGTGCCGCCGCGGCGACGGCCTCGTCTACATGCTGACACTGCTCTCCCGCAGTGGCACAGTGACGCTTGCGACCGTTGACGCCGCCACCGGCGAGCTTATCAACGGGCGTTGAGCGGAGTTCCCCTTTGCGCCTCCTCGTTGTCGAGGACGACCCCGACCTCAACCGGCAGCTCGCCACTGCGTTGAGCGAAGCCGGCTACGTGGTCGACCGCGCCTTCGACGGCGAAGAGGGGCACTATCTCGGCGAGTCCGAGCCTTACGACGCCGTCATCCTGGACATCGGGCTGCCCAAAATGGACGGCATCTCGGTGCTGGAAGCCTGGCGGCGCGCCGGGCGGGCCATGCCGGTGCTGATGCTCACCGCCCGCGACCGCTGGAGCGACAAGGTGCAGGGCTTCGACGCCGGCGCCGACGACTATGTCGCGAAGCCCTTCCACCTCGAAGAGGTCCTCGCGCGCGTGCGCGCTTTGCTCCGGCGCTCGACCGGCCACGCCAAGAGCGAGTTCAATTGCGGGCCGGTGCGGCTCGACACGCGCACCGGCCGGGTCGCGGTCGACGGCAATCCGGTCAAGCTCACCAGCCACGAGTACCGGCTGCTCGCTTATCTGATGCACCATACAGGGCGCGTCGTCTCGCGCACGGAACTGGTCGAGCATCTTTACGATCAGGATTTCGACCGCGACTCCAACACCATCGAAGTTTTCGTCGGCCGCATTCGCCGCAAGCTCGGCGTCGACATCATCCAGACGGTTCGCGGGCTGGGCTATTTGCTCAGCCCGCCCGATGCGCGTTGACGGGATGCGCGCCAATTCCCTCGCGCTGCGCCTGTTTCTCTCCGCGACCGCCTGGGCGGTCATCATCCTCGTCATCACCGGCATCGTGCTGTCATCGCTCTACCGCCAGGCGGTGGAGCGCTCCTTCGACCGGCGTCTCAGCGTCTATCTGCGCACGCTGGTGGCCGATATCGCCTCGCCGGAAGAAGGCGGCGAGAAATTTCCCCAATCGCTCGGCGAGCCGCTGTTCGAGCTGCCATTGTCCGGCTGGTATTGGCAGATCACGCGGCTCGATTCCGGCAGGAACGAAGTGCGTTCGTCGCGTTCGCTCTGGGACGGCGGCCTTCCCCAGCTCAAGGATTCAGGTGTCGTGCCTGGTCCGGATGGCTCCCGCCAAGGCTATGTGAATGGGGCGGAGGACCAGCGGCTGAGGTTGGTCGAGCGCAATATCGATCTCGGTGACGAAGGGAGCTATCTGGTCGCAGTGGCCGGCGACGCGGCCGAGATCACCGGAGAGACACGCGCGTTCGATCAGGCCCTCGTCGTCACCTTTTCGACCCTCGCCGCCGTGCTGCTGCTGACCACGATGTTCCAGGTGCGGTTCGGCCTGGCGCCGCTCAAGCGCATCACCGACAGCCTGGCGGCCATCCGCGCCGGCGGGGCCGAGCGGCTGGCGGGTAATTTCCCCGAAGAAATCGCGCCGCTGGCGCGCGAGACCAACGCCCTGATCGAGGCCAACAAAGAGATCGTCGAGCGGGCGCGCACCCATGTCGGCAATCTCGCCCATGCGCTCAAGACGCCCTTGTCGGTGATGGTGAACGAGGCGGCCGGCCGCCCCGACGACCCGCTCGCCGCCAAGGTGCGCGAGCAGGCCGAGATCATGCGCGATCAGATCACGCGCCATCTCGAGCGTGCCCGCCTCGCTGCGGGTCTCACCGTCATCGGCTCGCTGACCGACGTCGCCCCCGTGGTCGAGGCCCTGGCCCGCACCATGGAAAAGATCCACCGCGACAAGCAGCTCGCAATCGAGGTCCACGCCGACTCGCAGGCTCGGTTCCGCGGCGAGCGGCCGGACCTCGAGGAGATGATCGGCAATCTGGTGGACAATGCCTGCAAGTGGGCGACCGCGCGTGTCGCCATCGAAGTCGTGCGCGAGACGTCCGGCCCGGCGCAGACCGTCCGTATCGTGGTCGACGATGACGGCCGCGGCCTGTCGCCGTCCGAACGCGAGCAGGTGGCCAAACGCGGCCGGCGGCTGGACGAGACCAAGCCGGGATCGGGGCTCGGGCTGTCGATCGTGGTCGAGCTCGCGGCGCTCTATGGCGGCAGCCTCAACCTCGGCACCGCGCCGCTCGGGGGCTTGCGCGCCGAGCTGGTCCTGCCGGCGGGGTAGGGCCTACCCGGGCAACCGCCGCCCTTTTGCCCCAATCCTCCCCTTTCGATACACTCCAGGTACGTTCCAAGGTGTTTCCGCGCCGATTTCCCCGGGGGGTCGCAATGTCCAAGTCGAAAATCATCGCAGTTGCTGCTATCGGCCTATCGCTTGCCGCCTGTGCCGGCAGCCCGGACGGATCGGGCCCTGGACCGCGGGAGAACACCGGCACGCTGCTCGGCGCCGGCACCGGCGCGCTTCTGGGCGCCGCGGTGGCGGGCGGCGGCACCGGCGACCGCCTGGCCGGGGCGGCCATCGGCGGCCTGCTCGGCGGCCTGATCGGCAACCGGATCGGCGCTTCGCTCGACGATGCGGACAAGCAGCGCGCCTATGCCGCCCAGATGGATGCCCTGGAGCGGGGTCCGTCGGGCGCTCCCGTTTCTTGGCGCAATCCGGATTCGGGCCGCTACGGCACGGTGGTGCCGGGGCCGGCTTATGCCGACCGGGGCCGCAATTGCCGCTCCTTCACCCACACCATCTATATCGACGGTAAGCCGCAGACCGCCCGCGGCACCGCCTGCCGTAACCCGGACAGCACCTGGACCCCGGTCAGCTAACCGGATTTCATCATACTTAACAGCTTCTTAACGTCCGCCGGGGTATCAAACCGAGAGGTTTGGCCACGGAACGGTGAGAGATGGCGGGCGCTGGGACGACCGTCGAGCGGCTGCGGCAATTTCTTCGCGAGCTCTCGCCACAAGCGCGTTCGCTGCTGACCGGCGAGCTCGAACGCGCAATGCTGCGTGGCGACGACGTCAGCGGCGCCGATCTCGTCTTGCAGGAGCTACGCGGCCTGGTGCGCGAGCAGCGCGAGGGCGGCCCGCGCATCGACCATTCCGCCCGCCTGTTCTTCAAGCCGCTCGAGCCCTTTCTGGTCGACGACCGCGGCGATCACAAGCATTCCGGCCGCATCGCGCGGCCTGCGATGGAGCCGCTGTGGACCTGGATCGGGCGCGATCTGCTGCCCGAGGAATCCAAATCCTTCGTCGATCAGGTCGGCGAGGCGCTGCGCGTGGGCGATCAGGCGAAGGCCGACATGCTTGCCCGGGCGTTCCAGGACCAGGTAGCGGCCGCCGTCGACAGAACGCTTTCCTCCGACAACCAGAAAATTCAGCGCCGGATGCTGGCCCAACTCGGCACGCCGCGCGCATGGGAGGACATCGCGACGCTGAAGACCGTGCTCAAGGGTCGCGACGTGCTGGCCGCCGTCGCCTCCAATCTGCCTTTGCGCATCGGCAACCTCTCCGGCGACCAGATCGGCCGGTACAAGGCGCTAATCGACAGCGTCGCCGCGCGCGGCGGCGATCTCTTTCTTTATTCCTTGCTGACCGTGATGAGCCGCCTGTCGGCGCCGTGGCAGCTCATCCGTTTCGGCATCAAGGCCGCCGGCAGCGACACCGCCGCCCGCGTCGCGGAGACGCAATACGGCGTCACCGTGAACATCGTGCTGGCCGAGCTGGAGCGGCTTGTCGGCGAATTGCGCAATGATCTGCGCAGCGGGCAGGGGGTGGCGGTCGGGGCGCTGCTCAAGACGATTCACGATTCCGCCCGCGGCTTGCGTACTGAGCTCGATCTGCCGGTCGATAGCACCTGGGGGCGAACGCTCGCCGCTCAGCGAACCCAGATTGCCGACCTTTTGCGGGCGGAAATCGAGTCGATGCCCGGCAAGGTCCGGCGCCTGCTGCGGACGCGGCCGGCCGGGGAAATCCGCCCCAATTCGACCCTCGATCCCGAAGAGGTCGCAGAGGCCGAGGCGCTGGTCGAGTTCGTCGGGTCCTGCCGCTATTTTGCCGGCGAGCTCGCCCTCAACGAGATGACCCAGCGGTCGTTCTCCGATCTGCAACAATATCTCGACAGCGGCACCCGCGCGCTGCTCGAGGCCCTGCGCAGCACCGGCGAGGGCGAGCGCAGCTTCCGTCAGTCGCAGGTCGATGCGGCGGTGCGGCTCTGTTCCAAGGTTTTCGGCAAAGACTACGCCGCGCTCCTGGGCAAAGCGGCGGAAGTCGCCAAAACCGGCGAGCGCAAGGCCGCCCGCGGCTGAAAATACCGTCGGGCGCGGCCTTTGATCTTGCTCATTGCCGCCACGATTGGGCGTGATGTATGCCCTTCAGGCGCCGCCCGACGAGGCGGCCGAGGCGGATTTTGCAGGCTCCATGACCCTTTGGCTCGGTTTTGCGCTTCTGACGGCGGTGGCTGTGATGGCCGTGTTGTGGCCGCTGTCGCGCCGCGGTGCGGCCGCAGGGGGCAGCGAGCTTGCCGTCTATCGCGACCAGCTCGATGAGATCGGCCGCGACCGCGCTGCCGGACTGATCGGCGAGGCCGAAGCGGAGGCCGCCCGCATTGAAATCTCACGCCGCCTTATCTCGGCCGCCGATGCGGCTGAGGGGCAGCAGGGCGCCGGCCCTCGCCAATCGCTTTTGCTCAGGCGCGCCACCGCTATCGCCGGTCTGGCGTTGCTGCCGCTCGGCGCCGGCGCGCTTTATCTCTGGCTCGGATCGCCGAATATGGCCGGCCAGCCTCTGGCCCAACGTCAAACGGCGCAACAAAACCGTTCCATCGAGAGCATGGTGTCGCAGGTGGAAGCGCATCTTGAGCGCAATCCCGGCGACGCGCGCGGCTACGAGGTCATCGCCCCGGTCTATCTGCGCCTTGGCCGCTTCGACGACGCGGTGAACGCGCGCCGCAAGATTTTGGCGTTATCCGGCGAGAATGCCGACCGCCAAGCCGATCTCGGCGAGGCGCTCGTGGCCGCCAACAATGGCGTCGTCACCGCCGAGGCCAAAGGCGCGTTCGAGCGCGCGCTCGTGCTGGAGCCGAACGAGCTCAAGTCGAAGTTTTTCCTCGGCACCGCCGCCGAGCAGGACGGCGATCGCGCGCAAGCCGCCGCGATCTGGGGCAGCATGCTGCAGAAGGCGCCGCCGGATGCGCCGTGGCTGCCGATGGTGCGCGAGGCGCTCGCGCGCGTGGGCGGCGCTCCGCCGGCCGCGGCCGTGCCGGGGCCGAGCGCGCAGGACGTTGCCGCCGCCGCCGCCATGAGCGAGAAGGACCGCGGTGAAATGATCCGCGGCATGGTCGCGCAGCTCGCCGACCGCCTGAAGCAGAACGGCGACGACGTCGAGGGATGGCAGCGCCTGCTGCGCGCCTATATGGTGCTCGGCGAGCGCGGCAAAGCGAGCGCGGCCGCCGGCGACGCCAGGAAGGCGCTCGCGTCCGATCCCGACAAGCTCAAGCGTATCGAGGACATGATCAAAAGCCTGGGACTCGAAGGATGACGCGCAAGCAGCGACGGCTCATCCTCATCGGCGCCGCGGCCTCCGTGCTGGCGATCGCGGTCGCGCTGGTGCTCAGCGCCATGCGCGAGTCCATCGTGTTCTTCAATTCGCCGACCGACGTGGTGGAAAAACAGCTTCCGCCCGGCTCGCGCATTCGCATCGGCGGCCTGGTGAAGCCGGGCAGCCTGAAGCGCGGCGACAATCTTCTGGTCAATTTCGAGGTCACAGACGGCAACAAGGACGTGGCGGTGCGCTATCAGGGCATCGTGCCGGACCTGTTCCGCGAAGGGCAGGGCGTGGTGGCGGAAGGCAAGATCGAGGCCGGCGGCACCTTCCTGGCTGACACCGTGCTGGCCAAGCATGACGAGCGTTACATGCCGCGCGAAGTGGTCGACGCGCTGAAGAAGACCGGCCGCTGGAATGAAGGCGAGGGCCACATGCCGGCGAGTACGACGAAATGATTCCCGAACTCGGGCATTACGCACTGGTACTGGCGCTGGCACTCGGCATGATCCAGTCGGTCGCGCCCGTGATCGGCGCGCGCTACCGCGACGCCGCCATGATGCGGCTGGCGAGCTCGACCGCCCTGATGCAGTTCGTGTTCGTGGCGCTGTCGTTCATGGCGCTGACGGTCTGCTACGTGACGTCCGACTTCTCGGTCGTGAACGTCTTCGAGAATTCCCACTCGACGATGCCGCTGGTTTACAAGTTCACCAGCGTGTGGGGCAACCACGAAGGTTCGATGCTGCTGTGGGTGCTGATCCTGGCGCTGTTCGGCGCGCTGGTGGCGGCCTTCGGCGGCAATCTGCCGGCGACCTTGAAGGCACATGTACTGGCGGTGCAGTCGTGGATCGCCTGCGCCTTCTATCTTTTCGTCCTGCTCACCTCGAACCCCTTCGCGCGCTTGCCGCAGGCGCCGTTCGAAGGCCGCGACCTCAACCCGATCCTGCAGGATTTCGGCCTCGCGGTGCATCCGCCGCTGCTTTATCTCGGCTATGTCGGCTTCTCCATCGCTTTCTCTTTCGCCATCGCCGCGCTCATTGAAGGGCGTATCGACGCCGCCTGGGCGCGCTGGGTGCGGCCATGGACGCTGGCCGCCTGGATGTGCCTGACGCTGGGCATCGCGATGGGCTCGTACTGGGCCTATTACGAGCTGGGCTGGGGCGGCTTCTGGTTCTGGGACCCGGTGGAGAACGCCTCGCTGATGCCGTGGCTCGCCGGCACCGCGCTGTTGCATTCCGCCGTGGTAATGGAAAAGCGCAATGCGCTGAAGATATGGACACTGCTGCTGGCGATCCTCGCTTTCTCGCTGTCGCTGATCGGCACCTTCCTGGTGCGCTCCGGCGTGCTGACCTCGGTGCATACCTTCGCCAGCGATCCGACGCGCGGCGTGTTCATCCTCATGATCCTGGTGCTGTTCATCGGCGGCGGGCTGATGTTGTTCGCCTGGCGCGCGCCGCTGCTCAAGCAGGGCGGCTTGTTCGCGCCGATCTCGCGCGAAGGCGCGCTGGTGTTCAACAATCTCTTTCTCACCACCGCCTGCCTGACCGTGTTCGTCGGCACGCTCTATCCTTTGGCGCTGGAGGCGGTGACGGACGAAAAGATTTCCGTCGGTGCGCCGTTCTTCAATCTTACGTTCGCGCCGCTGTTCATTCCGCTCCTGTTCGCCATGCCGTTCGGGCCCCTTCTGGCCTGGAAGCGCGGCGACCTTTTGGGCGCGGCGCAGCGGCTGATGGCGGCCTTCGCGGTCGGGATCGTTACCGTTGCGGCGACCTTCATCGCCAAAGGCGGCGTGGGCATCCTGCCGGCTTTCGGCATCGGGCTCGCCTTCTTCGTCATGGTCGGCGCGCTGGTCGATCTGGCGGAGCGCACCGGCGCCTTCCGGATGCCGTTCGCGATCGTGCGCGGGCGCGCGGCCGGCCTGCCGCGCTCGGCCTGGGGCACGGCGATCGCGCATTTCGGCATGGCGGTGACGTTGCTCGGCATCGTCTGCGTCACGAGCTGGGCGAGCGAACGCATCGTCGCGCTCAAACCCTCGCAGCATGTGTCGCTCGCCGGCTACGACCTGACTTTCGACGGCCTCGTGCAGCGCGCCGGCCCGAACTTCCGCGAAACGGTTGCGAAGTTCACCGTGCGCAGGGGTGGCGTCACGGTCGGTGAAATGGAGCCGTCCAAGAGAACTTTCGCGACGCGCACGATGACGACCACCGAGGCGGCGCTGCTGACGCGCGGCTTCAGCCAGCTTTACCTCTCGCTCGGCGACGCCAACCAGGACGGCTCGATCGCGGTGCGGCTCTATCACAAGCCGCAGGTGCTGCTGACCTGGCTGGGCGCGGTGGTGATGACGTTTGGCGGCCTGCTGTCGCTGTCCGACCGGCGGCTGCGCATTGGCGCGCCGAAGCCGGCGGCAAAAACTGCGCTGCAGGCGGCGGAGTAGGGCGATGCGGGGCCTCGCGCTCATTGTCTTGGTCGCCACGCTGCTGACGCCGGCGGCGGCCATCGCCGTGCAGCCGGACGAGATCCTCAAGGACGCAGCCCTCGAGGCGCGCGCGCGCAACCTGTCGCGCGAGCTGCGCTGCATGGTGTGCCAGAACCAGTCGATCGACGATTCCGACGCGCCGCTGGCGCGCGACCTGCGCCTGCTGGTGCGCCAGCGTCTGGAGTCCGGCGACAGCGACCGGCAGGTGCTGGATTTCCTGGTCGCCCGCTACGGCGAATTCGTGCTGCTGCGGCCGCCGCTCGAGTGGCATACGCTGCTGCTGTGGGGGCTGCCGCCGGCGACGCTGCTGATCGGCATCGGCGCCGTGCTGCTGCTGGCGCGCCGCCGCACCCAGCCGGCCCTGGCTTCCTTGAGCGCGGACGAGCAGCGCCGGCTTTCGGCTTTGGTCGGGCCCGACGCCCCAGAGCGTTGAAATTTCAACCGAAATCGGCGCTGGCGGCTTTTTCCCACCTTACGAAACTTTAATCCCGCCGACAGGGCGCGGTAAGGCGCATCTCCCCATCTTTGCCTTCGAAACGGAGCGCCGGTGCGCTCCGGCCGAAATCGAAGATGGAGACTTCCAAGATGAACCCGAGCGTAGGCCCCCAGCAACGGCGCGTGCTCTCCGCCCGCCGTATCGCTCTCCTCGCCACCACCATTGCCGGCCTCGGCGCCGCCGCTTTTGTCGCCGTGCCCGAAATCAACCCGCCCTTCGGGTATCCGACGGCGCAGGCGCAGAACCTCACCGAACAGGCGGGCAAGGTACAGACTCCGGTCGGTTTTGCCGACATCGTCGAAAAGGTGAAGCCCGCGGTGATTTCCGTGCGCGTGAAAATGGGCGCCGGGCCGCAGACCGACGGTCTCGGCAGCGAAGACGTGCCCCCGGGCATGCGTGAATTCTTCCGCCGTTTCGGCATGCCCGACATGCCCGGCGGCCGCGAGGGCATGCCGCGCGGTCGCGGCGGTCCCAACCGCATGACCGGCCAGGGCTCCGGCTTCTTCATCTCGGCCGACGGCTATGCGGTGACCAACAACCACGTGGTCGACAAGGCCGAAACCGTTCAGGTCGCCACCGACGACGGCAAGCTGTACAACGCCAAAGTGATCGGCACCGATCCGCGTACCGATCTCGCCCTGATCAAGGTCGACGGCGGCTCGTTCCCCTACGTGAAGCTCGGCGAGAAGACGCCGCGCATCGGCGACTGGGTGCTGGCGGTCGGAAACCCGTTCGGCCTCAGCAGCACCGTCACCGCCGGCATCGTCTCGGCGCGCGGCCGCGACATCGGCGCCAGCGCCTATGACGACTTCATCCAGATCGACGCCCCGGTGAACAAAGGCAACTCGGGCGGCCCGACCTTCGACGTCGAGGGCAACGTGATCGGCGTTAACACGGCGATCTACTCGCCGTCGGGCGGCTCGGTCGGCATCGCCTTCGCGATCCCGGCGGAGACCGTCAGAACCGTCGTCGCGCAGCTCAAGGATCACGGTTCGGTCACGCGCGGCTGGATCGGCGTGCAGATCCAGCCGGTGACGCAGGACATCGCCGACAGCCTGGGCCTGAAGAAAGCGGAAGGCGCGCTGGTCGCCGAGCCGCAGCCGAACAGCCCGGCGGCGAAGGCCGGCATCGAGGCCGGTGACGTCATCACCGCGGTCGATGGCAAGCCGGTGAAGGATGCCCGCGATCTCGCCAAGAAGATCGGCGCCATGGCGCCGAAGGCTTCGGTGAAGCTCTCGGTCTTCCACAAGGGCGCGGAGAAGCAGGTCAGCCTCACGCTCGGCGAACTGCCGGCGAGCAAGGAAGCGCGCGCCGATACCGGCGGGGGCGACAATGAGGGTGCGACCGCCGATCTCGGCAGGCTCGGCCTCACCCTCGCGCCGGCCGCGCGCGTTGCGGGAGCCGGGCAGCAGGGCGTGGTGGTGACCGGCGTTGATTCGTCCGGCGCTGCCGCCGAGCACGGCTTCGCCACCGGCGACATCATTCTGGAGGTCGGCGGCAAGGCGGTGTCCTCGCCCGGCGAAGTCCGCCAGGTGATCGCCGGCGCCCGCACCGAAGGCAAGCGCACCGTCCTCATGCGCGTGAAGAAGGGCGAGAACACCCGCTTCGTCGCCATGCCGGTCGGCCGCGGCTGAACACGATTGGGGGACGCTCCACCGGCATCCGTCGCCCCCGCCGGTGGACGCCCTCACGGGACGGGCTTCGGCCCGTCCCGGCAAATTCGCGAACTCCAACCCTGGCATCCGTCGCCCCCGCTGGGGTGGGGTCGTCGAGGGGGTGGCGGGCCAAATCCGCCACCCCCTCGCGTTCTTGAGGAGCGACCGACGGTTGGAAAGTCCGCTGCGGCGATTTGAGCCGCCTTCGAATGAGCTAGAATTGGTGTAACTCCATGCCCACCTTTAACGATATTCAAGGGCAGCGCGTGTTCGGCCGCTCGGCCGACGCGCAACCGGACCGTGTCACCATGCGCATTCTGGTCATCGAGGACGACCGCGACGCGGCCGATTATCTGGTCAAGGCGTTCCGCGAGGTCGGCCATGTCGCCGATGCCGCCCATGACGGCGAGGACGGCTTGGCGCAGGCGCTCGATGGCCAACACGACGTCCTCATCGTCGACCGCATGCTGCCCAAGCTCGACGGGCTCAGCCTCATCGGCAATTTACGCGGCAAAGGCATCGAGACGCCGGTGCTGATCCTGTCGGCGCTCGGCCAGGTCGACGACCGGGTCAAAGGCCTGCGCGCCGGCGGCGACGACTATCTGCCCAAGCCTTATTCGTTCTCCGAACTGCTGGCCCGGGCCGAGGTGCTGGCGCGCCGCCGCGGGGGGCGCAACGAGGAGACCGTGCTGCGGGTCGCCGATCTCGAACTCGACCGCCTCTCGCACGAGGTCCGCCGCGGCACCGAAGAGATCACCCTGCAGCCGCGCGAATTCCGCCTGCTCGAATACCTGATGAAGCACGCCGGGCAGGTGGTGACCCGCACCATGCTGCTGGAAAACGTGTGGGACTATCATTTCGACCCGCAAACCAACGTCATCGACGTGCACATCTCGCGCTTGCGCTCGAAAATCGATAAAGGTTTCTCCCAGCCGCTTCTGCACACGATCCGCGGCGCGGGATACATGATACGTGACGGCGCTCGGTAAGCTTTTTCGCACCACCACGTTCAAGCTGACGCTGGTCTATTTGACCGTGTTCGCACTGTTCGCGGCGTTTTTGCTGGGCTACTTCGCGCTCAACACCCGCCGCCTCATCACCGAACAGATCACCGATACGGTCAACGCCGAGATCACCGGCCTGTCCGAGCAGTATCGGCAAGGCGGCATCAGGCGGCTGGTGGCGGCGGTCGATGCGCGCGCGCGCCGCCCGGGCTCCAGCCTCTATCTGGTAACCACCTTCGCCGGCGAATCGCTGTCCGGCAACGTCACCGCGCTGCCCCCCGGTACGCTCGACACCGCCGGCTGGACGGAGGTCGTCTACCGGCGCCTCGACGAGGGCGAGGACGCGGGCGAGCACCATGCGCTGGTGCGCGTGTTCCAGCTTCCGGGCGGATTCCGGCTGCTGGTCGGGCGCGACCTCGACGAGCGGGAGCGGCTTTATCACATCGTGCTGGGAGCCGGCCGCTGGTCGGTGATCATCGTCGTGGTGCTCGGGCTGGCCGGCGGGCTGTTCGTCACCCGCCGGGTGCTGCGGCGCGTCGACGCGATGACGGAAACGACGCGCAGCATCATGGCCGGCGACCTGGGCGAACGCCTGCCGATCGCCGGCAGCGGCGACGAGATCGACCGGCTGGCGGAAAACCTCAACGTCATGCTGGAGCGCATCGAAGCGCTGATGAACGGCCTGAAGGAAGTTTCCGACAACATCGCCCACGATCTCAAGACACCGCTGACACGGCTGCGCAACCGCACCGAGCAGGCCTTGCGCAACGCCAAGACCGAGGCCGAATACCGGGCCGCGCTCGACGCGACCATCGAGGAGTCTGACGGGCTGATCCGGACCTTCAACGCGCTGCTGCTGATCGCGCGCGCGGAGTCCGGGCAGGCGCGCAACGACATGAGCGAGTTCGACGCGGCGGAAGTCGCGCACGACGTCGGCGAACTGTACGAGCCTTTGGCCGAAGAGAAGGGCCTCGCGCTGAAGGTGGAGGTGGAGGGGCCGGCCTTGCTCAAGGGCAACCGCGAGCTCATCAGCCAGGCGGTGGCCAACCTGGTGGACAATGCGATCAAGTACACGGCGGTCGAAAAGACGGCCGGCGCGGCGCCTGAGATCTTGGTGCGGGCGGCCGTTGAGGGTGACCGCGTCCTGCTCACGGTGGCGGACCGCGGGCCAGGCATCCCGGAAGCCGACCGGACACGCGTGCTGGAGCGCTTCGTGCGGCTGGAGCAGAGCCGCTCGCAGCCCGGCTCCGGCCTCGGCCTGAGCCTGGCGTCGGCGGTGGCGCGGCTGCACGGCGGCGAACTGACGCTCTCGGATAACGAGCCGGGATTGAAGTGCGTCATTGCCTTGCCGCGCGGGGGACCGGTACAGAGTGGGGGATGACGTCTCCCGCCTCTTCGCAGGCCTCCGCCGGTACCGGCGCGCTGGCCGCTCGCATCGTGACGGCGCCGGTCCTGCGCGATCAGGCCGCCGCGCGCGCGCGTGTCGCCGATTGGCTGGGTGAGCTGCCGGCTTCCGACGCCGCGTCTGTAAAGGCGCTGCTCGCCGCGCACCCGAAGGTCAATTCCCTGATCGAAAGCCTGGCGGAAAGCTCGCCTTTCCTGTGGGAACTGGCGAGCGGCGATCCCGGCCGGCTGCTGCGGCTGCTTCAGGCCGATCCCGACCGGCGCCTTGCGGCCTTGCTGGCGGAAACCGGTCAGGCGGTCGCGGCGACCGCGGATGAGGCCGAGGCGATGCGCCTCCTGCGCCGGATGAAGGCGGAAGCGGCGCTCCTGATCGCACTGGCCGACATCGGCGGCGTCTGGCCGGTGATGCGGACGACGAAGGCGATCACCGACCTCGCCGACACGGCGGTCGGAGCCGCGGTCGCCTTCGCCTTCGCCGAAGCTGCGCGCGCCGGCCGCATCGCGCCGGGCAGCAAGACCGACGCGCAACGCGACAGCGGCTACATCGTGCTCGCCATGGGCAAGATGGGCGCCTTCGAGCTGAACTATTCCAGCGATATCGATCTCATCGTCTTCTACGAGCAGAATTCTCCGGTCGTGCCCGAGGACGCGGTGCCGGCAACCACCTTCGTGCGCATCACCCAGCGCGTGGTGAAGCTGCTGAACGAGCGCACCGGCGACGGCTACGTGTTCCGCACCGACCTGCGCCTGCGCCCAGACCCGGCCTCCACGGCGATCGCGATCTCGACCGCCGCCGGCATGTCCTATTACGAGAGCGTGGGGCAGAACTGGGAGCGCGCGGCCATGATCAAGGCGCGCCCCTGCGCGGGCGACGTCGCGGCGGGCGAAAAATTCCTCAACGACCTGTCGCCCTTCGTCTGGCGCAAGTATCTCGACTTCGCGGCCGTCGCCGACGTGCACGCCATGAAGCAGCAGATCAACGCCTATCGCGGGCTGGGCGACATCGCGGTGGAAGGGCACAACATCAAGCTCGGCCGCGGCGGCATCCGCGAGATCGAGTTCTTCGCCCAGACCCAGCAGCTGATCGCCGGCGGCCGCAATCCGTCCTTGCGCGATCGCGACACGCTGACCACGCTCGACAAGCTCTGCGAGGACCGCTGGATCGACGCCGCGGCGCGCGATGACATGAAGGCGGCCTACACCTTCCTGCGCACGGTCGAGCACCGGCTGCAGATGATGAACGACGAGCAGACGCAGACGCTGCCGGCGGAGCGCGAAGACCTGGAGCGTTTTGCGTGCTTCCTCGGTTTTGCGGGCCGCGACGATTTCGCCAAGTCACTGCTCGATCATCTCGGCAAGGTCCAGCGTACTTATGCGCGCCTGTTCGAGAAGGCGCCGGGTCCCGACCGTCCGACGCTCCTATTTCCTCCCGATACCGACGACACCAAGACGCTCGACCGCCTGGTCGAGCTCGGCTTCCGCGCGCCGCTCGAAGCATCCAGCATCGTGCGCCAGTGGCTTGCCGGCGAGCACCGCTCGCTTCGAGGCGATGTCGTGCGCGGGCATCTTGAGGCGCTGTTGCCGGAATTGCTGGAGCACGTTGCGCGCACCGACAATCCGAACGCGACCTTGGTGTTGTTCGACCATTTCCTCGCCAACCTGCACGGCGCCGCGCGCCTCCTGTCGCTGCTGCGGCAAAACCCCGAGTTGATCGCGCTGATCGCCTTGGTGCTGGGCGTCGCGCCGCGCCTTGCGGACACGCTGGCGCGCTATCCGCAGGTGATGGATGCGCTGATCGACCCAAGCTTCTTCGGCGCGCTGCCGGACGAAGCCGAGCTGGGCCGCCGGCTCGAAGCGGCGCTGGCGCAGTCGAGCTACGACGAGGACCTGCTCGAACGCATCCGCATGTTCGGGCTCGAGTACATTTTCCTGATCGGCGTGCGTATTCTCACCGGCACCGTCACCGCGCGGCAGGCCGGCGAGGCCTATGCCAAGCTGGCCGACGCGGTGATCCGTGCGGTGCATCATGCCGTTGCCGACAATTTCGCCGACACCTACGGCCACATGCGCGGGGGCGAGACGGCCGTGCTGGCGATGGGCAAGCTCGGCGGCTACGAGATGACCGCCACGTCCGACCTCGACCTGATCCTGGTCTACGACTTCGACGAGGCCAACCCGGAATCGAGCGGGAAACGCGCGCTCTACGGCGGGCAATATTTCGCACGCCTGACCCAGCGACTGATCAACGCGCTTACCGCCCAGACCAACTACGGCGCGCTCTATCAGGTCGACATGCGGCTGCGGCCGTCCGGGCAGGCGGGGCCTCTGGCCACGCAACTCAAGAGCTTTGCCGGTTACCAGGAAACCGAAGCCTGGACCTGGGAGCACATGGCGCTGACGCGCGCGCGCGTGGTGGCGGCATCGCCCGCCTTCGGCGAGCGCGTTCGGAACGTCATCCGGGACACCCTGCGGCGGCCGCGCGACGCCGGACTGATCGCGGGCGACGTGGTGGAGATGCGCGGGGCTATCGCCAAGGAAAAGGGCGACAGCGAGCGCTGGGACATCAAATACGCGGCCGGCGGCCTGGTCGACCTGGAATTCATCGCGCAGTATCTGCAACTGGTGCACGCGCACGAGGTGCCCGACATTCTCGACACCTCGACCGCGCGTGTGCTGGACAAGGCCTGGGCTTTGCGGCTGATCTCCGTCGAGGACGCCGAGGTGCTGCGGCCGGCGGCGCGGCTCTATCAGGTCCTGACGCAAATCCTGCGGCTGTGCCTGCCGGGCGCATTCGACGCCAAGACGGCGGGAGCGGGGCTGCTGCGGCTGCTGGCGCGGGCGGCCGACGTGCCGGATTTTGCCACCCTCGACGCCACGCTGATCGAGACGCAGGCCAAGGTGCGCGCGAGCTTCGTGCGGATTCTGGGCAAGGCGCCGTAAAGTTCTGTACCGCTCGTCCCGTCGGAAGCGGGGACCCAGCCTTTGCAGTATGGCAAGGCTGCGCTGGGTTCCCGCTTGCGCGGGAATGAGCGGAGTTTGTAACTACGCCGCTTCTTCCTTCGGCAGCGGGCACTGCGGCTCCAGCGGCAACCGCACGACCACCATGGTGCCCTGGCCGAGCGTCGAGCGGATACGCATGCGCCCGCCGTGCAGCTCGGTCAGCGACTTGGCGATGGCCAAGCCCAGCCCCGAGCCCTGATGGCTCTTCACCAGTTGGCTCTCCACTTGCTCGAAGGGGCGGCCGAGGCGGGCGAGCGCGTCCTTGGCGATGCCGATGCCGGTATCGGCGATGCCGAGGACGATGCAGTGGTCGGTCGCGCGTCCGCGCACCGTGACGCGGCCGCCAGCCGGGGTGAACTTCACCGCGTTGGACAAGAGATTGAGCATGATCTGCTTGATGGCGCGGCGGTCGGCGTGCAGGTGCAGGTCCGGTGAAATCCGCGTCGACAGCTTCAGATTCTTTTCCTGCGCGCGGGCAGCGACCACGCGCATGGATTCGTTGAGCAGCGGATCGAGCTCGAGGTCCTCGAAGTCGAGGCGGATGCGGCCGGCCTCGATTTTCGACATGTCGAGGATGTCGTTGATAACCTCCAGCAGGTACTGCCCGCTGCCGCGGATGTCGCTGCAATACTCGTGATACTTCTCGGCGCCGAGCGGGCCGAACATGCCCGACTCCATGATCTCGGAAAAGCCGATGATGGCGTTGAGCGGCGTGCGCAGCTCGTGGCTCATATTGGCGAGGAATTTCGACTTGGCCTGGTTGGCTTCCTCGGCGCGCGTCTTCTCGGCGGCGTATTGCTCGGCCAGTTCCTCCGAGCGCTGCCGCGAGGCGCGCAGGTCGGCGACCGTCGCCATCAGCCGCTTTTCGCTGTCGACCAGCTTCTCCTCGTGGGTCTTGAGCGCGGTGATGTCGGTGCCGACGGAGACGTAGCCGCCGTCCTTGGTGCGGCGCTCGCTGATGTGCAGCCAGCGTCCGTCGTCAAGCTGCGCTTCGAAGGTGCGCGCGCCGGGCACCGTCGTGCCGCCGGCGACAATCTTGTTGCGCACGACCGGCTCGCTGCCGGCGGCAACCACGGACTCGTAGGAGGCGCCCGCCACGATCGCCTCGTCGGGCAGGTCATGCAGTTCCTGGAAATTCGAATTGCAGAGCACCAGCCGGTTGTCGGCATCCCACAGCACGAAGGCCTCGGGGATGGTCTCGATGGCGTCGCGCAGGCGCAGGTCGGCGGCGACGGTCTTTTCCACGAGGCTCTTCTGCTCGGTGATGTCGACGGCGATGCCGATGAGATGGAGGCTCGGATCGTTGGGCTGGCGCACCAGCTCGCAGCGGGCGCGCAGCCAGACCCAGTGGCCGTCGGCATGGCGCATGCGGAAGGCCTGGTCGACCGAGGTCATCTTGGCTTCGACCAGCTCGGTGGCGAGCTCGTAGAGCTGCACGTCGTCGGGATGGACCAGCGCGCTGACGTCGCCGAAGCTGAGCAGGTCCTCCTTTGTCTCCAGGCCGAGGATGTCGAACATCGACTGCGACCAGAAGATGCGGCCGCGCGCCAGGTCCCAGTCCCACAGGCCGCAGCGGCCGCGGTTGAGCGCGGTGTCGATGCGGGTGCGCACGGTCTCGTAGATCGTGTCGGCTTCGCGCGCGCGCGTCGCCTGCCAGTGGAAGGCGAAGCCGAGGATGAGGACGACGAAGCCGGTGGTGGCGGAGAGAGTGATGGTGAGGGTGGTGAGCGACTTCCAGTTCGCCAACGCGCCGGCGCGCGGCTGTAGCGCAGCAACCTGACCGAATGGCGCCGGCAGCATGCGAACGGTGGCGAGCGCGCGGGTCTGGTCGGGCAAAGTGATTTCGAGCACGCCGGCATCGCCGCCGAAAGTGGTGAGGGGCTGCGCCGGCCCGAGCAGGTCGATCAGGCGGCGGCCGACGGTCGCGTCGGTTGCCGGCGCGGCAGCGATGACGAAGCCGTCGGCGTTGGTGAGCAGGAAGCGGCGGCCGGCGTCGGTGGACCAGGCCGGCAGCACGCGGGCCAGCACCTCCTGCGGGCGGGCGACGACGTCGGCCGGCTCGGCGAGCGGCTGGCGCAGGCGTTCGGCGGCGAGTTCGGCGACGGCGTCGAGGGTGATGAGGCTGTTGACCAAAGTCTGCTTGCGCTGGTCGAGCACCTGCACGACAGCGCCGACGCAGATGGTGGCGAGGAAGGCGACGATGAGCACAGGCACCGCGCGCCGGAGCAGGGGCTCGGCCGTCAGCAGCCTTCGATACGCCGGTTTGGCAATCGACTGCGCGAGGCCTTTGATCGAATCGGAATGTGCAGACGCACTCGCCACACCGGCGCGCGCCATAACAGCCTCCATTCGGAATTTCCCCTACCACCCTCGGATCGGAAGGATGTGCCGCATCTCTCCGAATCACCAGCCGATTGGAATCGATGGGCGCTGATTTGTCGAGAGTCCCTGAGTCAAATATTTAGAAAACGTTACCCACAAATAACACTGGCGCGGCAAAGGCTAAGGCGCGCGCGGCGGGACGCAGCACAGGCCGCTTGCGCCGGAAAAATACCACCACTTCCGCGGTTACTACGGAGCGGCGAGCGCGCGGGTGACGATATCGGCGAGGTCGCGCGAGAGATTGGCCGCCGCCTTGATTCGCGACAGCGCGGCTTCGGCCTTGGCGCGGCGGCCGGCTTCCAGCGTCCGCCAGGTGCGGAAGGCGGTCGCCATGCGCGCCGCCACCTGCGGGTTCTTCGGATCGAGCGCCAGCACGGCCTCCGCAAGGAAGTCGTAGCCGGCGCCGTCGGCGCGGTTGAACTGGGTGAGATTGCCTTGCGCGAAGGCGCCGATCAGCGCCCGCACCCGGTTGGGGTTGGCCATGGAGAAGGCGGGGTGCTTGGCGAGCGCGCGCACATGATCGAGCGCGTCCGGCTGCGGGATCATGGCCTGCAGCGAGAACCATTTGTCGATGACCAGTGCGTCGGCCTTGTAGCGCTCGTAGAAATCGGCGAGCGCCTTGTCGCGTTCCGGCACGGCATGCAACGACAAGGTGGCGAGCGCGGCCATGCGGTCGGTCATGTTGTCGGCGGCATCGTATTGTCGGGCGGCGCGGGCGATCGCTTCCGGCCGGCCGGAGGCGGCCATCAGGTCGAGCGCGACGTTGCGCAGGGAGCGCCGGCCGGCGCTGGCCGCATCGGGCGTATACCCGCCGTGGACCGCCATGCGGTCGTAGAGCGTCGAGAGGGGGGCGGCGAGGCGTTCGCCGATCTCGGCGCGCAAGGCGTTGCGGGCGCGATGGATGGCGTCGGGATCGATGTCGCGGCCGATCTCGCGGGCGACGTCGCCTTCGCCCGGCGGCACCAGGGCCAGCGCGACGAAGGCCGGCTCCAGCGCGGAGTCCTCGAGCAGTGTCGCGAGCGCGATCATGAGCTTGTCGTCGCCGCGGGCCGCCTTGCCGGTGCGCAAGGCCGCGACATTGTCGATCAGTAGCCGCATGGAAATGGTCTGCAACGCCTGCCAGCGATTGAAGGGGTCGCTGTCATGGGCGGCCAGGAAGGCGAGGTCGTCGCCGGTGAGGTTCGTATCGAGCTTGATCGGCGCGGAGAAGCCGCGGTTGATCGAGAGGACGGGCCGCTCGGACAGGCCGGTGAATGCGAAGGTCTGCGACGGCTCGGTCAGTTCGAGCACGCCGCGCGCGAGCGGCTTGCCGTCCAGCGCCAGCGGCAGGTCGCGGCCGTCCTTGTCGACGAGGCCGGCCGCAAGCGGGATCACCATCGGCTCCTTGACCGGCTGGCCGGGCGTCGGCGCGATGCTCTGCTTGACCTCCAGCGTGAAGGTCTTGCGTTCGGCGTCGAACTCGCCGCGCACTTTTACCTCCGGCGTGCCGGCCTGCGAATACCAGCGCATGAACTGCGTCATGTCGCGGCCGCTGACGTCGGCGAAGCATTGGATGAACTGCTCGACGGTGGCGGCTTCGCCGTCGTGGCGCTCGAAATAGCGATCCATGCCGGCGCGGAATTTCTCGCTGCCGATGAGCGTCTGCACCATGCGCACCACCTCGGCGCCCTTTTCGTAGACGGTGCTGGTGTAGAAGTTGTTGATCTCGCGGTACGTTTCCGGACGCACCGGGTGCGCCAGCGGGCCGGCGTCCTCGATGAACTGCGCGGCGCGCAAGGCGCGCACGTCGGCAATGCGCTTCACCGGACGCGAGCGCATGTCGGAGGAGAATTCCTGGTCGCGGAAGACGGTGAGGCCTTCCTTCAGGCAGAGCTGGAACCAGTCGCGGCAGGTGATGCGGTTGCCGGTCCAGTTGTGGAAATATTCGTGCGCGATGATCGCCTCGATATGAGCGTAGTCGGCGTCGGTGGCGGTCTCGGGCGTTGCCAGCACGTATTTGTCGTTGAAGACGTTGAGGCCCTTGTTCTCCATGGCGCCCATGTTGAAGTCGGACACGGCGACGATCATGAAGATGTCGAGGTCGTATTCGCGGCCGAAGGCTT
Organism: Pseudolabrys sp.; assembly: GCA_022841665.1. Classification (GTDB taxonomy): domain Bacteria; phylum Pseudomonadota; class Alphaproteobacteria; order Rhizobiales; family Xanthobacteraceae; genus Pseudolabrys. Next base: position 44,294 of record JALHRB010000017.1, read on the forward strand.
CTTCGTCCCAGCGCATCGCGCGCTTGAGCGAATCCATGGCGTAGGCGCAGCGGTCCTGCTTGCCGTGCTCGACATAGATGCGCAGCGTGACGTCGCGTCCCGACAAAGTGCGAAATTTGTCTTCCACGCGCGCCAGATCGCCGCCGACGAGCGCGAAGAGATAGGATGGCTTGGGGTGCGGGTCGTGCCAGACCGCGAAGTGGCGGCCACCGTCGAGCGCGCCGCTTTCGGTGAGGTTGCCGTTTGACAGCAGCACCGGCGCTTCCTGGAAGTCCGCCTCGATACGGGTCGTATAAACGGCCATCACGTCCGGCCGGTCGGGGAAATAGGTGATGCGGCGGAACCCCTCGGCCTCGCACTGGGTGCAATAGGTGCCGCTGGAGCGGTAGAGGCCGGAAAGCTGGGTGTTGGCGGAGGGATCGACCAGCGTCTCGATCTCGAGCGTGAACGGCCGGTTCGGCGGCTGCGCGATGATCAGGCTGTCGGGGGAGGCGGAATAGTTTTCCGGCGGCAGCACGGCGCCGTCGAGCTTGAGCGAGACCAGCGTCAGGCCGTCGCCGTCGAGCGCGAGCGGCGCCGCCCCGGAGGCGGGGTTGGGTTTCAGCGCCAGCGCGGCGCGCACTTTGGTGGCCGTCGGGTGCAGCGAGACGTCGAGCTTGACCGTCTCGACCAGCCAGGCCGGCGGCAGGTAGTCTTTGAGATGGATCGGCTGGGCAATGTCTGTACGCATGAGCTTTGATCTAGGATGTCCGGCGCACGATTGGAAGTCAGGCGGGGGCGTCCGTTGCGACGTTTGGCGACCTGGGAGGCAAGTTTCCAGACCGCTACAAAAAGTGCTAATAACCGCGCCGATAAGAAAGCGGGATCGCATCTCGCGTGTTTATGGGAGGTTTATATGGGCTTTCATCGCAAGGCCTTGTTGGGCGTAGCGGCTGCCGTCGTGTTGAGCTTCGGTGCCGGTGTTCAGGCGCTGGCGCAGAGCTATCCGAGCGGGCAGCCGGTCCGCATCGTGGTTCCGTTCTCGGCCGGCAGCGCGACCGACATTCTGGCGCGCATCGTCGCGGAGAAGCTGACCGAGAAGTGGAAGCATACGGTCGTCGTGGAAAACCGGCCCGGCCTGCCCGGCACCACCGCCGTCGCCAAGAGCACGCCGGACGGCTACACGCTGATGCTGACCTCGAATGGCCATACGATCGCCGGCGTCGTCAACAAGAACCTCTCCTTCGACCCGGTCAAGGATTTCGCCGGCGTCACGCCGGTCGCCTCCGTGCCGGTCGTGCTGATCGTGCCGCCGGATTCGCCGGCGAAGTCGGTCAAGGAATTCATCGATCTCGCCAAGGCCAATCCGGGCAAGTTCAATTTCGCCTCGCCGGGCCCCGCCAGCGCGACCTTCATCGCGGCGGCGCTGTTCAAGGATGCGGCCAAGATCGAGCTCGTGCACGTGCCTTACAAAGGCGCACCCGAGGCCGTCACCAGCGTCGTGCGCGGCGACACACAAATGTATTTCACGCCGATCAATGTCGGTGTCGAGTTGGTGCAGGCGGGGAAGGTGCGCGCGCTCGCGGTTGCGACCGCAACGCGCAATCCGACCATGAAGGATACTCCGACCATTGGCGAGTCGGCGCTGCCGGGCTTCAAATACGATTCCTGGTTCGGCCTTCTGGCCCCGGCGGGCACGCCCAAGGCGATCGTCGAAAAGGTGAACAAGGACGTCGCCGATATCATCAAGACCGACGACATCAAGGCCAAATTCGCCGCGCAAGGCGTCGAAGCCATGTCGATGACGCCGGCCGCCTTCAACAAGACCATTGCCGACGACACGGCCAGGCTTGCGGCTATGTTCAAGGACGGCGTGAAGTAACAGCGCGAAACGCTGTACAAGACAATACGACGGCGCCTGCGGGCGCCGTCAGCGCATCGGCTCGGCGTGGCCGATGACGCGCTTGATCGACGGCGCGCGCTGTTTCAAGGCGCGCTCCAGCGCGTCGACGTTCTCGTGCACAGCCTGCACGCTCAAGGCGGGATCGACACGGCAGTGGAAATTGACGATCTCGCCCTCGTCGGTCTCGCGCACGCGCACGTCGTGCACGTCGCGGACGACGCGGCCCTCGGCCGCGAATTCGGCCAGCGCCATCCGCACCGCTTCCACCCGTTCCGGCGGCGCCTCGCGCCCGAGCGCATCCTGCGTCTGCAAGGGTTCGATATGCGTCTCGACCTCGACGTCGGGGCCTAACTCGGCGGCGATCGCATCTTCGAGCCGATCGGCCTGCTCGTGCGCGGCGGCGAGCGACATTTTTCCGTCCACTTCCAGATCGAGCGAGACGGCGATGCGGTCGCGCAGGCTGTGCACGGTGACGTGGTGCACGGCGAGCGCCTTGTTGCGCGCAATCACGAAGATGCGGTCCATCATCGACTCGTTGTCGAGCGCGATGGGCGTGGTGGTGACGGTGACGTCGGCGTCCTCGAACAGGCGGGCGACCGCCCGCTGCACATCGGCTCTGACCGTCGCGAGCCGGTCCGGCGGGAAGGTGCGCGGCAAGGTGACCGCGACGTCGAAGAAATAGCGCGGGCCGACCATGCGCACGCGCACGCGCTCGACCTCCACGACGCCGGACACCTTGCGGATTTCCGCTTCGGCCCTGTCGGCGACGCCTTCCGGGGCGGTGTCGACCAAAGTGGCGAGCGTGCGCCGGGCCATGCGGAATCCGAGAACGGAAATCAGGATTGCCACCGCGATGGCCGCGGCCGGATCGCCCCAGCTGTAGCCGTAGGCCGATAGCACCAGCCCGATGATGACCGGAATGGAACCGAAGAAATCCGACGCGAAATGCAGGGAATCCGCTTCCAGCGCCTGGCTCTTGGTTTCGCGCGCCACCCGCATCAACGCCCGCGCCCGCCACGCATTGACCGCCATCTCGATGCCGAGCACGACGAACGGGATGACCGAGAAAGTCACCAGCGCGCTGCCGGTTTGCAGCCGGCTGACCGCCTCGACCGCGACGCCGCCGGCGAGCAGGAACAGCAAGGCCGACTCCGCCAGCGCGGCGACGCTTTCGACCTTGCCGTGGCCGTAGTGGTGCTCGGCATCGGGCGGGCGGTCGGCGACGCGCACCGCGAACCAGGTCACCAGCGTGGCGCCGAGATCGATCAGGCTGTGCAGGGCGTCCGAAATCAGCGCCAGGCTGCCGATGGCGATGCCGACGGCGAACTTCGCCGCCGCGAGCGAGCCGCTCGCGACAATGGAGACGATCGCCACTCTTTCCTTCTTGCTCGCCATGACGCGCTGTGTAGCCCAAAGCGGGCGCAATTTCGACCGCGTCAGAAGCTCTTGCGTCTAAATCGCAACTGGCTTGCCGTCCTGCGCGGCGGAACGCGTGACCGCATCGAGAATGCGAATATTGGCGAGCAGGTGGTCGGTGGTGAAGCGATAGGGCGCGCGGCCTTCGACCGCGTCGGCCCAGGCCTCGAAATTCGCCCGCACCGTGTTGGTGTGGCCGTAGCTGCGGGTCTCGCGCGAACCGTCCGGCCCGCAATGGACGAAGCTCGACGGGATGCCCTTGTCGACGTTGCCGCCTTCCTGCACTTCGACCCAGCCCTGATCGCCGATGAGCGTGAAGCGCCCGTAGAACGGCGGCGTGGACAGGCAGGTGATGCGCCCGCGCGCCCCGTCGGCGAAATCGATCTCGGCGCTGACGAAGTCTTCCGACGGGGCGGGGAAGATCTGCGAGGCCGTGCGGGCGGCGACGCGCACCGGCTGGCCGGCGAGCGACACGAACATGTCGCCGAGATGGATGCCGAGCGCGGTCCAGGCGCCGGCCGGCGCATGGCGGGCGTCACGCCGCCAGTTCGACGGGTCCATCTTGCGGAAATTGTTGTGGCTGACATTGGCGTCCATGTGCAGCACGCGGCCGAGCGCGCCGCTTTCCTTGAGCCGGCGCATCTCCTCCATGGCGGGCTCGTAACGGCGCTCATGCCCGATGCCGAGCACGCCGCCGGCCTTAGCGCAGGCGGCAAGAATGCGCTCGGCGCTGGCCGCGGTCAGCGCCAGCGGCTTCTCGCAGAACACCTGTTTGCCGGCGGCGAAGGCGGCGACGGCCATTTCTTCGTGCAGCAGGTGAGGGGTGACGACGGCGATGGCGTCGATGTCGGAGCGCTTGAGCAGGGTCTTGTAGTCGTCGACGAGATCGAACTTCTGTGCGGCGGCGAAGGGCGCAGCCATTTTGGTGTCGAGGTCGCAGCCGGCCACGACCCTGAAACGCGGGCTATCGGCCAGACACGTGACGATCTGCTTGCCCCACCAGCCGAGCCCGATAACGCCGATCTTGATCATGTTGTCCTCGCGCGTGCGGCCCGCAGCATGCGGGGCTTGACGCAAAACGGCAATAATCTTTCGGTAAGGGCGCCTTCGCGCGAAGCGCAGAAAGGCGATGCTATTTCACCCGTCGAGAAGGGTATTCGGCTTTGCGAAATCCGCGAGCGCCGCGACGTCCTTGATCTCGATGCCGCGGCCCGAACTGCGGACGCCGTGTGCCGCCAGCTGGGCGAGATTGCGCGACAGATTTTCCGGCGTCATGCCGAGACGCGAGGCGAGCTTGCGCTTGTCGATGTCGAGGGCGATCGTGCGCGTGCCGCCCTGATGGCGGTCCTCTTGCAGGATCCAGTTGGCCAGTCGCTCGGTGCTGGTGCGCAGCTTTTCGTTCTTGAGGGCGCGGACGAAGCCGCGATAGCGGTCGGCCAGCTCGTTGACCATGGCGCGGGCAAAGGCGGCGTCGCGGCCGAACACCTCGCGCACCGTCCGCGCCGGCACCATCAGGATCTGCGCTGGCGACAGGGTGCGCGCTGACTTGAGATAAACCTCATCGCGAATCACCGCCGCCAGGATGAAAGTCGTCACCGGGCGAACGATGTCGAGCGTCGTCTCCTGGCCGTCGTGGCGGGCGAAAAGTTCCACCGAGCCCTCGACCACGATGTGGAGAAAGTCCGGCAGGTCGCCCTCCGCGATCAGGCTGACATGTGCGGGAAAGCGCTGCAGGAACGCCGCGTTCATCAGCGCGGCGAAGTTCTCCTCGCTCATGTCGCGAAACAGCGGGAGGGCGCGGACAGTCGACCAATCCTGCTGGCGCATAACGTTCCTCAATCGCTTCCAATGTTATCTATGTACCGCGGGCGGGCGAACGTAGACTTGATAAAGATCAAGTTTCGATTGCTTTCACGTCAATTACAGCCCCTACCAAAATCAAGCTAAGCCATTGCAAATAAAACAATATTCGATTTGATCGATCTCAAAGCTGCGGGGCCCGATCCGGCTTTTCTTCGTAACGAACACGCCGACGCACGAAGAAAAGGGTCCTCCCATGCAGCAGCCGTCGATCAGCGCGCCCGGCCAGGGCCGCGCGCTCTGGATGTCCACCATCGCCTTCACGGTATGTTTTGCGGTCTGGACCATCTTCGCCATCATCGGCGTGCAGATTAAGCAGCAGTTCGGCCTCAACGAGACGCAGTTCGGTCTTCTGGTCGGCACGCCGATCCTCACCGGCTCGCTGGTGCGCATTTTCCTCGGCATCTGGACCGACCAATACGGTGGGCGCCGCATTTACACAGTGGTGATGCTGTCGGCGGCCGTGGCGACCTTCCTGCTCGCTTATGCAACCACCTACACGCAGGTGCTGATCGCGGCGCTGGGCGTCGGCATCGCCGGCGGCTCCTTCGCGGTTGGCATCGCCTATGTGTCGCGCTGGTATCCGGCGGAGAAGCAGGGTACCGCGCTCGGCATTTTCGGCGCCGGCAATGTCGGCGCGGCGGTGACCAAGTTCATCGCGCCGTTCGTGATGGTCGCCTATGGCTGGCAATTCACCGCGCAGGTCTGGGCGGTCGGCATCGCCGTCATGGGCATCATCTTCTGGTTCGCCACCAGCGAGGACCCGGTCATATCGGCGCGCCGCGCCAAAGGCGAGCGCCCGCAGAGCGTTTGGCTCGAATTCGATGCGCTCAAAAACGTACAGGTCTGGCGCTTCTCGCTTTATTACTTCTTCGCCTTCGGCGCCTTCGTCGCGCTGGCGCTGTGGCTGCCGCGCTACCTGATCGGCGTCTACGGGCTCGACATCACGACCGCCGGCATGATCGGCGCGGCCTATTCGGTGCCGGCCAGCCTGTTCCGCGTCTACGGCGGCGTTCTCTCCGACAGATACGGTGCCCGCCGCGTCATGTACTGGATGTTCGGCATCTCGGTGCTGATCACTTTCATCCTGTCCTATCCGCCGACCACCTACACGGTCCAGGGCATCAAGGGCCCGATCGTCTTCCACATGGCGACCGGCGTCGTGACCTTCACCGCGCTAATCTTCGTGCTCGGCTTCTTCATGAGCCTTGGCAAGGCCGCGGTCTACAAGCACATCCCGGTCTATTATCCGAAGAATGTCGGCGCGGTCGGCGGCCTCGTCGGCATGATCGGCGGTCTCGGCGGCTTCGTGCTGCCGATCGCCTTCGGCGTGCTCAACGATCTCACCGGCATCTGGACAAGCTGCTTCATGCTGCTGTTCCTGATCGCCACCGTGTCGCTGGTGTGGATGCATCTCGCCATCCGCCGCATGGAGCGGGAAGCCTTCGAGCCGACGCTGGAGAGGCTGCCGCAGTTCCCGGAGATGCAGCCGATCCATGAGGAGAAGCACATCGGCGCGCTCGCCGGGCACGTGCTCGACGAGTGGAAGCCGGAAGACCCGCAATTCTGGGAGGCTAAGGGCAAGGCGATCGCGCGCCGCAACCTGTGGATCTCGATCCCGTGCCTGCTCCTCGCGTTCGCGGTGTGGATGGTGTGGTCGGTCGTGGTAGCCAAGCTACCGGCGGTCGGCTTCAAGTTCACGACCGATCAGCTGTTCTGGCTCGCGGCGATGCCCGGCCTGTCGGGCGCGACCTTGCGCATCTTCTACTCGTTCATGCCGCCGATCTTCGGCGGCCGGCTGTGGACCTCGATCTCGACCTGGTCGCTGATGCTCCCGGCGGTCGGCATCGGGCTTGCCGTGCAGAGCCCGGACACGCCCTACATCATCTTCCTGTCGCTGGCGCTGCTGTGCGGTTTCGGCGGCGGCAATTTCGCCTCGTCGATGGCGAACATTTCCTTCTTCTTCCCGAAGGCCGAGAAGGGCAACGCGCTCGCGCTCAATGCCGGCCTCGGTAATCTCGGCGTCAGCGTGGTGCAGTTCGTCATCCCGCTGGTCATCACCACCGGTGTTTTCGGCTGGCTCGGCGGCGAGCCGCAGGCGGCCGGCCCGACGGCGAAGCTCTGGCTGCAGAACGCCGGCTTCATCTGGGTGCCGTTCATCGCGCTGTCCGCCACCGCGGCCTGGTTCGGCATGAACGACATCGCCGCAATGAAGGCTTCCTTCGCCGACCAGGCGGTGATCTTCAAGCGAAAGCATAACTGGCTGATGTGCTGGCTCTACACCGGCACCTTCGGCTCCTTCATCGGCTACTCGGCGGGCTTCCCGCTCTTGGCCAAGACCCAGTTCCCCGACGTCGACTCGCTCAAATTCGTCTTCCTTGGGCCGCTGGTCGGCGCGCTGTCGCGCTCGGCCACCGGCTGGATGTCGGATCGCTACGGCGGCGGACGCGTCACCTTCTGGGTATTCGCGCTGATGATCGCGGCGGTGGCGGGGGTCTTGTACTTCCTCGGCATCAAGGACCAGCCGCACGCGTTCTGGGGCTTCTTCGCGATGTTCATGGTCCTGTTCTTCGCGACCGGCGTCGGCAATGCGTCGACGTTCCAGATGATCCCCGCGATCATGCGCGTGGAAGTCGCGCGACTCGAGCCCGGCATGCCCGCGCCGGCGCGCCAGAAGCAGGCCGAGATGGAATCGGCGGCGATCATCGGCTTCACCTCGGCGGTGGCGGCCTACGGCGCCTTCTTCATCCCGAAGGCCTACGGCACCTCGATCTCGCTTACCGGCGGGCCGGAAATGGCGCTGTGGGGCTTCATGGCCTTCTACGTCACCTGCATCGCCATCACCTGGGGCTTCTACACGCGCCCGGGCGGGCTGCTGCGCGACATCGAGCGTGGCCGTCCGCTGCCGCCCGCCGCCCCGCAACCGGCCGAATAAGGAATACGGAAGATGAGTCACTTTCTCGATCGCCTGACCTTCTTCAACCGCGTCGTCGACGAATTCGCCGGCGGCCACGGCCAGGTCACCAACGAGGACCGGCGCTGGGAAGACGGCTACCGCAAGCGCTGGCAGCACGACAAGATCGTGCGCTCGACGCACGGGGCCAACTGCACCGGTTCCTGCTCCTGGAAGATTTACGTCAAGAGCGGCATCGTCACCTGGGAAACGCAGCAGACCGACTATCCGCGCACGCGGCCGGAGCTGCCGAACCACGAGCCGCGCGGCTGCTCGCGCGGCGCCAGCTACTCCTGGTACCTCTATTCCGGCAACCGCGTGAAGTATCCGCTGGTGCGCTCGCGGCTCTTGAAGCTGTGGCGCGAGGCGCGGGTGCTGCGCAAGCCGGTGGCGGCCTGGGCCTCCATCGTCGAAGCCCCGGAGAAACGCGAGGCCTATACGTCGAAGCGCGGGCTCGGCGGCTTCGTGCGCGCGACCTGGGAGGAGGTCACCGAGATCATCGCGGCGGCCAATGCCTATACGGTGAAGAAGCACGGCCCCGACCGCGTCATCGGTTTCTCGCCGATCCCGGCCATGTCGATGGTGTCCTACGCGGCCGGCTCGCGCTATCTGTCCCTGCTCGGCGGCGTCTGCATGTCGTTCTACGACTGGTACTGCGATTTGCCGCCGTCTTCGCCGCAGACCTGGGGCGAACAGACCGACGTTCCGGAATCGGCCGACTGGTACAATTCCGGCTTCCTTATTCTGTGGGGCTCCAACGTCCCGCAGACGCGCACGCCCGATGCGCATTTCTACACCGAGGCGCGCTACCGCGGCGCCAAGAGCGTGGTGATCTGCCCGGACTATTCGGAAGCCTCCAAGTTCGCCGATCTGTGGATCTCGGTGAAGCAGGGCACCGATGCCGCGCTCGCCATGGCCATGGGCCACGTCATCCTGCGCGAGTTCTACATCGACCGGCAGGCCCAGTATTTCGAAGACTATGTGCGCCAGTACACGGATATGCCGATGTTGGTGCAGCTGGTGAAACAGGACGGCCGGATGGTGCCTGGGCGGCTCCTGCGCGCCTCCGACTTCACCGGCAATCTCGGCGAGACCAACAATCCCGAATGGAAGACCGTCGCTTATGACGAGACTTCCGAGAGCATCGTCGTTCCGCGCGGCTCGGTCGGCTTCCGCTGGGGCGAAAAGGGCAAGTGGAATCTGGAAGAAAAGAAGGCGGACGGCGCCGAGACCAATCTCCAGCTCACCTTCGCCAATGACAAGGACGAACTGGCCGACGTCGGCTTCCCCTATTTCGGCAACCGCGAACACGACCATTTCGCCGGCACCGACCACCCGAGCGTGCTGGTGCGCAAGGTTCCGGCCAAGCGCGTCGCGCTGAAGGACGGCGAGGCCCTGGTGGCGACGGTGTTCGACCTGTTCGTCGCCAATTACGGTCTCGACCGCGGCTTCGGCGGCGAGCACGTCGCCAAGAGCTACGACGAGAACGTGCCCTATACGCCGGCCTGGGCGGAGAAGATCTCAGGCGTGCCGCGCGACCAGATCATCACGACGGCGCGCGAATTCGCGCTCAATGCCGAAAAGACCAACGGCCGCTCGATGATCATCATCGGCGCCGCCATGAACCACTGGTACCACTGCGACATGAACTACCGCGGCGTCATCAACATGCTGGTGATGTGCGGCTGCGTCGGCCAGTCGGGCGGCGGCTGGTCGCATTATGTCGGCCAGGAGAAGCTGCGCCCGCAGTCGGGCTGGCTGCCGCTCGCCTTCGGCCTCGACTGGGGTCGTCCGCCGCGTCAGCAGAACTCGACGTCGTTCTTCTACGCCCACACCGATCAGTGGCGCTACGAAACGCTGGGTGTCGACGAAATCCTGTCGCCGACCGCGCCCGCCGGCCCGTGGGACGGCGCGCTCATCGACTACAATGTGCGCGCGGAGCGCATGGGCTGGTTGCCGTCGGCGCCGCAGCTCAAGCAGAACCCGCTCGGCATCGCCGCCAAGGCGCAGGCCGCCGGCCTCGAGCCGAAGGACTATGTCGCCAAGGCGCTGAAGTCAGGCGAGTTGCAGATGTCCTGCGAAGACCCGGACCATCCCGACAACTGGCCGCGCAACATGTTCGTGTGGCGCTCCAATTTGCTCGGCTCGTCCGGCAAGGGCCACGAGTACTTCCTCAAGCACCTGCTCGGCACCACGCACGGCGTCCAGGGCAAGGACCTGGGCGAGACCGGCAAGAAGAAGCCGCGCGAAGTGACCTGGCACGAGGACGCGCCGAAAGGAAAGCTCGACCTGCTGGTAACGCTCGACTTCCGCATGTCCACGACCTGCGTCTATTCCGACATCGTGCTGCCGACCGCCACCTGGTACGAAAAGAACGACCTCAACACCTCCGACATGCATCCCTTCATCCATCCGCTCACCGCGGCGGTGGACCCGGTGTGGGAATGCAAGAGCGATTGGGAAATCTACAAGGCAATCGCCAAGAAGTTCTCGGAAGTGTCGCCGGAAGTGCTCGGCGTCGAGAAGGACGTGGTGCTCACCCCGATCATGCACGACACGCCGGCCGAAATCGCGCAGGCGATGGAGGTGAAGGAGTGGAAGAAAGGCGAGGTTGAGCCGATCCCCGGCAAGACCATGCCGGCCGTCACCGTGGTCGAACGCGACTATCCCAATGTTTACAAGCGTTTCACCGCGCTCGGGCCTCTGATGCAGAAGCTCGGCAACGGCGGCAAGGGCATGGCCTGGAACACCGAGCACGAAGTCGATTTGCTCAAGCGGCTCAACGGCGAGGTGACGGAAGAGGGGGCGACCAAGGGCCTCGCCCGCATCGAGAGCGATGTCGACGCGACCGAAGTGATCCTGTCGCTCGCACCGGAGACCAACGGCGAAGTCGCGGTGAAGGCCTGGGCCTCGCTCGGCGGCTTTACCGGGCTGGACCACAAACATCTCGCCATCCCGAAGGAGGACGAGAAGATCCGCTTCCGCGACGTGGTGGCGCAGCCGCGCAAGATCATCTCGTCGCCGGTCTGGTCGGGCCTTGAATCCGAGAAGGTCTGCTACAACGCCGGCTACACCAACGTGCACGAACTGATCCCCTGGCGCACGCTCTCGGGCCGCCAGCAGCTCTACCAGGACCACCTGTGGATGCGCGCCTTCGGCGAGGCGCTCTGCGTCTATCGTCCGCCGGTCGACCTCAAGGCGGTCAAGCCGGTCATCGACTCCAAGCCGAACGGCGAGCAGCAGATCGTGCTGAACTTCATCACGCCGCACCAGAAGTGGGGCATCCACTCGACCTATACCGACAACCTGCTGATGCTCACGCTCTCGCGCGGCGGCCCGATCGTCTGGATCAGCGAGAACGACGCCAAGAAGGCGGGCATTGTCGATAACGACTGGATCGAAGCCTACAACGCCAACGGCGCCCTGGTCGCGCGCGCCGTCGTCTCGCAGCGCGTGAAGGACGGCATGTGCATGATGTATCACGCGCAGGAGAAGATCGTGAACGTGCCCGGCTCGGAAGTGACCGGCCAGCGCGGCGGCATCCATAATTCGGTGACGCGCGCGGTGGTCAAGCCGACGCACATGATCGGCGGCTACGCCCAGCAGTCCTACGGCTTCAACTACTACGGCACGATCGGCACCAACCGCGACGAATTCGTCATCGTCCGCAAGATGGCGAAGGTCGATTGGCTCGACAAGCCGTCCGCCGATCAGCCCGAACCCCTGCCCGTTGCCGCGCCCAAAACCGCGCCTAAGAACACTTTGGAGGCCGCAGAATGAAAATCCGCGCGCAAATCGCGATGGTGCTCAACCTCGACAAGTGCATCGGGTGCCACACTTGCTCGGTGACGTGTAAGAACGTGTGGACCAACCGCGAAGGCATGGAATACGCTTGGTTCAACAACGTCGAGACCAAGCCCGGCATCGGCTATCCCAAGGAGTGGGAAAACCAGGAGCGCTGGAACGGCGGCTGGCGCCGCAAGAAGAACGGCAAGATCGAGCCGCGCATCGGCGGCAAATGGCGGGTGCTGGCGAACATCTTCGCCAATCCCGACCTGCCGGAAATCGACGACTATTACGAGCCCTTCACCTTCGACTACGAGCACCTGCAAAAGGCGCCCGAGCTGCAGGCGTCGCCGACGGCGCGGCCGCGTTCGCTCATCACCGGCGAGCGCATGGAGAAGATCGAATGGGGCCCGAACTGGGAGGAAATCCTTGGCACCGAGTTCGCCAAGCGTTCGAAGGATGTGAATTTCGAGGGCATCCAGAAGGACATCTACGGCCAGTTCGAAAACACCTTCATGATGTACCTGCCGCGGCTGTGCGAGCACTGCCTCAACCCGGCTTGCGTCGCGGCCTGTCCTTCCGGCGCCATCTATAAGCGCGAGGAGGACGGCATCGTCCTCATCGACCAGGACAAATGCCGCGGCTGGCGCATGTGCGTGTCCGGTTGCCCGTATAAGAAGATCTATTACAACTGGTCGAGCGGCAAATCCGAGAAGTGCATCTTCTGCTATCCGCGCATCGAGGCCGGCCAGCCGACGGTGTGCTCGGAAACCTGCGTCGGGCGCATCCGCTATCTCGGCGTCGTTCTTTATGACGCCGATCGCATCGAAGAAGCGGCGAGCGTGCCGAACGAGCAGGACCTCTACGAGGCGCAGCTCGGCGTGTTCCTCAACCCGCACGATCCGGCGGTGATCGAGCAGGCGCGCCGTGACGGCATTGCCGAGAATTGGCTGGAGGGCGCGCGCCGTTCGCCGGTCTACAAGATGGCGATGGAGTGGAAGGTGGCCTTCCCGTTGCACCCGGAATACCGCACGCTGCCGATGGTCTGGTACGTGCCGCCGCTGTCGCCGATCCAGTCGGCGGCGCAGGCCGGCAAGATCGGTCATGACGGCGCGATGCCGGACGTGCGTTCGCTCCGCATCCCGCTCAAATATCTCGCCAACCTGCTCACGGCGGGCAAGGAGGAGCCGGTCGCGCTCGGCCTCGAGCGCATGTTGGCGATGCGCGCCTATATGCGCGCCAAAACGGTGGACGGCGTGATCGACGAGAGCATCGCCAAGCGCGTCGGCCTCACGAGCCTGGCGATCGAGGACATGTACCACATCATGGCGATCGCCAATTACGAGGACCGCTTCGTCATCCCGACTGCGCACCGCGAGGTCGACGAGGACGCCTACGATATGCGCGGCTCCTGCGGCTTCTCATTCGGCAATGGCTGCTCGGGCGGCACATCCGAGACCAACCTGTTCGGCACGCCAAAACGCGCCAAGAACCCGATGGAGATGGCGTGATGAACAAGACGTTCAAAGCCTTGTCGGCGTTGTTGACCTACCCGACCGCCGAATTGCAACAGGCGGCAACCGACATCGGCGCCGTGCTGGCGGTCGAGCAACATGTGTCGGCGCGCATCCGTGCCGATCTGCAAAGGCTGGTCGACGAGCTCGCCGGCGGCGATCTCTACGACCTGCAAGAGCGCTATGTGCTGCTGTTCGACCGCACCCGCTCGCTGTCGCTGCATTTGTTCGAGCACGTGCACGGCGAAAGCCGCGACCGTGGCCAGGCCATGATCGACCTCAAGGCGCAGTACGAAGAGGCCGACCTCGCCATGAGCGCGGCCGAGCTGCCGGACTTCCTGCCGCTTTTCCTGGAATTCCTGGCGACGCGGCCGCTCAAGGACGCCTGCGAGACGCTTGGTCAGCCGGCTCACATCTTGGCCGCACTGGCGGAGCGGCTGCGCAAGCGGCAGTCGGCTTACGAGGCGGTGTTCCGCGCGCTTGTCGCGCTATCGGCGGCCAAACCGAAGGACGAAGAAGTCTCCGCATTGTTGCAGCTGCCCGATCCGGAGCCGACGGACCTCGCGGCACTCGACGCCGCCTGGGAGGACGAGCCGGTGAATTTCGGCCCCGGCAGCGGTGACGGCTGCAAGGATGGGCTGATCGCCCGCGTGCGCGGGGGAATGCGTCCCGCGCCCGATATGCCCCGCCCCACGCGTTCGTGAGGAAAGACCATGCGCGACATGATCAACTACATCGCCTTCGGCTGGTACCCTTACCTTTGCCTCACCGTGTTCCTGCTCGGCAGCCTCGTGCGGTTCGACCGCGAGCAATACACATGGCGCAGCGGCTCCAGCCAGCTCCTGCGGCGCAAACAGCTCACCTGGGGCTCGAACCTGTTCCACGTCGGCATCCTTCTGATCTTCGCCGGCCATCTGGTCGGCCTGCTGACGCCAATCGTGGTGTTCGACACGCTCGGCATCTCGCACACCTTCAAGCAATGGATGGCGATCGTCATTGGCGGCGTCGCCGGCGTCATGTGCTTTGTCGGCATCACCCTGCTGATCCACCGGCGCCTTTTCGACGCGCGCATCCGCAAGACATCGTCTTTCGGCGACATCGCCATCCTGCTGCTGCTGTACGCACAGCTCGTCCTTGGCCTCGCCAGCATCTTCGTCTCGCTCGGCCACCTCGACGGCCATGAGATGGTGAAGTTCATGACCTGGGCGCAAGGGATTCTCACCTTGCAGCCGGGCGTCGCGGCGCTGATCGCCGACGTGCACCCGATCTTCAAGGCGCACCTGTTCCTCGGCATGACCATCTTCCTGGTGTTCCCGTTCACGCGCCTGGTGCACGTCTGGAGCGCGCCGGTCTGGTATCTCGGCCGCCGCGGTTACCAGGTCGTGCGCACGCGGCGCGCGGCCGTGCCAGCGGAGTAGGGACCATGTCCGTCTCGATCCAGGTGCAATTCCCCTCGAACGCGGCCAAGCCCGTGCCCGTCAGCGTCAACGGCGTGACCATCGCGCGCGACAGCATCGTGCGCGAGATGCAGCATCATCCGGCCGACAGGCCGATCGCCGCCTGGCAGCAGGCGGCGCGCGCGCTGGTCGTCCGTGAACTGCTGCTGCAGCGCGCCAACGTCCTCGGTGTGACGGCGGAGCCCATCAGCGACGCGGCCGGGCGGCGCGAGACCGACGACGAGGCGCTCATGCGCGCCGTCGTCGAGCGCGAGGTCGCGGTGCCGGAGCCGGACGATGCCGTCTGCCGCCGTTATTATGAAAACAACAACGCGCGCTTCCGCTCACCCGACATCTACGAGGCCTCGCATATCCTGTTTGCGGCTATTCCTTCCGATGGCGAGGCCTATGCGCAGGCGCGCGCCGATACCGAGGCGGTGTTGGCGACGCTACGTGAGTTTCCGGAGGCCTTCGCGACTTTGGCGCAAGCTTATTCGCGCTGCCCGTCGGGTGCGCAGGGCGGCAATCTCGGCCAGCTCACGCTCGACCAGGTGACGCCCGAATTCGGCGACGCGCTGGAAGCGATGGCGCCGGGTGAATTATGCGCCGCGCCGGTCGAAACCCGATACGGTTTCCACGTCATCCGGCTCGAGCGCATGCACGAAGGGCGCACACTGCCTTACGAGGCGGTGGCCGAGCGCATCGCGGACTATCTGCGCGAGAGCGTGCGCCGCCGCGCCGACGCGCAATACATCGCGCGGCTGGTCTCGGCCGCTAGTATTCAGGGCATTTCGCTGGATGACGCGCAGGCCCATCGCGTGAATTGAGGGGAAACGATGCTGCTTGGGGACGTGTTGGCTCGCTTCGAGGACGAATCCTTTGCCGCCGAAACGGTGGTTAGCCTCGGCGACCTGTCGATGCTGGCGCGGCTGCGCGAACGCGCCGCGGCGAGCGGCGAGAGCCTAGGCGCCTTCGCGCAGGGAGCGTTGCAGCATTTCGCGGCCAAGGCGAGCGACGAAGAATGGGTGACGCTCTTGGGCTTGTTGGCGCGTGCCGACGACCCTGCCGCGGTTTGCCTCAAGCGCGCCTTCGTGCATGTGCTGGCCGATACGGGCGAATGCTGCTGCGGCCATTAGGGCCCGCAACCCGGCCTACGACTATTGCCTCGAACGAAGGTCGGCCGGCGTGGACTGCTCGGGGCTGGTGTCGCGCGCGTGGGGCATCAAGAAGCGCGGCACCTGGGGTCTGCTCGACGTAGCCGACGAGCTGCGGGACTTCGCCGAATTGCGTCCCGGCGATGCGATGACGTGGCCGGGGCGCCACGCCCGGCTGATCATAGCCACGGGCGGCCCCTTCGGCGACGGGATAACGGTGATCGAATCGTCGACGCGGATCGAGTGCGAGGGAGCTTGCAAGCGCAGCTATCGCCCAAGCGAACTTAACGGGTACCGGATGATCCGATACCGCGGCATTGTGGATTAGGTGGGGAGGCGCTCGATGATCCGCAGCGCACTCCGGTTCATCGCGGTTCTCGCGATCGCGCTCGTCGGTGAACGGGCCTACGCGATCTCGACGCTCGAAGACGTTATCAAAAATTCGCCGCGCATCGTCGTATCGCCCTATCGTTCCCCGTCGAGCAATGCGGTGTTGCGCAACCTCAGTCGTCCGCAGTCCGGAATCGCGCCGAATTCTTCGTTGCTGCGGGGCGGCACCTCCGACGAAGGCCCGGCTCTCGACGAGCCGCTGCAAACCGTTCCGGCGCAGGTTGCGCCATGGATGGTCGCGTTGAGTGAGGGCGACGATCTTAAGACAGGATTGGCATGCGGGGGTGTACTCGTCGCGCCGGACTGGGTTCTGTCCGCCGCGCACTGCGCCTTCCACTGGATGCTGCGCTGGCCGGTAGACTTCAAACCATATGCTTTCACTGAGACGGCGGCGATCGGCAAGCCGGGCAAGCGCTTCCCGATTGCCGAAATCGTGCCGCACCCGGGCTATGATCCGGAGACGCTTCAGAACGATCTCGTGCTGCTGCGGCTGGACATCCGTGACCAGCAGCCGAGCACGCCCATCCGCATTGAAGGCCCGCCGATTGCCACGCAGGGCGGCAACGTGGTCACCCTGCTGGGCTGGGGCCTCACGACCAATTTCAAGGATGAGCAGCATTCGCAGAGATTGCAATTGCTGCAATTTGCGGTCCTCGACGATGCGGTCTGTTTCGGTGCGTCGCATTTTCCGAAACTGCGCAATGCCAACGTCTTCTGCGGCCGTTCGGTCACCAAGTATCATTGCGTGTGTTTCCGCTTCGGCGGCAGCCCATTGGTCCTCTACGACACCAGTGCGCGGCTCTATCTCGCGGGCCTGGTCGCATGGCCCGCGGTTTGTCCGAACGACGGACGCGAGCCAAACCCGTTCGTGGATATTCAGCGCTACGTCCCGTGGATAAAATCCGTAACCGGCCTGGACGCGGTGAAGCGATGACGCGGCGCAAGTGGCAATTACTGCTGATGGCCGGGATCGCAAGCGTCGCCGCGCCCCGCGCGGGCTCAGAACGCGATCGAATCCACGCCAGCCTTCGCATCGATCTATCAGCGCAAGGTCGATGCCATCGCAACCGGGCAACTTCCCCAGCTCTTCACGGGCAGCGCCAGCATTGCGCCGAACTACGGTTTTCCGTGGATAGTCTCGCTCGGCGTGAAGAACACCGCACGGCAGAACGGTCACTTCTGCGGCGCAGTCGTCGTCGATCCCGCCTGGGTGGTCACCGCGGCGCATTGTGTCGCGACGGCGATCAGCAGCGGCGAGGGATACACCCTTGCGCCTGCGGATCCTGAAAAACTTCAGGTGCTCACGGGAACGAATGTCCTTTCTCGGGGCGGCTCGGTCAGACAGATATCGCGCATCATCCTGCATCCAGAATTTCGCATTGTGAATCAGCAGGTCCCGACCAATGACATCGCATTGCTGAAAATATCGGATGCGCCGAACTTGACGCCGTTGCCGATCGCGTCCGCCGACCAAGCCGAGACGATGCTCGCGGACGGCGAGGGCGTGCGGATTTTTGGCTGGGGCACGGCCCTGTTCGGCCCAAACAATCCTGTTTCGAACACCCTTCTATACACTTTTGTCGACGTCATCGGACGCAGCAAGTGCAACACGAATGCGATCTTCGACGCGGCCGTCACGGATACGATGTTTTGTGCGGGCCTCGGCTATTCCGATTCGTGCCAGGGCGACAGCGGAGGCCCGGCGGTGGGTTATGCCAACGGCGTGCCGTATCTGCTCGGGCTCGTAAGTTGGGGCGTCGGCTGCGTGAACCGCGGCTTTCCCGGTGTCTACACCAATGTCACCAAATTCAACGGTTGGATCAATGCGATCATCAACAATCGCTATTGAACGGACCAGTTCGCCGAACATGCGGTTTGCGTTGTTCGTTGCGGCCGCCGCTTTTCTGCCCGGTCAGGCGCTATGCGCCGATCCGCTCGAATACATTGGTCCGCGTGCGCTCTATAACGGTACGCCGAATACCGGACCGCCCGGAGAATTGCCGATCACGATGCGCGACGCCGTCAACAACATCGTGCTCGGTACGCGGTTGTATTCGACGGCGCCGCGGATCATCGGTGGGGTGCCGGCGCCGGAAGGTGCATATCCATGGATGGCGTCACTCGAATTGCGCGGCGCGCCGCCGCGCTCCGGTCATTTCTGCGGCGGCGCCTTCGTTGCGCCCGACTGGGTCATCACAGCCGCCCATTGCGTGCGCAATACCGCCGCGGACAAAATCCAGGTTCTCGGCGGAACGAACGCCCTCGACAAAGGCGGCATGCTCCACTTCGTCGATCGCATGGTGATTCATGATAAATACGACCCCGGCACGCAGGATTATGACGCCGCGCTTTTGCATCTCGGCCGCAGGTTCACGGGGCGCACAATTTCACTTCTTACGCCGGCCGACGCGGGCCGGCTCGCGGCGCCGGGAACATTGGCTACCGTGGCGGGGTGGGGCCTGACCGATGAAAACGGTGAAGTGTCGAACATTCTCCGTCACGTCACGGTCGAACTGGTCTCTCGCCAGATTTGCAACGGGATTGCGTCGTACAGCGGGTCGATTTCCGAACTGCAATTCTGCGCCGGGTTCCCGCAGGGCGGCAAAGAGTCCTGCCAGGGCGACAGCGGCGGGCCGCTGATGGTTTCGAACGGAAACCGTTACGTGCTCGCCGGCATCGTAAGCTTCGGCGAGGGTTGCGGGCGGCCGAACAAATATGGCGTCTACACGAATGTGGCCGCCATCCATGCCTGGGCCATGGCCGTCATGCGTGGTTCGGCCGGGCCGTTCGCTGCGGATATCGCGGCACACCATAAGGCGGGCAAAGTCGCGGCAAAGAAGCGGAGATAGACTGGCCGTACCGGGGGCGCAGTCCGGCTCGACCGCAAGCACGAAGGGCGCACACTGCCTGACGAGGCGGCGCGCCGGAAATTCATATATAAGGGCCGGACCGCGCAGGCGCTCCCGGCCCGATATGTATATAAATGACTGAAAATGCTCGTAAATTCAGTGTCGCCCCGATGATGGAATGGACCGACCGGCATTGCCGGTTCTTCCATCGGCTGCTCACGCGCCGGGCGCTGCTCTACACCGAAATGTTGACCACCGGCGCAGTGCTGCGCGGCGACCGCGCCCGCCTGCTGGCGTTCGATCCCGCCGAGCAACCGGTGGCGCTGCAGCTCGGCGGCTGCGAGCCGGCCGCGCTGGCGCAGGCGGCCCGCATCGGCGAGGACTTCGGCTACCGCGAGATCAATCTCAATGTCGGCTGTCCCTCCGACCGCGTGCAGGAAGGCCGCTTCGGCGCCTGCCTGATGGCGGAGCCTGGGCTGGTGGCCGAAGGCGTGGCGGCGATGAAGGCCGCGGTCAAAATCCCGGTCACCGTAAAGTGCCGCATCGGCATTGACGAGCAGGACCCGGAGCAATCGCTGTTCGGCTTCACCGACGCCGTGAAGGCAGCCGGCGCCGATGCGCTGATCGTGCACGCGCGCAAGGCCTGGCTGAAGGGCCTGTCGCCGCGCGAGAACCGCGACGTGCCGCCGCTCGACTATCCGCTGGTGCATCGGCTCAAGGCCAGCCATCCCGGCCTCGCGATCGTCCTCAATGGCGGCATCGCCAGCCTCGAGCAGGCGCAGGCCGAGCTGGGCGCGCTCGACGGCGTCATGATGGGGCGCGCGGCCTATCAGGAGCCGTGGCGGCTGCTGGCGGTCGATCCTCTATTGTTCGGCGAGCCCGCGCCCTTTGCGTCCGCGCGCGAGGCCGCCCTTGCGCTCATTCCCTACATCGAACGCGAGCTCGCCAAAGGCGTGCGGCTGCATTCCATCACGCGGCACATGCTCGGCCTGTTCCGCGCGGTGCCCGGCGCGCGCGCCTTCCGCCGCCACCTGTCGACCGAAGCGATGAAGCCCGGCGCAGGCGCCGCCGTCATGGCTGATGCGCTGGGCCAGGTGCTGGACAGCCAAGCCGATTTGGCGCACATCGCCGCCTAGGCATCCTGCATCCCGCCTGCGGCATCCGAAGGAAAATTCGTGCTGGGCCATCCGATTGGCGAGATCGCTCTGCTCGCGTTCTGGATCGTGGGCGCCGGCATCCTGGTCGGCATCCTCGCCGGCCTGTTCGGCATCGGCGGCGGCGCCATCATCGTGCCGGTGCTGTACGAAGTCTTCCGCGTCCTCGGCGTTCCGGAAGATGTGCGAATGCAAATGTGCATCGGCACCTCGCTCGCCATCATCGTGCCGACCACGGTGCGGTCGTATCTCGAGCATAAGAAGAAGGGCGCTGTGATCGTCGATCTGGTGCGCATCTGGGCGCTGCCGGCGGTCGCCGGCGTGGCGGCCGGTTCGCTGGTCGCATTGTATGCGCCATCGTCGGTGTTCAAGGTCGCCTTCGTCATTTTCGCGATCTTCATCGCCGCCCGCATGCTGTTCGGGGGCGACAAATGGAATCTGGGCACCGAACTGCCGGGCCGCGGGCTGCTTCTGATCTATGGCTTCATCACCGGGTTGTTTTCGTCGCTGGTCGGCGTCAGCGGCGGTTCGCTGTCGAACGTCGTGCTCACGTCCTACGGTCGGCCGATGCAGCAGGCGGTGGCGACCTCGGCCGGCGTCGGCGTGCCGATCACGATTGCCGGCACCGTGGGCTATATCCTCGCCGGCTGGCCGCATATGGCGCAACTGCCGCCGCTGTCGATCGGCTTCGTGTCGCTGATCGGCGTGGCGCTGATGGCGCCGGTATCGAACTATACGGTCAGCTACGGCGTGCGGCTGGCGCATTGGTTGCCGCGCCGCCAACTGGAAATCGGCTTCGGCATCTTCCTGGCGGCGGTATCGCTGCGCTTTATCTGGAGCCTGCTTTGATTGTCATTCCGGGGCGCGCTGAAAGCGCGAACCCGGAATCCAGATAAGAATTGAATGCAAGTTGGATTCCGGATCGCTGCTGCGCGGCGTCCGGAATGACGAAGTGGTTACGGCGATCCCCGCATCCGCAGCTTGTCGCCGCGCACTTCCCAGCTTTCCAGCCGGTTGAGGAAGCTCATGCCGAGCAGGTTGCTCTTGAGCTGGCCCGGCTGCGCGACCAGCGCCGGCACCGCGCGCTCGGTAAGCCCGCCGACCGCGATGCGGTCGAGCGTGACCGCCGCGGCGCGCGTGCGGCCGTTGGCGGTGTCGACATTGACCGAATAGCTGAGCACTTCGATCGGCAGGCCGACGGCCTTGGCCGCTTCCTGCGTCAGCACCACGGAGCTGGCGCCGGTGTCCAGCACCATCGGCACGCGGGCGCCGTTGACATGCGCCGCCACCGCGAAGTCGCCGCTGCGGGCGCGCACGATCTCGACATTGCGGCCACGGCCGGCCACATGCCCCGGCATCAACTCGGCAAGCACGCGGTCGGCGGCGTCGCGCAATTCCATTCGGTACGTGTAGCCGACCGCCAGCAGCAGGACGATCACCACCCAGAACAGGGCGGCCTCCAG
The DNA here is from genome assembly GCA_022841665.1 of Pseudolabrys sp. Taxonomy (GTDB): domain Bacteria; phylum Pseudomonadota; class Alphaproteobacteria; order Rhizobiales; family Xanthobacteraceae; genus Pseudolabrys. Next base: position 66,151 of record JALHRB010000017.1, read on the forward strand.
GACCCGCGACAGCTTCTCGCGAAACAATGTCAGCAGAAGACCGCCCGCGCATACGACCAGTGCGGCCTTGAGCACCAGCGAGCCCGCGTCGTGGCGCAAGAGGTTGGTGATGGCGTCCTGGTCGGTGCTCGCGATCAATGCCGCGAGCGAAATGGCGACCCCGAGCATCAGCGACCAGGTGAGGCGGCGGCTCACGGCGTCACCCCGTCGCAACTTCCGGCCGGTGCGCGGCCAGGCGGGCACGGAGCTCATCCATGACCTGCCGGCGCTCGGCCGCGCTCATGGCGGTCCAGCGGCCGATCTCCGCGACCGTGCGGCCGCAACCGAGGCAGAGCCCGGAGCGGGCGTCGAGCGTGCAGACTTTGACGCAAGGGCTTTCGATCATCGTCAGTCCTGAGGCCGAATCCGGACCGAACATAGATATCGCGGACGGGAACGCAATCGCACGGTTGTCGCAACATCCTCAAGTGCCGACGCGGAACAGCGGCCGGCGGCTCAGGCGGCGCTTTTCCTCGGGCGAGAGCACGGGCTCGCCCGGCGGCGTGATGGGCGGCGCATGCTCGGTCATCGGCGCCATGGCCGCGACCACGCGCTCGGGCGGGAAGGTGACGATGACTTCGGTGCCGATGCGCAGCTTGGATTTCAGCACGAAGGTGCCGCCATGCAGATCGACCAGGCTCTTGGCGATCGGCAGGCCGAGGCCGGCGCCCTGTTCGGCCGACTTGATCGAATTCGAGCCCTGGCCGAAAGAGGCCAGCACGATCGGGATTTCCTCTTCCGGAATGCCGGCGCCGGTGTCCTTGCAGCTCATGTACTGGCCGCCGGAGGCGGTCCAGCCGACCTTCAGCCAGATCTCGCCGCCCTGCGGCGTGAATTTGATCGCATTGGAAAGGAGATTGAGGCAGATCTGGCGGATCGCGCGCTCGTCCGCCCACAGCCGCGGCAGGTCGCTCTCGAACACGTCGTGGATAGTGATGCCGCGGTTGGTAGCGCGCAGCTTGAGCAGGTGGTGGCAGTCCTCGACGATGGCGACCAGCGACACCGACTCCTCGTTGAGTTCATAGCGCCCGGCCTCGATGCGCGACAGGTCGAGGATCTCGTTGATCAGCCCGAGCAGATGCACGCCGGAATTATGAATGTCGGAGGAATACTCCTTGTAGGCCGGCACGGCGTGCTCACCGAACACTTCCGTTTTCATCACTTCGGAGAAGCCGAGAATGGCGTTGAGCGGCGTGCGCAGCTCGTGGCTCATTTGCGCGAGGAAGCGCGACTTGGAGATGTTGGCGGCCTCGGCACGCCGGCGCGCCTCGTCGGAGATCGCCTTGGCCTGCTCCAATTCGCCGATGAGCGCATCCTTCTCCGCCCGCGCATGCAACGTTGCCAGCGTCGTCGAGTACAGGCGATAGGCGAGCACCGCAAAATAGCCTTGCGCGGTGACCGCCATGATGGCGAGGATGTAATTGCGCAAGCCGCCCCTGAGCGCGAAATCGAGCGCGATCGCGGCGGTGACAGGGAAGGTGGCGGCGATGGCCGCCATCGGCAGGCTCGACGCCAGCATGCTCGACACCGCCACCACCAGCAGCATGACGAACAGCATGAAGGTGCCGGAATTCTCGTCGGTGCCGACCGGATGGACGAGGATGAACATCCAGGCCAAGCCGTAGAACAGGTCGAGGACGATGAAGCGCGTGCGCCAGGAGCGCGCCGAAGCCTCGGCCATCGGCAGCTCGAGGAATTGCCGGCATTTGGTGATGAAGACGGCGTGGATGACCAGGACCGAGGCCGTCCAGGCGCCGGCGGCGACCGCACCGGTCCACAGGCTCGACAGGAAGCCGACGGTGGTGACCAGCAGCAGGATCACCAGCGAGGCGGACAGCCGGTTCTGCGCGTACAGGCGCAGCAACTCGTAGTCGAAAGCCGGCCGGGTGCCGCTGGAGGAGGTGAGGCGGTCCCGCGCCTCGCGCACATATTGCGCGGCCAGGCGGCGCTTCACCGGCGAACTTTCCGGCGGCAGAGCAGTGAGGTCGGGCTGTTCGCCTGGGATCGGCATGAAATGGGACGCTTTTTACTCGAAAGAGTCAGGCGCCACCGTCCCGCAAAATCCTTAAGACCAGGCTTAAGGCCCGGCTAAAAACACTGGTTAACGAATCTTAACCGGCCTTTGACAGTGGGTCGTGCGCCATGGTCGGCTGAGGATTGTGAAAAACGGGGCAGGGAACGACAGCATGAAGCTCTACGACAGCAAGATGGCGCCGAATCCCCGGCGTACGCGCATTTTTCTGGCCGAAAAGGGCATCACGATACCGACCGAGCAGGTCGACATGATGAAGATGGAGCACCGGACGCCCGAATATACGGCCGTCAACCCGCTGCAGCGCATGCCGGCGCTGGTGCTCGACGACAGCACGGTGATTACCGAGTCGGTGGCGATCTGCCGTTATTTCGAGGCGTTGCAGCCGGAACCGCCGCTATTCGGCGTTGGCGCGAAAGAAATCGCGCTGGTCGAGATGTGGAACCGGCGGGCGGAGATCAACTTTTTTTCCAACGTGGCGGCGGTCTTCCGCCACCTGCATCCGGCGATGAAGGAATTGGAAGTGCCGCAGGTGCCGGCCTATGCCGAGGCGATGCGGCCGCGCGTGTTCTGGTTTCTCGAACTGGCCGAGCGCGAGCTCGCGACCCGCGATTTTCTCGCCGGCGACCGTTTTTCCGTCGCCGACATCACCATGCTGGTGGCGGTGGACTTCATGAAGCCGAGCAGACTCGCGATGCCGGACAACCTGCCCAACGTGAAGCGCTGGCACGCGGCGGTGTCGAGCCGTCCCAGCGCCCGCGCATGACCCGAAAAGTGGAAACCGGTTTCCCGCCTTCGCGAAGCCCGCTTCGGCGGGCGAAGGAAGGTCGGAAAAGATCATGCGCAACGAAAAGGCCTAGCGATGAAGCTCACGATCGTCGGCTGCGGCGACGCCTTCGGTTCGGGAGGGCGCGCCAACACTTGCTTCTGGCTGGAGACGGCGAAGGCCACGCTTGTCGTCGACTTCGGCGCGTCGGCGCTGCCCGCGCTGAAGGCGCTCAAGCTCGATCCCAACCGCATCGACGCGGTGGTGCTGTCGCATCTGCACGGCGACCACTTCGGTGGCTTGCCGTTCCTCTTGCTCGACGCGCAATTCCTGTCGCGCCGCGACAAGCCGCTGCTGATCGCAGGGCCACCCGGCACGCGCGCGCGGCTCGACGCGCTGCTGGAGGTGTTCTTTCCGAAATCGACCGGATCGAAATGGAAGTTCGCCTGGAGCGTTGCCGAAATCACGCCCGGCATTCCCGACGAGGTCCTCGGCCACGCCATCGTCACCGCCGAGGTGGTCCATCAATCGGGCGCGCCATCGACAGCACTGCGCCTGTCGGACGGCGCAAAGACATTCGCTTATTCCGGCGACACCGAATGGACCGAGGCGCTGCTGCCGATCGCCAAGGGCGCCGACCTGTTCATCTGCGAATGCTACGCCTATGAAGGCACAAAAATCTCGGGCCACATCAGCTGGGAAATTCTCAAAGGCCGTCTTGCCGATCTTGGCGCCAAGCGCGTCATGGCGACGCACATGAATTCGACGGTGCTCGCGAAGCTTGATGAACTGCGCGCCGCCGGCGCGCTGGTGGCCGCCGACGGGCTCGTGCTGGATTTCTGACTATTTGCGATCCAGCCGCGCGATCAGGCTGGACGTATCCCAGCGCTTGCCGCCCATCGCCTGCACCTCGGAATAGAACTGATCGACCAGTGCGGTGACCGGCAGGTGGGCGCCGTTCTTGCGCGCCTCACCGAGACAAATACTTAAGTCCTTGCGCATCCAATCGACCGCGAAGCCGAAGTCGAATTTGCCCGCCGCCATGGTCTTGTAGCGGTTTTCCATCTGCCAGGACTGCGCCGCGCCCTTGGAGATGGTGGCGATCAGCTTCTCGATGTCGAGACCCGACTTCTTGGCGAAGTGGAGGCCCTCGGCGAGGCCCTGCACCAGGCCGGCGATGCAGATCTGGTTGACCATCTTGGCGAGCTGGCCGGAGCCGGGCGCGCCCATCAGGTTGCAGGCGCGCGCGTAGGCATCGATCACCGGCTTGGCCGTGTCGAACGTGCCCTGATCGCCGCCGCACATGACGGTGAGCACGCCGTTCTCGGCGCCGGCCTGGCCACCCGACACCGGCGCGTCGATGCAGTCAAAGCCGGCTGCCTTGGCGGCGGCGTTCAGTTCGCGTGCGATCTCGGCCGAGGCGGTAGTGTGGTCGACGAAAATCTTGCCTTTGCCCATGCCGGCGAAGGCGCCATCCTTGCCGAGCGTCACTTCGCGCAGGTCGTTGTCGTTGCCGACGCAGCACATCACGAAGTCCTGGCCTTGTGCGGCGGCTTTCGGGGTGGGGGCGGACTTGCCGCCGAACTGCTTCACCCACTGCTCGGACTTGGCGGCGGTGCGGTTATAGACGGTGACGTCGTGCCCGCCTTTGGTCTTGAGGTGCCCGGCCATCGGGTAGCCCATCACGCCCAGGCCCAGAAACGCCACTTTCGCCATCGTCTCCTCCATATAAATCCGGGCCTTGGCCGGCCGCGTTGCAGGCCGCCAATAGGTCATTGCCGGGGCGGCCACGTCAACACTTCTTGAGCGGCGGCCAATTGACCCTCCCGCCGCCCCGCCTATGGTGGCGCGCTTATAGGCGTTGGGCAGAAGGAAGCGGCAATTATGGCGGTGACAAAGGAGCAGGTCTCGGCGGCTCTGGCGACGGTGGCGGCCCCCGGCGGCAGGTCGCTGCCGGATGCGCGCGTGCTGTCGGACATCGTGGTCACCGACGACGGCAAGGTGTTCTTTTCGCTCACCGTGGAGGCCGCCAACGTGAAGGCCTGGGAGCCCGTGCGCAAGGCGGCGGAAACCGCCGTGCGGGCCATTCCGGGCGTTCAATCGGTGCTGGTCGCGCTGACGGCCGAGCGCGCCGCCGGGCAGGGCGCCGCGCGCGGGCCGCAGCCGGCCCATGTCGCGACCC
>JALHRB010000018.1 GCA_022841665.1 Pseudolabrys sp.
CGCGCAGCTCCAGCCGGCAGCCGCGCGGGCCGCGATAGGCGGCGACCAGCACCGACACGCCGCCGGCGCGCTCGACTTCGCCGCCGACCAGTTGCAGCCCGGCATTGGCGAGATCCGGGATCACCGGGGCGTCCGGCAACGCCGCCAGCATCACCGAGGCGGCAATATCCGCCGCCGGCGAGAGCCGTTCGGACGGCGCCGGATTCCACGCAAGCACGGTCAGCAGAACGGCGGCAGCGGCCGCGCCGGCGGCCAATACCCGCATGCGCCGGCGCGCGCGCGGAGGCCTTAGCGCTACCGCGGGAACGGGCGTGCCCTCCGCGCTTTCGACGATGCAAGCCTTGAGCCGCGCCAGGGTCGCATGGGCCTGCGCGAGATCGCGCCCGGCCGCGATGCGGTCGGCCAGCGCGGCATGCTCGGCCGGCGGCAACTCGCCGTCGATCAGCGCATTCAGCCGTTCGATGGTGGTCTTGCGATCAGCTTCCATGACGCGTCTTCATCGGCCTCAATGAGCTCGCCTCGATCGCCGCCAGCAGCGCCAGCCGGGCGCGCGTGACCCGGCTCATCACCGTGCCGATCGGCACGCCCAGAACTGCGGCGGCCTCGGAGTAGCTGAATCCGGCGATGTCGATCAAGGCGATAATTTCGCGATGCTGGCCGGGCAGCGCCGCCAGGCCTTGCTCGACGGTAATCTTGGCGATGCAGGCATTGTCGAAACGCCACAGATCGACCGCCGGCTCCTCCTCCATCGCTTCCGGCCGCAGGCGGCGGATTTCGTCGAGCGCGGCGTTGCGCACGATCTTGAACATCCAGGCGCGGTAGGCGGCGGCATCCTCCGGCACGCGGCGGGCGCCGAGCGCGCGGGCCACCGCTTCCTGCACCAGGTCGCGCGCGGTATCGACGTTACCGACGATGGTGCGCGCGAAGGCCACCAGTCGCGGCAACAAGGCCGGCAAGGCCGCATGGATATCGAACGCCATCGGGCGATCCCGGAATGGCCCGCGCGGTCGCGGGGACCTTCCAACTATCCGTTCCGCGCGGCGCCAATGCAACGATTCGTTGATACCCGCCACACAAGCCCGAGGCCCTTGCCGCGAAAGCCTGTTTTTGACCTTATCATGGACAAATGCCTGTGATTCAGGCCTGTTGCGGCGAACCGAACACCGCTATTGTGCATTGCAGATTCCGGGGCCCCAACGGGCGAAGCTTGAGGACACCATGCGCTTGAAAGTTGCCGCAATTGCCATCGCCGTCATCGGCGCCGTCGCCCTCTCGGCCATGCCGGCCGACGCCCAGACCAAGAAGAAGCGCACGGTCTACACCAACCGGGGCAACACCGTTTACGTCACCCGCGACGAGGACGGACGCACGCGCACGCGCATCATCGTGCAGCGCCGCTCCTATCTCGATCCGGGCACCGAGCGCTTCCCGGGCGAGCGCAGCGATTACGACTATGCCCAGATGCCGAACCAGCGCGCCACCAGCGTGCTCGACAACACGGTGTTCGGCGGCAGCCAGACGGCGCTGCCCAACCTGTGGACGCTGCCGAGCAAGAACAATCCGTTCCTGCAATACTGAGCGCGAGCCGCACCTGAAACGAAAACGCGGGCCTTGAGGGCCCGCGTTTTTTTTGGAGACGCGGCCGTCCATTCGCCGTCAGCGAGCCCCGGCATGGTCAAAGTTCGCCCACACGCCGTCCTCTCCATCCCACGCGCCGCGGCTGGCGCCTTTCGAGTATTCCGTCGCGCGCTGCTCGAAGAAATTAGCGTGCTCGACGCCGTTGAGAATCTCGACCAGCCAGGGCAGCGGGTGCGGCTTGACCTGATTGTAGCCGCCCTCGGTCGCCTCGAAATAACCGAACGCCGTCGGCAATTTGAGCTGCGTTAACCGCCAGTCCGCGACGTAGCGGACATAGGCGTGGATGTCCGCCGGCGTCATGCCGTCGATGCCGCCCAGGCCGAAGGCAAGATCGACGAAGCGCTCCTCCAATCCGACCATGGTCTTGGCGACGTCGATGATGTCGTCACGGACCCCGCGCGTGACGGCGCCGGTCTCGCGATTCCACTCATGGAAAAGCCTGATGACGCCCTCGCAGTGCAGGCTCTCGTCGCGCACCGACCAGCTCACGATCTGGCCCATGCCGTTCATCTTGTTGTGGCGCGGAAAATTGAGCAGCATGGCAAAGCTCGCGAACAGCGCCATGCCCTCGGTGAAGGCGCCGAACATGGCGAGCGTGCGCGCGACGTCCGCCACGGTGTCGACGCCGAACTCGTGCATGTAGTCGGCCTTGGCGCGCATCTCGGCGTAGTCGCGGAACGCCTCGAATTCCGCCTTTGGCATGCCGAGCGTTTTCAAGAGAAGCGCATAAGCATCGATATGCACCGTCTCCATGTTGGTGAAGGCGGCCATCATCATCTGCACCGCAAGCGGCTGGAAGATCGGGATGTAGCGCTTGAGGTAGTTGTCGCCGACTTCGATGTCGGACTGCGTGAAGAAGCGGAAGATTTGCGTGAGCAAAGCACGCTCGCTCGGCGTGACGCGGTCGGAGGCCCAGTCCTTCAAGTCGGCGCCAAGCGGCACCTCCTCACCCATCCAGTGCGTCTGCTGCTGTCGCTTCCAGAACTCGTAAGCCCAGGCATAGCGATCGACGTCGTAGGTGCCGGTGGAATCCAGCAGGCCGACGCGGCCTTTGCCGATGAGCGCACGTGGATCGATGTCCGCCATGCCGGAAATCACTGACATGCCAGACACTCCTCGTAATCGACGCGTGCTACCGTCCCGAAGGTCCGCTCCCGCCCGCCTTTCTCGGCGAGCTTCCCGGCGAAGGCCGCCCGCGAGATCGACTTGGAGCGGCAGTAGTAGAGGCTCTTGATGCCGCGCTTCCATGCCGTCCAGTGCAACATATGCAGATCCCACTTATCGATGTCGGCGGGAAGATAGATGTTGATGGACTGGCTCTGGCAGATGAACGGCGCACGGTCCGCGGCCAGCTCGACGACCCAGCGTTGATCGATCTCGAAGGCGGTGCGGAAAGTCGCCTTCTCGTGCTCGCTAAGCAAGTCGAGATGCGCGACCGAACCTTCATGCTCGATGATCGACTGCCAAATGTCGGGCGTGTCGGCGCCTTTTGCCGCGAGCAATTTGGCGAGGTGCGGGTTGCGGACCGAAATCGCGCCCGAAAGGGTCTTGTGGGTGTAGATATTGGCCGGTATCGGCTCGACGCAGGCGCTGGTCCCGCCGCAGATGATGCTGATCGAGGCGGTCGGCGCGATCGCGAGCTTGTGGCTGAAGCGCGCCGTCACGCCGCGCTCCAAGGCGTCGGGACACGGTCCGCGCTCCTTCGCAAGGGCGACCGACGCTGCATCGGCATCGCGGCGGATCTTGCGAAACATCTTCAGGTTCCACGATTTCGCCAGCGCGCTTTCGAACGGAACGCCCTTGGCCTGCAGGAACGAATGGAAGCCCATGATGCCGAGGCCGACCGAGCGCTCGCGCAAGGCTGCGTAGCGCGCGCGCTTCATGCCGTCGGGCGCGACGGTGATGAAATGCGTCAGCACGTTGTCGAGGAAGCGCATGATGTCCTCGATGAGCCCGGGCTCGTCGCACCACTGGTCCCAGGTCTCGACATTGAGCGACGACAGGCAGCACACCGCCGTGCGCTCCTCGTCGCGGTGATCCTTGCCGGTCGGCAGCGTGATTTCGCTGCACAGATTCGAGGTGGACACCTTCAGTCCAAGCTCGCGCTGGTGTCGCGGCAAGGCCCGGTTCACCGCGTCGATGAACAACAAGTACGGTTCGCCGGTCTGCAACCGCGTCTCCAAAATGCGCTGCCAAAGCTGACGGGCATCCACCTCGCGCAGAACCTCATTGGTTTTCGGGCTCCGCAGGGGGAAACGCGTTCCATCCTTCACCGCCTGCATAAACGCGTCGGTGACGTTGATACCGTGATGCAGGTTCAAGCCCTTGCGGTTGAAGTCGCCGGAGGCCTTGCGTATTTCCAGAAACTCCTCGATCTCCGGATGGTGGATGTCGAGATAGACCGCCGCCGAACCGCGGCGCAGCGAGCCTTGGCTGATGGCGAGCGTCAGCCCGTCCATGACATGGATGAAGGGGATGATGCCCGAGGTCTCGCCGCCCCTCACGGACTCGCCGATCGACCGCACCCCGCCCCAATAGGTGCCGATGCCGCCGCCGTTGGACGCGAGCCACACGTTTTCGTTCCAGGTCGCGACAATGCCCTCGAGCGAATCCGGCACGGCATTGAGGAAGCAGGAGATCGGCAGACCGCGCGTGGTGCCGCCGTTCGACAAAACCGGCGTCGCCGGCATGAACCACAGCCGCGATATCGCGTCGTAGAGCCGTTGCGCGTGCGGAATGTCGTCTGCGAAGGCGCAGGCCACGCGCGCGAACATGTCCTGAAAGCTCTCACCGGGCATCAGGTAACGGTCGGTGAGCGTGAGCTTGCCGAAAGCGGTCAGGAGATCGTCACGCCTGCGATCGAGCGAGAGATCGGCCGGCTGTGGCCGCGGCGCAAGCGGTGCAGGGAGCGGCGCCGAACGCTCGGCCGCCCGCCGGACGACGCGCAGGTCCGGCGCAGGCCGTGACCCAGGAAGTCTTGTAGAAGCGATTCTCGGCGGAACCAACTGTCCGCTCTGATCGAAGTCGTAGCTGAAAGCCATCGGCAACCCCGTGATGTTGGGGCTGAGGCCGAGCGGATGGCTTGTCAGGAGACCGAGGCGGTCGACCACAAGCGACCCACCGGGGCACCCCGCCCGAGGACGTCTCGTCGATCACGGCAGGTCTCCTGGCTCGCGGGTCGTCGTGGTTGTCCTTGTCTTCCCGGTGCGTCCAGCACCAGTGACTCGTAATCTGACAACCACTCGCCGCTTACAGTTGCGGGGGCAGCCCCGGCTTTGTCGTCGCCGACTCACCGGGTTCCCTCTTAGCTCCCGTCCCTACAAGATGTAGAAGCGGGAGACCGTGACAATCTATATTTGGCGTCACGGTCCCTCGATTCGTCAAGTACCTTCTCGCCGCGCCGCAAGCCCCCTCGGCAAACAGCGGGGAAAACTAGCCCTTCGTTCCGGGGACGCGTGCGAAGCAGGCGGAGCCCGGAATCCAGGGCAAAGGGCGCGGAGCGTGGCGCTGGATTCCGGGTTGGCGGCCTTCGGCCGCGCCCCGAAATGACGGCGACTACGCCGACAGCTTCTCCAGCTCGGCCAGGATCGCGTCGCCCATCTCGGCGGTGCCGACGGTCTTCGTGCCGGGCGAGGCGATGTCGCCGGTGCGCAAGCCCTTGTCGAGCGTGGCGGCGATCGCCTTGTCGATCTGGTCGGCTTCGCGCCCCATGTCGAACGAGTAGCGCAGCGCCATGCCGAAAGACGCGATCATGGCGATCGGATTGGCCAGCCCCTTGCCGGCGATGTCGGGCGCCGAGCCGTGCACCGGCTCGTACAGCGCCTTGCGCTTCTTGGTCTTGGGATCGACCTCGCCGAGCGAGGCGGAGGCCAGCATGCCGAGCGAGCCGGTCAGCATCGCGGCGATGTCGGACAGAATATCGCCGAACAGATTGTCGGTGACGATGACGTCGAACTGCTTCGGGTTGCGCACGAGCTGCATGCCGCCGGAATCGGCGAGCTGGTGCTCGAGCTGGACGTCCTTGAACTCGCGGTCGTGCACCTGCGTGACAACTTCCTTCCAAAGCACGCCCGTCTTCATGACGTTGTTCTTTTCCATGGACGTGACCTTGTTGCGCCGCTTGCGCGCCAGCTCGAAGGCGACGCGCGAGATGCGCTCGATCTCGTAGGTGTCGTAGACCTGGGTATCGACGGCGCGCTTCTGGCCGTTGCCGAGATCGGTGATGGTCTTGGGCTCGCCGAAATAGACGCCGCCGGTGAGCTCGCGCAGGATCATGATGTCGAGGCCTTCGACCAATTCCCGCTTGAGCGAGGAGGCATCGGCCAGCGCCGGATAGGTCACGGCCGGGCGCAGGTTGGCGTACAGCGCCAGGTCCTTGCGCAGGCGCAGGAGGCCGGCTTCCGGGCGCGCTTCATAGGGCACCTTGTCCCATTTCGGCCCGCCGACCGCGCCGAAGATCACGGCGTCGGCGGCCTTGGCCTTGTCCATGGTGGCGTCGGTGATGGCGACGTTATGCGCGTCGTAGCAGGCGCCGCCGACCAGCCCTTCCTCGGTGACGAACTTGTGCGGACCCTTTTTGTTGAAGAACGCAATGATGCGCTTCACCTCGCCCATCACTTCGGGGCCGATGCCGTCGCCGGGGAGCAGAAGGAGATTGTGGGTCGCCATGGACGCCTCGCCGTTACTGGATTGCGCGGATTGCTAGACGGCTGCGCCAGGCTTGGCAAGGTACAGGCCGGGCGGCCTGCTAGCCGGAACGCGAGACCGCAGCCTTCGGCAAAGTCGGCCGCTCGCCCATGGGGCCGCTTACGACGCTGAGCGAGCCGTCCGACTCGAGCACGACCGCGGTTACCGCCGCGAAGTCGCCAATTCCTTCGGACCGCACGGCGGCGCGAATGTCGTCTTCGGTGATCATCTCGGCCCGCATGGCGCCGTCGATAAGGCGGCCCTGAAAATACAGGAGCCGGGGCTCGGCCTTGGCCAGCCGCTCCGCGCGCGGTGAGCGCACGAATACGTAAGCGACGGCAAACTGCAGCGCGCACAACACCAGCAAGGCGAGCGCACCGTCGGCGAGCTTGACCTCCTTGCTGACGATGATGCTGGACAGGGTCGAACCGAGCGCGACCGTCACCACGAGATCGAACGCACTCAGCTTCGACAGCGTGCGCTTGCCGAAGAGGCGCACGTAAAGGATCAGCAGCACGTAGGCCGCCGTTCCCAGAACAAGAATGCGAAGCAGGCTGAACCAGGTGTCGAAGAACATCCACGCCCTCCGCACAGGCAAGCGCCGGTGGCAGGATCGGTTCCCGCCGCCCGAAGGCGCGCGGGTGCGGCCAAGTGGCCCCTCGGGCCGCGCGAATGCAGCACAGGACGCCGCCATAGTTTCCCGTTGCTGGAAACTGGCGTAAGCCTCACGCCTCTGTGAGAATGCCGTGACCGGGCAGGATCGAGTGAAGGAGCGTTTCGTGAGCAGTTCGACGGCCGCCAAGAACAATCCTGGCAATTTCTTCGAGGATTTCCGCCTCGGCCAGCAGATCCGGCACGCCACCCCGCGCACGATCACGACCGGCGACGTGGCGCTCTATCACGGGCTGTTCGGGCCGCGCTTTGCCGTGCAGTCGTCGGATGTTTTCGCGCAAACGATCGGTTATCCGCGTTCGCCGATCGACGACCTGCTCGTCTTCCACGTCGTGTTCGGCAAGACCGTGCCGGACATCTCGCTCAATGCGGTGGCCAATCTCGGCTATGCCGACTGCCGGTTTCTGAAAGCCGTCTATCCCGGCGACACGCTGACCGCGGTGTCGGAGGTGATCGGGCTGAAGGAGAACTCCAACAGGAAGACCGGCATCGTCTATGTGCGCTCGCGCGGCTTCGACCAGCACGGCGACACGGCGCTCGACTATGCGCGCTGGGTGATGGTGCGCAAGCGCGACGAGGCAGCGGCAGCGCCCGGCGACACGGTGCCCGAACTGCCGAAGGCAGTGGATCCGGCGCAACTCGGCGCCGCCTGCCCCGCGATCAATTCAGCCGCTTACGATTTCGCGCTGGCCGGCAGCCCGCACCGCTTCGGCGACTATCAAGTGGGCGAGAAGATCGATCACGCCGATGGCATGGCGGTGGAGGAGGCCGAGCACCAGATCGCCACGCGGCTCTACCAGAACACGGCCAAGGTGCACTTCAACCTGTTCGCGCAGAGCAAGGACCGCTTCGGCAAGCGGCTGATCTACGGCGGCCACGTTATTTCATTGGCGCGGGCGCTGTCGTTCAACGGCCTGGGCAACGCCTTCCATGTCGCGGCGATCAATGGCGGGCGGCACGTGGCGCCGCTATTTGCGGGCCTTACCGTGTTCGCCTGGTCGGAGGTGCTGGCCAAGGCCGACATTCCCGGCCGTAGCGACGTCGGCGCGCTGCGCCTACGCACCATCGCCACAAAGGACCAGCCGTGTGCCGACTTTCCGCTCAAAACCGGCGACGACTACGACCCGGCGGTGATTCTCGACCTCGATTACTGGGTGCTGATGCCGAAGTGAGAATGGATACTCGCCATGATCGCCATCATTTTTGAAGTGACGCCGGCCGAGGGCCGCAAGGACGCCTATCTGTCCCTGGCGGGCGCGCTGCGCAGCGAACTCGAGCAGATGGATGGCTTCATCTCGGTCGAGCGTTTCCAGAGCATCACCGACCCCGGCAAGATGTTGTCGCTGTCCTTCTGGCGCGACGAGGAAGCGGTGACGCGCTGGCGAAACCACGCCAAGCATCGCATGACCCAGGCCAAGGGGCGCGGCGGCATCTTCGCCGACTACAGGCTGCGTGTGGCGGTGGTCGTGCGCGACTATGGCCTCAGCGAACGAGACGAGGCGCCGCCGGATTCTCGCGCCGCACATTCTATGTAATCTCGCGCCGCTCTTCGCGCAGGTGATCGACGAGCTGCCGCGCGTAGGGCGGCAGCGCCTTCACGTCGCGCACGCAGATGGTCAGGTCGCGCAACGCCCAGGGGTCTGTGAGTCTGACCGCGCTGATGGCCATGCTGCGCGACGAGCGCTGCACCGTCGTCTCCGGCACGATGCCGACGCCGACATTGGCCTCCACCATGCGGCAGACCGCGTCGAACGAGCGCAGTTGCACGCGCAGGCGGATGGCGCGGCCGAGGCGCGAAGCCTTGTCGGCGAGGAAGCGCTGGATGGCGCTGGCGCGGTCGAGGCCGACCATGTCGTAGTCGAGCACCTCGGCAAAGCCGATGCGCGCGCGGCCGGCGAGCGGGTGGGTCTTCGCCACCACCAGCACGAAGCGGTCGCTGCGGAACGGAAACGTCTGCAAACCCGCGTGATCGACGGTGCCGGCGACGATGCCGATGTCGCCGGTGCCGTCCGCGATCAGCCCGACGATCTCGTCGCTCAACCGCTCCTCCAGATCGACGCTGATGTCCGGGAAAGCCATTAGGAAGGAGCTCAGCGTCTCCGGCAGGAACTCGGTGAGCGCGTTGGTGTTGGACAAAACCCGCACCTGGCCGGCCAGCCCGCGTGCGTAGGGGGAGAGGTCCTCATGCATGCGCTCGGTCTGGGCCAGAATGCCGCGCGCGTGCTGCAGCAGCGTCCGCCCCGCTTGCGTCAGGGTCACGCCGGCGCGGCCGCGCACCAGCAGTTCGGTGCCGAAGGCGAGTTCCATCTTGCGGATGCGGGTGGAAGCGGCGGCCAGCGCCAGGTTCGAGCGCTGGGCGCCATGGGTGATGCTGCCGGCCTCCACGATATGGCGGAATAGATTCAGGTCGGTGAAGTCGAAGCGCATGGGCCGGCTTCCTTCTTATTTTGCGAAGGCAGACTATATAAAACAGAGATTGTAGAGGCTATTTTACACGGTCTAGTTTCGTATTTGAAGAAGTGAGAACTGATAGAGCTTGAGACCGGCGGCCGCCCCAACCCTTGAGTGCGTTGCGGGGGCTGCTTCCTTTGGCTACCAACCGCCCGCGACCGCCGACAGGGTTCCGGTGGTGCGGAGTGTGGGAGACGACGAATGGCGGAGCTTGAGGCGAGCACCACGGCGGGAGCGCGCCGGGCGCGTCCGATCTCGCCGCACCTGCAGATCTACCGGCCGATGCTGACGATGATGATGTCCATCGTCCATCGCATCACCGGCGCGGCGCTGTATTTCGGCTTCCTGCTGCTCGCCTGGTGGCTGATCGCCGCCGCTTCAGGCCCCAACGCCTACGCCAACTTCGAGTGGTTCATCGGCAGCTTCATCGGCCGGGTGGTGCTGTTCGGCTACACCTGGGCGCTGCTGCATCACATGCTGGGCGGCATCCGCCATCTGATCTGGGACACCCTGCACGGCTTCGAGCCGGCCGAGCGCGAGTGGCTCACCCTCGCCACGATCGTCGGCTCGATCACGCTCACGGTGCTGGTCTGGATCGTCGGCTATCTCGCCATGGGAGGCCCGCGATGATCGGGCAGCACCCGAACGAGATGCGCACGCCGATGCGGCGCGTGCGCGGCCTCGGCCCCGCCCACACCGGCACCGGCCATTTCTGGCACCAGCGCGTGACCTCGGCGGCGGGCGTGCTGCTCTCCATCGCCCTCATCGTCATCGCGATCGCGCTGCTTGGGCGCAGCCACGCCGCGGCGGTGCAGATCCTCGCCTCCCCGCTCGTCGCAATTCTGATGCTGCTGTTCATCGTCAACAGCGCCTATCACATGTGGATCGGCATGCAGGAAATCATCCTCGACTACGTGCACGAGGACAAAGCGAAACTCTTTAGCCTGCTGGCGAACACCTTCTTCTGCTTCGCCGTGGCCTTCGCTTCCGCCTTCGCCATCCTGAAGCTCTCGTTCGGAGTCTGACGTCATGGCGGTCAATGGAAACGGCAAAGCAAACGGCGGCCCGGCGGTGAACGGCCGCGCCTATCCGATCGAGGACCACAGCTACGACGTGATCGTGGTCGGCGCCGGCGGCTCCGGCCTGCGCGCCGTGGTCGGCTGCTCGGAGGCGGGCCTGCGCACCGCCTGCATCACCAAGGTCTTCCCCACCCGCTCGCATACGGTCGCGGCGCAAGGCGGCATCGCCGCCGCGCTCGGCAACATGGGCGAGGACGACTGGCGCTGGCACATGTACGACACCGTCAAGGGCGCCGATTGGCTCGGCGACCAGGACTCGATCGAATACATGTGCCGCAACGCTCCGGCCGCGGTGTACGAGCTCGAGCACTGGGGCCTGCCGTTCTCGCGCCGCGAGGAAGACGGCAAGATCTACCAGCGCCCGTTCGGCGGCATGACCACGCATTACGGCAAGGGCACTGCGCAGCGCACCTGCGCCGCCGCCGACCGCACCGGCCACGCCATGCTGCACACGATGTACGGCCAGGCGCTCAAGCACGCGGCCGAGTTCTACATCGAGTATTTCGCCATCGACCTGATCATGGACGACGAGGGCCGCTGCCGCGGCGTCGTCGCGCTGAACATGGACGACGGCACCATCCACCGCTTCACCGCCAACATGGTGATCCTCGCCACCGGCGGCTACGGACGCGCCTACTTCTCCTGCACCTCGGCGCATATCTGCACCGGCGACGGCGGCGGCATGATGTTGCGCGCCGGCCTGCCGCTGCAGGACATGGAATTCGTGCAGTTCCATCCGACCGGCATCTATCCGGCCGGCTGCCTGATCACCGAAGGCTCACGCGGCGAAGGCGGCTATCTCACCAACTCCGAAGGCGAGCGCTTCATGGAGCGCTACGCGCCGTCGGCCAAGGACCTCGCCTCGCGCGACGTCGTCTCGCGCGCCATGACCATGGAAATCCGCGAGGGCCGCGGCGTCGGCAAGGACAAGGACCACATCTACCTGCACCTCGACCATCTCGATCCGAAAGTGCTGGCCGAGCGCCTGCCCGGCATCAGCGAGACCGCGCGCATTTTCGCCGGCGTGGACGTGACGCGCGAGCCGATCCCGGTGCTGCCGACCGTGCACTACAACATGGGCGGCATCGCTACGAATTATCACGGTGAGGCCGTGACACTGAAGAACGGCAATCCCGACACCGTGATCCCCGGCCTGATGGCGCTCGGCGAAGCCGGCTGCGTGTCCGTGCACGGCGCCAACCGGCTCGGCTCCAACTCGCTGATCGACCTCGTCGTGTTCGGCCGCGCCGCAGCGCTCCGTTGCGCCGAGATCCTCACGCCCGGCGAGACGCAGCCCGACCTGCCGAAGGACTCGGCCGATTTCGCGCTGGCGCGGCTCGACAAGTTCCGCAACGCCTCGGGCGGCACGCCGACCGCGCAGCTGCGCCTCAACATGCAACGCGTGATGCAGAACAACTGCGCCGTCTTCCGCACCGGCGAGGTTCTGGACGAAGGCCAGAAGCTCATCCATGACGTCTACGACAGCATGCCGGATTTGAAAGTCAGCGACCGCTCGCTGATCTGGAATTCCGACCTGATCGAGACGCTCGAGCTCGACAACCTGATCGCGCAGGCGGTGGTCACCATGGAGTCGGCCAAAAACCGCACCGAAAGCCGCGGCGGCCACGCGCGCGAGGACTATCCCGAACGCGACGACAAGAACTGGATGAAGCACACGCTGGCGTGGATGGACGAGAAGGGCAAGGTGAAGATCGACTATCGCCCCGTGCACACCTACACGCTCACCAACGACGTCTCCTACATCGAACCGAAAGCGCGCGTTTATTGATTTGTTGTCATTGCCGGGCTTGTCCCGGCAATCCCGATCAGGCGGGCACTATGCCTTCCTAAGCGAGATGGCCGGGTCAAGCCCGGCCATGACAGGCAAGAGAAAACGGAAGCCACCATGGTCGAATTCACGCTGCCGAAGAACTCCAAGATCACCGAGGGCAAGACTTGGCCGCACGCCGAGAAGGCCGGTGAGGAGACCGCGTTCCGCATCTACCGCTGGAATCCGGACGATGGGCAGAACCCGCGCGTCGACACCTACTACGTCGACCGCAACGATTGCGGCCCGATGGTTCTCGACGCGCTGATCTGGATCAAGAACAACATCGACCCGACGCTCACCTTCCGTCGTTCCTGCCGCGAAGGGGTGTGCGGCTCCTGCGCGATGAACATCGACGGCACCAACACGCTCGCCTGCACCAAGGCGATCGACGACAGCAAGGCGCCGGTGAAGATCTATCCGCTGCCGCACCAGCCGGTGGTAAAGGACCTGGTACCTGACCTGAAAAATTTCTACGCGCAATACGCCTCGATCGAGCCCTGGCTGCACACCACGACCGCCACGCCGGAGAAGGAGTGGAAGCAGAGCCACGAGGACCGCGCCAAGCTCGACGGCATGTACGAGTGCATCCTGTGCGCCTGCTGCTCGACCTCGTGCCCGAGCTACTGGTGGAATTCGGACCGCTATCTGGGGCCCGCCGCGCTGTTGCAGGCGAACCGCTGGGTGCAGGACTCGCGCGACGAGGCGACCGGCGAGCGGCTCGACAATCTCGAGGACCCGTTCCGGCTCTACCGCTGCCACACCATTTTGAACTGCTCGAAGGCCTGCCCGAAGGGCCTCAACCCGGCCAAGGAAATCGCTCAGTTGAAGAAGGCGATGGTCGATCGCCAGCTGTAAGGCCCTATTTTCTTTAGGCTTTCCCTACGGCAGTGGGCTTAAAGCGCACGGGTGCCGAACCTTCCCTATACAACTTATACTTGATCCGGTTGTAGTCCCGTCGCAGTCTAGCGCGCCGGTTGGGGAGCCGTTGCGTTGCGTGGGGGTCGCCGGATTTTCGTGCTCGCGGGCGCGCTTTTCAGCGCCGCCTGCGCCATGCCGGACTCCCGGCTGCCGCCGCTGCCGCAGGACGAGGTCAACGCGGAGACGCGCCGCCAGCAAATCGCGCATATCCGCGACTACTACGGCCAGATCCATCGCCTCGACACCGTGGCCTTCCGGCTGCGCGTCGCCAACAAGGCGGACTGCAAGAAGTGGATCACGCCGCAGGTCGGCCTCTACGCGGCGACGCCCGACAGCCTGCCGCGCAAGTACCGCTCCTATGCGCGCGAGGCGCTGGCCATCACCTGGGCGCGGCCGACCTTGATCTCCGTGGTCGAGGGCTCGCCGGCGGCCGCCGCGGGCCTGCGCATGGGCGACGAGATCACCGCGTTCAACGGCGAGCACATTCCGACCTCGGGCACGATGGGCTGGATCGCCGGCTGGCTGGTGCAGAACAAGCTTGCGCCGCTCCAGGTCGACTACCGGCGCGACGGCGAATACCTGACCACGACGATGACGCCGGTGATGGCCTGCGCGATCCCGATCGAGCTCAGGATCGCCGACGACGTGAACGCGGAGACGAACTTCAGGAAAATCACGATCAACAGCGGCATGATTGCGATCGCCAAGACGGACGCTCAGCTCGCCACCATCGTCGGTCACGAGATGGCGCACGTGTTCATGGGGCACGGCGAGAAGAAAGAGTTCAACATGACGCTCGGAAAGATCGGCGGCACGCTGGTCGACGGCGGCTTCCTGCTGGCGGGAGTGTCGACGCGCGGCGCCTTCGGCAACCGGTTCGCGAGCGCCGGGGCGGCCGCCTACAGTCCCGCCTTCGAGCGCGAGGCCGACTATGTCGGGGCCTACTACACGGCGCGCGCCGGCTACGACATCGAAGGAACAGAAGAGATCTGGTTCACGTCGGGCATCATGCACCCCGATTCCATCCGCTTCACGACCACGCATCCGGCCGCGCCGATCCGATTCGTGCAGATGAAGAAAGTCGCCGCCGAGATCGCCGAGAAGAAGCGGCGCGGGCTGCCGCTCGACCCCGAGCTGCGGCCGGTCGAGGAGACGCCGATCACGCCGGCCCAGGCGACCTATTAGCGCTAGGTGCACTTGTTGGCGAAGCAGATTTTTTCCGCTTCGGGGAACGGCTTGTAGGCCGCGTTGCCGCACTGCGCCGGCGTGGCGTCGACCAACTGGTTGAGCGTGCCGGCAAAGAAATAGGCGATGCGGTCCCTGGAGCCGACATAGCGGCGCGCCAGGTCGCGCGCGTTGTAGCGCACGCAAACGGCGTAGCGCTGCTCCCGGCCGACCGGCGCGAGGAAAGGCTCGGTTACGAAGGCGTCGCGCACGTTGGTCGGATCGTCGAGCGCCGTCGTCAAGGCGGTGACGATTTCCTTTCGGTAGTCCTTCGGAAAAACGTTCGGATCGGGCTCCGACTTGTCGCTGCCCGAACAGGCGGCGAGAGCGAGCGCGAGCAAGGGAAAGACGGCGGGGACGATCCACAATCTCCGTTCATTCCCGCGAAAGCGGGAATCCAGAACAACGCCGGACTTGGCGATGCGCCGCGCTGGGTCCCCGCTTTCGCGGGGACGAACGGGACGGAGGGCTGTGCCACCCGCGCCGGTCATTTGTCGCGCTTCTTCCGGCGCTGGCCGAGTGTGCGCAGGCGCAGCGCGTTGAGCTTGATGAAGCCTTCGGCGTCCTTCTGGTCATAGGCGCCCTTGTCGTCCTCGAAGGTGACGAGCGTGGACGAATAGAGAGAGGCCGGGCTTTCGCGTCCGGTGACGATGACGTTGCCCTTGTAGAGCTTGAGCCGCACCTCGCCCTCGACCATCTCCTGCGACTTGTCGATCGCCGCCTGCAGCATTTCGCGCTCGGGCGCGAACCAGAAGCCGTTGTAGATCAGCTCGGCGTAGCGCGGCATCAGCTCGTCCTTGAGGTGGCCGGCGCCGCGGTCGAGCGTGATCGATTCGATGGCGCGGTGCGCCGCGAGCAGGATGGTGCCGCCGGGCGTCTCGTAGACGCCGCGCGACTTCATGCCGACAAAACGGTTCTCCACCAGGTCGATGCGGCCGATGCCGTTGTCGTGGCCGAGCTTGTTGAGCGCAGCGAGCAGCGCGGCCGGCGACAGTTTCTCGCCGTCGATGCTGACGGCATCGCCCTTTGCAAAGCCGATGCGGATCTCGGTCGGCTTGTCGGGCGCTTCCATTGGCGAGATGGTGCGCTGATAGACGATTGGCGGCGCTTCCTTGGCGGGGTCCTCCAGCACTTTGCCTTCCGACGACGAGTGCAAAAGGTTGGCGTCGACCGAGAACGGCGCCTCGCCTTCCTTGTCCTTGGCGATGGTGATCTGGTGGTCGCGCGCGAACTGCAACAGCTCCTCGCGGCCCTTGAAGGCCCATTCGCGCCAGGGCGCGATGATCTTGATGCCGGGCTCGAGCGCGTAATAGGTGAGCTCGAAGCGCACCTGGTCGTTGCCCTTGCCGGTGGCGCCATGACAGACGGCGTCGGCACCGACCTTGCGCGCGATCTCGATCTGCTTCTGCGCGATCAGCGGGCGCGCGATCGAGGTGCCGAGCAGGTACTGCCCTTCGTAGACGGTGTTGGCGCGGAACATCGGGAAGACGAAGTCGCGCACGAATTCCTCGCGCAGGTCCTCGATGAAGATGTTCTCGGGCTTGATGCCGGCGCGCAGCGCCTTCTCGCGCGCCGGCCCGAGCTCCTCGCCCTGGCCGAGGTCGGCGGTGAAGGTCACCACCTCGGCGCCGTAAGTGGTCTGCAGCCACTTCAGGATGATGGAGGTATCGAGGCCGCCGGAATAGGCGAGCACGACTTTTTTGATGGACTTCTTGGCGTCGCCGGCGGGCATTGGGGGGCTCGTGGATTGTCTCAAACCGTAGTGATTGTCTGTTGAAACGGGGATCGCGGGGCGGGTCAAGGGGCGTTCAGCCAACGCTTCGCCGCCCCTGTTCTTTGTCGCGGCCCCGCCTTCGCGCTGCGCGCTTCGGCGGGCAAGCCGGGCATAGCTCCGCCGCCCGTATTCTTTGGCAGGCGCCGGGTGCGCCCCTATTCCCTTTCCCTCTCGCCACAGGGGGCTCGGGGGAGTCGACCCCCGCATAAGCGAGGGGACCGGAGCGCCGCGAGGCGCTTCGTAACAGGATCACGCCCTTGCGGAGCGTGAGCGTCCTTCGGCGAAGGACGCGCGCCCCGCGGCGCTCCAGTGCGGTCGATTTTTTCGGCGCCGGGGCCGCGCTTTCGGGGGTTCGCGCGCCTCGCCCGTCGGTTTCCGCCTCGCGACCCCTTGCGGGTGGCCGCGCGCGCAAAACTCCCGGGCGGGCCTTACCGCGGCCCTCCGTCAGCGAGCTCCTCGCAGCGGGTCATATTGCCCGCGGGCGGGGTCCCGGCGCCGCCCGGGGACGTAGGGAGGTGCGTTCATCTCCCGTCCGCAGGCGCCGCATCCGATCCCACCATCAAGACGCCTCATGATGACGCCCCTCGATGGACCGGACAGAGGCAGGATTACATACCTTGGGAATAAGATCAAGTATCTGGGAAATTATTTTTTGATCCCCCGCCCGCTCTCTGCCCGCCTTCGCTAAAGCTTGGGCGGGTGAGCCTCTCCCTGGAAACCAGGGAGAGGCTCAAACGAAAACCCCGCCGGCTTAAAGGCCGGCGGGGCTTTGAAAGTCCGGAACGAAGGCGCCTAGAGGATCGCTTCCTTGAGGTCCTTGGAGGCGCGGAAGGCGACCTTCTTGGACGCCTTGATCTTGATGGCTTCGCCGGTGGCCGGGTTGCGGCCCATGCGGGCGGCGCGCTTGCGCACCTGCATGATGCCGAGGCCGGCGATCTTCACCCGCTCGCCCTTCTTGAGGTGCTTGGTGATCATCGCGACCAGCTGTTCCAGCATTTCCAGCCCCTGCTTCTTGGTGAGCTGATGCTGTTCCGAAAGCGTCGCGGCCAGGTGCCGTGTGGTCACCGGCTTGCTGGCTTTCGGCTTGGCCGGGGCGGCTGCTTTTGCCATTGAAAGTACTCCTTGGGCGCACCATGCGCGAAGCTTTAAGCACTAGAAGATTCGCGTAAGCGCGCAAGCCGGAGCGCGCCCGCGCGCCGGGTTAGTCACAGAAAGAAGCGAAAAAGGCCCGCCGCAAGGGCTTTTTTGACGTTGCCCGCCGGTTGCCGGGTGCGGCGCTTTGGTCTATCTAGAGCCTCAAGGCGCCCGTAGCTCAGCTGGATAGAGCGTTGCCCTCCGAAGGCAAAGGTCGGACGTTCGAATCGTCTCGGGCGCGCCATTCTCCGACAATGCGAGAGACGACGTGAGCGCGCACCGCGCGCCTACCGGCGTGGACCGTCCATTCGGGTAGATTCCGGGGATCCAACGCAGGCGTGCGCCGTCAATCGACCTTGGCGAGCGCGGCGAACGCAGGGCCATTGAGCACCTCGCCGTCGGTGCCGAAGTGCGAGCCGTGGCAGGGGCAGTCCCAGCAACGCTCGGTCGAATTCCAATGTACGTGGCAGCCGAGATGCGTGCAGGCTGCCGAGCGCTTGTGCAGCTTGCCGGATGCGTCGCGATAGGCGGCAACTTTGGTCAGGCCGTCGCGGATGATGGCGCCCTGCCCCCGTTTGAGATCGTCGTAAGAGGCCAGCTCGCCCGGCGCGACATATTCGGCGAAGTTCTTTACCGCCGTTGCGTTCTCACTGATGTAGCGCCCGGCCGCGACGAGCGTCTTGCGCGACGGCTCGTAGACTTCGGTCCAACGGTTGGCGGCGCCGAGGATAAGGTCGCGCAACAGCATGCCGGCCAAGGCGCCATGCGTCATGCCCTGCCCCGAATCGCCGGTGACCACGAAAACGCGCTCGTTGCCCGGGTTGCGCCCGATGTGCGCGCAGTAGTCGATGGTCTCGAGCACCTGACCGGACCAGCGGTGCAGCTCGCGGCCGACATTCGGCACCAGCATGCGTATCCAGGCGGCCAATGCATCGAAGCGCACGGCACCGTCGTCGGCTTCGCCGCTCTTGTGATCGGCGCCGCCGACGATGAGGTAATCGACGCGGCCGGGACCGGGATGAATGCGCACGTAGTGATAGGGATCGGCGGTGTCCCAATAGAGCGCGTCGGGGAGCGTGCCGCGCGGCAGACTGAAGGCCATCGCGTAGCTGCGGTAGGGCGCCTGCTTGGAGTGGATCGCCAGCATGTCGTTGATCGGCGAATTGGTGGCGACGACCGCGGCACCCGCGCTCACCACACGGCCTGCGGCGGTTTTCACTTTGACCGCGCCGTCTTCTTCCTTCACTTCGACGACGGGCGTGTCGCCATACAGTTGGCCCTTGCTGCCGGTTACACACGCGGCCAGCGCGAACAGGTACTTCAGAGGATGGAAGGCGGCCTGACCGGGATATCGGTTGGCCGGCGCATCGCTCAGGCCGGCGAAAGGCACGCCGCGGACGCGCTCCGCCTTGCAGCCGACCTCGCCGGCCGCTTTCAATTCGTCGTCGAGGAGCTTGCGCCCCTCTTCCTCACTGCCTGGCGCGGGAAAGAGAAAACCGTCCAGACGGCGAAAATTGCAGCCGATGCGGTGCGCGGCGACGATTTCCTCGATGCGGTCGACCGCAGCGGCCTGGCTTTCTTGAAACAGCCGGCCGATCTCGACGCCGCGCACTTTGCCTAGTTCGGCGATTCCATCGTCGCAGATAGGCGCCAGATGGGCGGTTGTGCGCGCGGTCATGCCGTCGCCGATGCGGCCGCGCGTCAACACCACGACCGACTGGCCCTCCGCCGCCAATTCGTAGGCGCACGAAAGACCGGCGATGCCGGCGCCGATGACGACCGTGTCGCACGTCAGGTTCTTGGAGAGCTTGGCAGCCGGCGGCACGCGGGCGCCCGTCATCCACAGCGATTTCGTTTGTTCGTGCAGCGCGCTCATGGTGGGGAACGCCTTTTTCTCCGGCTTTGTTCCTTGGGTCAGGCGCTCGCACGATGGAACCTTGCGCCCGCCGTACAGGTTGCCATGCGGACCTTCGCTTCCTGAGGCAATTCGGCATGGATGTCGCCGAGCTCACCCGCAACACACTGATGTATTTCATCCTGCCGCTGTGGCTGGCGGCCGGCTTTGCCGACTATCTCTGCCACCGGGCATCGGACATCGAACACACCAGCGGCTGGAAGGAATCGGTGCTGCACCTTCTGCAGTTCGGCGAGATGGCCGTGCCGATCCTTGCCGTCATGTTTCTGGAGATCAATGCGCTGGTCATCCTGACGATGATCGTCTGCTTTCTGCTGCACGAGATCACCGCGCTGTGGGATGTCAGCTATGCCGTCTCGACGCGCGAGGTGACGCCGATCGAGCAGCACGTGCACAGCTTCCTCGAAATGCTGCCGCTGATGGGCCTGGTGATGGTGGTCATCCTGCACTTCGACCAGTTCATCGCCTTGTTCGGCTTTGCGCCGGCCCGCTTCGACATTACGTTCAAGCAGCCGCCGCTGCATGTCGGCTATGTGGCGACGATCCTCACGTGTGTGTTGCTGTTCGAGGTGCTGCCATATGTCGAGGAGCTCGTGCGCGGCTTGCGCGCCCGCCGTCGGCAACTGCGCGGGCGGTGAACCATGCGCGTCATGCTGCTCGGCGCAACCGGACTGATCGGCTCGGCTGTCGCGGCCAGGCTGACGGCGCAAGGGCACGAGGTCGTCGCGGTGATCCGCACAAGCGCCGACTTCGGTTTGGTGCCGATACACACCGTTGTCAGGCTGGACATCGCCCGGACATGCGCGCCGGCCCAATGGCTGCCGCACCTTGCCGGCGTCGACGCCGTCATCAACTGCGCCGGCGTCCTGCAGGACAGCCCGCGCGATTCCACCGCAGTTCATGACCAGGGAATCGCTGCGCTGTTTTCCGCCTGCGAGCAGGCCGGGGTGCGCCGCGTGGTGCATCTATCGGCCGTTGGCGTCGACCGCGATACGCCGAGCGAATTTTCCCGTAGCAAGCTGGCAGGCGACCGCGCATTGATGGAGCGCGATCTCGATTGGGTCATCCTTCGGCCATCGGTCGTGATCGGAGCGCCGGCCTATGGCGCCAGCGCGTTGATGCGCGGTCTCGCGTCCCTGCCGGTGCGGCCTTCCATTCCCGGTACGGGTCCGCTGCAGATCGTCCATCTCGACGATGTGGCGGCCGCCGTGCTGCTCTTCGTACAGCCCGATGCCCCGTCCCGGCATGTAATCGAGGTCGTCGGACCACGCGTCTTTTCGTTCGACGAGGCCGTGGCCTTGTTGCGGAGATGGCTGCGCTGGAAGCCGGCCCGCACCTGGACAATGCCCGCCGGGCTCGCGACCGTCCTCTATAAGCTCGGCGACCTGGCCGCGCTGCTCGGGTGGCGCCCGCCGGTGCGCGGCAACACCGCACGCGAGATCGGGCGCGGCGCGACCGGCGATCCGCAACCGCTCGGCCTGTTTGGCCTGCCGACGCGCGACGTCGAGGCTGCGCTCGCGGCGACGCCGGCGTCAGTGCAGGACCGCTGGTTCGCCCGCCTGTATATGCTTAAGCCGATCATCTTTGTCGTGCTGCCCTTGTTCTGGATCGGCACCGGAATCGTTTCGCTCACCATAGGGTGGGACCACGGCATGGGCCTGATGCGCGAAGGCGGCGTCGGCGAGCGCATCGGCGCGCTCACGGTGATTGCGGGCGCATCCGCCGACATCGCCATCGGCGCGGCCATCGCAAGGCGGCGCACGGCGCGCTGGGGTCTATGGGCGGCGATCGCGATTTCACTCGCTTACGCGGTGATCGGCACCGTGCTGGTGCCGCGGCTGTGGAGCGACCCGCTCGGGCCGATGCTGAAAATATGGCCGATCATTGTGCTGCATTTCACCGCGCTCGCGATTCTGGAAGACCGCTGATGCTTTATCTCGTGCTCAAGTATCTGCACGTGGTCGGCGCCGCCGTGCTGCTCGGCACCGGCGCGGGCATCGCTTTCTTCATGCTGCTGGCGCACCTCGGCGGAAAACCGCAGGTGATCGCCGGCGTCGCACGCATCGTGGTGACAGCGGATTTCCTGTTCACGGCGACCGCCGTTGTGCTTCAGCCCGTCACCGGCACGGCGCTGGCGCATATGATGGGCTATTCGCTGCTCGAGCCGTGGATTTTCTGGTCGATCGTGCTTTATCTCGTCACCGGTGCCTTCTGGCTCCCGGTGGTCTGGATGCAGATGCGCATGCGCAAGCTGGCGGAAAATGCCGTCGCCGAAGGGACGGCGCTGCCGCCTGCCTATTTCAGGCTGTTCTGGACATGGTTCGCCTTTGGCTTCCCAGCCTTCGGCGCGGTGGCGGCGATCTTCTGGTTGATGATCGCCAAGCCAAGCTTCTAGCTCAGGCGTGCGCGCGCTTTTCGGTTTTCGCCACGTCGTAGGTCGACGCCTTGCGGCGCGGCTCCGGCACGTAGAATTCGCCGAGCTTCACCATCGCCCGCGGCTTGAGCACGATCGAGGTGAGCCGGTCGCGCAACGCCTTGGCCGATGTCGGCTTGACCAGATATTCGTGCGCGCCGGCGCGCAGCGCCTCCACCACCTGCGAGCGCTTGCCGCGCGCGGTTAGCATGATGATCGGCAGATTGGGGCGCGGGAAAACGCCAGGCGAGCGCACGATGCGCATCACTTCCATGCCATCGAGCACCGGCATGTCCCAATCGAGCAGCATCACATCGGGGTCGCAGGTGCGGATCGCCTCCAGGCCGGCCAAGCCGTCGGAGGCCTCGATCACCTGCTTGGCGCCGAGATTCATCAGCATGGTCCGCGTCACGCGGCGCATGTAAGAATTGCTGTCGACGATCAGGATGTTGAGGCCCTGGATCATCGCATCGACGGGCTTGTTCGGCATTACCGGAACGATCCTTGCGGCTCCCCTGGCCGGAAACGTAGTTCCAAACCGCTGCGTTTTTACTAAGATCGGCCGCGCAATTATTGACAATCGGACGGCGTAGAAAGCGAGCCGCGCCACCGTTACAAGTGACACGCGCATTTCATGCGACGCCGCGCGCCATTCGGAAAGGATTGAGTAACCATAAAACAGCCAGGCCCCGATCATCCGATCACGGTGACGCCGAACGGCCGGCGTGTGCGCGTGCGCTTCAACGGCAAGATTATCGCCGACACGACGCGATCGCTGACGCTGACGGAGGCGGGCTATCGCCCGGTGCACTACATTCCGCGCGCCGACGCCGACATGAGCGCGCTCGCGCGCACCGACCACCGCACGCATTGCCCTTACAAAGGCGACGCCAGCTATTTCACGGTCGCGGCTGGCGGCAAGACGGCGGAAAACGCCGCATGGAGCTACGAGCAGCCGTTCCCGGCAATGGCCGAGATCAAGGACCATCTCGCCTTCTACCCCAGCCGCGTCGACGCCATCGAGGAGGCCGCGGCCTAGGGCGGCGCGCGCAACGGTTTGGCAATCGCGCCGTGCCTAGAGTGACCCCCGTGCGATGCACGGGAGGCCCGCCCATGTCCGACGTCACGTCACAAACGCCCAAGCGCGACACCATGCTGCTTGGCATCGGCGCCCTGTGCGTCGCCGGCGGCCTCTATTTCGCACTGGTGGGCCTGGGCGTGCTCAAGCCGCCGAGCCGCACCAACGCGCCGGGCTGGGTCATCGTCGTCTGCGGGCTCGTGTTCTTTGCCGGCGGCATCGCCGTCACGGTGCGCGGCTGGCTCGGCATGGACGACAAAGTGCAAGACGTGCCGGCCGGCACGCCCATCGCGTTGCGGATGGCGACGGCGCTCGCCGGGCTCGCGGTCGCCGTCGGGCTCGCTTTGGTCGGCACCTGGATCGCCTTCGGCGGCGGTCCGCGCCAATTCTCGTTCTCGATGGGGTTCATCTCCGGCTCGGCCTCGGAGATCATCGGCCGCGTCGTGTTCGGTTTTGGCGCCGTCATCGTCTGGCTGTTCGTGATCGCGATGGCACGCAAGAACTTCAAGGAGCTCTTCGGCAACAAGGCCGATCCGACCTCACGCTAACGGGTCGGCGCGGCTAGTGCAGCCGCGGGCCTTTCAGGAATTTGGCGCGGTCGGATGAATTCACGCGCACCTCGAAAGTGAGGCCCTCGCGATAGAGCGTGAGCGGCACCTCGACGCCGGCGTCGCCGAGCGCCCAGACGCGGCGATAGAATCCGCCCAAAGTCGAGACGCGCTCGCCCTTCACCGCCAGCACGACGTCGCCGGTCTTGAGCTCGGCGCGCGCGGCCGGCCCCTTCGGCGCGATGCCGACGATGACGACCTTGTCCTCGACCTCGGTCGAATAGACGCCGAGCCACGGCCGCACCGGCTTGTTGACGCGGCCGAACTTGCGCATGTCGTCGAGGATCGGCTTCAACAGGTCGATCGGCACCACCATGTTGAGGTGCTCGCTCTTGCCGGCGCGCTCGCGCTCGAGCTGCAAGGAGCCGATGCCGATGAGCTCGCCCTTGTGCGAGATGAGCGCGGTGCCGCCCCAGTTTGGATGCGCCGGGAAGGTGAAGATCGCCTCGTCCAGCACGTATTCCCAGTAGCCGGCGAATTCCTGCTTGGCCACGATGTGGCCGGCGAGCGAGCGCGTGCGGCCGCCGGCGCCGCCAAGCACGACGCGTTCGCCGATCTCGGCCGCCTTCGAGGAGCCGAGCGCGAGCGACGGCAACTCGACGCGGCCGAGCGCCTGCACCAGGCCGAAGCCGGTTTCGGAATCGAAGCCGAGCGCATGGCCCTCCACCACGCGGCCGTCGCCGGCGTGCAGCCAGACCGTCTGCGCCTCGGTGATCAGATAGCCGATGGTGAGCACCAGGCCGTCGCCGATCAGCACGCCGTTGCCGGCGCGCTCGACGCCCAGGGTCTCGGCGGTGAAGGCGTCGGGCGGGATGATGGTGTGCAGGCCGACGACGGAGGAGAGCGCGCGTTCCAGATCGTAAGGATAGTCCTCGGGGCGCGGCTGCGCCGCGGGCGGCACTTTCCATTCGGTCAGCGAGGCCATCGGTGTCGGTTCCCTCACGCGGCGGCCGATATCATATCGGCCCGCGCGGCGGCGACAAACGGCAAATTGCTTTGCTTTCTTCCCTCTCCCCTTGTGGGAGAGGGTGCCGAGCGAATGCGACAGCATGAGCGAGGCGGGTGAGGGGTCGGAATTTCGTCACGCGCAGACCCCTCACCCGGCTCGCGCTCGGATTCCCTCCGCGCGAGCCACCCTCTCCCACAAGGGGAGAGGGGAAGAGAGATCGCGGGGGCGCCTAAATTACGTCACCACCAGCGCCAGACGCGGCGGTTCGTCGCTGACCAGGCGGTTGCGGCCAGCGGTCTTGGCGGCATAGAGCGCATCGTCGGCGCGGCGCAGCAGATCCTCGATGCCGGTGTCGCCGTGATGGAGGCTGGCGACGCCGAGGCTCACCGTGAGCTGCACCTCGCCGCCTGGCACCGCGATCGCGGCCTCCATCGCCCGGTGGCGCAGGCGTTCGCCCACCTCGTGCGCCGCGGCGCGGCCGGCGCCCGGCATGATGACGGCGAATTCCTCGCCTCCGAGCCGTCCCAGGAAATCTTCGCCGCGCAGGTTGCCGCGCAGCAGCCCAGCCACCTCCTGCAACACGCGGTCGCCGACCAAGTGACCGTGGCTATCGTTGATGCCCTTGAAGTGATCGACATCGAGCATGATGCAACTCAACTCGCGCGACTCGCGGCGCGACTCCGCGACATGACGCGCGGCGGCCTTGAGGAAGGCGCGCCGGTTGAGCGCGCCGGTAAGGCTGTCGGTGGTGGCGACGATCCGAAGCTCCATCTCGTCCATCACCATCATCGCGAGATCCTGGAGGATCGCGATGTCCTCGGGATCAGGCTGGCGCACTTCGGTGTCCATGACGCAGAGCGCACCGATGCGCAGGCCGGTGGGCGTGCGCAACGGCACGCCGACATAGCTGCGCACGAAGGGCGCGTCGGTCACCAGCGGCAGGTGCGCAAAGCGCGCATCGGCGCGCGCGTCCGGCACGATCAGCGGCGTATCGCCCTTGATGGTGTACGTGCAGAACGATTGCTCGCGCGGCATCTGCTGCGGCAGCGGCCCTTCGCTCGCCTTGAGCCATTGCCGGTCGCGGTCGATGAACGATATCTGGGCCATCGGCGCGCGCAGCACCTTGCGCGCAAGCCGCACGATGCGGTCGAACGGCTCCTCGTGCGGCGTATCGAGGATCTTGAAATTGTGCAGGGCGCCTAGGCGCAGGCGCTCCGTTTGCAATGCGATATTTTTCATCGGCGGCAGTCGTTTACGTCAGCGCGCGAAAATCTTCAAGGTCCGCACGATCGAATGACGCAAATGCGCTTCTTCGCCGTTAATGCAATAATCGGTATTGTAGGCAGTGGAAACCCTACCGAAAACAGGACGTCGCAATGCTGCCGCTTTCCGTTCTCGATCTGTCGCCGGTCCCGGCTGGCGGCACAGGCGCGCAGGCGCTGCGCAACTCGCTCGATCTGGCGCGGCTTTGCGACGCGCTTGGCTATGCGCGGTACTGGGTGGCCGAGCACCACAACATGCCGGCGATCGCGAGTTCGGCGCCCGACATCATGATTGGACAAATAGCCGCAACGACCGAGCGCATCCGCGTCGGCTCCGGTGGTGTGATGCTGCCGAACCACGCGCCGCTGATGGTGGCCGAGCGCTTCAAGGTGCTGGAGGCGCTGTTTCCCGGCCGCATCGATCTCGGCCTCGGCCGCGCGCCCGGCACCGACCCCGCCACCTCCTATGCGCTGCGGCGGCGGCAGGGCGTGAGCGAGGAGGACGACTTCCTCGAGCGCTTCAACGAATTGATGATGCTGGAGACGCGCGCGTTTCCGCAGGGCCATCCGTTCCACAACGTGATGGCGATGCCGTCGGACGTTCCGCTGCCGCCGATCTATCTGCTCGGCTCGTCCGACTACAGCGCGCAGCTCGCCGGGCACATCGGCGCGGCCTTCGCCTTCGCGCACCACTTCGCCAACTTCGACGCGGCCGAGGCGATGCGGCTCTATCGCGAGAACTTCCGTCCCTCGCCGGCGCACAAGGAGCCCTACGCGATCCTGGCGACGCACGCGGTCTGCGCCGACAGCGACGCGGAGGCCGAGCGGATCGCCAAAACCGTCGACCTCAATTTCGTGCGCCGCGCCAAAGGCGAGTATCTGCCGCTCGCCTCGCCGGAGGACGCCGCGGCCTACGACTATTCGCCGGTCGATAAGGCGCGCATCGCGCAGAACCGGCAGCGCCTCGCGGTCGGCGCGCCGGCGACGGTGAAGGCGAAACTGATGCCGCTCCTCAATGCGACCGAGGCCGACGAATTGATGGTGACCACCATGATCTACAGCCACGACGCGCGGAAGCGGTCGTACGAGTTGCTGGCGGAAGTTTTTGGGTAGGCACCGTGTCCCGGGCGCGGCGCAACACGTCAGAGGTGCGCGACAGACCCGGCACCCCGCAGGTTCTCCAAAGCTGGGCCCCGGATCTGCGATGCATCACTTCGTGCTGCATCGCGTCCGGGGCACGAGTCCGGCTGGCCGGATGCGCGTGCCCCATGCTAAAAACCGCCCGGTTTCGTGTCGTCTTTAGAAAATTCGGGAGGCTTCATTGGGCAAGCAGTTCACCCTCACCACCACCGACAAGCACACGCTCGGCGCTTACCGGGCCGACCCGGCCGGCAAGCCGAAGGGCGGCATGGTCGTGGTGCAGGAGATTTTCGGCGTCAACCATCACATCCGCGCGGTGTGCGATCGCCTCGCCGCGCTCGGCTATGTCGCGGTGGCGCCGGCGGTGTTCGACCGCTTCGTGCGCGATTTCGAGAGCGGCTACACGCCGGATGAGATCGCGCACGCGCGCAGCTATCTCGGCAACCTGAACTGGGATCACATGATGGCCGACGTCGCGGCGGCGCAGGGCGACCTCAAGGGCGTCGGGCCGCTGGGCGTGATCGGCTTCTGCATGGGCGGCACCGCGGCCTTCCTGGCGGCCTGCCGGCTGCCGGGACTGTGGGCGGCGGTTTCCTACTACGGCGGCATGATCGCCAAGTTCGCCGACGAGAAGCCGAAGTGCCCGCTGCAGATGCATTTCGGCGAGAAGGACGAAGGCATCCCGCTTTCGACCGTGGAGGAGATCAAGAAGAAGCAGCCGCAGGCGGAGACCTACATCTATCCGGGCGCGCCGCACGGCTTCTATTGCGACGAGCGCGCGAGCTACCGCAAGGAGGCCGGCGACCTGGCGTGGAGCCGGACGCAGGAGTTTTTGGCGAAGCACATGAAGTGAGCGGTCGAAGACCGCTCACCCCCGCGAAAGCGGGGATCCAGCACGAAATGAAAAGCCCCGGTCCTGCCGGGGTTTTTTTTGTCTTGCCGCTGTCATCCTCCGCGAAAGCAGACGATCCAGTAATCACGGCACCGCCTGTGAGTACTGGGTCCCCCGCCTTCGCGGCGGACGACAGTCTGTGACTAGAACCACCGCTCCTTCACCACCACGGTGTCGCCTGGGCGGAGCGGATAATTGAGCGGCACGTCGCCCTTGAACTGCTGGCCGGGCGCATTGCGCGTGAGCTCCACCGTGCGCTTGTTGGCGCGCGCGGAGAAGCCGCCGGCGATCGCGATCGCGGTCTCGGCCGTCATGCTGGCGACGTAAGGATACTGGCCGGGGGTGGTGACCTCGCCGAGAATGAAGAAGGGCCGGTAGGCCTCGACCTCGACGCTGACATGCGGCTCGCGCACATAGCCCTGCTTGAGCCGCTCGGAAATCATCTGCGAGAGCTGCTGTGTGGTGAAGCCTCGCGCCGGCACCGAGCCGACCAGCGGCAGGTTCACGCTGCCGTCGACGCCGACCGTGTAGCTGTTGGTGATGCCGTCCTGGCCGAACACGACGATGCGCAGCTTGTCGCCGGCGTCGAGCGTGTAGGCGGGCTGATAGGTCGCGGGCGCCGAAGCGTAGCCGTAATTCGGCGCGGCGACGTAGGGCCCGCCGGTGCCGTATTGCGGCGCCGGCTGCACATAGGCGGGCGCGCTGCGCCGCATGTTGAACAGGCCGCGCTCGGCGCCGCGCGCGGATGGCTGTTGCGGGGCCGGCTGCTGATAGGTCTGCGGGTAAGCGGGCTGCTGATAGGTCTGCTGCGCGTAAGCCGGCGAGCGCGAATAAAGCCCGCGCGAGCCGGCCGCGGCGCGCGGCGCAGCGCGCGGCGCTGACGGCTGATAGACCGGCTGCGCGTATTGCACGGGCGGCTGCTGCGCATATTGCGGCTGGGCATATTGCGCCTGCGCCGGATCGGCATATTGCGGCTGCGCGACTTGCGGCTGCTGCACCACCGGCACCATCTGCCCGGTCTGCGGATCGACAATGTAATAGGTCTGCGGCTGGCGCGCGCAGCCGGCCACCGCGAGGGCGGCCAGCAGAGGCACGAGAAGAAGAACTCTCCGCATCAAGCGAATCCGGGCCAGTCCAAACGGAAATTAAGCCCGATTAACGCTTTATATGGTTAAGAAATCCTCACCGGCGGAGGTCTCCAGACGGCCGAAAGGACCGCTTCCGGCCGCCGTGGCGGCCCGTGTAGAGTCTGCGGCTACCGGACAGGGGCGACCCGCCATGCTGAGCGCCGAACAGAACGATCTCATCACCCGCACCGGGCCGGGCACGCCGGCGGGCAGCCTGATGCGGCGCTACTGGCAACCGGCGGCGCTGGTGGACGAGCTTTCCGGCAACCGGCCAATCAAGCCGGTGCGGCTGTTCGGCGAGGACCTGGTGATCTTCAAGGACGAGCACGGCCGCTACGGCCTGGTCGGCCGCAACTGCCCGCACCGCGGCACCGACCTCGCCTACGGGCGGCTGGAGGACGGTGGCCTGCGCTGCCCGTTCCACGGCTGGCTGTTCGACGTGAACGGCAAGTGCCTGGAGACGCCGGCCGAGCCGCCGGAGAGCAACCTCTGCGCCAACATCAAGCAGAAGGCTTATCCGGTCGCCGAGAAGAACGGCATCCTGTTCGCTTACATGGGACCCGGCGCGCCGCCCGCCTTCCCCAAGTTCGACTGCTTCATCGCGCCCGACAGCCACGCCTTCGCGTTCAAGGGCATGATCGAGTGCAACTGGCTGCAATCGCTCGAGGTGGGCGTCGACCCGGTGCACACCTCGTTCCTGCACCGCTTCTTCCACGACGACGATCCGTCGCAGAGCTACGGCAAGGTGTTCCGCGACGTCACGCGCGACTCGGACATGCCGATGTCGCGCATCATGCGCGAGTTCACGCGCCCGCGCATCGAAGTCGAGCCGACCGAATTCGGCTTCCGCCTGCTGACGCTGCGGCAGATCTCAGACAAGAGCACGCATGTGCGCGTGACCAATTTGATGTTCCCGAACGGCTTCGTCATTCCGATGAGCCGCGAGATGACGATCTCGCAGTGGCACGTGCCGATCGACGACGAGAAGCACTATTGGTACGCGATCTTCACCAGCTTCGGCGCGCCGGTCGACAAGGACGAGATGCGCCGCCAGCGGCTGGCGCTCTACCAGCTTCCCGACTACGTGCCGAACCGCAACAAGCGCAACGACTACGGCTTCGATCCGCACGAGCAGGAGAGCGAGACCTTCACCGGCATGGGCGCCGACATCAACGTGCACGACCAGTGGGCCTGCGAGTCGATGGGCCTGATCCAGGACCGCACGCAGGAGCACCTCGGCACGTCCGACAAGGCGATCGTCGCCTATCGCAAGCTGTTGCGCGAGGCGATCACGCAGGCGGGCAAAGGCGAGACGCCGATCATGGTGCTGGACGAAAGCAAGGCCGCCGGCATCACCGGGCCGGCGGCGGTCGACGGCATCGGGCCGTCGGACGACTGGCAGGGCTACTGGCAGCGCTCGGAAGCCGACAAGCGCCAAGGCGCGAGCTGGATTTCATGAACACTGATTTCCCTTACCTCCCCCTGAAAGGGGGAGGTCGCCCGCCGAAGCGCAGCGAAGGCGGGCGGGTGGGGGTCCACTTTACGCCTTCACAGCGACCCCCACCCGGCTCGCTACGCTCGCCGACCTCCCCCTTTCAGGGGGAGGTGAAGGAAAAGCATGTCCCCGCGTAAGCCCGCGAAGACATCCGCCACCTTCGTCGAGCGCCACGGCCTGTGGCCGGCCGAACAGGCGCGCCTGGCGGCCGAGGTCGAGCGCCAGATCAAGAAGAACAAGCTCGAGCTGGTGCGCTTTTCCTTTGCCGACCAGCATGGCGTGCTGCGCGGCAAGACCTTGCTCGCGGAAGACGCCATCGGCGCGTTGCGCTCGGGCGTCGCCATGACGACCACGCTGCTCGCCAAGGACACCGCGCACAAAAGCGTGTTTCCGGTGTTCACGCCGGGCGGCGGCTTCGGCATGGCGGAGATGCAGGGCGGCGCCGACTTCACCATGGTCGCCGACCCCGCCACCTTCCGCGTGCTGCCCTGGGCGAGCAACACCGGCTGGCTGCTGTGCGACATCTATTTCGGCAACGGCAAGCCGGTGCCGTTCTCGACGCGCGCGCGCTACCGCGACGCGCTGGCGAGCCTCGCCAAAGCCGGCTTCGATTTCCTCGCCGGGCTGGAGGTCGAATTCCACCTGTTCAGGATCGACAACCCGCGGCTTTCGCCGGCCGACGCCACCTGGCCGCCGGCGGCGCCAGAGGTGAGCCTGCTGACGCAGGGCTATCAGTATCTCACCGAAAGCCGCTACGACATGCTCGACGCCGCGCTCGAGCCGCTGCGCAAAGGAATTGCCGCGCTCGATCTGCCGCTGCGCTCGGTCGAGATCGAGCTGGGGCCGAGCCAGTGCGAGTTCACCTTCCGCCCGCAGACGGGACTGGCCGCGGCCGACACCATGATCCTGTTCCGCGCGGCTGTGAAGCAGATCGCGCGGCGCAACGGCTTGCTCGCAAGCTTCATGTGCCGGCCGGCGCTGCCCAACGCGATGTCGAGCGGCTGGCACCTGCACCAATCGCTGATCGAGCGGCAGGGCAAGCGCAATGCGTTTGCCGACCCGGACGGGCTGTCCACCGTCGGCACCTATTTCCTCGGCGGGCTCTTGGCGCATGCGCGCGCCGGCGCCATCTTCGCGACGCCGACGATCAACGGCTACAAGCGCTACCGGCCCTATTCGCTGGCGCCGGACCGCGCCATCTGGGCGCGCGACAACCGCGGCGTCATGATCCGCGTGCTGGGGGAGCCGGGCGAGGCATCGACGCATCTGGAGAACCGCATCGGCGAGCCGGCGGCTAACCCTTATCTCTACATGGCCTCGCAGATTTACGCGGGGCTCGACGGCATCGCGCGCCGGCTCGATCCAGGGCCGTCGGCCGACACCCCCTACGAGACGCCGGCGGCGCTGCTGCCGAAAAACTTAAGCGAAGCGACGACCGCGTTGCGCGCCGACGACTGTTTCCGTGCCGGTTTCGGCGGCGGCTTCGTCGATTACTATGCGCACATCAAGGAGGCCGAGCTCGCCCGCTTCCAGAAGGAACAAGGCGACAGCGCCGACGTGACGCCGTGGGAGCAGAAGGAGTATCTGGATTTCTTCTAGTCATTCCGGGGCGCACCGAAGGTGCGAACCCGGAATCCAGAACCAAACACCGTGCTCGCGTCTGGATTCCGGATTCGCGAGCTTACGCTCGCGCCCCGGAATGACGGAGTATCGATGCCCTACGTCACCACGCCCGACAATGCCCGCCTCTATTACGAAGAAACCGGCTCCGGCACGCCGATTTTGTTCGTGCATGAGTTCGCGAGCGACCACCGCGGCTGGGAGCCGCAGATGCGCGCCTTCGGCCAGCGTTATCGCTGCATTACCTACTCGGCGCGCGGCTACACGCCGTCCGACGTGCCGGCCGACCCCAACGCCTACACCTACAAGCACGTGATGCGCGACGCGGTCATCGTGCTCGACCATCTCGGAATCGACAAGGCGCACCTGATCGGCCTGTCGATGGGCGGCTACACCTGTTTGCAGGTCGCGCTCAATCATCCGGAGCGCGTGCGCTCGCTGGTGCTGGCCGGCACCGGCTCGGGCTTCGAGCGCGACTTCGTCGAGGAATTCCACCAACACTCGCGCGCGCTCGGCGACCAGTTCGAGCGCGAAGGCGCGGCGGCCGTCGCGCGCACCTACGGCATGGGGCCGAGCCGTGTGCCGTTCCTGCTCAAGGATCCGCGCGGCTTCGCCGAGTTCCAGCGCCAGCTCGCCGAGCACGACGCGCTGGGTTCCGCCAACATGTCGCGCGGCTTTCAAGGCGCGCGGCCCTCGCTGCTCGATTTCGAGGCGGAGATCGCGAAGCTGGCAACGCCGGCGCTGATCGTGGTCGGCGACGAGGACGAGCGCTGCATCGCGGCGAGCCTGTTCCTCAAGCGCACGCTCGCCGCTTCCGGCCTGGTGGTGTTTCCCAAGACCGGCCACGCGGTGAACCTGGAGGAGCCGGACCTGTTCAACCAAGCGGTCGCCGACTTCCTCGCCCGCGTGGAGGCCGGCCGCTGGGCGCCGCGCGATCCGCGCACGGTGGCGCCACCGCGCTAGACCAACTTTTGTTTCCCTCCCCCTAAAGGGGGGAGGCAGAAGGGGAGAAGTGGAACTCGGGCCGGCTTGCGCGATTAAAGGAGGGAGCCGAGTCGCGAGTATCCGCCGATGCTGAAATGGGCCTTTGTCTTCCTGGTGATCGCCATCATTGCCGGCATTTTCGGCTTTACCGACGTGCAGGCGGCGTCCGCCACCATCGCCCAATGGCTGTTCGGGATTTTCCTGGTTCTGTTCCTCGGCGCGCTGGTCATCGGGCTGGCCATCGGCGCCAAGCTGACCCGCTAAAAGGCTTTAAGCCCCTCCGCCGGCTCAAATAAATCCGGTTTGGCGCGGCGCGCGGTACCGCCGAACCGTCGACCGTGCATTCATACCACTCGCGAAGGTTGTATCATCCTCCGCCCACGCGGTACTATTTTGTAAAATTTTAACGATTGTGGCATGGTTAACGAACTCTTAAGCGTGCAATTGGAGTCTGGCCCATGCGTACGGCAATAGCAGTCCTCTGTTCGTGCGTGATCCTGTCCCTCGCCGCTCTCGCTCCGGCGCAAGCCGGCGACCACTACGGCGACGGCTATTACCGCAGCGGCTACGACGGCGGCGGTTATCATCGCAGCGGCTATGACCGCCCGCGCTACCGCAGCAACGTCTGGTACTCGTCGAGCTGCTGCTACAAGAAAGTCGTGCGCCACGTGCGCCAGGTGCACTACCAACGCATCCACCGCGAAGGTCATTACGACCGGCCCTATCGCCATCGTCACGGCTATTACGACAGGCCGTATCGCTACGGCTACTCCGATCGACCTTATCGTGAGAGCTACTACGGGCGACCCTACCGGCCGGCCAATTACGACGCTCCGCGTTATTACGACCGCGGCTACGACGCCTACAACAGCGCGTCCTACACCGAACGCTGCTATCGCAAGCGCGTGCCGCTCGGCGACGGGCGCGGCGGCTGGGTCTGGGGTCACAAGACGACCTGCTACTGAGGCGGAAGCTTCGAAGCGATGCCAGACGCCCGCGCCCGCCGCGGGCGTTTTGCTTACGAAGGCAGCGCGTCGCCCCAGTCGCAGCGTTTCGCGGCCTTGTAGGCCTCTTTCTGCCGGCGGTCGACGATGCGTCGCTCGGCAGTCTCCGGCGCGCACAAGGTCAGCGCCACGCTCGCCTTGCTCACCTTCGGCGTGGCGAGGATGCGAGAGCCGCGCGCGACGGCGCCGAAGCCTCTGCCGGCGGCCAGATAGATGAACTTCTCGTCTTCGTAGGGGACGCTCGCGCCCTTGGCGGCGAGATGGTCGCGCGAGCGCGGCAGGCGCGCGCCGAAGTGGCACCAACGGGCATCCTCGGCAAGCGGACAAACGCCCTCATGCGAACAGGGCGCGACGATCGCAGCGCCTTGCGCCAGAAGAAAATCGCGGCATGCGAGAATGCGCCGGAAGCCATCCGTCGTCCCGGGCTCGACGATCACCAGCAGCCGGCCGGCGAGAGCCCACAGTTTCGCCAACACGCGCTTCGCCACGGCCGGCTCGATCTCGGTGAGGGCGTAACTTGCCATCACCACATCCGCCGCAAGATCGTCGTCGAGCGCGCCGGCGGCATCGCCCGGCACCACCGACAGATCGATCTGCGGCGCCGACGCATGAAGCTTGCGCGCCAATGCCAGCAAATGCGGGTTGCCGTCGATCAGCGCCGCCCGCTTGAGCGACGGCCAGGCGTCGAGGCCGGCCCAGCTCGCCGTGCCCGGACCGGCGCCGACGTCCAGCAGCGAGCGCGGCTTAAAATCCGGAATAAGCGCGGCCGTCTGCGCCAGCGCGGCGCGGACGGCCGCGTAAGTCGCCGGCATGCGCACGACCGCGTAAGCCAGCGCATCAAGTTCGGAAGCGACGATGCGGCTGCTGCCGCCGGCGCGGTAGGTTTCGGAGGTCGCCAGCGCGCGCTCGCGCAGGTCGCCGCGCGAGACGTGCTCAAGCTGGCGGTCGAGGGCGTGGCTTATCCAGGAAGACAGGCCGGTCATGGCGCGACAGCGAGAGAGCCGCGCACCAATGTCACCTTGGGTATATCGACGACGCAATCGCGCGCACGGCGTAAAGCATCCTGGTCTTTCGCCGGCAGACTCGGCAGATCGCCATCCTTGAAATAACCGAGAGCCCGCAGGGGCAGAGCCGGGTCCTTTCCGAACATGACGCTGAATGCGCCCAGACCTTTTTCCAAGGAAACGCCGGCCGACAGCATGGCCGCGATGTCCTGATAATCCTTGGCCTCCGCGCGGTCCAGGATCGCTTTCAACTTTGTCGCCATCAGATCGTCAAGGGACGCGACAAGCAGGACCGCATCGGACGTCAGAAGCGGCTCGCCGACCCGGCCAAATCCAAGATCGCCGAAGAATGAAACCTTCACCGGGGCGCCGGACGTTTGGGCCATGACGACCCATGTAGCTGGGTCCTCCTGGATCGTCTGCGCATCCGCCATGAAGGCAAACGAAGCCGCAATTCGAATCTTGTCGAGTGGCGAGGCGCTGAATAAATCGAAATCGAGCGAGCGGCGATGGCCGAGATGCAGCGCGACCGCGGTGCCGCCGTACAACACGAACGACAAACGTGGCGCCGGCGCGAGTTGCGGCCAAATTTCCCTTTGCGCCGGCGGCAGGATATCCGTCTTCGGATCAAAGCGTCGCAGCATGGAGCGATCTCCGGGGCGGCTCCTCCGGCAAAGCACGCCCGGTCGCGGCCGCCAGCCGGCCGCGCCAGAACTCCCAGGATCGCTCGCTGAACCAGCCGGGCTCGGCCCGCAACATCGCCTCGCTGAGCCGCGCCGGGCCAAGCGCGGTCTCAAGCATTCGGACGTCGGCGAAGGATGCCAAATCCATTGCCTGGGCAAGAATACGGGCACCGGAGCGCGGCTGTGCGCCGACCGGCTCCCACCAGAAATATTTCCGTTCCAAATCCGATGCCAGGTCCGGCGGCAAGCTGATGTCCATCGATCTCAGCTCATTGAGAGCGGC
Source organism: Pseudolabrys sp. (assembly GCA_022841665.1). GTDB lineage: Bacteria > Pseudomonadota > Alphaproteobacteria > Rhizobiales > Xanthobacteraceae > Pseudolabrys. The sequence goes on from JALHRB010000018.1 coordinate 35,865, forward strand.
ACCGCGCCTTACACGTCCACGCTGGCCGAGAGCGCGTTGTCCTGGATGAACTGGCGGCGCGGCTCGACCAGATCGCCCATGAGCTGGTCGAACAGCACGTTGGCCTCGTCGACTTCCTTGATGCGCACCTGCAGGAGCGCACGCGCATTGACGTCGAGCGTGGTCTCCCAGAGCTGCTCCGGGTTCATCTCGCCCAGCCCTTTGTAGCGCTGCATCGAGATGCCCTTGCGGCCGGCATTGGTCAAAGCCTCGAACAGGCCGACCGGGCCGTGGATCGAGGTCATCTCGTCGCGCCGGCGCAGCACGGCGGGCGGCGTCGGGCGCGGGAAGGTCTGTTGCAGCAGCGGAGCGTGTTCGTCGAGCTTGCGCGCGTCGGCCGATCCGAGCAGCGCATGGTCGATGACGGCGACTTCCTTGACGCCGCGCACCGTGCGCTCGAAATGAAAGCCTTCCTCGTTGAAGGTGCCGACCCAGCCGCGCTCGGTCTCGTCCTCGAGCGCGTCGAGCCGCTTGGCGATATAGGGCGCAGCCGCCTGCGCCTTCGCCGCGTCGCCGAAAATCTCGGAGTTCAACACGCCGAGAATGGCCGCCTGCTCGATCACCTTGCGGTTATAGCGGCTGTGCAGCCCGAGCAGGATGTTGCGGATCGTGCGCGCGTCTTCGACCAGCCTGCGCAGGTCGTCGCCGGCGCGCTCCTCGCCCGAGGCGAGGCGCAACACCGCTTCCTCGATGCCGGTCGCGATCAGGTAGTCCTCCAGCGCGCGCTCGTCCTTGAGGTACTGCTCGGACTTGCCGCGGTTGACTTTGTAGAGCGGCGGCTGGGCGATGTAGATGTGGCCGCGCCTGATCAGCTCCTCCATCTGCCGGAAGAAGAAGGTCAAGAGCAACGTACGGATGTGGGAGCCGTCCACGTCCGCGTCCGTCATGATGATGATCTTGTGGTAGCGCAGCTTGTCGGGGTTGAACTCGTCGCGCCCGATGCCGGTGCCGAGCGCGGTGATCAGCGTGCCGATTTCCTGGCTGCCCAGCATCTTGTCGAAGCGCGCGCGCTCGACGTTGAGGATCTTGCCGCGCAACGGCAGCACGGCCTGGAATTCGCGGTTGCGGCCCTGCTTGGCGGAGCCGCCGGCCGAGTCGCCCTCGACGATGAACAATTCGGACTTGGCGGGATCGCGCTCCTGGCAGTCGGCCAGCTTGCCCGGCAGCGACGAGATGTCGAGCGCGCCCTTGCGGCGGGTCAGTTCGCGCGCCTTGCGCGCGGCCTCGCGCGCCGCGGCGGCCTCCACGACCTTGCCGACGATGACGCGCGCTTCGGAGGGGTGAATCTCGAACCAGTCCTGCAAAGCCTGGTTGATCACGTTCTCGACCACCGGGCGCACTTCCGAGGACACCAGCTTGTCCTTGGTCTGCGAGGAGAACTTGGGGTCCGGCACCTTCACCGACAGCACGGCGGTCAAGCCTTCGCGGCAGTCGTCGCCGGTGAGCGCAACCTTCTCCTTGCGCGTCGTGCCGAGCGTGTCGGCATATTGCGTCACCTGGCGCGTGAGCGCGCCGCGGAAGCCGGCGAGATGCGTGCCGCCGTCGCGCTGCGGAATGTTGTTAGTGAAGCAGAGCACGCTCTCATGATAGGCGTCGTTCCACCACAGGGCGCATTCGACCGTGATGCCCTCGCGCTCGGCCTTGATCATGACCGGCGACGGGATGAGCGGGGTCTTGTTGCGGTCGAGGAACTTCACAAAAGCCTCGACGCCGCCCTCGTAGCGCATCTCCTCGCGCTTCTCGACCGCGTGGCGCTGGTCGGCGAGCACGATGGTGACGCCGGAATTGAGGAAGGCCAGCTCGCGCAGGCGATGCTCGAGCGTGGCGAAGTCGAACTCCACCATGGTGAAGGTGGCGGTCGACGGCAGGAAGGTCACTTCGGTGCCGCGCTTGCCCTGCGCCTCGCCGACGACCTTGAGCGGCGCCACCGCGACGCCGTCATGGAACTCCATGAAGTGTTCCTTGCCGTCGCGCCAGATGGTGAGCTTGAGCCAGGTCGACAGCGCGTTGACCACCGAGACGCCGACGCCGTGCAGGCCGCCGGAGACCTTGTAGGAGTTCTGGTCGAATTTTCCGCCGGCGTGCAGCTGGGTCATGATGACCTCGGCCGCCGACACGCCCTCGCCCTTGTGAATGTCGGTCGGGATGCCGCGACCGTTGTCGCGCACCGTGCAGGAACCGTCCGGATTGAGCGTGACGTTGACTTCGGTGGCGTGGCCGGCGAGCGCCTCGTCGATGGCGTTGTCGACGACCTCGTAGACCATGTGGTGCAGGCCGGAACCATCGTCGGTGTCGCCGATATACATGCCCGGCCGCTTGCGCACGGCGTCGAGGCCCTTCAGGACCTTGATCGACTCGGCGCCATAGTCGGATTCGGGAGTGATAGTGCGGGCCGGTTCAGCCATAGACGGCACCCTCGCGGACGTCAGAAAAATGAATCGCTTGGAACAGTTTGTGTGACATGAAAACAAGGTTGCGTACAGCGCAAAGTCGCATGCCCTAATGTGTTGATCGGACACGCCTTTTTCAAGGTTTTGCGAAAGAAAAATGGGCGCCGAATCAGCCGCCGGAACGGGCCGGGATTCGGCGGCCACCGGACGCCGTCAAGCGGCCGAATTCGGGCACCAGCGACGCAATTTCGACCGTTTGCAGCGTGCGCTTAGTGCTGTTCAGTCGCGCCCAGCTCGTGCGCGCTGAGCTTAATCCGTTGCACGTGATGGAAGGCGGGCTCGTAGTCGGGAACCGGGCGGCTGAAGGCGCTGAGCGCGGCGGTGAGAATTTCCACGCGCGTCAGATCGCTGCGCATGCTGTCCACGGCGCGATGCAGTTCGCGTTTGATCTTTTCCATGCTTGCTTCCGTGGCCATGTCGCACCCAATCCGTTCGTCGCCGTGTCTGGCGCAGCCTCCGCTGATGCGTTGAACACTGCCGGCGCTGCCGGCATGCATGGGGTAAAGCAGACCGCGCCCAATGGTTCCTATCGCGGGTGCGGTCACGATCTCTCGATCAATGGAACGTGGTCTCAGCGCTGCGGTTCCACGCGGCCCGAACTAACGACGAAAGTCTGCGCACGGCCGGCGATGTCGCCGAAGGCCAAGGGATCGGCGCCGGTCATCCAGACCTGCGCGCCGAGCGCGGCGAGCGCGTCGTAGAGCGCGGCGCGGCGGCCGGGATCGAGATGCGCCACGACTTCGTCGAGCAGAAGAAGCGGCGCGGAACCGGTCATCTCCTTGATCAGCCGCGCATGCGCGAGCACCAGCCGGATGAGCAGCGCCTTCTGCTCGCCGGTCGAGGCATCGGCGGCGGGGATGCCCTTGGCGGCGTGGGCGACGGCAAAATCGGAAAGATGCGGCCCGTCGAGCGTGCGGCCGGCGGCGGCGTCGCGCGCGCGATTGTCCTTGAGCAGCGCACGGTAGCGGTCCTCGATGTCGGTGGCGCTGTGGTTCGGCAGCAATTGCTCCATCCAGCCTTGCAGCGCGATCTCAGGCATCGGAAATTCCGGCGCCTGGTCGTGCGCGGCGGCGAGCGCGCCGGCAAGGCGGCCTACCGTTTCTGCGCGCGCGGCCGCGACGGCGACAGCGACCTCGGCGGTCTCGTGCTCGACCGCGTCGAGCCAGTGCGGATCGCTGTGCGGCTCTTCCAGCAGCCGGTTGCGCGAGCGCAAGGAACGCTCGAGCGCGGCGACGCGGCTGGAATGCTGCGCATCGACCGCCAGCACCAGGCGGTCGAGGAAACGGCGGCGCTCGGACGCCGGCCCGTTGAACAGCGGGTCCATCGCCGGCGTCAGCCACACGACGCGCAGGTGATCGGCAAAGGCGGCGGCCGACGACACCGGCTCGCGGTCGATGCGGCAGCGGCGCGTCGGCGAGGAGTCCTCGCCGACCGGCGGGTCGATGCCGGTGCCGAGCGTGGCCAGCCCCAGCATGCCTTCGATCTCGGCGCTCACCGCCCAGGCGCCGTCGCCTTCCGCGAAGGCAAGTTCCTCCATGGTGGCGCGGCGCAGGCCGCGGCCCGGCGCCAGCAGCGAAATCGCTTCGATCAGGTTGGTCTTGCCGGCGCCGTTGGCGCCGGTGAGCACCACCGGGCAGGCAGCGTCGAGCGTCACCTGCGCGGCGTGGTAGCTGCGGAAGTTGGTCAGCGTCAGGCGGCGGATGAAGGCGGCGGTCATCTCGGTCTGTCATTCCGGCCGAGCGAGTGAAACGAGCGAGAGCCGGAATCCAGTAACCACTGCCCTCTCGATGGCCGCCGTGCAACAGCAGGAACGCCGGGGTTACTGGATTCCGGGTCCGGCGCTCCGCGCCGTCCCGGAATGACAGAAAATCACACCCGCATCGGCATCAGCACGTAGAGCGCGCCCTTGGCGTCCTTGTCCTGGATCAGCGTCGGCGAGCCGGGATCGGCGAGCTTGAGCACCGCCACCTCGCCCTCGATCTGCGCGGCGATGTCGAGCAGATAGCGCGAGTTGAAGCCGATATCGAGCGGGTCGGCTTCGTACTCGACCTCGATCTCTTCGGTGGCGCTGCCGGAATCCGGGTTGGTCACCGACAGCACCAGCCGCCCGCCGGTGATCGACAGCTTGACGGCGCGGCCGCGCTCGCTCGACACGGTGGAGACGCGGTCGACGGCGGCCTCGAAGTCCTTCTTGTCGACGGTGAGCGTCTTGTCGTTGTTGACCGGAATGACGCGGCCGTAATCCGGGAAGGTGCCGTCGATCAGCTTCGAGGTGAGCACCACGTTGCCGATGGTGAAGCGGATCTTGCCGGTGGACAATTCGATGGCGACCTCGCCCTCGCCGCTCTCGATCAGCCGCTGCACTTCGCCCACGGTCTTGCGCGGCACAATGATGCCCGGCATGCCCGAAGCGCCCTCCGGCAGCGGCAATTCGACCTGCGCCAGGCGATGGCCGTCGGTCGCCACCGCGCGCAAGGTGGCATTCTTGGCCGCGCCCGCGCTGTGCAGATAGATGCCGTTGAGGTAGTAGCGCGTCTCTTCGGTCGAGATCGCGAACTGGGTCTTGTCGATCAGCCGCTTGAGGTCGCCGGCCGGCAGCTTGAACGAATGCGTCATGTCACCGGCGGCGAGATCGGGGAAGTCGCTTTCCGGCAGCGTCTGCAGCGTGAAGCGCGAGCGGCCGGCGCGGATGGACATCACGGCGCGGTCGCCGGAACCCTCGAGCACGATCTGCGCGCCGTCCGGCAACTTGCGCACGATGTCGTAGAACATGTGCGCGGGCACGGTGGTGGCGCCGCCCGGCGTCACCTCGGCGGCGGTGGTGTCGGTGACTTCGAGGTCGAGGTCGGTCGCCTTCAGGCTGAGCGCGCCCTTGTCGGCCTTGATCAGCACGTTGGCGAGAATGGGAATGGTGTTGCGCCGTTCCACCACGCGGTGCACGTGGCCCAGCGATTTCAGGAGTTCGGCGCGCTCGACAGTAACCTTCATGGGAGACCCGCTTCGGCGCCGTAAAAAAGGGCCCGGAAACCGGGCGTTGCGCCTAGCCGGCGGCTCGCGGAATGCGAGGCCGGGGGAGAAAGGTGACAAGAGCGGGCGAAATGCGCAAGGGCGCGTTTTTGGCCCCCGATCATATCCCCAGGGCGTCCACAGGGCTTCTTGCCTCTCCCCGCGTGCGGGGGAGAGGCGAAGAGGTCTTACTCCTGCAAGTGACGCTTGAGGATCTCGATCTCCTCGGCGAGCGCCATGTCGGCGCCGACCAGGCCCTCGATCTTGCGCACGGCGTGCAAGACCGTCGTGTGGTCGCGGCCGCCGAACCGCCGGCCGATCTCCGGCAGCGAGCGCAAAGTCAGGGTCTTGGCCAGGTACATCGCCACCTGCCGGGGGCGGACGACATTGGCCGTGCGCCGCGAGGACAACAGGTCCGAGCGGCTGACATTGTAGTGGCGGGCGACGATGCGCTGGATGTCCTCGATCTTGACGCGCTTGGGTTCCTGCGGGCGGATCAGGTCGCGCACCTCGCGCTCGGCCATTTCCAGCGTCACCGGATGGCCGGTGAGCTTGTTGTGGGCGAGCAGGCGGTTGAGCGCGCCTTCCAGGTCGCGGCCGTTATGGGTGACGGTCTTGGCGATATAGGCCAGCACCGGCGCCGGCACGTCGAAGCTCGGGTGATGCGCGCGCGCGGCCAGCGCGCGGGCCTTGAGAATCTCGAAGCGCAGTTCCTCGCCGAGCGAGCCCATCTCGACCACCAGGCCGCCGGCCAGCCGCGAGCGCACGCGGTCGTCCAGGCTTTCGAGGTCGGACGGCGGGCGATCGGACGCGATGACCACCTGGCGGCCGGCATCGATCAGCGCGTTGAGCGTGTGGCAGAACTCGGCCTGGGTCGACTTGCCCTGCAGGAACTGGAGGTCGTCGATCACCAGCACGCCGATGCCCCGCAGCGATTCCTTGAAGGCGAGCGCGGTCTGCGTGCGGATGGCCGACACGAAGCCGTACACGAACTTCTCGGCGGTGAGGTAGAGAACCTTGCGCTCGCCTGCGGCGTTTCCGGCCCAGGTGATGGCCTGCAGCAGATGCGTCTTGCCGAGGCCGACGCCGGCGTGGATGTAAAGCGGATTGAACATCACCGGGTCGGTGCGCTTGGCGATGGCGACCTGCTTGGCCGCCGCGTGCGCCAGCGTATTGGAACGGCCGACGACAAAACCCTCGAAAGTGAGACGCGGGTCGAGCGGCGAGCCGCCGAGCGCCTCATGGCCGTTGCCGTCGCCGGCCTGGACCGGACGATAGCCGCCGTTGCCGTTGGGGAAGCGGCCGAACTCGTGCGCGGCCAGCGCGGGCTGCTCCGGCTTGACGGGCTTGGCCGGCACCGCCGAGCGCAACACGGCCGAGCGCACGATCAGCTCGACACGGTTGACCTTGTCGTCCTGCGCCTGCCAGCAGGCCAGCACTTTCTCGGCATAGTGCGACTGGATCCAGCTCTTGAGGAAGCGGGTCGGCACCGACAGCCGCACGGCTCCTTCCTCGTTGGCTTCGAGGTCCATGCGCGCAAACCAGCTCGAATAAACGTCGTCGCCGACTTCGATGCGCAGGCGCTCTTTGACTCGCGACCAGATTTCCTGATCCCCGTTCGACATTTTCTTCTTCTCTACCGATTGACTGATTAAACGAACTCGGTGGGTCGGCTTGGCGGCGGGAAACCGCGAACGCGCCGGAAAGCGAGACGCAACACGTGACTCGATTGGATTGTCGGAGGGGACGGCGGCGACTCTTCAAGAGGCCGAGCGTCCCGACACCGGCGAAGGTCGAGAGCGCTTGCGCCTTAGCCCGGAGGCGGCGACGCGGCTCTCAGACGGCCGCTGGTGCGACCGGGCGGCGAAATGCGGGCGAGCGGAAACATGAGGAAAGCGGACGCACGCGCGAGGCCGGCAGAGGTCAGACGGGCACTGTCATTGGAACTTTCTGATCCAACGCGATCGGCAATCATCCCCGAAAGTACCCCTGCTTCCGTCATAGCCATCCCCTCAATGTTCTACGGGCTTGCGCCCCAGATGGATTGGTCCGTACACCGCGCTTCCCTCCCCAAGTCGACCCCCGCATCGCGACACTTGCCGAGATGCGAAACCCACGCGACCCGTTTTGGAATTGTTCGGCGCTGATTGGACTGGAATTTGACGCGAGCGGGCAAATTGCAGCCGTTCTCATCCGCCGATGAGCGCCTAGCCGGACCTTTTTTTGAACGCGGCCCGGTGAATTCCGGCCGCGTTCTGAAGATACACGTCCGCACTTTCGCGGCAACGGTTTTGTAAGACGTTCGCGCCAGGCGCGGCGGAATCTGTCGTGACTGTGGCAACCCGGTGCGCGCCTTTGCTGCACGGGTCGGAGAAGCAACACGTTGATGAGTCGCGCGGAATTTCATGCGTTAGAATTTTTACGTGATGGCAGGGCGCCCGAAAAAAATTTGTAGCGCCGCCTTCCAAGAAACGCCTGCCGCACAGCGTCTTCTAAACCCCCGGCCGCGCGTTCCCGTTAAGTCATTAAAGGCGCGGCCAGATTCATGACCGATTTTTAAGGTAGCCGGTGCGGAAAAATCTTTGTTGCGCTTGGTTTCATCCGCCGGCGGCGTGCGAAAAGCACCGAGAAACCGAGGCGCGCAAATCTCTTTGACGCGGCGATGACGTTTTCGTAACGGCGCGCATGACCGTACCGCCGCTCAGGACGGCAGCACCTATTGTGACAGTTATTTCAGTTCGAAGCAAAACGCCTCGTACGCACACGAGGCTTCAATAGAACAGCCCCGTGCGCACACGAGGTTCAATAGAACAAAAGAACAAATCGCAGACGGGAATTACTTGCCGAGCTTGGCGACCCGATGCGCCAGGCGCGAGACTTTCCGGCTGGCGTTGTTCTTGTGCACCACGCCACGCTGCGCTGCACGCATGATCACCGGCTCGGCCGCCTTGAGCGCGGCGCTGGCGGCGGTCTTGTCGCCGGAAGCGATCGCCTCCTCGACCTTGCGCACCGAATTGCGCAGCACCGAGCGGCGCGCCTTGTTCACTTCGGTCCGGCGCGCGATCACGCGCGTCGCTTTGCGGGCGGACTTGGTATTGGCCATATCAACTCTCGTTGGCGAGGCAGCGGCCTGGCGGAGATCCGCCGGCGCGGCCTTCAATTGAGATGAAAATCGAGCGGCCGCGAGCAGTCTCGCGGCCAAGGCTGAGGCTTATAGTGAGGGGCCGGGCGGGCGTCAACGCCGGAAAATGTCAAGGATTTCAGGCCACCCGCTTGGCGCGGACCGCGTCATAACCCGAAACGACCGCGTTCCGGTCGGCCGCCGACAAGGGCGCCAGCGGCGGCTTCATGCGCGCGAAGACCGCATCGCCATGGATATGGGCGAGCAGCGCCTTGACGCCGGAGACCAGCGGCTTGCCCTCGAACAGCTTGCGGATGGTGACCGCCTGATCGAGCGCGTTGGCGTCGCCCGTCGCCCAGGCGCGCTGGCAGAGATCGGCATTGAGGTTGGCGGTGGCCGAGATGCAGCCTGCGAAATCGCCGCGCTTGGCCTCGAGCAGGCACGCTTCGGTGGACGGAAAGACGGCGAAATCCTTCGAGATCGCCGCCGCCGAACGCGCATAAGCCATGTCGCCGGAGGAATCCTTCAGGCCCACGATGCGGGACGGATGCGAATCCAGCAGCCGCTTGATGAGCGTGACGTTCCACGGCAGGCCCGACATCGCGGGATAATGATAGAGATAGATCGGGATCGGCTTGTCGGCGGTGGCCTTCACCAAGGCGTCGATATAGGCGACCAGGCCGTCATCCGGCACGCCTTTGTAATAGAACGGCGGCAGCACCAGCGCGCCGGCAAAGCCGAGCTCGGCCGCGTGACGCGTCAGCGCCACCGCGTCGGCAACGGCGGCGGCGCCGGTTCCGACCATCAGCCGGTCGAGCGGCAGGCCGTTCGCCTTGTAGGCGTCCATGACGGACTTGCGCTCGGCGAGCGAGAACGAGGTGGCCTCGCCGGTGGTGCCCAGCACGTTGAGGCCGTCGCAGCCGTTGTCGAGCAGGAAGCGGGCGAGTTTCATCGCGCGCTTGAGGTCGGGCGCGCCGTTCTCCTCGATCGGCGTGGCGATGGCGGCGATGACGCCGGACAGGGTGGTCTTGGACATGCGTTTCCTCGTGAAGGCGGCGCGCAGCGAAGGAGCGAATAGCGAGTAGCGAGTAGCGAGTAGCGAGTAGATAGAATTTCTCTTACTATTCGCTACTCGCTACCCACTATTCGCCCCGTTTCCTAGCCGCTCACATTATACGCGGCAAGCGCGGCCATGTTGACGATCTGGCTGTCCTTGGAGCCGAGCTGGACGATCTGCACCGGCCGGTCGAGGCCGACCAGCAGCGGGCCGATGACGGTGGCGCCGCCCAGTTCCTGCAGCATCTTGGTCGAGATCGAGGCCGAGTGGAACGCCGGCATGACCAGGACGTTGGCCGGGCCGGTCAACCGGCAGAACGGATAGGCGGCCGCGAGCTCGGGGTTGAGCGCGACGTCGGCGGCGATGTCGCCGTCGTATTCGAAATCGACCCGCTTGCCGTCGAGGATCTTCACCGCCTCGATCACCTTCTCCGAACGCTCGCCCGGGGGATGCCCGAAGGAGGAGAAGGCAAGCATGCCGACTTTCGGCTCGTAGCCGAGCCGCCGCGCCACGCCGGCCGCCTCGATGGCGATATCGGCGAGCTCCTGGGCGTTCGGCATTTCGGTGACCGCGGTGTCGGCGACCACCACGGTGCGCCCGCGCGCGACCACCAGCGACACGCCGATGACGCGGTGGCCGGGCTTGGGGTCGATCACCCGCCGCACGTCTTCGAGCGCGACCGAGAAGTTGCGGGTGACGCCGGTCACCATGGCGTCGGCGTCGCCCAGCGCCACCATGCAGGCGGCGAAGTAGTTGCGGTCCTGGTTCACCAGCCGCTGGCAGTCGCGCAGCAGGTAGCCGCGCCGCTGCAGCCGCTCGTAGAGATAGTTGAGATAGGCGGTGTTGCGGGTCGACAGCCGCGCATTCACCACCTCGATGCCTTCGCCGAGCTCGATGCCGGCTTCGCGCGCGGACGCCTGGACACGGTCCTCGCGCCCGACCAGGAGCGCGGTGCCGAGCCCCTGCTCGACGAAGCTCGCCGCCGCGCGGATCACCTGCTCCTCCTCGCCCTCGGCGAAGACGACGCGCTTGGGCTGGCGGCGCAGGCGGGCATAGACCTGCACCAGCGTGCCGGCGATCGGATCGCGCCGCGCGTTGAGCTGCTGGCGGTAGCCGTCCATGTCGACGATCGGCTTGCGCGCGACGCCGGTATCCATCGCCGCCTTGGCGACCGCCGGCGGCACGTAGGAAATCAGCCGCGGATCGAACGGCACCGGGATGATGTAATCCGGCCCGAATTTCGGCCGCGCGCCGTAAGCGGCGGCCACTTCGTCCGGCACGTCCTCGCGCGCCAGATCGGCGAGCGCGCGGGCGGCGGCGATCTTCATCTCCATGTTGATGGCAGAGGCGCGCACGTCGAGCGCGCCCCGGAAGATGTAGGGGAAGCCAAGCACGTTGTTGATCTGGTTCGGATAGTCCGAGCGGCCGGTGGCCATGATGGCGTCGTCGCGCACCGCGGCCACTTCCTCCGGCGAGATCTCGGCGTCCGGATTGGCCATGGCGAAGATGATCGGCTTGTCGGCCATCGACTTGATCATCTCGGGCGTGAACGCGCCCTTCACCGACAGGCCGAAGGCGACGTCGGCGCCCTCGAAGGCCTCGGCCAGCGTGCGCGCCGAGGTCTTCACCGCATAAGCCGACTTCCACTGGTTCATGCCGTCGGTGCGGCCCTGGTAGATGACGCCCTTGGTGTCGCACAAAATGAGATTTTCCGGCTTGAAGCCGATCGAGCGCAGCAGCTCGAGGCTGGCGATGCCGGCGGCGCCGGCGCCGTTGCAGACGAGCTTGGTGCTGGCGATGTCGCGCCCGGTCAGGTCGAGCGCGTTCAGGAGGCCGGCGGCGGCGATGATGGCGGTGCCGTGCTGGTCGTCGTGGAAGACCGGAATATCCATCAATTCGCGCAGCCGCTGCTCGATGACGAAGCATTCCGGCGCCTTGATGTCTTCCAGGTTGATGCCGCCCCAGCCTTTGCCGAGGAGCTTGACGCAATTGATGATCTCGTCGGTGTCCTCGGAATCGACTTCGAGATCGATGGAATCGATGTCGGCGAAGCGCTTGAACAGCACCGCCTTGCCTTCCATCACGGGCTTGGCCGCGAGCGCGCCGCGGTTGCCGAGCCCGAGAATGGCGGTGCCGTTGGTGATGACGGCGACGAAATTGCCCTTGGTCGTGTAGTCGTAGGCGCGGCTCTCGTCCTCGGCGATGGCCAGCACCGGCACGGCCACGCCGGGCGAATAGGCGAGCGACAGGTCGCGCTGGGTCGCCATCGGCTTGGTCGCGATGACTTCCAGCTTCCCCGGGCGTCCCGAGCTATGGAATTGGAGGGCTTCTTGGTCGGTAAAGGTCGGCCGAACCGGCCGGGGCGACTTGGGCATTTCAACTCCGATACTAGGGGGTCCGGCGACCGCAGGGACGTTAGCGCATGATTCCTAAAGCCGGGAGGCCGTTTTATGAAATAATCATGCGCGGGCCGGCAAGGCGGATGGGTTTAGCGGAACATCAGGGCCCGACTCAAGGTTCAAATGCGCCCGGGCGGCTGCCATGCCCAAAAGCGGCCCGGTTGAACCCGAGCCCGCAAGGCGGTAATCGAAGCCGGGGCACGTGCTGGGGCGGCCTGTAACAAGTCCGGGTGCCATGATCCGTTTTGCGCTGCGTTTTATCGGCCTGCTGCTGCTGGCCTTCGCCTTTATCCTGGTGATCTACGACGGCACCAAGTCGATTGCCGCCAATAACCTGTATTTCACCAGCGTGCGGACGCTGTGGGAGCTGATCAATGCCGGCAGCCTGCAAAGCCTGCGGCCGCTGCTCAGCGCCTATGCCGGCGGCGTGCTGTGGGATCCGGTGATGATCGGCGTGCTGGCCGCGCCGGCCTGCACGTTGCTCGGCGGCTTCGGCATCCTCTTCATCCTGCTCGGCCGCCGCAAGAAGCCGCTGATCGGCTACGCGCGGCCTTAAAGGCTCACCTCGTTCCCGCGAAGTCGTGATCTGCGCCCGCGTTCCGGAAAGGGCCGCGCGCGCTTATATTCGGCGCATCGATTGGGGAGAAAAAATCATGTTCGGCTTTAAAAAGGTTTCCATGCCAGGCGCCGCCGAGGCCCTGCCCGGGCGCGCAACCGCGATCCGCACCGCCAATGAGCATTTCGTCAATCACCGCGCGCTCAAGGGCCCCTATCCGGAGGGCTTCGAGAAGGCGATGTTCGGGCTGGGCTGCTTCTGGGGCGCCGAGCGCAAGTTCTGGGAATTGGGCAATGGGTCGGAAGATTCGGGCGTGCACGTGACCGCGGTCGGCTATGCCGGCGGACTGACGCCGAATCCGACCTATGAGGAGGTCTGTTCGGGACGCACCGGCCACAACGAAGTGGTGCTGGTGGTCTACGACCCGAAGAAGATTTCCTACGACGCGCTGCTCAAGACCTTCTGGGAAAGCCACGACCCGACGCAAGGCATGCGCCAGGGCAACGACGTCGGCACGCAGTATCGCTCCGGCATCTACGCTTTCACGCCGGCGCAGAAACAAGCCGCGCAAGCGTCGAAGGCGATGTATGAGGCCGAGCTGGCGAAGAAGCGCTACGGCGCGATCACCACCGAAATCGTCGACGCGCCGGAATTCTATTTCGCCGAGGACTATCACCAGCAATATCTGGCGAAGAACCCGTTCGGCTATTGCGGGCTGGGCGGCACCGGCGTGTCCTGCCCGATCGGCACCGGCGCCAAAATGCAAAGCGCGGCCTTGTAGGCCGCGCGCCGTTAAGTCGAATAGCGTACCCGCCTAACATTATATTTGCGCATGATCTTATCCGAAAACCGGTACCCACTTTTCGGGATCATGCGCTAGGCCGCGCTCGCAAACTCGACGCAACTTTACGAAAATCAGCCGGCGGCGCGCGCCGCCCAGCCGGTATCCATGCGCCGGCGCCAGGCGGTCTGCCGCAGGCCGAGCAGCCGTTGCGCGGTGGTGCGCGCTTCGGCGCGGCTGCCGGCAGCGCAGGTGCGATACTCCAGGTCGGAGACGCGCGAAACCAGCGGCTCCTTGCGGAACAGCCGCGCGAAAGCGCCGACGCCGCCGTTCAGCTTGAGGTCGGTGAGCGCGTTGGCGACGTTCGGCGAATGGCCGAAGGCGACCACGCGGCCGGTCAAAGTATGCCTGACTTCATACACACCGGGGCCGATCGGCGCCTCGATGCTGTCGCCCGATTGGGCATCGGGAAACCGCTTCCATCCACTCCAGGTCTGCACCATGCGAAAAACCCTCGAATCGGAAAAACCGCGCTTGAGAACGCGACAAGTACCGGTTGGTTCCGGGCGGTCAACGCGCCCTGTTGATAAGGGCGCGGCCGGACAAGAACTTGATCAGGCTCAACTTTAATCGGTTTTTCGCGGGTGCCAGCGGCATCATGCCACCGGCCGCTTGCGGACGGCCGTATTAGCGGCCGGGCAGGACCGTTACTTTCGGCTTGGCCGGCAGGCTGGCCTTGGACACGACCAGGGAAGGCACCTCGGCGATCTCGACGTCCCATTCCTGGCGGATGCGGCTCAGGAAGCGGTCGAGCGTGTAGGCGCTGAAATAGTGCATCGGGATCATCAGCGGCGCCTTCAGCGCCTTGAGCACCTCGATCATGCCTTCGAGGTCGAGCGTATAGCTGCCGTCGACCGGCACGAACACGACGTCGATGCGGCCGATCTCGTTGAGCTGCGCCTGCGTCAGCGTGTGGTGCAGATGGCCGAGATGGGCGACGCACATGTTCGCCATCTCGAAGATGAAGATCGAATTGCCGTGCCGCTCGGTGCCGCCCGTGGTCCAGGAGCGGATGTTGGTCGGCACGTTGCGCACGCGCACGTCCTTGTAGTTGAGGTCGATGCGCGCGGGCTTCTCGCCCTCGGCCCAGCCGCGCAACACGTGCTTGATGCCGGGGTCGGGGCGGTCGGTGTAATGCGTCGAGTGCGCGTGGTTCATGGTGACGATGTCGGGCAGCACCGGCGGCCGGACATAGTCGTTGTAGTCGGTGGCGATGCGCACCAGCTGCGGGCTTTCGATCAGGAAGGTCGAGTGGCCGCTGTAGCTGATGCGAATCTGGTCGCGCGCGAGCGCGGCGAGTTGGAACGAGGCGGGGCGCACGAAAGGCGGGCGCAGCGCCACCAGGCCGGGGCAGTTCTCCATCATCTCGGGCTTGGGGGCGGCGGGCGCGGGCGCCGCACCCTGCGCCAGCGCCTCGCCCGCGCTGAGCGCGAGGCCCGCGGCCACGACCAATTTCAAGGAGAGAATGCGCATGAACACCACCCGCCTCACCCGGCGGGTGAAATCTGACACGCTTTTGCAGGGCTCGCCATCGCCCTCACGCACAAATGAAAGCGGCGCCCGTGCGCTCCCCTCCCCCGCGAGCGCTTGCGAGCGCGGGGAGGGGTTGGGGGGGGCAATCAGATGAAAAGACTTGCGCGGTGTTGAGAACGAATGTCCCCCACCCCGCTTCGCATCGCTCATGCGATGCGAAGCGACCCTCCCCGCGCTTCGCGGGGGAGGGTAAGTCAGTACGAGTCGAAGAAGCGGCGGTCGCGGCCTGCGACAATGACGCCCTTGGGCGTCAGCACCGTCCAGCGGCCGTCCTGCCGCTTGATCGATTCGACCGGGCCGAGGCCGGGCAGCCGCGCGCCCGGCGTGACGCGATAGATGTCGCCATAGCCCTGCACGTAGACATAGCCGTCGCGCACCTCGTGGATCGTCCAGCCCGGCACCACCGGCGGACGCTGCGGCTCGATCGCCGCGACGCGCGTCGGACGCGGCTGCGGCAGCGGGGTCGCGACCGTCTGCGGCAGCGGGGGCGCGATCGTCTGCGGCAGCGGGGTCGCGACCGTCTCAGCGGGCGCAGCCGCCGGCGCGGCGGCGACCGTCTGCGGCGCAGAGATGGAGCCGGTGATTTCCGCGCTCTCGCGCTTGAGGCGTTCGCTGATCCTGGCAAGCTGGGTATTCGCCGCCTGGTTGGCGGCTTCGAGATTGCCCTTGAGCGCGCCGATCTCGGTGGAGAGGCGCGCGATCGACTGCTGCATCGCCTTGCGCTCGTCCAGCGCGGCGACGTCGGGCTTGGGCGGCGTGGCGGGGCCGGTGGCGAGCGAACCAAAAATCGCGCCGAGCGCGGCGGCGAGCGTCACCGTGGCGGCCAGCAAGGCATGGCGCTTCATGCGCGGGTTGAGCGCAAAGCGCCGCTGCGCGAATGGCGTCTCGGCCGCCGGCAGTGCGACGGCCTCGGGCGCCGGGGTTTCGGCCACTACGGCCGGCTCGATCTTGACCTCGGCGTTCTCCGCCGGCGCGGGCTCGGCGGCCGCGGCTGGCGTCTCGATCTTGGCAGCTTCGGCGGGCGCCGGGTCGGCCGCGGGCGACAATGGCGGCGAGTCAACCACCGGCAGGTCGCTCTTGGCTTCCGCGGGCTTTGCTTCGGCGGCCGGCGTTTCCGGCTTGATCTCCGGGGTGGCGTCGCTGGCGGGCTTCTCGTTTTCGCTGTCGGCCATGGCTGGCTCCGATTGGCTGTTCACCAATCGCTAACCACGTTCGGTTACCAACTCGTTACCAATTGCTTGCCGGGCGGGCGAAGTTGCGGCAATGCAACGCGCAGGAGACCTTGCACCATCGGTTGCGCGTGAGATGCCAGGGGGCGGCAAGAACCCCGGCTCTCACGCCAAAGGCTCCCTCCCCTCCCAAAATTTCCAGTCATTCCGGACGCGCGAAGCGCGATCCGGAATCCAGCCACGACATCAAGTTTGGAGAACACTTCTGGATTCCGGGTTCGTCCGCCTGCGCCCTGGGGGCTTCGGCGGGACGCCCCGGAATGACGGCGATCGTCAGACCGCCAGGCCGTTCTCGGCCGCGCGCGCTTTCAACGACACCGCCGGGCGGGCGCCGATGTGCTGGATCACTTCCGCCGCCGCCAGGCCGCCGAGGCGGGCCGCCGTGCGGTGGTCCTTGCCGCGCGCCAGCCCGACCAAAAAGCCGGCGGCGAACAGGTCGCCAGCCCCGGTGACGTCGGCCACCTGCTCGACCCGCTCGGCCGGCACCGATTCCACCGCGTCCCGGCTGATGACAACGCAGCCTTTCTCGCTGCGGGTGACCACGCCCAGCTTGGCATCGAGGCGCAACGCCCGCGCGCCGCTGTCGAAATCCGCGGTCTGATACAGGCTGCGCAGTTCGTGCTCGTTGGCGAAGACAATGTCGACGGTGCCCTTGCGGATGAGATCGAGGAATTCGTCGCGATAGCGGTCGACGCAGAAGGCGTCCGACAGCGTGAGCGCGACGTCGCGGCCGTTTTTATGCGCGATGGTCGCCGCCTTCACGAAGGCTTCTTTGGCCTGCGGCGGATCCCAGAGATAGCCTTCCAGATAAACCACTTCCGCCGCCGCGATCTGCGCCTCGTCGATGTCGGCGGGCGTAAGGTCCTGCGCAGCGCCGAGATACGTGTTCATGGTGCGCTCGCCGTCGGGCGTGACCATGATGTAGCAGCGCGCGGTCGAGGGACCGCCGGTTGCCGGCTTGGTATCGAAGGCGACGCGGGCGGCGCGGATGTCGTGCGCGAAGGTTTTGCCCAACTCGTCGTCCTTGACCTTGCCGACGAAGGCCGCGCGGCCGCCGAAGCTCGCCACGCCGACGATGGTGTTGGCGGCCGAGCCGCCCGAGGCTTCCACCGCCGGGCCCATGGCCGCGTAGATCGCCTGCGCGCGCGCTTCGTCGATCAGCGCCATGCCGCCCTTGTGCATGCCCTGCGCCACCAGGAAGTCGTCCTCGGCGCGGGCGATGACGTCGACGATGGCGTTGCCGATGCCGAGCACGTCGTAACGGGAAGCGGTCATGCGAAATCCCCTAGGTCGAAAGCGCGCGCACTATATCGGCTGGTTTTTCCGAAGCAATGTTGGGCACATGTCCGCCCGCCCGCCGGTCGCCAGCGGCGGCTTTGGGCGTGCTAGTGGGCGGGCGGAAGCCTGTTGAGCACTTCGAGACTCCACCAGAGAAAGTACCCGGCGATCAGAACGCCGAGCGCAATCTTCACGAGCTGAATGATGAGTTCGTCTTTGCTCATTTGAACCTGCCCGCCGCTCGCCCCCGCGATTCGGGCGCGCCTGCCTCAGCTATAATGGAACGGCAGCGCCTTTGATATTGTCACGCCCGTTCGTGCCCGGCCCAGGTTCGGGCGCGGCCGGGGTTGCGCTCCAAACGCCATCATGCGATGTGGCCGCCGCGGTCCCAGGGGAGCGAGGCTATGGCCTTAAAACAGCGCGTGTTTTCCGGCGTGCAGCCGACCGGCAACCTGCACCTCGGCAACTATCTCGGCGCGATCACCAAGTTCGTGGCGCTGCAGGAGAGCTACGACTGCATCTATTGCGTCGTCGACATGCACGCCATCACCGTCTGGCAGGAACCGCACGAGCTGTCGCATGCGACGCGCGAGGTGACCGCGGCCTTCCTCGCCTGCGGCATCGACCCGAAGAAGCACATCGTGTTCAACCAGAGCCAGGTCGCCGAGCACGCCGAGCTCGCCTGGGTGTTCAACTGCGTCGCCCGCCTCGGCTGGCTCAACCGCATGACCCAGTTCAAGGAGAAGGCCGGCAAGGACCGCGAGAACGTGTCGGTCGGCCTCTATGCCTATCCCAACCTGATGGCGGCCGACATTCTGGTCTATCGCGCCACGCACGTGCCGGTCGGCGAAGACCAGAAGCAGCATCTCGAGCTCTCGCGCGACATCGCGCAGAAGTTCAACATCGACTACGCCGCCTCGATCAACAATCACGGCTATGGCGAAACCTTCTTCCCGCTGCCGGAGCCGATCATCCAGGGGCCGGCGACGCGCGTGATGAGCTTGCGCGACGGTTCCAAGAAAATGTCGAAGTCGGATGCGTCCGACCAGTCGCGCATCAACCTGACCGACGACGCCGACGCCATCGCGCTCAAAATCCGCCGCGCCAAGACCGACCCGCATGCGCTGCCGAGCGAGGAGAAGGGGCTGGAGACGCGGCCGGAAGCGGAGAACCTGGTCGGCATCTACGCCGCGCTCAATGACACCACCAAGGCCCAAGTGCTGAGCGAGTTCGGCGGCGGGCAGTTCTCGACCTTCAAGTCGGCGCTGGTCGATCTCGCGGTCGCCAAGCTCGGCCCGATCGGCGGCGAGATGAAGCGGCTGGTGCAGGATCCGGTCTACATCGATTCAATTTTGGCCGACGGTTCGCAGCGCGCGCAGGCGATCGCCGCCGAAACCATGAAGGCGGTCAAGGATATCGTCGGCTTCGTGCGCCGCTAGGTTAAATTTTCGCGCATTGTTCGGCTTGTCGGCGGCGCGCCCGCCGTGCCACCATTCCTCGCTTGTGCGTCCGTTATCGCGCATATGATTGGGGACGACGATGATCAAGCGCCGCAGCTACGAGGCCGGGCACAAGCGCAAGTATCTCGTCGTCATCGACGACACCGAGGAATGCGACCGCGCCGTGTTCTGGGCGGCCAAGCGCGCCGGCCGCACCAAGTCGCAGATCGTCATGCTGCGCGTGATCGAGCCGGGCGACCGCAATCAGCAATGGCTCGGCGTCGCCGACATCATGAAGGCCGAGCAGCAGGAAGCGGCCAACGCCGCGCTCGACAAGTTCGCCGCGCGCACCAAGCAGATCGCCGACATCACGCCCGACCGCGTGATCCGCGAGGGCGACGCGCTGGCCGAAATCGTCAAGCTGATCGACGAGGACGCCGACATCGGCATCCTTGTCCTGGCCGCCGGAACCGGCAAGGAAGGCCCCGGCCCGCTGGTCTCCAGCGTGGCGAAGAACGCCGGCACGTTCCCGATCGCCTTCGCCATCGTGCCCGGGCACCTGAACGACGACGACCTCGAGGCCATGGCCTAGTTTTTCCTTCTTACCTCCCCCTGCAAGGGGGAGGTCGGCGCGCACTGCGCGCCGGGTGGGGGTCAATTTTCAATGCTTTGGACAAAAGGAGCCCCCCTCCCTGACCCTCCCCCTTTCATGGGGAGGGAACTGACAGGCCGTTGGTTGACCGCGCCTGCCGGAAGGGCCATCTATTCGGGATCAATTCCAGCCATCCGCGGGCCTTGAACCCGCAAGGAGAGCTCCATGTTCATCCAGACCGAAGCCACGCCCAACCCGGCGACGCTGAAATTCCTCCCTGGCCGCGCCGTGCTCGAGACCGGCACGCTCGACATGCCCAGCAAGGACGCCGCCGCGCAGTCGCCGCTGGCCAGCCGCCTGTTCGACATCCCGAACGTCGGCGGCGTGTTCTTCGGTTCCGACTTCATCTCGGTCACCAAGTCCGGCGGCGAATGGCAGCAGATGAAGCCCGCCATCCTCGGCGCCATCATGGAGCACTTCATGACCGGCGCGCCGCTGCTGGCGGCAGGCGCCGAAACGGCGGATGCGGCGGCCGACGAATTCTTCGAGGCCAAGGATGCCGACACGGTCGCCACCATCAAAGACCTGATCGAGACGCGCGTGCGGCCCGCCGTGGCCGGCGACGGTGGCGACATCACCTTCAAGGGCTACAAGGAAGGCGTCGTCTATCTGCAGATGCAGGGCGCCTGCTCCGGCTGCCCGTCCTCGACCGCCACGCTGCAGCACGGCATCCAGAACCTGCTGCGCCACTTCGTGCCCGACGTGGTCGAGGTGCGGCCGATCTAGCGCGGCTGTCATGGCCGCGAAAGCGGGCATCCAGTATTCGCAAACGCTGCGCTATAGTCGAAGCATCGGTGATTACTGGATCACCCGCCTTCGCGGGTGATGACGGTCGATAAATGCTTGTCTTCGCCATCGATACCGCGCTGGAGGCCTGTGCGGCCGCCGTGCTCGACACCGGGCGCGGCCAGGTCGTCGCGCATGAGACGCTGGCGATGGCGCGTGGGCATGCCGAGGCGCTGATGCCGCTCATCAAGCGCGTGCTCGACCGCAGCGGGCTCAACTTCTCGCAGATCGACCGCATCGCGGTCACCACCGGGCCGGGCAGCTTCACCGGCCTGCGCGTCGGCATCGCGGCCGCGCGCGGCATCGCGCTCGCCGCCGATAAGCCCGCGGTCGGTCTCTCGACGCTGTCCGCCTTCGCCGCGCCGCTGATCGCAGCCGACGATTCGGCGGCGGTGGCGACGGTCGTCGACGCCCGCCACGACCACGTCTACCTCCAGATCTTCGGCGCCGGCGGCGCTACGCTGGTGGCGCCGAAGCTCGCACCCTTGCGCGAGGCGGCGCGTGCCGCCGCCAACAGTGGCGCTCCGCGCGTGATCGGCAATGCTGCCAACCTCGTCGCCGCCGCCGGGCCGGCGGGCGAGCGCGCGCCGCATGCGGTCGAGCAGCGCGGCGCACCCGACATCGACTGGGTGGCGCGGTTAGGGGCCGCGGCGTCCGAAACCGGATCGCCGCCGAAACCGCTTTA
>JALHRB010000019.1 GCA_022841665.1 Pseudolabrys sp.
TCGTCATGCGCTGGATGGACCCCGAAGTGCAGGGCCGCTACGGCACCATGGTCTACGTCCGCTGCGCGCCCGAAGGCGCCAAGCGCCCGCCCGCGCGCAAGCCGGCGGCCAAGCCTGCCGCCAAGCCTGCGGCCCAGCCGAAGCCGGCGGCAGCGCCGGCCAGGCCGGCCCAGCCGGCGCGCTGACCTTGCAATCCTGGTCATTGCCGGGCTTGACCCGGCAATCCATGATGCCGGTCGGCAAAGGCAGTCTTACGTAAAGTGACCGTTCCTGGCCGCTCATCATGGATGCGCGGGTCAAGCCCGCGCATGACGCCGTCTGTGTGGCCATGACCTACCATGTGCGCGACTTCTTCACCGGCCGCTGGCGCGCCGTGCCGGTGCTCGGCGTCACGCAGATCCTGTCCTGGGGCACGATCTTCTACACGCCGGTGCTGATCGTGCCGCTGATCGCGGCCGAGCGCGGGTGGTCGATCTCCTTCACCATGGGCGGCTTCTCGGTCGGTCTGCTGACCGCGGGCCTGGTCGCGCCTTATGTCGGCCGCTCGATCGACCGCGTCGGCGGGCATGTCGTCATGACCGTCGGCTCGCTCATCGGCGCGCTCGGCCTGTTCCTGATCGTGCACGCGGCGCACCCTGCCGCGTACTACGGCGTATGGATGGTGCTCGGCGTCGCCATGGCGGCGAATCTTTACGACTCCGCCTTCGCCACGCTTGGGCGCATCTTCGGCGCCGCCGCGCGGCGGCCCATCACCGCGCTGACACTTGCCGGCGGCTTCGCCTCGACGGTGAGCTGGCCGGTGACGCATGTGCTGCTCGAGAGCGCCGGCTGGCGCGGCACCTATCTCGTTTACGCCGCGCTGCTCGCCTGCGTTTCGGCGCCGCTGCATGCGCTGGCGCTGCCGCGCCTGCGCGCCGAAGCCGATCTGCCGCGCACAGGCGAAACGCAAGCGCCCGCCAAAGTGCTGCCGCCGCACGGGCTGCCCTTCGTCCTCGTGGCGTCGGCCTTCGCGATCTATGCCTTCGTGCCGTCCGGCCTGTCGGCGCATCTTCTGGCCATCTTCGCGCGCAGTGGCATCGACGCCGGCACCGTGGTGATGATCGGCGCGCTGTTCGGCCCGGCGCAGGTCGGCGCGCGGCTGATCGAGTTTTCTTTCGGCAAAGACCTGCATCCCTTGTGGGTGGCGCGCTTCGCGCTCGGCACCTTGCTGTGCGCCTTCGTGATGCTCGCGATCCTCGGCGTCTCGGGGCCGGTCGCCGCCGCCTTCGCGCTGATGTTCGGCGGCGCCAATGGGCTCGTCACCATCACGCGCGGCGCGGTGCCGCTCGCGCTGTTCGGCGCTTCCGGCTACGGGCGCCTGATGGGGCGGCTGGCCGGGCCGTTCCTGCTGGTGCAGGCGGCCGCGCCGCTGGTGATGGCCTTCGTGGTGGAGCGCATCTCCGACGCCGGCGCGCTCGCGCTCGCCGCCGGCTTTGCCGCCAGCGCGCTTGTTTGCTTCGTGCTGATCCGAAGGCCCGTTTAGCGTGGATTAGGCGAATATCTTGTCGATGTCGCGCTGGCTCGCATGGCCGGCGTCGCCGTCGAGCTTCGGCCCGTTGACGAGGTCGGTGCCGGGCTTGCCGGCCGGGTAGGGGACGACTCCGGCGCGGCCCGCGCGCGCGAGCATGGCGTTGACCTGGTCCTCGATGGTGCCGAGCATCGTCATCACCTTCTCGATGCGCTGACCGGCGAGATCCTGGAAATTGCAGGACTCGTAGATATTGACGACGGCTTCCTGAATCTCGTGTGTCAGGCTGCGCACATAGTCGCCCTTCAGCGTGGCGGCGAGCGACTTGGCGTTGTCGTCGATGCGCTCGACATGGCCGAGGATGGTCTGCGTCGCCTTGTCCATGCTGTCGACGGCGGCGGCGAGCTCCTCGCTGGCGCGCGCGAGGCGGCGCTCCTTGCCGTCGCCCACCAGCGCGGTGAGTTCGCGTTTGTGGCGCGCCAGCATGTCCTGCATGACGCCGAGGTCGTGCTGCAACGCGCTCTCCTCCGCAGCGCGCGGATCGGCCGGCGCGGCGCGACGCGACGCCGGAAGCATCTGCTCGATGCGGAAGACTTTACGCTGCACGCTACGCCCCCAATCAGCCGTTGACGCTTTCTACCTCAACGGCTGTTAATTCCAGGTTGCAGTCTCGTGAAACCGCGCGTTTACCATGACGGGGCGCGTTTTACGCAAAATAAACGCTAAGGCATCGCGCTGCACGCGCGCTTTACCATTCGGTGGCGGTTTGCGTTCTGTACTGCCGCGCATGGTCCGCGCTTTCACCCTCGGCTTGGCTGGATTGCTGTTGAGCGGCGTCGCGTCAGCGCAGCAGATGCTGCCGTCGACGCCGCAGATGGTCGTCGTCGCGCAGCCGCCGCAGATGCAGGCCAATCTCGGCGGCGGCTTCATCGAGTTCGTCTTCGGCGGGTCGTCCCAGCGCTATGCGCCGCCGCCGCAATACATCGCGCCGCCGACGGCCTATGGCGATCCGGCGCAGCGGCCGCTCTACGCCAGCACCGGCCCTGCCGGTCAGATGCTCGATCCGCAGGCGCCCGACACGCGCATCGATCCGCGCTTCCTGCGCCAGGAGGTCGACTACCGCGGCAGCGAGGCGCCCGGCACCATCGTGATCGATACGCCGAACCACTTCCTCTACCTGGTGGGCGAAAACGGCAAGGCGATGCGCTACGGCATCGGCGTCGGCCGCCCGGGCTTCACCTGGTCGGGCGTGCACGCGGTCTCCGCGAAAAAGGAATGGCCGGACTGGGTGCCGCCGAAGGAGATGCTGGAGCGCCAGCCCTACCTGCCGCACTTCATGCCCGGCGGCCCGAACAACCCGCTCGGCGCGCGCGCGCTTTATCTCGGCTCGACGCTCTACCGCATCCACGGCTCCAACGAGCCGTGGACCATCGGCCAAAACGTGTCGTCGGGTTGCATCCGCATGCGCAACGCGGACGTCATCGACCTCTACAGCCGCGTGAAGGTCGGCACCAAAGTCGTGGTGCTGTAACTCTTGTCATTCCGGGACGGCGCGAAGCGCCGGACCCGGAATCCAGACACTAGCAAAATCATTGGTTCTGGATTCCGGATTCGCACGCCTAAAGCGTGCGCCCCGGAATGACAGTTGAATGTTACGCCGTATCGCCGCCGCCGAAATCGCCGCCGTCGAAGTCCGCATCGGCGACGTCCTCGCTGAAATCGTCATTGCCGCCCAACAGGCCGGCCGCCTGCGGGTCGTCGACCGCGCCATGCCGGCTGCCGCCGATCTCGTTTAAGCCCGCTTCGCGCGCAAGGTCGCTGCCGGCCGCGCTGTTGTCCCAGGGCGAGCTTGCGCCCGCGCCTTGCTGCGTGTCGGCGAAGGCGCTGCCGCCACGCTGGCCGAACAGCGAGGAGATCGAATTCATCAGCAGCGCGCCGCCGACCACGCCGGCTGCTGTGGCCGCCGCGGTGCCGAGGAACGAGCCGCCGCCGCCGAAGCCGCCACCAGGTCCAGCACCCTGCATGGCTGCGCCTTGCGGCGCGGCATTGGCGCCGAGCGCGCCGCCGGTATTCCATCGTGAATCGGGCTCGGCCGTGCGCACGCTCGGCACCGAGGTGCGGCGGCCCGTGAATGTTTCGCGCATGCTGTCGAGGAAGCTTGGGGTCTCGCGCGGCGCGTCTTCTTCGCCGCCCAGTTCGCGAATGCGCGCGTCGGCGCGCTTGAGCGCCTCGTCCTGCACCAGCACGCTTTGCACCAGCGCGTAGACCGCGTGCGGCGCGCGCTTGAGCCCGTCGGCGATGGCGCGCTCGGCCTCGGCGTCGCGCGGCGCCGTCTCCAGGCGGGCGAGGCGTTCGAACAGCTCGTCAACCAGTTGGCGTTCCTGCGGCGTCATCGCGTCCTCCCAAGACGAGTAGACCGGATATCTAGGCAGCCGCTCCGCCGTCGCCAGAGGGCTGCGCCAGTGTGACGCCGTGGTCGGCGAGCGTCGCCGGGAAAGCATCCGAATTGAAAAAGGCGAATTCGTGCTCGCGCAGCGTGGTCACGGGGTCGAGCCCTTTTAGCGCCTCATCGACGAAGCCCGGATGACACATGATCAGCCCACCGTCCGGCAGGCCCTTGAGGAAGCGCGGGAAAATGCGGGCGAAGCGGGCCTTGTCGCTGAACACATAGGCGCCCGCGAAGGCGGGGTTGCTGGCCAGCCCGCGTTGCATGGCCTGCGATTTGAAGCCGAGACTGAGCACGTCGAGCGCGAGGCCCTTATGGTCCGGCAGCAGCCAGGCCGAGCGCGCGCGGCCGCATTGGCGCACCCAGGCATTAGGCGCGATCTCGGCCACCACCGTGAGGAAGGCGTCGCGCACCGTCGGCAGCAGCTGCACGTGCTGATGGCCGTCGACGAAGTCGGGCAGGTGGCCGAAAGCCGACAGGAACGCTTGCAGTTGCGTGGCGATCTCGATGGTGAGCGGCTCGGGCGTCAGCCGCCGCGTCATCGCCAGCCTGGTCATCTCGCCGATCGTCGGGAAGGCGCCGTCGCGCAGCGGCGCAAAGCCTTTGCTCAGCGGCTTGAACGGCGCGGTCAGCGTGACGTGCAGGCCGAGCGCGGCGCGCTTCTTGCCGGAGTTCAGCGTCTCCAGCGCGTCGGCTTCGTCGGCGCCAAGGTGAGGCGCCGCGGTCATCACCGAGGTGGCGTTGAGCCGCCCGCGCAGGATCAGTTGACGGATCGCCTCGTTGATGCCGGGCGCCATGCCGTAATCGTCGGCGCAGAGCCAGATCCGGCGGGAGGGGCTCACTCCGCCGCGCGCGCGGCCGCCGGCCGCGCCTTCGGCGTTTCGTCCGCGCTCTTCACGCTGTGGTCGGCGACGAAATAGACCGGCCGCGCCTTGATCTCGTTCAGCATCTTGCCGATGTATTCGCCGAGAATGCCGATCATCAAAAGCTGCACGCCGCCGATCACCATGACGCTGACCACGAGCGAGGGATAGCCGGGGACATCCTTACCAAACAGGATGGTCTCCAGCAGGATCCACAAGCCGAACACGATCGCGCTGGCGGCAAGCAGCGCGCCCAAGAGGCTGGCGAGCCGCAGCGGCGCGACGGTGAAGGACGTGAGGCCTTCGATCGACAGGCCGATCAGCGTCCAGACGTTCCAGGTCGTCTTGCCATGCGCGCGCGCCGCCGGTTCGTAGTCGACGCGCACCTGGCGGAAGCCGATCCAGCTCGACATGCCTTTGAAGAAGCGGTTGCGCTCCGGCATCTGCTTGAGCGCGGCGGCCGCGCGCGGCGACAGCAGGCGGAAGTCGCCGGCATCCTCCGGAATCTTCTGCCGCTGGCCCCAGTTGATCATGTCGTAGAACCAGCGCACGCCGAGCCGGCGCAGGTAAGGCTCGTTCTCGCGGTGCGCCTTGGCGGTGTAGACCACGTCGTAGCCGTCCTCGAGCCAGCGCGACACCAAAGTGTCGATCAGGCTGGGCGGATGCTGGCCGTCGCCGTCCATGAACATGATGGCGTCGAGGCGCGCGTGCTCAAGCCCGGCGAGCAAGGCGGCTTCCTTGCCGAAGTTGCGCGACAGCGACACCACCTGGACGTCGAGCGCGTGGGCGGGCAGCGCCTTGGCGACGTCATTGGTGTCGTCGCGGCTGCCGTCGTCGACATAGACCACCTCGACCTTGAGCCCGCGCTTCATTTTCAGATGGCGGGCCATCTCGGCGATGCGCTCGTGCAGGGCGTGCAGGCCCTTGGCCTCGTTGAATACCGGCACCACGATCGACAGCCCGGAGCCGGTCCGCGAACGCGCCGTTCGGCCGCCTGATCGGGTCGCTTTTGCCGCCATTTTCTTGACCTGCTGCTCGCTTTTTTCGGCCCGTTTCTATACCGCACCGGGGCGGCGCTGTCGCCTGCCGGTTCCGCGCCCGCCGGGGTAGGCACACGCCCGCAAAATGCTATGAAAGAGCGATGATTCCGGCGCCCCTCAAGCCACTCCTGGACCGGCTGACCCTCGCCTGGCACGAGCGCGCGGTCGCGCTCAAGGCGATCAGCTTCGCCTTTGTCGGCGTCATCAATACCGCCATCGATTTCAGCATATTTTGGACGGCGGCCACGCTTTTCAAGTGGCCGCTGGTGCCGGCCAACGTGCTGGCCTGGATCGTGGCGGTGACCTTCTCCTATGTGATGAACTCCTTCACCACCTTCGGCCCGGAGTCCGGCCACGCGCTGCGCTGGCGCGACTATGCGACCTTCGTGGCCTCCGGCGTCGCCGGCATGGTGGCGAGCACTGCGACCTTGTTCGCGCTCTCCTACGTGCTGCCGCTGGCGCTGGCCAAGCTCCTGTCGATCGCGGTCTCCTTCGCGGTCAACTTCTCGCTGTCTCATTTCGTGGTTTTCCGCGCGCGACGCCCGCGCGGCGATGCCCGATAATAGCCGGCCTTTGAACCTCGCCTGGAATCCGCCATGCGGCACGACGACAACCTGACGGCCGAGCGGCCGAGCTTCGTCACGCATCTGGAATGCGCCATGACCGGCGAGCGGCACGAGGCCGACCAGATCCACAATCTTTCGCGCGCGGGCAAGCCGCTCTTGGTGCGCTACGATCTCGCCGGCGTGCGCAAGGCGCTGACCAAAGGCGCGCTGGCGGCGCGGCCGGCCGACTTGTGGCGCTACCGCGAATTGCTGCCGGTGCGCAAGGCGAGCGACATCGTCAGCCTGGGCGAGGCGATGACGCCGATCATCCGCACGCCGCGCGTCGCCAAGAAACTCGGCGGCGGCGACATCCTGGTGAAGGACGAGGGCCGGCTGCCGACCGGCTCGTTCAAGGCGCGCGGCCTCGTCATGGCGGTGTCGATGGCCAAGGCGCTCGGCATCAAGCACATGGCGATGCCGACCAACGGCAATGCCGGCGCCGCGCTCGCGGCCTACGCGACGCATGCCGGGATCAAGACCACGATCTTCTGCCCGGAGGACACGCCGGAAGTGAACGTCTCCGAGATCGCGTTGCAGGGCGCAACCGTCTACCGCGTCAACGGGCTGATCGACGACTGCGGCAAGATCGTCGGCGAGGGCAAGGCGAAGGCCGGCTGGTTCGACACCTCGACGCTGAAGGAGCCCTACCGCATCGAGGGCAAGAAGACGATGGGGCTGGAGCTTGCCGAGCAGCTCGGCTGGCAGGTGCCGGACGCGATCTTCTATCCGACCGGCGGCGGCACCGGCTTGATCGGCATGTGGAAGGCCTTCGCCGAGTTGGAGGAGATCGGCTTCATCGGCAACAAGCGCCCGCGCATGATCGCCGTGCAGGCGGCCGGCTGCGCGCCCATGGTGAAGGCCTTCGAGGAAGGCAAGGAGCACGCGCCGCGCTGGGAGAATGCGCACACCATCGCCTCCGGCATCCGCGTGCCGCAGGCGGTCGGCGATTTCCTCATTTTGCGCGCGGTGCGCGAGAGCGGCGGCTTCGCCATCGCGGTCGAGGACCCAGCGATTCAATCGGCGCTCGACGAAATGGCGCGCGAGGAGGGGCTGCTGCTGTGCCCGGAGGGCGCGGCGACTTACGCGGCCTACAAGCAGAGCCTGGCCGACGGGCGCGTGTCGAAGACCGACCAGGTGGTGCTGTTCAACTGCGCCAGCGGGCTGAAATATCCGCTGCCCAAGATCGAGCGCCGGCTCGACCGCTTGAAGCCGATCGACTACGCGGGCTTGTAGCTGTCATTCCGGGCGAGCGCATCGCGCGAGACCCGGAATCCAGTACTCCGCAGCTTCACGAAAAGAACACGGAATACTGGATCCCCGCTTTCGCGGGGATGACCTTTGAGTGTTCGCCTACAGCCCCGCCTCGAGCTTCGCGTAGAGCGGGTTGTCGCGCGAGAACACGTAGCCGAGATCGGCCACCGCCACGGCCTGCGCGCCGCGCTCGCGCAAGTAGCTGGTGAGCGCGTAGACCTGGCTAGGCGGGCAGTGCAGCGTCAGCATGCCCGACGAAGTCGGCCCGCCGAACGGCGTCTCCACGCCGAATTTCTGTTTCGCCGCGTCGACCAGCGCCGCGTCGCAGGCGGCAAAGCGGGCGCGCACCTCGCGGAACGCTTTCGCGCGCGCCTGCGCGGCGATGCGGTCGAGGATGACGCGCGCCAGCTCGCGCTGCTCAGGCCCCCATTCGGAGGCGCGCGCGGCGACCAGATTGGCCTGCGAGCGCAGGATGGTGCCGTCGTCGACGATCTTGAGCCCGTTGGCGGCGAGCGTCGTGCCGGTGGTGGTGATGTCGACGATCAGCTCGGCGGTGCCCGCGGCGGGCGCGCCTTCGGTCGCGCCGGAGCTCTCGACAATGCGATAGTCGATCACGCCCTGCGCGGAAAAGAAGTCGCGCGTGAGATTGATGTATTTGGTCGCCACCCGCATCTTGCGGCCGTGGTGGTGGCGGAAGGCGGTGGCGACGTCGTCGATGTCGGCCATGGTGCGCACGTCGATC
This sequence comes from Pseudolabrys sp., assembly GCA_022841665.1. Classification (GTDB taxonomy): domain Bacteria; phylum Pseudomonadota; class Alphaproteobacteria; order Rhizobiales; family Xanthobacteraceae; genus Pseudolabrys. The sequence continues at coordinate 8,455 of JALHRB010000019.1, forward strand.
CAGGCCTGCGGCACCGCGACCACGACATTGGCAAATCCGAAGCCGAGCCCTTCGATCAGCACCACGCGGCGGTCGGCGTCGGGGATCATCTCGCGCACCAGGTCCTCGCCGGTGACGCCCATGTGCACGGCGCCCGCGGCGAGCTGCGACGTGATTTCGGAGGCCGACAGATAAGCGATCTCGACGCCGTCGAGGCCGGCGACAGCGCCGCGATAGTCGCGCGCGCCGCGCGGCTTGATCAGCGTGAGGCCGGAACGCGCGAAGAAGGCTTCGGCGTTTTCCTGCAGGCGGCCCTTGGCGGGCACGGCGATGACGAGCGGGGCGCTCATGCCGCGCCTCCATAGATGGCGAGGCGCTCGATCCATACCGCGAAGCCGACGGCGGGGATCGGCTCGGCCGCGCCCAGGCGCGTCAGCAGGCCGTCATAGCGGCCGCCCGCCACCAGCGGATCGCCGGTGCGGTCCGGGTCGGTCAGTTCGAACACGAAGCCGGTGTAATAGTCGAAGCCGCGCCCGAACGCGGTCGAGAAGCGCACGCGCTTCACGTCGATGCCGCGCGCGGCCAGGAAGCCGGTGCGGCTCTCGAACAGATCGAGCGCGGGGCCGAGCGCGTCGGTCATCGACGCTTCGGCCGCGAGCGCGCGCAATTCGGCCGCCGCCTCGTCAGGATCGCCCGCGACGGCGAGGAAGCGCTCGATCAGGGAGCGCACTTCGCGCGGCAGCTTGGCGGAAGCGCCGAGCGCCGACTGCTCGAGGAAGCGGTCGGCGATCTCGCCCACCGAGCGGCCGCCGACGGCGTTGATGCCGGCGATCGAGAGCAGGTCGGTGACCAGCGCGTGCGCGCCCTTCGGATCGGAGCCGGCGAGCGCCGCCAGCACGCCCTGGTATTCGGGACGCGCATTGTTGCCGCCGAGCACCAGGCGGTCGAGGTCCTGCGCCAGGTTGGCCTTGCGGTTGAAGTCCTTCACCAGCCGGCGCTTCCAGGCCGGCGGCAGGTCGAGCGCGGCGACCAGGCCGGCAAACAGCGCCACGTCGCCCGTCTGCACCATAGGCGCGCCAAGTCCATAATGCGCGGTCGCCTCCAGCCCGAGCGCGAGCATCTCGGCGTCGGCGGCGGCTTTGTCGGGGCGGCCGAAGCTCTCGATGCCGGCCTGCAGGAATTCGGCCGGCGCGTCGCTGCGGTGACGGAAGACCGGCCCGAGATAGCAGAAGCCGGCCGGCTGCCCGGCCGCGGGCGAAGCCAGGTAGTCGCGGGAAACCGGGATGGTCAGGTCCGGCCGCAGGCAGAACTCGGCCCCGCCCGGCGCGGTCGTCAAATACATGCGCTTGCGGATGTCTTCGCCGGACAGGTCGAGGAAGGGCTCGGCCGGCTGCAGGATGGCGGGCGACAGCCGCGCATAGCCCGAGCGCTCGTAGGAAGCGACGAGCGCCTCCGCCCGCGCATCGGGGCCTTTCGCCTGGTTTGTTCTAGCGTCCATCGCCGTCCCGTTTCCGGCCGTCCCGCCGGTTAGGGCGGCCCTTTAGCACGGCAAGCTTAAGGATTCGACGCCGTTCGTGCGCCGGCCTTAACGGTCGTGGAAGCCAAATATCTGACATCGTTAACGAAAATTCTCGGCTTGATGCCATGAACGGCGTTCGTGATTTACTTGGCTGGCATGCGGTGAATACCCGCCCGGGTAAGACAATTTCAACGCAACCGGCGTTGACTAGGTCTGGGACGAGGACTCTAGCCATGACCGATTCAATATCCCGCGCCACGGTAGACGCCTTCTACGAGGCCTATGCCGCGCGCGATGCCCAGAGGGTGGGGGAGTTCCTCGCCGACGACGTCAATTGGACCATCAGCGGTCCGGTGGACCTGCTGCACTTTTGCGGCACGCGCCACGGCAAGGCCGCGGTCATGGACGTGATCGCCCGTCAGGTGCCGGAGGTCTTCCATATTTTCAGCTTCGTGCCGGAGTCGATTTTGATCGACGGCAACCGGGTCGCGACCCTGAACCGCCTGTCGGCGCGCCGCGCGGAAGACGGCCGCGTGATCAGCTACCGGCTCGCGCACTTCCTGCATTTCCGCGACGGCAAGGTGGTCGAGAATGTCTCGCTGATCGACAGCTACGACGCGGTCGAGCAGGTGCTCGGCCATCCGCTGGCCGCGCGTGACAGCCAGGCGGCGGATGATTGCGGCTTAGTGCCGGTGTGAATCCACGCCAAAGGTCGGAGGCCATATGACGGCATATTCGGTCCCGCGAGCCGTGGTTGACGCCTTCTATCAGGCCTACGCCGTTCGCGACGTCGAACGGATCGGCGCGTTCCTGCACGACGAGGTGCAGTGGACCGTGAGCGGCCCGGCCGATCTCTTGCCCTTCTGCGGCACCTGGCGCGGCAAGCCGGCGGTGGTCGACCTGATCGGGCGGCGCGTGCCCGGCGTGATCCGCGCCGTCAGCTTCGTGCGGCAGGTCTATGTGGTGTCGGGCGATCAGCTCGCGATGCTCAACCGCCAGACCGCCAAGCGCACCGACGACGGTCGCGTGATCAGCTTCCGCGTGGCGAACTTCATGCGCTTCCGCGACGACAAGGTCATCCAGAATTTCTCGCTGCTCGACAGCTTCGACGCGGTCGAGCAGGTGCTCGGCCATCCGCTGGCCGTTGCCGACGGTCAGACCGTCGCCGCGGGCGACCTCGTCGCCCTCTGACGCCGCCCGTCAGTCCTGCGTGACCGCGACCTCGACCGTCATGCCGAGGAAATCCGCCGCGCTGCCTTCGTAACTGCCCGAAATCGGAATCGCCTGCGAGGGGTCGCGCGTCACCGCGACGCGGATGAGATTGTCGCCGCCGATAATGATGTCGGTCGGATCGTATTCGATCCAGCCGGCGCCCGGCAGGTAGACCTCGGCCCAGGCATGCGTCGCGGCGGTCGCCGGCGTGGCGTCGCCTTTGTCGAGCGCGGGATCGTAGAGATAGCCCGACACGAAACGCGCGCCGAAGCCGAGGTAGCGCGCCGCCTCGATGAACACCAAGGCGAAGTCGCGGCAGGCGCCGGTCTTGCTCTGCAAGGTTTCGGCAGGCGGCTGCGTGCCGGCCTCGTGCCGCTCGGCATAGACGATGACGGGCTTGAGCGCGGAGTTCATGGCGGCCAGCAGGTCGGCGGTGCGCATCGGCCGCGACGTCACGAATCCGTCGGCCCAGCGCGCCAGCACGCCGGCCGGATCGGGATAATGCTGCTCGAGCAGGCGGCCGAGATCGACGCGGTCGTTGCTGGAATAGATGAAGGGATAGAACTCGGCCTCCGGCGCGATCGGGAACACCAGGCCGTTGAGGCCGTAGCGTTCCAGCTTGAGCGTGGAGGAGATCGTCAGCGTGGCGGCCGGCGCCTGGAAGTCGACCAGCGCGACCGAGTTGCCGAACACGTCGTGCAGCCAGCGCACCTGGCCCGGCGGGGAGAGGGTCAGTTCGGCCCCGACCAGCCGCAAATCGTGGCTGTCGCGCGGCCGCAGCATCAGCCGGTGCTGACCGAAGGCGACCGGGTGGGCATAGCGGTAGGTGGTGGCGTGCCGCACCGTCAGAAGACGCATCGTGTCACCTGCAGCAGGATCATCCCCAGCGGAGATGCAAACGGCGCGCCAGCCGATCCGTTCCTGCTGAAGTTTTAGGCGATGCCGTGCCGGGCGAGCAGCTTGCGCACCGCCTCGACCAGTTCGCCTTCCTTGACCGCGAATTGCGCCTCGGCCTGCTTTTTCAGGTAGTCGTCGCGCTCTTTCGACAGGCCGGCGATTTCGGCGCCCAGGATCAGGTCCTTGATCTGCACCTCGCCTTTGGCCTTCTCGTCGCCGCCCTGGATGACCGCGCAAGGCGAGCCGCGCCGGTCGGCATATTTCATCTGGTTGCCGAAGTTCTTCGGGTTGCCGAGATACAATTCGGCGCGGATGCCGGCGTTGCGCAGGTTCGTGACCATGCGTTGGTAGTCGGCGATGCGGTCGCGGTCGAACACGGTGACGACCACCGGGCCGGGCGCCGGCTTCGATGCGATCTTGCCGAGCGCGGTGAGCGCCGCCTGCAAACGCGACACGCCGATGGAGAAGCCGGTCGCGGGCGTTGGCTCGCCGCGGAAGCGCGACACCAGGCCGTCGTAGCGGCCGCCGCCGCCGACCGAGCCGAAGCGCACCGGGCGGCCTTTTTCGTCGCTGATCTCGAAGGTGAGTTCTACTTCGTAGACCGGGCCGGTGTAGTATTCGAGGCCGCGGACGACGGATTGATCAATGCGAATTCGGTCACGTGTGTATCCGGCGGTCGCCACGAGGGACTCGATCTGCTGGAGTTCGTCCAAGCCAGTATTGCGCAAATCCCAACCGGGCTTGTTCGTATCGCCGTCTGGATACCAAATTTCGCCAGACACACCCAGCAATGGTTCATCATCGGCTGGCGTTAGTTGTCGTAATACAAGTCCAATTTGCTCGTCGGATAACAAAGCTCCTGCGGTGAAATCTCCTTTCCCTGGCTCGCCTCCGTCCCATCGGCCTGAACCAAGCAACTGCCTAACCCCCGTGACACCCAACCGATCTAACTTATCGATTGCTCTCAGCACCATAAGTCGCCGCTTAGCATTCTCCTCACCGCCAATGCCGATGCCTTCCATCAATCCGTCCAGCACCTTCCGATTATTCACCTTCACGACGTAGCTGCCGCGCGGAATGCCCAGCACTTCCATCGTGTCCGCCGCGAGCATGCACATCTCGGCGTCGGCCGCGATGGTCGGCGCGCCCACGGTGTCCGCATCGAACTGCATGAACTGGCGGAAGCGGCCCGGGCCCGGCTTCTCGTTGCGGAACACCCAGCCGAAGCGATACGAGCGATAGGGCAGCGTAATGTGCTCGGTGCCGATGCGCTCCGCCACGTAGCGCGCCAGCGGCGCGGTCAGGTCGTAGCGCAGCGACAGCCACTGCTCGTCGTCGTCCTGGAACGAGAACACGCCTTCGTTCGGACGGTCCTGGTCGGGCAGGAACTTGCCGAGCGCGTCGGTGTATTCGATCGCCGGCGTTTCCACCGGCTCGAAGCCGTAGCGTTCGAACTGCAGCCTTATCTTCTCCACCATGTCGCGCGTGGCGGCGATCTCGGCCGGGCCGCGGTCGGCCAGGCCGCGCGGCAGGCGGGCCTTGAGCTTCTGCGGCTTGTTGGATTTTGCAGGTTTGTCCGTCATCGTCGGCCTACATACCAGACACGCGGATTACGGCAACGCCCGTATCCGTCATGGCCGGGCTTGTCCCGGCCATCCATGCCTTTAAGAGTATAGTCAGCGAAGACTTGGATGCCCGGCACAAGGCCGGGCATGACGGCTGACAGGGTGGCGTCATGGCACAGGCTCAGAATCAAGCAAAAACCGGCATTCCCAACGATCTCGAACCCTATTGGATGCCGTTCACCGCCAACCGCGCCTTCAAGGCGCGGCCACGCATGATCGCCGGCGCCAAGGACATGCACTACATCGCCGCCGACGGGCGCAAGCTGCTCGACGGCTCGGCCGGTCTCTGGTGCACCAATGCCGGCCACAATCGCGCGCCGATCGTCCAGGCGATCCAGCAGCAGGCGGCCGAGCTCGACTACGCGCCGGCCTTCCAGTTCGGCCATCCCAAGGCCTTCGAGCTGGCAGCGCGCGTCGCCGCCCTCGCGCCGGGCGACCTGGACCACGTGTTCTTCTGCAATTCCGGCTCGGAAGCCGTCGACACCGCGCTCAAGATCGCGCTCGCCTATCACAACGTGCGCGGCAACGCCGGGCGCGTGCGCCTGATCGGGCGCGAGCGCGGCTATCACGGCGTCGGCTTCGGCGGCATCGCCGTCGGCGGCATCGTCAACAACCGCAAGCAGTTCGGCGCGCTGGTCGCCGGCGTCGATCACCTGACCACGACCTATAACCGCGCCGAGCAGGCCTTCTCGCGCGGCGAGCCGGAGTGGGGCGCGCATCTCGCCGACGAGCTCGACCGCCTGGTGGCGCTGCACGACGCTTCCACCATCGCGGCGGTGATCGTCGAGCCGCTGGCGGCCTCCACCGGCGTGATCGCGCCGCCCAAGGGCTATCTCGAGCGCCTGCGCGCCATCTGCGACAAGCACGGCATCCTGCTGATCTTCGACGAGGTCATCACCGGCTACGGCCGCATGGGCTATGCGTTTGCCGCCGAGCGCTACGGCGTGGTGCCCGACATGATCACCTTCGCCAAGGGCATCACCTCGGGTGCGGTGCCGATGGGCGGCGTGCTGGTGCGCAAGGGCATCTACGACGCCTTCATGAAGGGCCCCGAGCACGTGGTCGAGCTGTTCCACGGCTATACTTATTCGGCGCATCCGCTCGCCTGCGCGGCTGGCCTCGCCACGCTCGACCTCTACCGCGAGGAGGACCTGTTCGCCCGCGCGAAGAAGCTGGAGCCGTTGTGGATCGACGCCGCGCTCGCACTCAAAGGGCTGCCGAACGTGCTCGACATCCGCCCGTGCGGGCTGTGCGTCGGCATCGACCTCGCCAGCAAGCCGGACGGCGTCGGCAAGCGCGGCCTGCAGGCGCTGGACGCCGGCTTCTTCGACCACGACTTCATGTTCCGCGCGGTCGGCGACACGCTGGCGCTGTCGCCACCGCTGATCGTGAGCGAAAGCCAGATCGGCGAGATGTTCGACAAGCTCGCCAAGGTCATCAGGCAGGTGGCGTGACCTGCTTCCCTCTCCCCGTTCTGCACGGGGAGAGGTGCAGAAAGCCTCCCTTGCGCCAGGTCAACAGCGGGCTACCGCGGTCGGCTAAATTTGCCATACTTCGGTCCGGGGCGGGCCGCCGCATGACAAAGGCCGATCCGTGAAGCGCAGACACATTCTCATCGCCATCGTTCTTGTACTGCTGCTCGGCGGCGCCGCTTGGTGGCGCCTCGGTAGCGGCCCGCAAGTGGCGGCGGTGGCCGCTGCGCGCGGCACCGCGGTCGAGATCGTCTACGCCACCGGCGGGGCCGAGCCGGTACGCTGGGCCAAAGTGGCCAGCGTCATCCGCGACCGCATCGTCGACATCTGCTACTGCGAGGGCAAGACCGTCGCCAAGGGCGACGTGCTGGTCCGTCTCGACGACCGCGAGGTGCAGGCGGGCCTCAAGGAGCTAAAGGCGCGCGAAGGTTTCCTCCAGCGCGAAATGGCGCGCGTCAGCGAGTTGATCGGGCGCGGCGCCGCCACCACGCAGGCTTTCGAGCGCGCCGGCATGGACCTGCAGACCGTGCAGGGCCTGATCTCGGTGCAGACCGAGAAGATCGGCGACTACACCATCGTCTCGCCGATGGACGGCGTCGTGCTTCGCCGCGACGGCGAGATCGGCGAGATCGCCGAGTCGGGGCAGGTGCTGTTCCGCGTCGGCGTGCCGAAGCCGCTGCAGGTGGTGGCCGAGGTCAACGAAGAAGACATCCCGCGCGTGGCGGTCGGCCAGAAGGTGCTGTTCCGCACCGATGCCTTCCCGGACCGGCAGCTCGAAGGCAAGGTCAGCGAGATTACGCCGATGGGCGACGTCGCGGCCAAGACCTTCCGCATCAAGATTGCGCTGCCCGACGACACCCCGCTCAAGCCCGGCATGAGCGTGGAAGCCAATATCGTCACCCGCGAGAAGCCGAACGCGCTCTTGATCCCGGCCGATGCGTTGCGCGGCAACGCCGTGTTCGTGATCGATGGCGGCCGCGTGCGCCGCCGCGAGGTGACGGTCGGCATCCGTGGCACGCGCGCGGTCGAGGTGCTCTCGGGTCTTCAGGATGGCGAGCGCGTCGCCTCGCCGGCGGCTACCGACCTCACGGACGGCGCCCGCGTGCGCGTGACGAGCCCATGAACCTCGTCCTCGACATCGCCTGGACGCATGTGCGCGCCCGCGTGCGGCAAACCGGCTTTGCGGTGGCCGGCGTCGCCACCGGCGTCGGCTTTTCCATCATGATGGCGGCGCTGATGCAGGGCTCGCAGGAGGACTTCACCAACCGCCTGGTCAACACGCTGGCGCACATCACGGTGTCGGACGAGCGGCGGGCGCCGCCACCGCAACCGGCCGAAAGCACGTTCCAGGCCGCGGAGATTCACGGGCTGACGCCGGAAGCGCGCCGGCGCGGCATCAAGAACCCGCTCGCCACCATGGCCGCGCTGGAAGCCTGGCTCCCCGGCGCGGTCGGGCCGTCGGTGAAGGTGCAGGCGATCATCCGCTATGCCAACCACGACGTCGCGACCAGCGTTACCGGCATCGACCCGCGGCGCGAAGCCCAGGTGTCCGATCTGCCGAAGCAAATGCGCGGCGCGACGCTGACCGCGCTGTACCGCGCCACCAACGCCATCATCATCGGCGACCGGCTGTCGGAGAAGATCGGCGCCCGTATCGGCGCCAATATCACGCTGCAGACCAGCGAGGGCGCGCGCATCAGCGCGCAGGTGGTCGGCTTCTTTCACACCGGCGTGCGCCAATTCGACGAGAGCGGCGCCTACGTGCTGACCAAGACCGGGCAGATTCTCTCGCGGCAGACCGGCCTCATCAACGAACTGCGGGTGCGCCTGCGCGATCCGATGAATTCACGCGAGATCGCATCGCGCATCGAGAACGACACCGGATACAAGTCGGTGTCCTGGCAGGAAGCGAATGAAGACCTGATCAGCACCTTCATCATCCGCAACATCATCATGTACACGGTGGTCGGCGCCATCCTGTTGGTGGCGAGCTTCGGCACTTACAACATCATCTCAACCATCACGCACGAGAAGGCGCGCGACATTGCCATCATGAAATCGCTGGGCCTGAGCGAGCAGACCGTGCGCTCGATTTTTGTGATCGAGGCCATGATCATCGGTCTCGCCGGGGCGCTTGCCGGCTTCCTGCTCGGCTATCTGCTGTGCCTGGCGCTCGGCTCGGTCGAGATCAAGAATCCGTTTATCGATTCCGACCGGCTGCCGCTGGCCTATACTTACAAGCACTATCTGCTGGCCGGCATGGTGGCGCTGGTGTCCTCGGTTGCCGCCGGCTACCAGCCGGCGCGCAAGGCCGCGCGCGGCAATCCGGTCGAGATCATCCGGGGCGCGACATGAACGGCGCGGCGAAAACGCCGCTGATCGAGGCGCGCGGCGTCACGCGTATCCTGCCCGGCATCGTGCCGACCACGCTGGTGCAAAACATCGACCTTGTGATCCGCGAGAACGAATTCGTGGCGATCACCGGGCCGTCCGGCTCCGGCAAATCGTCGTTGTTGTACCTGCTCGGCCTGCTCGACCTGCCGACGTCAGGCGAGGTGCTGATCCGCGGCCGCAATACGACGCATATGGACGAGGAGGAGCGGGCTTTGACGCGGCTGTCGCTGCTCGGCTTCGTGTTTCAATTCCATTTTTTGTTGCCGGAATTCACCATCTTGGACAACGTCATGCTGCCGATGCGTGCGCTTGCGCGGCTGTCGCTGCCGCAGCAGCGCGACCGCGCGCGTGATCTGCTCGCGAGCCTCGGCCTGGGCGATCACGTGCACAAGACCCCGGATCAGCTCTCCGGCGGCCAGCGCCAGCGCGTCGCCGTGGCGCGCGCGCTTGCCAACGAGCCGCCGGTGATCCTCGCCGACGAGCCGACCGGCTCGCTCGATTCCAGGTCGAGCGAACAGGTGTTCGAGCTGCTGCGCGACCTGGTCGAGAAACAGGGCAAGACGGTGGTCGCCGTCACCCACGACCTCGATCTCGCCGACCGCATGCATCGAGAGATCAAGCTGATGGACGGCGCAATCGTCGTCGACGAAGTTCAGGCGCGGCGCTAAGGCCGTGTGTCCAAATTCCCGGACGGTCGGCAACTAATCAATAAAGGCCAGGCAATTCAGGTCCGGCGCTCATCCGTGCCGGTCGGTCAGGTAAGGCTCAATACCACCATTCCGGCAACCGTGACGATGCGTGCGAGGTCGGCCCAGCGGCGCTCGCCCCGATAGCGCCCGGCCGAACGCCAGACGCCGACCGTTACGACGATATTATAGGGTACTGACAGCACGTAACCGACGACGAAGGCCGCGACAAGGCGGTCGTTCATGATCAACGCCAGAAAAAGAATGGAAGTGAGCGCGTTGACGGCAATTCCGCCGGCCACCGCCCAGTTCCAGAATGCCTGCGGCAGCGGCAGGTCTCCTCGCCAAAGGCGGCTCAAGACGCTCATGGAGCGGCTCCGGTTCGCTATCGATCGCGTTTCTACTCCCGAACGGCCCGTGCATATGCCGGCCGCGGCAGCAGGATCGCCCAGCCGACATTGAGGCTGTCGCCGCCGAAGCGGTAGCGCAGGCGGAACGGCGGCTGCACGGCGGCGTCGCCGGCAATGGTGCGAAACACGGGCGGCAGCGCGTTTAACTCACCCGCGGTCCACACCACCACGGCGCCGCGCGCGCGCAAATCGTTGAGGTCGATCCAAGGCGCGCGCTCCGGCCGGCCGTCGATCAGGACGCGCGGATGGTCGGGCGAATAATGCGCGACATTGCCGCCGTCCCACATGCTGCCGACGACATAGGCCAGCTTCTGCCCCGTGACGGCGCGGTAGCGGTCGGTGATCTCGCGCGCCAGATCCGCGCCCGGATAGAACACGGCGCGGTAGCGGTGGTCGTAGCGCGGCAGCACGCCGTAATTGCCGATGAAGGCGATGGCGAGCGCGGCGAACACGATGCCCCAGTTGAGCAGCACGCGGCCGAGGCGGGCCTGGTCGAGCACGCGGCGCGCGCTCAGCACCGCGAACACGCCGAGGAACAGCCAGAGCGGATAGCCCCACATCGCCACCGTGCCGCGGCCGGAGACCGCCGACATCGCCAGCACCGTCGCCATCGGGCCGAAGGCGAGCCAGGCCACGATGCGCCGGTCGAAGGCGTCGGCGGCGAGCGCGACCGGCGCGTCGCCGCGCCGCCGCGGCCAGATGAGCGGCAGCGCGATCAAGAGCGACGGAACGAGGAAGAAAGCCTGGCTGATCGTGAACTGCAGCGGCCGCCAAAGATGGTCGTACCAGCCGCGCGGCAGCACGGCGCGGTGCTCGGCATATTTGAACGGCAGGAAATCGTTCTGCACCAGCCATACGAGATGCGGCGCCGCCACGACGAGCGCGACCGCGGCGGCGATATAGGGCCCCGGCGTCTTCAGTGCCGCGCGCGCGTCGCGGTCGACGAGCAGGAACAGCGCCAGCGGCGCCGCCAGCACGATCACGAAATATTTGGCCCACAGCGCCAGGCCGAGCGCGAGACCAAGCAACAGCCAGTCGGCGATGTGCCTGCCGCGCAGCGCGCGGTGGAAGGCAAAACCCGCCAGCGCCCAGAACGGCAGCTGGATGACGTCGTGATTGAACTTGGCGGCGGTGTAGTTGAAGTAGTGCAGGCCGTCGACGATCAGCACCGCCACCAGTGCGCCGGCGGGTCCGACGAGCGGGCGGGCCATCATATAGACGATGGCCAGCGCCGCCAGCACCGCCGCCTGCGCCAGCAGGTAATATGCGAAGTCCAGCCCGACCGTCCGGTGGACGATCTCGATGAGCCACCACGGCAACGGCGGCAGCTTGTCGTAGCCGAGCTGCCATTCGCGCCCGTAGGTGAGGGCCTCGATCAGGTCGAGCGGCAGATTGGGATAGAGCGCGGTCGGCAATACGGTCCACACCGCCGCGTGCAGCGCCAGGATGATGGCGAGCGCCCGGGCGGGCGAGGCGGCGGCCTTGGCGGCCAAAGAAGGGCGGGGCGGTTCCAAAGGGCTCAAGTTCCTGCGCATAAACGGCAAAGCGGCGTTACCATAGCAGGACTTCGCTGTTGCGCGGACCCGCCGCCTCAGGAACATTGGGGGCAGGCGGCGCGAATCGGGGCGCCTGTGCACGCGCGCCCGCCGCCCGGGATCAAGGCATGCGTCGGCTCAGCGCCATCTTCATCGCGGTCTGTATGGTGCTCATCGCCGCCTCGCTCGGCGCGGTGCTTTATCTCGGCTTCAAGGTCGATCCGCGCACCGCCGCCATCGCGGCCGTGGCCGCGCTCACCGGCATGGCGATCTACAACGCCATCAGCAGCCGCCTGCGGGACCGCGGCGAACTCGGCGACCAGATCGGCGACCTGTCGCGCGGCACCGCCGACCTCGCCCGCCAGGTGGCGGAACTGTCGCGCCGCCTCAACGCCATCGAAAGCAACGTCAACGCCACCGTCGAACGCGCCCGCGGCGCCTTCGACCCGCTCTCCACCGAGATCGGCGAGCTCGGCACGCTCGTGCGGCAGGTTGCCGAAAGCGTGGCCGCCCACGAAACGATCCTGCAGAAGCAGGGCGTGATGCCCATGCATTCGGTGTCGTCGCCCCTCAGCCTGGCGGCGGCCGATGCGCCGCTCACCTTGAGCGAGAACGACACGGTGAGCGCACGCCGCCTCGGCACCATGAGCCGCGACGGCATCGCCGACATGGTGGTGCGGGCGATCGACGACAGCCGCATCGATCTCTATTTGCAGCCGATCGTCACGCTGCCGCAGCGCAAGGTGCGCTATTACGAGGCGGTGTCGCGCCTGCGCACCATCGAGGGCGACATCATCCCGGCCGCCGACTTCATCGACGTCGCCGAGAGCGCCGGGCTGATGCCGAAGATCGACAACCTGCTCGTCTTCCGCTGCGTGCAGGTCGTGCGCCGCCTGCAGCTCAAGAGCCGCGATGTCGGCCTGTTCTGCAACATCAGCGGCGCGACGCTCACCGACGCCGTTTACTTCCGCCAGGTCCTCGATTTCATGGACGCCAACCGCGCGCTCGCCGGCTCGCTGATGTTCGAGTTCACGCAGGAGGCCTACCGCAATTTCGGGCCGATCGAGCACGAAAGCCTGGCGGCCTTGGCCGAGCGCGGCTTCCGCTTCTCCATGGACCACGTTGCCGACCTGCGCATGGAGGCCAAGGAGCTGGCCGACCGCTCGTTCCGTTTCTTCAAGGTGCCGGCCACGCTGTTGCTCAACAAGACGACGCCGGCGCAGAGCGATATCCACCCCGAAGACCTCGCCGACCTTCTGGCGCGCTCCGGCATCGATCTCATTGCCGAGCGCATCGAGAACGAGAGCATGGTGGTCGATCTGCTGGACTATGACGTACGTTTTGGCCAGGGCTTCCTGTTCTCCGCCCCGCGCCCGGTGCGGGCCGAGGCCCTGCAAGGGGCCGACAAGGGAGAAACCGGCGAATTGGCCGCGGCCGGCTGACGCGGCTCCTTACCTCCCCCTGCAAGGGGGAGGTCGTCTGCCGTAGCGTAAGCGAAGGCCGACGGGTGGGGGTCGATTCCCTGCGGCAGGTATTTCATGTAATGACCCCCACCCTGACCCTCCCCCTTGCAGGGGGAGGGAACGAGAGCCCGTGCCGGGCAACCGAAAGACATCACTTTGCCGCCGCTGATCCCGCATTTTTCCGCTCTCGCCGCCGACTACGACGTGGTGCTGTCCGACATCTGGGGCGTGGTGCATAACGGCCTGGTTTCGTTTCCGCATGCCTGCGACGCGCTCATGCGCATGCGGGCGCGCGGCGCCATCGTGGTGCTGGTCACCAATGCGCCGCGGCCGAGCAACGTGGTGGCGCGCCAGCTCGACCGGCTGCACGTGCCGCGCGAGGCCTATGACGCCGTCGTTTCCTCCGGCGACGTCACCCGTGGGGTGATCGAGGAGCGCCGCGGCAAGACCGTGTTCCATCTCGGCCCCGAGCGCGACAAGTCGATCTTCACCGGGCTGAACGTGCAGTTCGCCCCACTGGAGAGCGCCGATTACGTCATCTGCTCCGGCCTCGACGACGACGACGAGGACACGCCCGACGACTATCGCGGCCAGCTCGAGATCATGCTCAAGCGCAAATTGTTCATGGTCTGCGGCAATCCGGACGTGGTGGTGGAGCGCGGCGACAAGCTCGTCTATTGCGCCGGCTCGGTGGCCGACCTCTACGCCACCATGGGCGGCGAGGTGCTCTATGCCGGCAAGCCCTATCGGCCGATCTACGACATGGCGCTGGCCAAGGCGGACGCCGCGGCCGGCAAGAGAATCCCGCGCAAGCGCGTGCTGGCGGTCGGCGATTCGGTGCGCACCGACCTGAAGGGCGCGCACACCGCCGGCATCGACTTCCTGTTCGTCACCTCCGGCATCCACGCCGAGGAGCTGGGCGGGCGCGACAAGCCCGACGCCGGCGCGCTCAAAGGCGTGTTCGCCGCCGCCGGCGAACTGCCGAAGGCGGTGATGCGCGAATTGGTGTGGTGACACTTGATTGTCGTCCCCGCGAACGCGGGGAACGGGTACGGCGCAGCTTACGCCGCCGGCGTCTGCTCTTCCGGGAAGACCGCGTCGATCTTGTTCTTCAGCGTCTGCGCATTGAACGGCTTGACGATATAGTTCGACACGCCGGCCTTCTTGGCGGCGATCACGTTCTCGGTCTTCGATTCCGCCGTCACCATGATGAAGGGGATGCTCGAGAGATCGGGATCGGCGCGCACCTCCTGCAACAGGTCGTAGCCGGTCATCGGCTCCATGTTCCAGTCGGAGATGACGAGGCCGTATTTGCGCTCGCGCATCTTGGCGAGCGCCACCGAGCCGTCGCTGGCGTCGTCGATGTGTTCGAATCCGAGCTGCTTGAGCAGGTTGCGGATAATGCGGATCATCGTGTTGTAGTCGTCGACGACCAAAACCGGTATCGACAGATCGACAGCCATGGCGCATCCCCCTCCTGGGGCCCTCCCGCAAGGTTGGCGGAAAATACCAGTGGGGCTTGAATAACCCGTTAATTTGAAAGTTTGTTAACCGCAAGGTAACCGTAGCCCGCGTCCAAAGGTTCGACCCCCTGAAATATCGAGCCGAAAACCCCGAAACAGAGCCTCGCGCCGCCCGATGAGCCAGCCCCCGAAAACATTCCATGTGGTGCGCGGCGGCGCCCACGGCCTCGATCCCGGGCCCTTGCGCGGGGCGGTGGTGGCGATCGGCAATTTCGACGGCGTCCACCGCGGCCACCGGGCGGTGATCGCGGCCGCGCGCAAGCGGGCGCGCAAGCTCGGCCGCCCGGCGGCGGCGCTGACCTTCGCGCCGCATCCGCGCCAGTTCTTCAAGCCACAGGAGCCGCTGTTCCTGCTCTCGGCCGAGCGCGAAAAGCTGCGCCTGCTTTCCGCGACCGGCCTCGACGGCGCGGTCATCATGCGCTTCGACGCCGCGCTCGCCGGCACCTCGGCACAGGATTTCGTCGAGCGCATCCTGGTGGAGAAGCTCGGCGTCGGCGCCGCGATGATCGGCTTCGACTTCCATTTCGGCCAGAACCGCGGCGGCTCGCCGGCCTATCTGGCGGAGCAGGGGCAAAAGCTCGGCTTCGCGGTCGAGGTTGTGCCGCCGCTGGAGGACGAAGGCCGTCCGGTTTCGTCGGGCTCTGTGCGCGCGGCGCTGTCGAAAGGCCGCGTGGTGGAGGCGGCCGAATTGCTCGGCGCGCCCTGGTTCGTCTCCGCCGAGGTGATCCACGGCGAGAAGCGCGGGCGCGAGCTCGGCTTCCCCACTGCCAACATGCGGCTCGATCCCGCCTGCGGCCTCAAGCACGGCATCTACGCGGTGCGGGTCGCCGCCGGCGACATGCGCTACGACGGCGTCGCCAGCTTCGGCCGCCGCCCGACGTTCGACAACGGCGCGCCGCTGCTCGAGGTCTTCCTGTTCGACTTCGACGGCGACCTCTACGGCCAGGCGATCGACGTCGCCTTCATCGGCTGGGTTCGCCCCGAGCGGAAGTTCGACGGCATCGAGGCGCTCAAGAAGGCGATGAGCGCCGACGCCGCGCAGGCCAAGGACGCGCTCCGCCGCGCCGGCAAGGCCTTCCCGAAGCTGGGGGATATATAGGCGGCAAGCGCCTTGTCCGGCCCGGAATCCCCCTGCTACAAGCCCTGCCATGTCGAAGCCCGAGCGCGATTATTCCGAGACCCTGTTCCTGCCGCAGACGGATTTTCCGATGCGTGCCGGCCTGCCGCAGAAGGAGCCCGAGCTCCTCAAGCGCTGGCAGGAGACCGATCTCTACAAAGAGCTGCGCGAGAGCGCCAAGGGGCGCGAGAAGTTCGTGCTGCACGACGGCCCGCCTTACGCCAACGGCAACATCCACATCGGCCACGCGCTCAACAAGATCCTCAAGGACGTGGTGACGCGCAGCCAGCAGATGCTCGGCTACGACTCGAACTACGTGCCGGGCTGGGACTGCCACGGCCTGCCGATCGAGTGGAAGATCGAGGAGGAGAACTACCGCGCCAAGAACAAGGGCAAGCCGAACTTCTCGACGCCGGAGGCGATGGTCACCTTCCGCCAGGAGTGCCGCGCCTATGCCGAGCACTGGCTCAACGTGCAGCGCGAGGAGTTCAAGCGGCTCGGCGTCGAGGGCGACTGGCAGCACCCCTATACGACGATGAGTTTCCCGGCCGAGGCGCAGATCGCGCGCGAACTGATGAAGTTCGCCGCCAACGGTACACTGTATCGCGGCTCCAAGCCCGTGATGTGGAGCGTGGTGGAGAAGACCGCGCTGGCGGAGGCCGAAGTCGAGTACGAGGATTACACGAGCGATACGGTGTGGGTGAAGTTTCCGGTCAAGAAACTCGAGCCCAAGGCTAAGTTCGAAGGCGAAGACATTGGCGAATGGGATCGTATCTGGCGTAAGGCTTCCGTCATCATTTGGACCACGACTCCGTGGACGCTTCCAGGCAACCGCGCGATCAGTTTCTCTCCAAAAGTGGAATACGGACTATACGAAGTAAAAGAAGCCCCTGAAGGTAATTGGGCCAAGGCCGGCGAATTCTACATCTTGGCCCAAAAACTTGCGGCCGACGTATTCAAGAGCGCAAAAGTATCTGAAGGCGCGTATGCGCTGAAGCGAACCTTATCCAACCTCGATTTTTCCGATGCTGAGTGCTGGCATCCTTTGAAGTCGCTAGGCGGTTACGATTTCATTGTGCCGCTACTAGCAGGCGATCATGTTACGGACACGGACGGCACCGGCTTCGTGCACACCGCGCCCGGCCATGGCCGCGAGGACTTCGACGTTTGGACGGCCAACCGCGCATCGCTGGAAGCGCGCGGCATCAATCCGTCGATTCCCTACACCGTCGACGAGAACGGCGCCTTCACCGAGGCCGCGCCCGGCTTCACGGGCAAGCGCGTCATCAACGACAAAGGCGAGAAGGGCGACGCCAACGAGGCGGTGATCAAGGCGCTGGTCGAGGCGGGTATGATCATCGCGCGCGGCCGCCTCAAGCACCAATATCCGCACTCCTGGCGTTCGAAGAAGCCGGTCATCTTCCGCAACACGCCGCAGTGGTTCATCGCCATGGACAAGGGCATCGACAAGCCCTCCGACACGCTGCGCGCCCGCGCGCTGTCCGCCATCAAGGCCACCCGCTGGGTGCCGGCGGCCGGCGAGAACCGCATCAACGGCATGATCGAGTCGCGCCCCGACTGGGTGATCTCGCGCCAGCGCGCCTGGGGCGTGCCGATCGCCGTCTTCATCAAGGAGAAGCCGGACGGCTCGGTCGAGATCCTCGACGACCCCGAGGTGAAGGTCCGCATCGTCGAGGCCTTCGAGGCCGAAGGCGCCGACGCCTGGTACCGGCAAGGCGCGCGCGAACGCTTTCTGGGCAAGCGCGCCAACGAGCCGTGGAAGAAGGTCGACGACATCTGCGACGTCTGGTTCGATAGCGGCTCCACGCACGCCTTCGTGCTGGAGGACCCCGAGCACTTCCCCTCGCTCGCCGGCATCAAGCGCAGAATCGACGGCGGCCGCGACACCGTGATGTACCTGGAAGGCTCCGACCAGCACCGCGGCTGGTTTCATTCCTCGCTGCTGGAGTCGTGCGGCACGCGCGGGCGCGCGCCCTTCGACGTCGTGCTGACGCACGGCTTCGTGCTCGACGAGAACGGCCGCAAGATGTCCAAGTCGCTCGGCAACGTGGTCGCGCCGCAGGACGTGATCAAGCAGTCCGGCGCCGACATCTTGCGCATGTGGGTCTGCGCCTCCGATTACGCCGACGACCTGCGCATCGGCCCGGAAATCCTCAAGACCACCGCCGACACCTACCGCAAGCTGCGCAACACCGTGCGCTGGATGCTCGGCTCACTCGCGCATTTCCATGAGGAGGACCGCGTCGCGCGCGACAAGATGCCGGAGCTGGAGCGGCTGATGCTGCACCGCTTGGCTGAGCTCGACTTAGCTGTGCGCAAGGCCTATGCCGATTTCGACTACAAGCGCATCTTCGCCGCGCTGTCGGCCTTCATGACCGCGGACCTGTCCGCCTTCTATTTCGACATCCGCAAGGACACGCTCTACTGCGACCCGCTCTCGTCGGTGAAGCGCAAGGCGAGCCTCACCGTCATCGACCACCTGTTCCGCTGCACGGTGACCTGGCTTGCGCCCATGCTCTGCTTCACGGCCGAGGAGTCGTGGCTGTCGCGCTACGGCGCCGGCGCCAAGTCGGTGCATCTGGAGGCGTTCCCCGAGGTGCCCGCCGCCTGGCGCGATGACAAGCTCGCCGAGAAATGGCGCAAGGTGCGCATCGTGCGCGGCGTCGTCACCGGCGCGCTGGAGATCGAGCGCGCGCAGAAGCGCATCGGCTCGTCGTTGGAGGCGCATCCGATCGTGCACGTGTCGAACGCGGAGCTTTACGAGGCCGTCGTCGACGTCGACATGGCCGAGGTCTGCATCACCTCTGCGCTGACGTTGGTTGCCGACGAGGGCCCGGCAAACGCTTTCCGGCTGCCGGACGTTGCCGGCGTCGCGGTGATGCCGAATCTCGCCGAAGGCACCAAATGCGCGCGCTCGTGGAAGATCCTCACCACCATCGGCGCCGATCCCGCTTATCCGGATGTCAGCCCGCGCGACGCGCAGGCGCTGCGCGAGTGGGAAACGGCGCGCAAGGCCGCAGGGTAGGGGCAGGGCAAGCAACTATGTTACTGTCGTCCCCGCGCAGGCGGGGACCCATAACCACCGGACCTCGACGAAAGGCCGGACTGAGGCAGTTGCGATACCTGCCTCACGAAATTGAAACGACACGGCGTATGGGCCCCGCCTGCGCGGGGCGAAGTTGATATCGTCGCATGTATTACGTCTACATGCTCGCGAGCAAACGTCATGGCACCTTGTACATCGGCGTGACCAATGACCTTCGCACAAGGCTCGAATTGCATCGTATGGGCAAAGGCTCTGAGTTCGTCAGGCAGTACAATGTCCATCGTCTGGTGTATGTCGAGTCCTACGAGAATGCAGAAGATGCAATTCGTCGTGAGAAACAACTAAAGAAATGGAATCGCGATTGGAAGATTCGGCTGATCGAGGAAGAGAATTTGGAATGGTGCGATCTCAGCCATTTGATCTCGTGATTATTCCGATGTCGTCCCGGGCGAGCGAGCGAGGCCCGGGACCCATACGCCGTGTCCTATCGATAAGCTGCGGCGTCTGGGTCCCCGCCTTCGCGGGGACGACAAAATGTAAGATGCGGCGTCTGGGTCCCCGCCGGCGCGGGGACGACAGAACATGAGCCGCTCGTCTTCCTACCTCCGTGGCCCGTTCACCCGCTTCGGCCTTGCCGTAGCGGCGGTGGTTTGCCTGCTCGACCAGGCCAGCAAGGTCTACCTGCTGTTCGTCCACGACCTCGCCGCCAACCCGATCCGCCTGGGGCCGTTCTTCGATTTCGTGCTCACCCGCAACACCGGCATCAGCTACGGCCTGTTCGCGACCGAGGGCGCGCTCGGCCAGTGGATCCTGCTCGCCGTCAAGGCCGGCGCCGTGGCGCTGCTCTGGGTGTGGCTGGCGCGGGCGACGGACAGGCTTACGGCGCTCTCCCTTGGCCTGATCGTCGGCGGCGCCCTCGGCAATGCCATCGACCGCCTGGCCTACGGCTGGGTGGCCGATTTCGTCTATTTTCACATATGGACTGCCACCTGGCGCTTCGACTGGTACGTTTTTAACCTAGCCGATGTAGCCATCGTTGCCGGGGTCATAGGGCTGTTGTATGAGTCCCTGGCAGGGGAACGCGCCGCAAAAGCGCCCTGATCCGCCGCGATACTTGATGAAAGCCCCGTTGAATTCCATGGGGAATTCCACGTTTCTAGGCCAGGATCGGATGAGATCGATGCGCCCGACACGCCTGACGACGAAATTCCAGTTCACCGCCGCCATTTTCGGCCTGGCGCTCTGCGCCGCCCTCGTGGCGGTCTCCGGGCCGGCCCGCGCTGCCGATGGCGATGCCGAGGGCGATAGCGAAGCCTTCGACAGCAAGATTCTCCGCAGCATTCTCGAAGGGATCGGCCTGCGTCGGGACGGTCCCAACATCAACTACCAGGAGCGCGCCCCGCTGGTCATTCCGCCGCGGCTCGATTTGCCGCCGGTAGAGACCAATTCGGCCGCTGCGAGCAATCCGGCCTGGCCAAAGGATCCGGACGTGCAGCGCGCCAAGGAAACCGCGGCGCGCGAGCGCGCCAGGACGAAATGGGCGGACGAAGCCCAACTCGAAGATCAGCGCGTGTTGCGCCCGGACGAGCTGGCTAAGGGCCGCACTAACCGGCCTAGCCGCGACGACGGCTACCGCACGCCGTCGCATGGCTATGGCAGTCAGGAATCGCCCTCGGTGCTCGGCTACACGGGCAATATCTTCAGCAAGTTTTTCGGCAGAGACGAGGAAGTCGCCCAGTTCACCAGCGAGCCGCCGCGTGCTCAGTTGACCGATCCGCCGCCCGGCTATCGGACGCCATCGCCGGCGCAGCCCTATGGGCTGGGCAAGGCCGATCCCAAGCCGGCGTCGGGGTCGGGCGACTACGCTACGGACCACGTCACGCCGAAATGACGGATGCGGCGTTGCGGCCGCTTCCACCTGTTCCCGATTTTGCGGATAGCGTGCCGGTCGCATGAGCCGGCGCGAGAAAGATTCGGAGCCCTTGCACGTGCGTAGACCGCTGATCGCTGCGCTTGCCGCTGCCACGCTCATTTTTGCCGCCGAAGCCGGCCACGCGTCGGGCGGCAAAGTATTCGACTACAAATTGGCCAACGGCCTCGAGCTGGTGGTCATTCCCGACCGCCGCGCGCCCGTCGTCACCCACATGATCTGGTACAAGGTCGGCGCCGCCGACGAGACGCCCGGCAAGTCGGGCCTCGCCCATTTCCTCGAGCACCTGATGTTCAAGGGCACGGCGGTCAATCCGGCCGGCCGCTTCTCGCAGGTGGTCGCCCGCATCGGCGGCCAGGAGAACGCCTTCACTTCCAACGACTATACCGGCTACTTCCAGCGCGTGCCGAGCGACCGGCTCAAGACCGTGATGGAATTCGAGGCCGACCGCATGACCGGGCTGCAGCTCACCGACGCGGTGGTGCTGCCCGAGCGCGACGTCATCCTGGAAGAGCGCAACCAGCGCACCGAGAACAATCCGCGCGCCCGCCTGGGCGAGCAGATGTCGGCCGCGCTCTATCTCAACCACCCTTACGGCAAGCCGGTGATCGGCTGGCGCCACGAGATGGAGCAGTTGTCGCGCGACGACGCGCTCGCCTTCTACAAGCGCTTCTACGCTCCCAACAACGCGGTGGTCGTGATCGCGGGCGACGTTGAGCCGGAGGCGATCCGTGCGCTCGCCGAACAGACCTACGGGCGGCTGGCGCCGAACAAGGCCGTTCCTGCCGTGCGCCTGCGTCCGCAGGAGCCGCCGGCGGCCTCCGCGCGCACGCTCACGCTCGCCGATCCGCGCGTCGAGATGCCCTCCGTGCAGCGCGACTACCTGGTGCCGTCGTTCCACAGCGGCAAGCCCGGACAATCGGACGCGCTCGAAGTACTCGCGCATGTGCTCGGCAGCGGCAGCAACAGCCGGCTCTACCGCGCGCTGGTCGTCGACAAGCAGGTCGCCGTCTCGGCCGGCGCCTGGTACGAGGGCAGCGCACTCGACATGACCAAATTCGGCGTCTACGTCTCGCCGCGCCCGGGCGTGACCCTGGAGCAGGCCGAGGCCGCCGCCGACGCGGTGATTGCCGACGTGATCGCCAACGGCGTCAGCGCGGAAGAGCTCGAGCGCAGCAAGACGCGGCTGATCGCCGACGCCGTCTATGCACAGGACAACCAGGCCACCATGGCGCGCTGGTACGGCAGCGCGCTCACCACCGGCGCCACCGTCGCCGACGTGCAGCGCTGGCCCGAGCGCATCCGCGCGGTCAGCGCAGCGCAGGTGCAAGAGGCCGCGCGCGAATGGCTGCAGAAGCAGCGCTCGGTCACCGGTTATCTGATCAAGCAGGCGGCGCCGCCGGAGAAGCGTTCATGACCAGGCTTTTCGCATCGATCGCGCTCGCCGCATTCGCCTTCCTCGCCGGCGCGGGCGCCGCCTCGGCGATGAAGATCGAGAAGATCGTCAGCCCGTCCGGCATCGAGGCCTGGCTGGTGCGCGAGCAGGCGACGCCGCTGGTGGCGCTCAATTATGCCTTCCACGGCGGCTCCAGCCAGGACAGCGCGGACAAGGCCGGCATCGCCAACTTGACCGCCGGCCTGCTCGACGAAGGCGCCGGCGACCTCGACAGCAAGGCCTTCCACGAGCGGCTGGAAAGCCGCGCCATCGAAATGAGCTTCCGCGTCGGCCGCGATTATTTCTACGGCTCGCTGCGCACGCTCAACGAAAACCGCGACGAGGCCTTCGACCTGTTGCGCCTCGCGCTTACCAAGCCGCGCTTCGACGCCGGCGCGGTCGAGCGCGTGCGCGGGCAGGAACTGGCCTCGCTGCGGCGCGAGACCACCAATCCCAACAATCTTGCCAGCCGCCGCTGGTGGGAGACGGCCTTTCCGGATCATCCTTACGGCCGCGAGACCAAGGGCACGCTGGAAACGGTGCCGCGCATCGGCGCCGACGATCTGCGCGACTATGTGCGCCGCGTCTTCGCGCGCAACGAGCTGACCATCTCCATTGTCGGCGACATCGACGCCAAGAAGGCCGGCGAGATGATCGACCGCGCCTTCGGCGCGCTGCCGGCCAAGAACGACCTCAAGCCGGTGCCAGCCGCGTCGCCGCGCGGCCTCGGCCGCCGCATCGTCATCAATGTCGACGTGCCGCAGGCGGTGGTGAACTTCGGCGGCAACGGCATGGAGCGCAAAGACCCCGACTTCATGGCCGCCTATATCGTCAACCACATTCTCGGCGGCGGCAGCTTCTCCTCGCGTCTCTATCGCGAGGTGCGCGAGAAGCGCGGGCTGGCCTATGGCGTCTCCGACAGCCTGGTCTGGTTCAGGAGCGCGGCGGTCGTGCTCGGCGGCACCGCCACGCGCGCCGACCGCACCGCGGACGCGCTCGGCATCATCGAGCAGGAAACCAGGCGCATGGCCGAGGAAGGCCCGACCGCCGAGGAGATGGCCGCGGCCAAGTCCTTCCTGAAGGGCTCCTATGCGCTCTCCCTCGACACCTCGTCCAAGATCGCGGCGCAGCTCACCCAGATCCAGATCGACAACCTCGGCATCGACTACATCGACCGCCGCGGCAGCCTGATCGACGCCGTGACCATCGAGGACGCCCGGCGGGCCGCCAAGCGCCTCTATGGCGGCGGCATGCTGGTCACCGTGGCCGGCCGGCCAAAGGGCCTGGAGTCGAGCGGAACCGCGGAGTAGGGCGGGCGTTTCACATGCCGTCATGCCCCGCGAAAGCGGGGCATCCAGTAGTCCGCAGCATTCGAGTGTCCGTATCTCATTACAAATATCCGGGGTTACTGGATCGTCCGCTTGCGCGGACGATGACAGCCCGTAAGGATTGTGCATGTCCCTGAATCAATCCATCGACAGCGCCCTTGAGAAGTCCGTCGGCCCGCACGGCGTCGACGATGCCGCGCTCGCCGCCGCCTTGGCGCGCACGGAAGGCGCGCTCGACCGCCTGCGCCAGCACTATGCCGAGGGCACGCTGCCGCTGCTGCGGCTGCCCGAGAAGCAGGACGACCTTGCGGAAATTCGCGCCGCCGCTGCGAAGCTGAAGGACGGCGCGACCGACGTCGTCGTGCTCGGCACCGGCGGCTCCTCGCTCGGCGGGCAGACTTTGGCGCAGCTTGCGGGCTACGCGGTGCCCGGCGTCGGCGCCTTGCGCGCGCCGCCGCGCCTGCACTTCATCGACAATCTCGACGCGCTGTCGTTCGAGACCATGCTGGGCAAGCTGCCGCTTTCCACCACGCGCTTCGTCGCCATCTCCAAGTCCGGCGGCACCGCCGAGACGCTGATGCAGACCATCGCGGCGTTGACGGCGTTGAAGAACGCCGGCGTCGACGCCGGCACGGCCTTTTTCGGCATCAGCGAGCCGGCCAAAGCGGGAAAACGCAACGGCCTGCGCGACCTGCTCACGCATCACAAGGTGACGCTGCTCGACCACGACACGCAGGTCGGCGGCCGCTATTCGGCGCTGACCAATGTCGGCCTGCTGCCGGCGGCCGTGTTCGGCCTCGACATCGCCGCCATCCGCACCGGCGCCGGCGCCGCGCTCGCGCCCGTGCTGGCGAAGAAGAAGCCTGCCGAGGTGCCGGCCGCGCTCGGCGCCGCGCTCGCCGTGTCGCTGGCCGAGAGCAAAGGCAAGTCGATCGGCGTGCTGATGGCCTATGCCGACCGGCTCGAGCGCCTGACGCGCTGGTACGTGCAGCTCTGGGCCGAGAGCCTCGGCAAGGACGGCAAGGGCACCACGCCGCTGGCGGCGCTCGGGCCCGTCGACCAGCACAGCCAGGTGCAATTGTTCATCGCCGGCCCGCGCGACAAATTGTTCAATGTCGTGCTGGTAAAGAGCGCGGGTCTCGGGCCGCGCATGGACGCCGAGTTGGCGAAGCTTGCCGGCGAGCCGGGCTTTGCCGGCAAGACCATCGGCGATCTCGCCGCCGCCGAAGGGCGCGCCACCGCCGAGACGCTCGCCAAGAACGGTTGCCCGGTGCGCACCTTTACGCTCGACAAGCTCGACGAGGCCACGCTTGGCGAACTGATGATGCACTTCATGCTGGAGACCATCGTCGCCGCGCACCTGATGGGCATCGACGCCTTCGACCAGCCGGCGGTGGAAGAAGGCAAGGTGCTGGCGAAGAAGTATTTGATCGGCTCGTAGCCACTCCTTTGTCATCGCCGGGCTTGACCCGGCGATCCCGATAAGGGACGCATTGCCTTCTTAAACGGGATGGCCGGGACAAGCCCGGCCATGACAAGCCGTGTTGAAGGTCACCGACACCATCTCCATCGACGACTCCGAGCTCGAGGAGTCCTTCGTGCGTTCGTCCGGCCCCGGCGGGCAGAACGTCAACAAGGTGTCGTCGGCCGTGCAGCTGCGTTTCGACGCGCGCCATTCGCCCTCGCTGCCGAACGACGTCGCCATAAGACTGATGAAGCTGGCCGGCAAGCGCCTGACCAAGGAAGGCGTCATCGTCATCGTCGCGCAGGAGCACCGCGACCAGTCGCGCAACCGCGCCGAGGCGCGCGAGCGGCTGTTCGACCTGATCCGGCAGGCGGCGGTGAAGCCGGTGCCGCGGCGCAAGACCAAGGTGCCCAAGGCAGCCAAGCGCAAGCGCCTGGACGAGAAAAAGCACCGCGGCGGCATCAAAAGCCTGCGCCGGGGCAGGCCGGGCTTCGATTAAGGCTGAATAACGGGGGTAGGCCCGTCCGTTGCCTCGCAGCGGCCGGATTGCGCCGATAAAGTCGGCCTGCATTCGAATCAGGCCTCTCATGCCCGTCCGCCAGCTCTCCGAATCGATCGTCAACCGCATCGCCGCCGGCGAGGTGGTCGAGCGCCCGGCGAGCGTCGTCAAGGAACTGGTCGAGAACGCGCTCGACGCAGGCAGCCGCCGCATCGACGTGCTCACCGACGGCGGCGGCCGCCGCCTCATCCGCGTCACCGACGACGGCGAGGGCATGACGCGCGCCGACCTCGACCTTGCGGTCGAGCGCCACGCCACCTCCAAGCTCGCCGGCGACGACCTTTTGTCGATCCACACGCTCGGCTTCCGCGGCGAGGCCTTGCCCTCCATCGGCTCGGTCGCGCGGCTGACCATCACCACGCGGCACGCCGCCGAGCCGCATGCCTGGACGCTCACCGTCGATGCCGGCGCGAAGTCGGAGATCAAGCCGGCCGCGCTTACCGGCGGCACCACGGTCGAGGTGCGCGACCTGTTCTACGCCACGCCGGCGCGCCTGAAATTCCTCAAGACCGACCGCAGCGAGGCCGAGGCCGTGCGCGAGGTGGTGCGCCGCCTCGCCATGAGCCGCCCTGACGTGGCCTTCACGCTCGCCGGCGAGGAGCGCGCCCCGGTCACCTGGGGGCCGGCGGCGGACAATCTGGCGCGGCTGGGCGACGTCATGGGCGCCGACTTCCGCGCCAACGCCATTGCCATCGCGGCCGAGCGCGAAGGCGTGCGGCTCACCGGCTTCGCCGGCCTGCCGACGTTGTCGCGCGCCAACTCGCTCGGGCAGTATCTCTTCGTCAACGGCCGGCCGGTGCGCGATAAGCTCCTGGTCGGCGCCGTGCGCGCGGCCTATGCCGATTACCTGCCGCGCGATCGCCATCCGCTGCTTGCGCTGTTCGTTACGCTCGATACGCGCGAGGTCGACGTCAACGTGCACCCGGCCAAGACCGAGGTGCGCTTCCGCGACGGCGCGCTGGTGCGCGGGCTGATCGTGCGCGCGCTCAAGGAGGCGCTGGCGCGCGAGGGCCAGCGCGCGGCGACCACCGGCGGCGGCGCCACCATCGCCACCTTCCGCCCGGCCGCGGCGATGCCGCGCCGCGGCGGCTACGACTGGCGCAATTCGCCGGCGCGCCCGCCCGGTTACGTGTCGCCGCGCAGCGCCACCGCGCTCGGCTTCGCCGAAGTGGCGCAGGCCGCCTTCGACGTCGGCGGGCCTTCGGCCGACGCCGCCGTAGCCCGCTTCGCGCCGCAGCCGGATCTGATCGAGCGCCCGCTCGGCGCCGCCCGCGCGCAGGTGCACGAAACCTACATCGTGGCGCAGACGCGCGACGGCCTTGTCATCGTCGACCAGCACGCCGCGCACGAGCGCATCGTCTACGAGCGCATGAAGGCGGCCATCGCGCAGGCCGGCGTGGCGCGGCAGATCCTGCTCATCCCCGAGATCGTCGAACTCGACGAAGCCGACGCCGCGCGCCTCGTCGCGCGCGCCGACGATCTGGCGCGGTTCGGCCTCGTCATCGAGTCCTTCGGCCCCGGTGCGGTGGCGGTGCGCGAGACGCCGTCCATGTTGGGCGAGATCGACGTAAAGGGTCTGATCCGCGATCTCGCCGAGCACATGGCCGAATGGGACGACGAATTGCCGCTGGAGCGCCGCCTGCTGCACGTCTCGGCGACGATGGCCTGCCACGGCTCGGTGCGCGCCGGCCGCCGCCTCAAGCCGGACGAGATGAACGCGCTGCTGCGCGAGATGGAGGCCGTGCCCAATTCCGGCCAGTGCAATCATGGCCGGCCGACGTATGTCGAGTTGAAGCTCACCGATATCGAAAGGTTGTTCGGGCGGCGCTGAATTCTCCGCTGTCATGCCCGCGAAAGCGGGCATCCAGTACGCCGCAGTCTATCGATAAGTCCGGAAGTACTGGGTCCCCGCCTTCGCGGGGACGACATCACGGCGCCCGCAAAAACACCAACTCCGTATCGTCGTACGTCCGCCGCTCCAGCTCCTCGAATCCTTCCGGCGCCGTGAAGCCCGCGTCCGCCGCTTCCTCGACCACGACCAAAGCGTCGGGCTTCAGCCAGCCGCCGTCGCGCGCGGCCGCGAGCGCTTTCTCCGCCAGGCCCTTACCATAAGGCGGATCGGCGAACGCGAGCGAGAACGGCTCCAGCGGATGGCAGGGCCCGAGCTTGGTCGCGTCGCGGCGGAAGATGCGCGTCGTTCCGCCCAAGCCCAGCGCCTCGGTATTGGCGCGCAGCAGCGCGCGCGCCTCCACGCCGTCGTCGACGAACAGCACGAAGGCCGCGCCGCGCGATGACGCCTCGATGCCGAGCGCGCCGGTGCCGGCGAACAGGTCGAGCACGCGCGCGCCACTGACCGGGTCGCCATAGGCGTGCATGAGAATGTTGAACAGCGCTTCGCGCAGGCGGTCGGCGGTCGGCCGCAAGCCGTCGCCTTTCGGCCCGGCGATCGGCCGCGAGCGCAGGCGTCCGCCGACCACGCGCATTATTTCTGTCTCGGATACTTGGGCCGCGGACCACTGGAGCGATCGGGGCGGCGGCGCTTCTTGTGAATCGGCCTGCGCCTCTTGTCGTCTTCTTGAGGACGGCTCTGCCACTTGCTCTTGTCATTCCGGTCGCGCGCGCCAGCGCGCGGGCCGGAATCCATAACCCCTGTCTCACGTCTATTGCTCCGACCGGGAGTATGGATTCCGGGCTCCGGCCTTCGGCCGGCCCCGGAATGACGGTGTGGTGCGTCGCGTCCCTCGCGCCCGCGCGGCGGCTTGGGGTGCGCCGCCGCCGCGCGCGCCTCGTCGTCGCCGAGCGGCGCGTCGAAATCCGCTTCTGCAAGCTTGATGATCTCCGGTCCCAGCGCCTTGCGCAGCGCCGGCGTCTCGACCTCCTTCACCGCGCACTCCTCGATCGGCCCGAGTTCGAAAGGCCCGAAGGCGATGCGGATCAGCCGGCTCACTTTGAGCCCGAGCGACTCCATCACCTTGCGCACTTCGCGGTTCTTGCCCTCGCGAATTCCGACATTGAGCCAGCAATTGGATTCGAGCTGCCGCTCGAGCGTCGCCTCGATCGGCCCATAGTGCACGCCTTCGACGGTCACGCCTTTGCGCAGGCCGTCGAGCACTTCTTGCGTGACGCGGCCGAGCGCGCGCACGCGGTAGCGGCGCAGCCAGCCGGTCGCCGGCAGTTCCAGCACGCGCGCCAGCCCGCCGTCATTGGTCAGCAGCAGCAGGCCTTCGGTGTTCATGTCGAGCCGGCCGACGCTGATGAGGCGCGGCAGGTTCTTCGGCAGTGCCGCGAAGATGGTCGGCCGCCCTTCCGGGTCGGAATGCGTGGTGACCAGCCCGCGCGGCTTGTTGCAGAGGAACAGCCGCGTGCGCGCCTTGCGCGGCAGCGGCTGGCCGTCCACGACGATGCGGTCGCTGGGCTTGACGTTGAGGGCAGGGGACGCGATCGCCTTGCCGTTGACCGACACGCGGCCGGCCGCGATCCAGGCTTCCGCCTCGCGCCGCGAGGCGAGCCCCGCCCGCGCGATCACCTTGGCGATCCGTTCGCCTTCATGGGCAGGTTTGTCGGCCATGTCTCTCCACGTCATGGCCGGGCTTGTCCCGGCCATCCATGTCTTTCTTGCAGACCGTGTATAAAGACGTGGATGCCCGGCACAAGGCCGGGCATGACGGAGACTCGATGCCCGCGCCCTCATTCATGGAGATTGCCCTCGACGAAGCCCGCGCGGCGGCCGCGCGCGGCGAGGTGCCGGTCGGCTGCGTCGTCGTGCGCGATGGCGCGGTGGTGGCGCGCGCCGGCAACCGCACGCTCGCCGACAAGGACCCGACCGGTCATGCCGAGTTGCTGGCGATCCGGCAGGCGGCGGCCGCGCTCGGCAGCGAGCGGCTGACCGATTGCGATCTCTATGTGACGCTGGAGCCCTGCGCCATGTGCGCGGCGGCGATGTCGTTTGCCCGCATCCGGCGGCTCTATTTCGGCGCGGGCGACCCCAAGGGCGGGGCGGTGGAGCACGGCGTGCGCTTTTTTTCGGCGCCCACCTGCCACCACCGGCCGGAAGTCTATGGCGGCATCGGCGAGAGCGACGCCGCCATCCTGTTGCGCGACTTCTTCCAGGCCCGCCGCTAGACGGCGGGTTCAGCGTTCCCAGAAGGCCTTGCCGGTTTCGCCATCGCGCTGGCCAGGCGTAAGGCCAAGCCGGGACAGTTCGAAGTCGCCGAGGCCGGCAAGGAAAGCGCGTTCTTCAAGCCGCGCTGCCCAAAGGCGCAGGCGGCGGCGCGCTCGCCGCACGAGGCCGGCCGGCAGCCGGGCGGCCTGCCCGGCGCGAAATCCGGCAAAGCCGGGGAGGGCGAGAGCATTGTCATGGCATGTCCTCATGGGGTCACGCCGCCGCGCTGAACAGCGTTTCGCGCAGCGCGCCGTTGACGCGGCGGTCGTACTCGTCCGCCAGCGCGTGCAGCGCCGACGCGCCATCGCCCTGGAATGACGGCCCGTGCATCAGCGCCAGCGTTTTCGGCGCGTACTTGGCGAGGCCGCGAATGGTCTTGCCCATGCCGGGATTGAGCGCCGAATACTGGAACAGGTTTTCGCCTTCCAGTGCCGCGCCGACGATGTCCTTGTCGGTCAGCGCCGGACCGTCGCCGAGTTGGGTGAACAGGTCGCCGCACAGGAGCGTGCCGGTCGATTCCTCGTACATCACGCCGGCGTCCCAGCCGTGCGGCGTATGCGGGGTATCGATGAAGCGCACGCGCTTGCCGCCGCCGAGATCGATGACCTCGCCGTCGTTGAGAATGCGCGGAGGGCGGTCGGCGAAGTCGTTGAGCGACACCATGCTGCCGGTATTGCCGTGCGCGGCCTGCGCCTGCGGGGCGGCGGCGAGCCATTCGTTCATGGCGCCGCATTCGTCGGCCTCGAAATGGCCGTAGCTGATCCAGCGCAGCTTCTCCGGCGGGATGATGCGGCGCACGGCGTCCAGGTTGAGCGGAAACATCTTGCGCAGGCCGGTGTGGAACATGAGCGGCTCGTCGCCCAGCACGAGAAACTGGTTGAAGACGAAGCCGGCGGGCGGGGCGATCTCGGGCACGAAGGTCGAGAGGCGGTAGATGCCGTCGGCGATTTCATTGACTTTGGTTTCCATGGCGGGTCTCCAGGACAGGGGTAAATTTCGATGCACAATGGCGTATAATGAAATTTCGGCCTTGTCAATATTGAATGCACATGATAGTGTATTGAAATAAATGGCACGAACCTACACCCTGAAAAAGCGGGCCGAGCAGCAGGCGGAGACCCGCCAGCGCATCGTCGAGGCGGCTGTCGAGCTGCACAGCGCCATTGGGCCTGCGCAGACCAGCCTGAGTATGGTGGCGGAGAAGGCCGGCGTTCAGCGCCACACGCTCTATGCCCATTTCCCGGACGAGCGGGCTTTGCTGGTGGCCTGTTCGGGCTTGACGGCGGAGCGCGCTCCGCTGCCGGACGCCACGCCGTGGCGCGCGATCGCGGACCGGCAGGAACGCCTGCGCACGGGGCTCACGGAAATCTACGGCTGGTATGAGCGCAACGCGACGCGCGCGGCCTGCGTGCTACGCGACGCCGAGAGTCACGCGCTCACCCGGGAGATATCGAAGATGCGCTTCGGGCCGTTCATGGCGGCCTACCACGAGGTGCTCGGCGAAAAGCTCGACGCCCGGCAACGCGCGGTCCTGCACCTCGCGCTGAGCTTCTACACCTGGCGGAATCTGGTGTCCGAGAGCGGCCTTCAGCCGGCGGTCGCGGTCGCGGTGATGGTGCAGGCGATCGAAGGCGCGGGGTAGCGCGCCTTACGCCAGCTTGTCGACGAGCTTGCCCATGCCCGGCGGCGGCGGGGCCGGCTGCGGCGGATTGTCGTTCGCGGCGGCGGCCGTGGCCTCGCGCGGTGGCTGTTGCTCTTGCGCTGTTCCGGTCTTCGCCATGATGGCCTTGATACCGATGCTGCTGTCGCTCATGAAATGTCCTTCATTGAGCGCGCACCGTAGTGCCGAGGTCTCAAAATAATGCCTCCGCCGGCGTTGCAATTGGCGGCGGCGCGGAAAGGCTTTGTTGACTCTGATGAAGTCGCTGTCGTCCCGGGCGAGCGCTGCAAGCGCGAGGCCCGGGACCCATACGCCGCGGCCTATCGAGACGGCACGGCGTATGGGTCCCCGCCAACACAAGTCGGCTATAGCCGACTTGTGAACTTTGAGTGGCAGACATCGGGTAGACCCGATGTCTGAGCGGGGATGACAACACCTTACGCGCCCGCGTCACCTCTCCCAGAAAGCGGGGAGAGGGCAGAACACTACTTCTTCACCGCGAACGCGATCGCCGCGTCGGCATAGATTTTGTACGCTTGCGTCTTCGGCTTGGCCTTGTCGTCTTCGTTGACATACTGGATCGAGCTTTTGCCAAGCAGCGCCTGCGGCAGGATCATCACGCGGATGAAGCGGCTCGCCGTGTCGGCGGCTTGCGCGAACACCGGGTCGGGTCCGGCCTCGTACCAGGCGCCGCCCGGCCCGTAGGAGGTCGAGCGCCCGTGCGTGTCGATGCGGATGCCGCCCTCGATCAGGCAGCGGATGCCCGGGCCCTGATGCGTGTGCATAAACGCGCAGCCGCCGGGCGGGAAGGCGACGCTGTCGGCGCGCATCAGCAGATCGCCCTTCGGCAGCGTTTCCAGGAACGCCGTGAACTTCTCGTGCGTCGCCATGCCGGGCGCGTTCGCCGTGGTCGAGCCCTGGTCGCCGCGCGCCAATTCCCAGCGCCAGCAGGTGACGCCGGCCACAGACGGCTTCACCGTCACCGTGCCTTCGCCCTGCCAGCCTTCGCCCGCATTGATGGTCTTGCCCTCGATGACGGCGGCGCCGTGCACCACGAATATGAACCGCGGTAGCGGCGGCAGTTCGAACACGACATTCTCGGCGCTCGACAGAACGTCTTCATACAGGCGCAGGACAGGGTGCATTACTCACTCCGGCACTATTCTGTCGTCCCCGCGAAGGCGGGGACCCATACGCCGAAGCCTATCGAGAGTACACAGCGTATGGGTCCCGGGTCTCGCTGCGCTCGCCCGGGACGACAGGAGAGCGAAAGCAGCCGCAACAATCTACTTCTCTCTCTCGATCGCGCGCCAGCCGATGTCGCGGCGGCAGAAGCCGCCCGGCCACCGGATCTTGTCGACCGCCTCATAGGCGCGCGCCTGCGCCGCGCGCACCGTCTTGCCGCGCGCGCAGACGTTGAGCACGCGCCCGCCGGTGGCGAGGATCTTGCCGCCTTCGGCCGTGGTGCCGGCATGGAACACCTGCACGTCCGGCACCTGCGCCGCCGCCTCTAACCCTTTGATCGGCGTGCCCTTCTGGTAAGCGCCGGGATAGCCCTTGGCCGCCATCACCACGGTGAGCGCCGCGTCGTCATACCAGCGCAGGTCGAAGTTCTTCAGCTGCCCGTCGCGCGCGGCGACAAGCGCCGGCACCAGGTCCGACATTAGCCGCATCATCAGCACCTGCGTCTCCGGGTCGCCGAAGCGCACATTGTATTCGATGAGCTGCGGTCCCTTCGCCGTGATCATCAGCCCGGCGAACAGCACGCCCTTGTAGGGCGCGCCCATGGCCTTCAATGCGCGCACGGTGGGATGGATGATCTCGTCCATCACGCGCTTGTTCATCTCCGCCGTCATGATCGGCGCCGGCGAATAGGCGCCCATGCCGCCGGTGTTCGGGCCCTTGTCGCCGTCGAACACGCGCTTGTGGTCCTGCGCCGAGGCGAGCGCGATCGCGGTCTCGCCGTCGCACAGCGCGAAGAACGAGGCTTCCTCGCCGACCATGCATTCCTCGATTACGATCTCCCAGGCGGGCATGCCGAGCCCGCCGCCGAACATCATGTCGATGGCGTCCTCGGCTTCCTTCACCGTCTCGGCCACCACCACGCCCTTGCCGGCGGCGAGCCCGTCCGCCTTCACCACGATCGGCGCGCCCTGCGCGCGCACGTAGTCCTTGGCCGCGGCGGCGCCCTTGAAGCGCTGGTAGGCGGCGGTCGGGATGTTGTTCGCCTTGCACAGGTCCTTGGTGAAGCCTTTGGAGCCTTCCAGCCGCGCCGCCCATTTGCCCGGCCCGAAGGCCTTGATGCTGGCTTTCTCCAGGTCGTCGACGATGCCGGCGCAGAGCGGCGCCTCCGGCCCGACCACGACCAGGTCGATACCGTAGTTCTTGGCGAAGGCAATGACGGCTGCGTGGTCGGCAAGGTCGAGCGCCACGCACGCTGCCTCCTGCGCGATGCCGGCATTTCCGGGGGCGCAGTAGAGCTTGGTCGTCAGCGGGCTGGCGGCGATCTTCCAGGCCAACGCGTGCTCGCGGCCGCCGGAACCGAGGATGAGGATGTTCATGCTTTTCCGCCCATTGCCGCTCTCGGTTAGCGGGCGGGGAGGGCGGGGACAAGGGGCCCAAAGCCCCTGTCGACAGGATCGGTCCCGCCGCTAGAAATGCGGGTGGGCGGTGCGCTCTTCCACGTGGTGGATGAAATCCTGGATCGTCTCGTGGTCGCGCATGTGGCCGATGCCGGTGAAGCGCAGTTCTTCGTGGCAGGTCGGGCAGCGCACGCGGTCGCCGTGGACCACGCGGCTCAGACGCTCGTGGAAGGTCGTGCGGCAATCCGGACAGCGGATCCTGATCCTGACATTCTCGATTTCGCGCTCATGCGGGTTGGTCATGGCATCGCCCCTTCGGCCCCAAGGATGAGCTAAAAGGGTTGACGAGAGCTTGCAGGGGGAAACGGTATTCCGCGGACGGCCGCGAGAGCGTATACGCGAGCCATGGCAAGCTCCAGAATCGGCGCGGAAGGCGAAGCCGCCCCGCGCGCCAATTTGCAGGAATGGACCGTTTCCGAGCTTTCGGCGGCGCTCAAGCGCACGGTCGAGGATACCTACGGTTTCGTCCGGGTGCGCGGCGAGGTTTCGGGCTTCAAGGGCGCCTCGCCCTCCGGCCACTGCTATTTCCGCCTCAAGGACGACAAGGCGGTGCTCGAAGGCGTGATCTGGAAGGGCACCTACGGCCGCATGCGGGTGAAACCGGAGGAGGGCCTCGACGTCATCGTCACCGGCCGGCTGACCACCTTCCCCGGCTCGTCCAAGTACCAGATCGTCATCGACACGCTGGAGCCCGCCGGCATCGGCGCGCTCATGAAGCTCCTGGAGGAGCGCAAGAAGAAGCTCGCCGCCGAAGGCCTGTTCGACGAAGCGCGCAAGCAGCTGCTGCCGTTCCTGCCCGACGTGATCGGCGTCGTCACCTCGCCGACCGGCGCCGTCATCCGCGACATTTTGCACCGGCTGGCCGACCGCTTTCCGCGCCGGGTGCTGGTCTGGCCGGTGCGCGTGCAGGGCGAGACCTCGGCGGCGGAAGTCGCCAACGCCATCGAAGGCTTCAACGCGCTGCCGGAACGCGGCCCGCTGCCGCGGCCCGACCTCATCATCGTCGCGCGCGGCGGCGGCTCGCTGGAAGACCTGTGGTCGTTCAACGAGGAGATCGTGGTGCGCGCGGCCGCCGCCAGCATGATCCCGCTCATCTCGGCGGTCGGCCACGAGACCGACATCACGCTCATCGATTTCGCCTCGGATCGGCGCGCGCCGACGCCGACGGCGGCGGCCGAGATGGCGGTGCCGGTGCGCGGCGAATTGCTCGCGCGCATCGCCAAATTGGCCGAGCGCAAGCTCGCCTGCTGGCAGCGCGGCATCGAGCAGCGCCGCAAGGAATTGACGCTGCTCACGCGCGCGCTGCCGAAGGACATCCTGGCCGCGCCGCGCCAGCAGCTCGACGCGCTGGCCGAACGCCTGCCGCGCGCGCTGCGCGCCAATGCGCAGATCCACCACACGCAATATTCCCGCGTCGCCTCGCGGCTGGCGCCGCAGCTCTTGCGCACCACGGTCGAGCGCCGGCGCGAACGCTACGAGAACCTGAATCGCCGCTTGCGCACCAGCCTGGTCGCCAATGCGCAGGCGCATCGCGCGCGGCTGGCGCGCCACCGCGACCGCGTCACCGCCTGCGGCAATGCCGCCCGCCGCGCCATGGCGACGCTGCTCGCCCAGCGTGGCGCCCGGCTCGAGCGCGCCGAGCGCCTGCTCGCCGCCTTCTCCTATCGCGAGGTGCTCAAGCGCGGTTTCGCGCTGGTGCGCGACGGCGGCGGACTGCCGCTGCACAGCGCCTCGGCCGTCGCCTCGGGCATGCGCCTCGACATCGAATTCGCCGACGGCCGCGTTGCCGCCGTGGCCGATGGGGGTGGCAAGCCGGCCGCGCCGCCGGCGCCCCGCCCGAAGCCGCATCCGCGCGGCGAGGGCGGTGGCGGGCAGGGCAGCCTGTTTTAGCCGCGGTGCCTCGGCATTTTCAGGGTTTCGCTCGCGCCGCCGAGCGATTATGTTGGGCTCTGCAACCGCCCCGGAGACCGCCTTGCTCAACCGCTACGATCGCTCGCCGCCGATGAATGGCGAAGCCGAGGTCAAATACCTCGACGGCGATTTCCGCGTGCTCAAGCCCGGCGCCTTCGTGCGCTGCGCGGTCACCGGCGTGGCGATCCCGCTCGAGGAGCTGAAGTACTGGAGCGTCGACCGCCAGGAGGCCTATGCCTCGCCCGAGGCGGTCCTGCTGCGCTACCGCGAGCAGATGTCTAACTAGCCCGGCGCACGGCGGCCATCGCGGCCTTCTGCAATTCTTCCGCCTCTCTTATCTCCATGCGCACCGGCAGCACGTGCGACTTGGCCGCGAGCGCGGCGAGCGAGGGGTCGCCGGCCATGCGCGCGTGATCCTTTTCGGTGGTGATGAGCGCGAGCGCTTCGTGCTCGGCGTCCATCACGAGAGCGGCCGCTTCCTCCGCGCTGAACACGTGATGGTCGGGGAAGGCGCGCTTCTGCGCGATGGCGAAGCCGGCTTCCGTCACGGTCGCAAAGAACTTCTCCGGATCGCCGATGCCGGCGAAAGCGAGCACCTTGCGCCCCTTCAGGTCGCCGATCGCGGCCGTGTCGGGCACCAGCTTGCCATGCCACACCGGCAATCGCTGCGCCTGCGCCGCGGCGATGACGTCGCGCGCGCCGGTCTCGTCACCCACCACCAGCAACGCGTCGCAGCGCGCGAGCTGCGCGTCGAGCGGCGCGCGCAGCGGCCCCGCCGGAAACACGCAGCCGTTGCCGATGCCGCGCCGGCCGTCCACCACCGCAAGCGTGAAATTCTTGGCCAGTGTGCCGTTCTGCAAGCCGTCGTCCATGATGACGACGTCCGCGCCCTGCGCGCGCGCGAGCCCAGCCCCGACGACGCGGTCGCGCGCAATGATGGTCGGCGCCACGCGCGCCAGCAGCAGCGCCTCGTCGCCCACCAGCGCGGCGCTGTCGGCCTGCGGATTGATGCGGCGCGGCCACTTCTCGCTGCCGCCATAGCCGCGGCTCAGGCAAAACGGCTTCAAGCCGGCCGCCGCCAGCATTCCGGCAAGCGCGATCGCGGTCGGCGTCTTGCCGGCGCCGCCGAGCGTGAAATTACCGACGCAGATCACCGGCACGCCGGCGCGCGTGCCGGGCCCCGCCATGCGCTGCGCCGCCACCAGGCCGTAGACCGCCCCAAGCGGCGCCAGCAGGCTCGATGCGAGCCCCGCCTTGCGCCACCAGAAGGCCGGGTCACGCATTTTCGGTCCGCCGATGCAGTTGAAGCTGCATGAGATAGGGGTCGAGCGCATGCAGCGTACGCTCGAGCGCGCCGCCCAGTCTGTCCACCGTCGTGCGCGCAGCCGCGGCGACGCTGTTGCGCAGCGCCGGCTGCGCCAGCATGGCGGCAAAGGCCGCCGCCAGCCGCTCGCCGTCGCCGATGATTTCGGCGCCGTGCGCCTGGTCGAGCGCGCCGTAGATCTCCGCGAAATTCCACACATGCGGCCCGTGCAGAATCGCCGCGCCGAGCTTGGCCGGCTCGATCGGGTTCTGCCCGCCATGCGGCACCAGCGAGCCGCCCATGAACACGACCGGCGCCAGCCGGTACAGAAGTCCGAGCTCGCCCACGGTGTCGGCGACGTAGATATCCGTGTCGCGCCTGGGCAGTTCGCCGCGCGAGCGCAGCGCCACGTTCAGGCCGTTGGCCTGCGCGTAGACCGCGATCTCCGAGCCGCGCTCGGGATGGCGCGGCGCGATCACCGTCAGCAGGCCGGGGAAGTTCGTGCGCAGCCGCCGGTGCACGCCGACGATCATGTCTTCCTCGCCGGCATGGGTGGAGGCCCCCGCCATCACCGGCCGCTGGCCGACCGCCGTTTGCAGTTCGTGCAGCCGCTGCGCGTTGGCGGGCGGCGGCGGCACATCGAGCTTGAGGTTGCCGGTCGTGACGATGCTGGGCGCGCCCAGCGCGCCGAGCCGCTCCGCGTCGCCCGGCGTGCGCGCCATGCACAAATCGAAGCGCTTGAGCAAATTGACGATGGCGGCCGGCAGATGCGTCCAGCGATGGAATGAGTTTTCCGACAGCCGCCCGTTCACCAGCACCATCGGCACGCCGCGGCGCGAGGTTTCGATTACCATGTTCGGCCAGAGGTCGGATTCCACGAACAGCGCAAGGTCCGGCTGCCAGTGGCCGAGGAATCGGCGCACGAAGCGCGGCACGTCGAGCGGCACAAACTGGTGGATCACGCCCGGCGGCAGGCGCTGTTCGGCGAGCCCGCCCGACGTCACCGTGCCGGAGGTGACCAGCATGTTCACCTCGCGCGCGCTGATGCGCTCGATCAGCGGCAGCACGCTCATCAGTTCGCCGACGCTGGCGCCGTGCAGCCAGACCAGCGGCCCCGCCGGCCGCTCCATGCGGCTCTCGCCGCGCCGCTCGCCGACGCGCAGCCGGTGCTCCTTGCCGCGGCGCAGGCGCTGCGCCAGCAAGAGCGGCGTGAACGGCATGGCGGCGGCGGAGAACAGCCGGTAGGCCTGCAACGCAACCGGCAGACGATCGCTCACGGCGCGCCGCTCCCTTTGCCTGCTGCGAGCGCGTAGGCGTGTTTGGTCAGCCGGTTGAGTTCGTCCTCGACTTGCTTGCGCGCGGCTTCGAGCGTGTCGGCGTCGGCCTCGCGCGGCACGAGGATCGGCTTGTCGGTCACCATCGCCAGCCGGCTAAATGGCAGGTTGACGACGCTGCGGTCCCAGCTGTCGAGTTCGATATAGCGGCTGGTGGCGACCGCCACTGGATAGATCGGGCGGCCGGAATATTGCGCGAGCTTGATCACGCCCAGGCCGCAGACGCGCGCGACCTTCGGCACGTCGGCGGTCAGCGCCACGTTGTAGCCTTCCTCGAGCGCCTGGATCATTTCGGAAAGAGCCGAGGCGCCGCCCTTGCGCGTGAACTCGCCGTTATGCGCGCCCGAGCCGCGGATGGTGCCGACGCCGAGCTTCTCGGCCGCGCGCGCATTGATCTCACCGTCGCGATGACGCGAGATCAGGACCTTGGCGCGATGCTCGGGCTTCTTGATGAACGGCAACATGAAATGCTGGCCATGCCATGCGGCGATGATCACCGGCGGCCGGATGGTCTCGTAGATGTCCGGCGGGTCGAGGATAACCCGGCTGGTGCGCCATACCAGCTTCAGATAGCCGGCCCCCAGCGTTCCCACGACGCTCTGGAAGCCGGGTGAGGCGACAATCCGCTTGAGCGATGGCATCGGCACCTGGCTGTTAGCGCGTCGAGCCGCCGGCCGTCTCGGGGTCGAGCAGGCGGTGCAGGTGGACGATGAAATAGCGCATATGGGCGTTGTCGACGGTCTGCTGCGCCTTCGCCTTCCAGGCGACGTAGGCGCTGGCATAGTTGGGGTAGACGCCGACGATGTCGACCTTGTCGAGATCCTTGAATTCGGTGCCGCCGAGCGCGGTGAGCTCGCCGCCGATAACGAGATGGAGAAGCTGCGGTTTTCCGGGTTCGGACATGCTCGATCCTGTTGACGATGCCCCGGCGGCGGATGGCTGGCGGGCCGGACGGCCCTGGTAGCGGAGGAACTCTACGCGAATTCCGGCATCCGGTCGCGTACCAGCTCGATCAGCGCACCGTGGCGGGCGGGACCGGCGGCGATGAGCGCGCCGTGCACGACTTTGGGCCGGTTGAAACGCAGTTCCCGGCCGGCAAGATCGGTCATCACGCCGCCGGCTTCGTGCACCAAAAGGTCTGCCGCCGCAAGGTCCCAGTCGTGGCTGCCCCCGGAAGAAAATGCGGCGTCGAGGGCGCCGTGCGCGACGCGCGTCAGGCGCAGAGCGAGGGAATGTACTTTCGGCTGCGGTAGAATAGCGGGCGCGATCTTTTCGAGCTTTTCCAAATAGCGTTTCGGCCCGGCCACCTTGGCGCCGGTCATGTCCTCGCCGGCGTTCGGCCGCATCGGCTCGCCGTTGAGGGTGGCGCCTCTGCCGCGCACAGCGAGGAACATCTCCTCCGTCACCGGCGCATAGAGCGCGGCCAGCACCGGCCGGCCGTCCTCCACCAGCGCCACCGAGATGGTCCAGTCGGTGCGGCCGGAGATATAGGCGCGCGTGCCGTCGATCGGGTCGACGATCCAGGCCTGCCGCATCGCGCGCGCAGCGGCCTCGTCCTCGGTCTCCTCCGACAGCCAGCCGGCGCCCGGCGTCAGCTTTGGCAGCCTCTCGCGCAAGAGGTCGTTGACCGCGATGTCGCCTTCGCTCACCGGCGAATCGTCGTCGCCTTTGGTCCAGCGCTTGAACGGGCGGCGCGAGGTGACGCGCGCGAGCTCGCCCGCCTCGCGCATGACGGCTTCCAGCGCATCGCGCAGCGCGTCATTGGCCGGCAACGGTCAGCCCCTCCAGCCGCACGGTCGGCGCGTTGGTGCCGTAGCGGAAGACGAGATCGTTGGCCGGCGTCAACGTGCGGAAGATGTCGAACAAGTGCCCGGCGATGGTGACCTCGCTCACCGCATAGGTGCGCTGGCCGTTTTCGATCCAGAAGCCGGAGGCGCCGCGGCTGTAGTCGCCGGTCACCATGTTGACGCCCATGCCGATCAGGTCGGTGACGTAGAAGCCGTCCTTGATGTCGGCGATCAGGTCGTCCGGCGACAGCTTGCCCGCTTCCAGATGCAGGTTGCTTGGCGCCGGCGATGGCACCGACGACACGCCGCGCGAGGCATGGCCCGTGGTGGCGAGCCCCAGTTCGCGCGCGGTGGCGCAGTCCAGGATCCAGGAATTCAGCACGCCGTCCTCGACCAGCGCCAGCGTCTTGCCGGCGACGCCTTCGCCGTCGAAGGGATGCGAGCGCAGCCCGCGCTTGCGCAAGGGATCGTCGATAATGCGGATGCCGTCGGCGAAGATCTTCTGGCCCATCTTCTCGCGCAGGAAGCTGGTCTTGCGCGCGACCGACGCGCCGTTCACGGCGCTGGCGAGATGCGACACCAGCGAGCCGGCGATGCGCGGGTCGAACACCACCGGCACCTTGCGCGTCGCCACCTTGCGCGGGTTGAGCCGCGCGATGGCGCGCTCGCCCGCGGTGCGGCCGATCTTTTCCGGGCTGTCGAGGTCGGCCGCGTGCCGCACGCTCGAGTAATCGTAGTCGCGCTCCATGCCGGTGCCTTGCCCGGCGATCGCCGTCATCGACAGGCCGTGGCTGGAGCCGAGGTAGGCGCCGCGGAAACCGGTCGAGGTCACCAGGACCATGCCGCCGATGCCGGCCGAGGCGGAGGCGCCGCCCGACTTGGCGACGCCGGCAACCGCGAGGCCCGCCTCCTCGGCAGCCCGTGCCCGCTGCTCCAGCTGTGCCACCGTCGGCAAGGCGCGGTCGATCAGATCGAGGTCGGGAAAACTGTGCGCGAGCAGGCTCGCGTCCGCGAGCCCGGCATATTTGTCTTCCGGCGCGGCCTTGGCCATCGCCACCGCGCGCTGCGCGAGCTCGGCGCCGGCATTGGCCACGTCGTTGGTCGAGACCACGGCCTGGCGGCGGCCGACCAGCACGCGCAGGCCGAGATCGTCGCCCTCGGCGCTTTCGGATTCCTCCACGTTGCCGTCGCGCAGTTCGAGCGACAGCGACAGCGAGCGCACCGCCACCGCGTCGGCGGCGTCGGCGCCGGCCGCAAGCGCGGCCTTCACCAGGCGCTCGGCGCGGTCGGTGAGGGCGGTCTGGTCGAACAGGGACGCGGCGGGGGCGAGCATGCGGGGGCTTTCGTTTCCACTCAGATGGCGCTGCGTCAGCGCCGTTCAACCGGCCATTCGGACAAATTGAGCAGGCCGCGGCAACACCTCGTCAATCATGCTTCGCAACGCCGCGTCAATCATGCACGACAAAGCCCGCGCGGCTACTCCCGGTTAACCCCGTCCTTTAAGCGGTTTCCGACGCCTTTCTGCCATGATCGGCCTTGCGACCGGGCACATAAGCCTGGCGCGGGAGAGTTTGAGGCGTCAGATGCGAAGTGGCGGATGCCCCGCCGGGTCGAGCCGCGGGCTGCGGCTCGACCCGTTCGCCCTGCCGGTGCGTTATGCGGCGAGCGATGCCGCGGCGGACGGGCGGGAGCGAGAGATCGAGCTTCATCGCGAGCGCGTGGTGCTGCGCCGTTGCGTCGGCGGCATGCGCATGGCGCTCAATATGCCGCTGTCGGCCTTCGCGGGCATTGCCCTGCGCATGAAAGCCGAGGAGGGCGGCGTTTCCATCGTTCTTGCGCACAAGGATCCGGGCCTCGCGCTACCGCTGTCCGTCACCGCGGATGCCGACGACGCCATGGCCGATTGGCGCAGCTGGGGTGCCGTGCTCGGGCTGCCGCTGCTGGTCGAGGAAGAAGAAGGCACGCGTGACGCTTTCGCCCGCCTGGGCCAAGTGCGCGTCGCCCGCCCGCGTCCCCGCCGCCGCCGCCGCAGCGCGCTCAAGAAGCGCCGGCCGTCGATGCTGATGCGCCGCGCGCCCGGCAAGCTCACCGAGACGACGCCCGTGCACCGCGGCGAGCGCGAGATCATCGCGCGGAATTGACCGCAGCCGTCATCGCCCGCGCAAGCGGGCGATCCAGTCGCAGCCATGTTGGTGTTTACTGGATGCCCCGCTTTCGCGGGGCATGGCAGCGATAACTTACTTGCACCTTCGCAGCTTCACCGTGCCGCCGGGCTGCTGCACCATCTCGACATGGTCGTCGTCGATGCGGCGCAGCGTGTAGGTCGTATGGCCGTTGCTGATCTGCCCGGTGGTGAACGTGTCGACCACGCGCCAGCGCGACGGCCCGTCATTCGTCACCGATTTGTTGCGATAGGCCGGCACGCCGCCTTTGCTGTCGGTGCGCGTGCTGCCGTTGAAGCCGATGACGCGCAGCTTGCCGCAGTCGATCGGCCCCTTCTCGCCGCTGGTGCTCTGCCCCCAGCGCCCGGACAGCGGATAGGCGTCGGCCAAAGCCGGCGCGGCGAGGGCGATGAGAACGAGCGCGGTTAGAATCGGGGTGCGCATGGCGTCAAGCCTCGCACCCGGCCCGGCAAAAGCAAGCGTCCGGCGGCACGATCCTTAACGGTCGGCAATTGACTTCAATTAGCCAGGCTTGCGCCCGCATCCCCCCGCCGTCGGGCTCTGGATGATCACCGCCTCGCCGCCGTCGATGGTCGTCTCGTCGCAGCCCTTGAGCCGTTCCATGCGGCCGTCCTTGCGGCGCGCCCAGTTCTCGCCGACCTGGCCGGCCTCGCCGCCGTCCAGCCCGAAGGGCCGCACGCGGCGGTGCCCGGACAGGATGGTGCACTCCATCTTCTCCAGGAAGCGGATGGTGCGGCGGATGCCGTCGCCGGCGTTCCATCGGCCCTTGCCGCCCGAACCTTTGCGGATGTGGAAGTCCTCCAGCACCACGGGATAGCGGAACTCAAGCACTTCCGGATCGGTCAGCCGCGTGTTGGTCATGTGGGTGTGGACGGCGTCGGTGCCGGGAAAGCCCGGTCCGGCCGGCGAGCCCGAGCAGATCGTCTCGTAGTACTGGTATTTGGCGTTGCCGAAGTTGAGGTTGTTCATGGTGCCCTGCGCGGCGGCGAGCGCGCCGAGCGCGCCGAACAGGCAGTTGGTCACCGCCTGCGACACCTCGACGTTGCCGGCCACCACCGCGGCCGGATATTCCGGCGTCAGCATGGTCTTCTTCGGGATGACGATCCTGATCGGCCGCAGGCAGCCGGCGTTCATCGGGATGTCGTCGTCCACCATCACGCGGAACACGTAGAGCACGGCCGCGCGCGCCACCGGCTCCGGCGCGTTGAAGTTGGTCGGCTGCTGCGGGCTCGTGCCGGTGAAGTCCACCGTCGCCTCGCGCTTCTTCTTGTCGACCGTGATCTTCACCTTGATGACGGTGCCCTGGTCCATCTCGTAGGCGAACTCCGAGTCGTGCAGCCGGTCGAGCACGCGCCGCACGCTTTCGGCGGCGTTGTCCTGCACGTGCTTCATGTAGGCCTTCACCACCGGCAGCGTGAACTGCTTCACCATCTTGCGCAGCTCGGCGACGCCCTTCTC
Organism: Pseudolabrys sp.; assembly: GCA_022841665.1. Taxonomy (GTDB): domain Bacteria; phylum Pseudomonadota; class Alphaproteobacteria; order Rhizobiales; family Xanthobacteraceae; genus Pseudolabrys. Next base: position 52,511 of record JALHRB010000019.1, read on the forward strand.
GTTGGCCGCGATCTGCGCCTTCATGTCGTTGACGTTCTGCACGGGATTGCGCGCCGGGTACTTCGCGCCGGTGAGCGCGGCGTAAAGCTCCTTCTCGCGGAAGCGGCCGCGGTCCACCAGCTTGAAATTGTCGAACAGCACGCCTTCCTGCTCGATGGTGACGGCGTTGGGCGACATCGAGCCGGGCGAAATGCCGCCGACGTCGGCATGGTGCCCGCGCGAGGCCACCCAGAACAGGATTTGCCCCCTCCCTTTCCCTCCCCCGCTTGCGGGGGAGGGTAGGGTGGGGGTCTCGAACACCGGCGTGCAGACGGTGATGTCGGGCAGATGCGTGCCGCCGTTGTAGGGCGCGTTGATGACGTAGACGTCGCCCGGCTTGATCCTGCCCTTGTTGTCGCGGATGACCGTCTCCACCGAGCGGTCCATGGAGCCGAGATGCACCGGCATGTGCGGCGCGTTCGCCACCAGCGTGCCGTCATGCGCGAACACCGCGCAGGAGAAGTCGAGCCGCTCCTTGATGTTCACCGAATAGGCGGTGTTCTGCAACGACACGCCCATCTGCTCGGCGATCGACATGAAGAGATTGTTGAACACCTCCAGCATCACCGGGTCGGCATGGGTGCCGATCGCGTGCGTGCGCTTGAGCTTCTTGGCGCGCGTGAGCACGAGGTGGTTCTTGGCGGTCAATTCGGCCTGCCAGCCGGGCTCGATCACCACGGTCTGGTGCGGCTCGACGATGATGGCGGCGCCCTTGACCTTGGCGCCGGGCCTGAGCTGCTCGCGCGTATAGACGTTCGCGGCATGCCACGCGCCTTGCGAAAAGAATTTGGTGCGCCGTGCCGGCTTCGGCAGCGCCGCGCGCGTGCGCTTGACCGCGCGCTCGTTGAACTTCGCGCCGCCGCCGACCGCCTCGACCGACACCGCCTCGACCACGAGCTGCTTGGAACGGTCGATGAAGCCGAAACGCGCCTTGTGCGCCTTCTCGAAGGCGCGCTGCATGGCGGGCAGGGCGCCCGCGTCCACCACCAGCGCGGTGTCGGTGCCGGCATAACGAATGTGCGCGCGCACGAAGACCTCGATCTTGCCGGCCGCCACGCCCTGGCCGGCGACCTCGGTTTTGGCCTCGCGGCCGAGCCGCTTGCCGGTGCGCGCGATCTCCTGCGCCGCCTTGGCGCCGTAGGGCAGCTCGATCGCCTGTTCTCTTGTCGCCCGGATGTCGGCCAGCCCCATGCCGTAGGCCGACAGCAGCGACGAGAACGGGTGGATGAGTACGCGCGTCATGCCGAGCGCGTCGGCGACCAGGCAGGCATGCTGCCCGCCGGCGCCGCCGAAGCAGTTGAGTGCGTAGCGCGTCACGTCGTAGCCGCGCTGCACGGAAATCTTCTTGATCGCGTTCGCCATGTTCTCGACCGCGATCTTGATGAAGCCGTCGGCGATCTCCTCGCCGGTCATCGCGCGGCTTTGCTTCAGGTTCACTTTCTGCGCGAGGTTGTTGAAGTCGTGCCGCACCGTGCCGAGGTCGAGCGGCTCGTTTTGCGCCGGGCCGAAGATCTTCGGGAAGAAATCGGGGATCAGCTTGCCGGCCATCACATTGGCGTCGGTGACCGTCAGCGGGCCGCCGCGCCGGTAGCAGGCCGGCCCCGGATTGGCGCCCGCCGAGTCCGGTCCCACGCGGAAGCGCGCGCCGTCGAAATGCAGGATCGAGCCGCCGCCGGCCGCCACCGTGTGGATCAGCATCATCGGCGCGCGCATGCGCACGCCGGCGACCTCGGTCTCGAAGGCGCGCTCGTATTCGCCGTCGAAGTGCGACACGTCGGTCGATGTGCCGCCCATGTCGAAGCCGATGAGCCGGTCGAAGCCGGCCTGTCGCCCGGTTTCCGCCATGCCGACCACGCCGCCGGCGGGTCCCGACAGGATGGCGTCCTTGCCCTGGAACAGCTCGGCCGCCGTCAGCCCGCCCGAGGACATCATGAACATCAGGCGGATTTTCCCTCTCCCCGCGTGCGGGGAGAGGGTGGCGAGATCGGCGGAGCTGATCGAGCCGGGTGAGGGGGCTTCATCGCGAGTCTGAGCGCTTGGAAGCGCCCCCTCACCCCGACCCTCTCCCCGCACGCGGGGAGAGGGAGCACCACCGCTCTGCATCTCCCTCGCCACCGTCGCCACATAGCGCCGCAGGATCGGCGACAGATAGGCATCCACCACCGTGGTGTCGCCGCGCCCGACCAGCTTGATTAGCGGCGAGACCTCGTGGCTCACCGACACTTGCGCAAAGCCCATCGCGCGCGCGATCGCCGCCACGCGCTTCTCGTGCTCGGGGAAGCGGTAGGCGTGCATGAACACGATCGCCACCGCGTCGATGCCGTCGCGCCTGGCCGCTTCGAGATCGGCGCGCACGGCGGCAAGCTCCGGCTCCTTCTCCACCGTGCCGTCGGCGCGCACGCGCTCGTCCACTTCCGCCACGCGTTCGTACAGCATGTCCGGTTTGACGATGTGACGCGCAAAGATCTTCGGCCGCGCCTGGTAGCCGATCTTGAGCGCGTCGCGGAAACCTTTGGTGATCAGTAAGAGCGTGCGGTCGCCCTTGCGTTCCAGCAGCGCGTTGGTGGCGACCGTCGTGCCCATCTTCACGGCATTGACGCGGCCCGCCGGGATGGGCTCGCCCGCCTTCAGCCCGAGGAGGTCGCGGATGCCCTGCACCGCGGCGTCGGCATAGGCCTCCGGGTTCTCGGACAAGAGCTTGTGCGCCTGCAGCGTGCCGTCCGGCCGCCGTGCCACCACGTCGGTGAAAGTGCCGCCGCGGTCGATCCAGAAATCCCAGAGTTGCGGCGCGGTCTTGGCGGGCATGGGGTGAGGCCTTGTCAAAAGAGGGCCGCACTATGTCCGCTCCCGCGCCGGTAAGACAAGCCCGCGTACGCCTGTCCGCAAGTCCCATCCCACGTCGTGTTGAAACCTGTTGCCTGACACCCGCGGCTTGAAGACGGCGGGCGCCGAAGCGGCCGTCGCGGCCGACAGGAAATAAGACGCGGGCTTCGTTGGCCTGCGCGCCTTGGCAGCGCACGGGTCCGCGAGGCTCCGTGCGCTGCCGTATTTTGACGGGCGCGTCCGTCAGCGTTCGGCCTGCGCCATTAGCGGCGTGATGCGGCGCACCGCCACGCGGCGGTTGACGGCAGATGGGCCGTCGGTCGGCTCCTTGAGGAATTCCTCGCCGTACCCTTGCGTGACCAGGTTCTCGGCCGGCACCTGGAATTCTTCCGTCAGCGCCACCGCGACCGCTTCCGCACGCCGGTCCGACAGCGACAGGTTGTCCTCGACGGCGCCGACCGCATCGGTATGGCCCTCGATCAGGAACACCTCGCGCGGATTGCGCTCGATGGCGCGGCTGAGCCCTTGCGCGATATTGGCGAGTTGGTCCATCTGGCCGGGGGTGAGCTGCCACGAGCCGGTTTCGAAATTGACGTCGAGATCGACCCGCGGCATGCGCTCGCGCAGCGGATCGCTGTAGCGCACTTGCTCGAGCGTGTAGCGGCGCTCGATCGTATCGACCGGCGGCGCGATGAACGCGGCGAAGATATCCGCCGCGCTCGCCCGCCGCGCGTCGACGATGTAGCGCTCGCGCGGAATGCGGATGCGCGGCGGCGGCAGGTCCACGAATATCCCGGCGCTGGGCCCGCGCCGCCGGTTGTCGATGATGACGACCTCGCGGCCGCGCGCGTCGCGGCGCGCGCGCCGGATCAGCCGCCCGTCGGCGCCGGTGACGGTGACGATGCTGATGCCGTTCGGGCGCGCGATGACCGTGAAAGTCTCGCTGCCGCGGCGGTCGACGCGCACGTTGCGCGCGCCGACGGCAAAGCGCTGCGTCTCGTTGTGCCGGATGATCATGCGATTGTTCTGGCGCACGATGGTGCGGTCGCCTTCGCTGATGACGGTGCGGTTGCCCTGGCGGACTTCGCGGCGGTCGCGCCGCACGTCGTCCATCTGCCGCTGCGGTTGCGTATTGTCGCGCCGGATGAACTCGCGGGCGTCGCGCGGCTTCGTTGGCGGCGGCGCGGCGGCGGGCGCGGCCTGTTGCTGCGTCGCCGCGGGTGCGGCG
>JALHRB010000020.1 GCA_022841665.1 Pseudolabrys sp.
GGCCGGCGGCTGCGGCGCGGGCGACGGCGGCGGCGCAGCGGCGTCTTTCAGCGCGGGCATATTGGCGGGCGCGCCGGCAGGACCGGCGGCGTCCTTTGCCGGCACCGTCTCCGGCGGCGCGATGGCGAGCGCGAGCGCGGGCGGCTTGGCAGCGGGTTGGGCGTCAGGCTTGCCCTCCTCCATCGCCGTCTTCGGCCTGGCGGGTTCGCCGATCACGTCGACGACGATGCTGCGGTCCTCGCGGAAGGTGCGCAGTTCAGGCGTGCCCTTGTACACGAAGGTGACCGCCGACATGTCGTAGTCGATCTCACCGTCGATCGACTCCAGATGCGGCGGCAGCGTCGCTTTCGCGTCGGCCAGGTCCCATCTGATCTGCTGATCGAAATTGAGCTTGAAGCGCCCGTCCTCGCGCTCGGGGATGGCGTTGGCGCCCTCCGGCATCTCGAAGACGTAGCGCGTGAAGGTCGGCTGCCGCGCGACGCGCACGCGCACCAGCGGCGGCTGCTTCACCTTGGCGGTGAGTTGCTGCTTGTGCAACTGCTTCTCGGCCTGGCGCGCGCGGGCCGCGAGCTCGTCGACGACCTCCTGCGGCAAGCCCGGCATGACGCCGGTCCAGGTCGACGGCAGCATGTCGACATAGAGCCGCTCGGCCGCCGGAATGGTGCTGACCTTTATATTCGGGCGAACGAGCGCGATGCGGATGGCGGTGCCGTCTGGATCGCGGCGCGCCGCGCTGATGTAGTCGCGCGCGCCGGCGCTCAAGGTATCGACCGAGATGCTCACCGGCTTCTTGAAGGCGATCACCATGATCGCGCCGGAGACGCTGACCGTGGCGCCGACTTCTTCCGCCATGCGGAAGACCATGCGCGCATAGCCGCCGTCGGTGAAAACCTTGACCTCGCCCTTGACCGGATCGTCGGCTCTCGCGACCCCGCCGGCGAGCGCGGCGAGCGCGAACGCAAAGGCCGCGGCCAGCCTGCGCCACACAGGCGCGGCCGCGCGCAAACGCGCTTGCGACAGGTCGGTAAGCAATGCCGTCATGACGCCGTTCCAGCCGGCGCACCATGCCGGTCGCGAGAGCCTAAAAGGGCGCGTTTAACGCCGCGTTAACCGTGGCGATCAGAGTCGCCGGATCGGCTTAAGACGGCGCTCAAGAAGGGGCTCAGTTCGTCGGCTTGCCTTCGATCTTCGGCAACTGGTCGACGCCGGTCGCCTTGGCCTGCGCGCCCGCCTTGCCGGCCAGCTCGACGGTCAGCTTTTCGGCCGCCTCCGGCGACATTTGCGCCAGGATTTCCGACATCCGCCGCGCATTCATCTGGGTCGAAACCTCGACCAGTATCTTCATATCGAGCCGGTCGAAGATGCGGGCAGCTTCTTTCGGCTTCATGTTCTCGTACATCTGCACGATGCTCTTTAAGCGCGCCGCCTCCGCCTTGTCGCGTGCCCCGGCCGCGCTGTTGGCGCGCGACTCCATTTCCTTCAACTCGGAAACCTTGGCCTCCAGGCGTTGCTCGGCCGCCTTGATCAGGCTCTCGCGCATCTCCAGCTCGCGGCTGCGCGTTTCCAGCTCCTGGCGGCGGTCCTGCAGGCGCTCGAGAATGGCGCGCTCGCCGGGCGAATTGATGCGGCCCTGCTCCAGCGGAATGCTCGCGCCGGCGACCTCGAGCTTGGGCGGGGCCGGCGGCTTGTCGCTCACCTTGAGCTTGTCGGCGGCGTTCTTGTCGTCGGCGCCGGCGCTGGGAACCGAGCCGGTGACGTCGCGGTCGCTGTTGAAGTTGAACATCTCCTGCGCCCAGGACTTCGGCGCGGGCGGGGCCTGCGGCGCGGCCCGGTCGGCAAAGACGATCTTGGGAAACTCCGGAATGGTCTCCGGGTCGATCACCTTCATGTCGGTCTTGTCGCGGCCTTGCAGCCGCTCGCCCAGCGTATAGCCGCCGTCGAACACCAGACCCGACACCTTGAGCGCGAACAGGCTGCCGATCGCGAGCAGCACGATCGGGATCAGCCTGATGTCGCGCAACGTGATCGTCATGCCGCGATGCCGTTAAGCCGCACGCGCGCGCGCTCGGCGAAGGCTTGCGCCGCCGCCGCGACCGACTTGGCGTCGGGCGCGGGCTCGGGCGGGCGGCCAGCGCCGGCGATGCGCGACAGGCGCATATAAAGCTCTTCGCCCGCCGCGAGCTGGCGCTCGATGTCGGCGGACAGCTGCTCGCTGCGCTGCAGGCGGTCGGTCAGGACCTGTTCGCCGTCGCGCATGGTCGATTTCAGGCCGGCGATGGCGCGCTCGGCGATGTCGGTGGCGGTGACCAGTTCGGAGATGGTCGCGCGCAGCGATTGCTCATCGGCCTTCAGAAGCCGGATCTGCCGGTTGAGACGGACACAATAGAGGATGGTCAGCAGCAGCAGCACCGAGACCATGCTCTCGATCAAAAAACCGTAATTCATGATCACTGAGCCTCCATGCGGTTGTTGGCCTCGTCGGCCTTCTCGAACATGGCGAAGGTGGTGCGCGGCTTGCGCAACGGCTTGCCGACGCGCACAGCGACGCGGTCGCCGACCTTGCCCATCCGCCCTTCGGTGAGAGCGACGTCGCCGCAGCGCACGGTCACCATGGCGTCGGGCTTGAGCTCGAGCATCAAGGTGTCGCCGACTTCGAGGCTCATCATCCGCCGCAGCGGCAGCCGCGCTTCGTACAGCACGGCATCGACGCCGATCTGCGCCTGGCCGATCTCCGTGGCGAGGTGCCCTTCCCAGATCGGGTCGCGGCCGAACTTCTCGCCCATGAACATCTGGAGAAGCGTGGCGCGAATCGGCTCGATCGTCGCGTAAGGCAGCAGCAATTCGATGCTGCCGCCGCGGTCTTCCATGTCGATGCGCAGGCGCACCAGGATCGCGGCATTGGCGGGACGCGAAATGGCGGCGAAGCGCGGGTTGGTCTCCAGCCGGTCGATGTTGAACTTGACCGGCGACAGCGGCTTGAAGGCGAGCTCGGCGTCGGCCAGCACCACCTCGATCATGCGCTTGACCAGGTTGGTCTCGATCGTGGTGTAGGGGCGGCCCTCGACGCGCACCGTGCTCTGGCCGCGGCGGCCGCCGAGCAGCACGTCGATGATCGAATAGATCAGGCTGGAATTGACGGTGGCGAGACCGAAATTGTCCCACTCCTCGGCCTTGAACACGGCGAGGATCGCCGGCAGCGGGATCGAATTAAGGTAATCGCCGAAGCGCACCGAGGTGATGCGATCGAGCGAGACTTCGACGTTGTCGGAGGTGAAGTTGCGCAAAGAGGTCGTCATCAACCGCACCAGGCGGTCGAAGACGATTTCCAGCATCGGCAGGCGCTCGTAGGACACCATCGCCGAGTCGATGATGGCGCGGATGCCGGAATTGTCGTTGAGCGTGACGTCGGCGAGGCTGAAACCGAGCAGACTGTCGATTTCTTCCTGATTGAGGATGCGCTCGGCGCCGCCCTTGGCCGACTGCGCGCCGCCGCCGTCGTCGACCATTGCGGCCCATTGCGCGGCAGCCTCATCGACGCCGGTTGAGGGCCCGGCCTCGGCCCCGGCGGGGGCACCCGATTCCGCTTCCAGCGCCAGACCCCATTCGGCGGCAAGCGCGTCCTGATCGATTTGGTCTTTGTTCGCCATCTTCTACGGCCGTCTTAACGGGAGCATGATTTCGGGATCATGCTCACTGGACGACGATCTCCTTGAACAGAACGGCGGTGATGCGGTTGGGCGCGACCACGGCGTTCACCCGTCGCGTCAGCTCTTCCTTAAGGCGGTAGAGACCGGCCGAGCCGTCGAGGTCGGTCGGGCGCAGCTCGCGCAGGTAGGTTTGGAAGGCGTCCATTACCCGCGGCATCAGCGGCTGGATCTGCTGCACCAGCGCCGCATCGGGCAGCTCGAGCACGACCTTCACCTTGAGATATTGCGTGCGATCGCTGCCGGCGTTGGACAGGTTCACCAGCACGTCGGGCAGGTCGACGAAGGTCGCGGGCTTGGCGACCGCCTCCTTCGGCTTATCGGCGGAACGGCCGAAGAAAAGGTAAGCGCCGCCGCCGCCGCCACCGAGCACAAGGACGCCGGTGGCTGCGATGATCATCATCTTGAGGGAAAGCTTCTTGGTCTTTGCCGGCGCCTGCTCGCCCTCGCCTTCCGGCTCGTCCTTCTGAGCGTCCACCTTCTTCGCCTTGGCTGCCATGCAGTCCCCAATTCACACATGTCGGGCGGGTCCGCGCGAAACGCCGCGCCACAAGCCATCGCCGTGGATGTCCAGGCTTCGCGCCCCCCACGGCGAAGGTAGGTGGCCATGGTTAACAGATGCTTTCCGGGGAACCCCAACCGGGAAACTTTTGCCGGGTAGCCTTGCCGAAAGGCGCTTTTTGCCGGCTCAAATCAAACGGTATTTTACGATAAGCCATTGATTTAATTAGATTTTCGTTTCTGGCACGGCGGCTGCACAGTCCCTAGCAGCCGCACCGGCTTGGGAGAGCTGTGGTGTGGCGGAACGTGCCGGCGACTGGCCTCGGGAGGGCCGGCCTGCCGGACGATCAAGGGGAGCTACCGATGCAGAATGCGCTTCTGGTCGGACTGTCACGCCAGGTCGCGCTCAGGCGCGAGCTGGACGTGGTCGCCAACAATATCGCCAACCTGAACACCACCGGCTTCAAGAGCGCCGGGTCGCTGTTCGAGGAATATGTCGGGCCGAACGCGCGCGCTGCCAACGTGTCGGGCGGCGACCGGCGCGTCAGCTTCGTGCGCGACCGGGCCACCTGGATCGACCTCTCCCAGGGCCCGATCGAGCGCACCGGCAACCCGCTCGACATCGCGCTCGACGGCAAAGGCTACCTGGCGGTGCAGACGCCGCAGGGCGAGCGCTACACCCGCAACGGCGCGCTGCAGATCAACAGCAGCGGCGAACTGGTGACGAACGAAGGCTACCAGGTGCTCGGCGAGTCAGGGCCGATCACATTGCAGCCGAAGGATCGCGACGTGACCATCAGCCCGGACGGCACCATCAGCGTGCGCGAGGGCAGCGCCGCGATCGACGCGCAGCGCGGCAAGTTGCGCATGGTCGCCTTCGACAAGCCGAGCCAGTTGCGGAAGGACGGCGCCGGCACCTTCAACGTACCGGAGGGCGTCACCCTGCAGCCCGACACCGATACACGCATCGTCCAGGGCGCGGTGGAGAAGTCGAACGTGCGCTCGGTCGTGGAGATGGCGCGCATGATCGAGGTCACCCGCGCTTACACCCAGGTAGCGACCCTGCTGACGCAGCAGGCCGACTTGAACCGCACGGCGATCGAGAAGCTCGCCGAAGTGCCGAACTGAGCGAGGGAGATTCAGCTTATGCGCGCACTTCACACCGCGGCGACCGGAATGATGGCCCAGGAACTCAACGTCCAGGTCATCTCCAACAACATCGCCAACATGCGCACGACCGGCTACAAGCGCCAGCGCGCCGAATTCCAGGACCTGCTTTACGAGCACGTCAACCGCGCCGGCACGCAGACCTCGTCGCAGGGCAACATCCTGCCCGCCGGCATCGAGCTCGGCTCCGGCGTCAAGACCGTCGCCACGCCGCGCCTGATGACGCAGGGCTCGCTCTTGCAGAGCGGCAAGAACTACGACCTCGCCATCCGCGGCGAAGGTTTCTTCAAGATCCAGCTGCCGGACGGCCGCACCGCCTACACGCGCGACGGCTCGTTCGAACTCGACGCGCAAGGGCGCCTGGTCACCGTGCAGGGCAACGTGCTGCAACCCGGCATCACCATTCCGCCGAACGCGACCTCGGTGTCGATCAATTCGCAGGGCCAGGTGTCGATCACGCAGCCGGGCTCGAACGTGGCAAACCAGGTCGGCCAGATCGAGCTCTCGCTGTTCATCAACAAAGCCGGCCTGCAGAGCATGGGCGACAACCTCTATCTGGAGACGCCCGCCTCCGGCCAGCCGCAGAACGGCACGCCGCAGACCGACGGCTTCGGCAACCTGCAGCAGGGCTATCTCGAGCAGGCCAATGTCGAGGCGGTGAGCGAGATCTCGGACCTGATCGCCGCGCAACGCGCCTACGAGATGAACGCCAAGGTGATCACCGCGGCCGACCAGATGCTGTCGTCCACCTCCAACATGATGCGCTGAGGTGAGAACCATGATCCGCATCCTCCTCGCCGCCTTCGCCCTCCTCTTCGCCGGCGCCGCCACTGCGCAAGAGCGGCCGGTGCTGAAAGCCTCCGCCACCGTCACCAGCGACGTGGTGCGCATCGGCGACCTGATCGACCACGCCGGTATCGTCGCCAAGGTGGCGATCTTCCGCGCGCCCGATCTCGGCTATACCGGCTCGGTCTCCGCCGAAGCCGTGGCGGAAGCCGTGCGCGCGCATTCCCTGATCGGGCTCGACACCGCCGGCTTGAGCGAAGTGACGGTGACGCGCGCGGCGCGCAGCATCCCCTCCGAAGAGGTCGAGGAAGCGATCGCACAGGCGCTGTCGGCGCAATATGCGCTTGGCCCCGCCGCCGACATCGAGGTGACGTTCGAGCGCGAGATGCGCGCCATGCACGTGGACCCGAGCGCGACCGGCGCGTTGCGCGTCGGCCACATCACTTACGAGCCGCGCAGCGGCCGCTTCGACGCCACCATCGAGATTCCGACGAGCGCGAGCAACCGCGGCACCTATCGGCTGGCCGGCCGCGCTACGGCGACCATGGAAGTGGTGAGCCTCGTGCGCCCGATCGAGCGCGGCGGTGTGCTGAAGGAAGCCGACGTCGTGGTCGACCGGCGTCCGCGCGCCACCGCCGGCCGCGACCTCGTCACCGACCGCAGCCAGGCCATCGGGCTCGCCGCCCGCGGCCCCTTGCAGCCGGGCCGCCCGCTGCGCAGCGCCGAACTGATGAAGCCCGAATTGGTGGCGCGCAACCAGGCCGTGACCATGATCTTCGAGGTGCCGGGCATCACGCTCACGGTGCGCGGCAAGGCGCTGGAAGCCGGCGCCGAGGGCGACACCATCTCGGTGCTCAACGAGCAATCCAAGCGCACCGTGCATGGCGTCGTGGTCGGGCCCGGCCACGTGGTCATCGCGTCGGCGCCGGCGCGGCTCGCCGCCGCCGGCCGGGGCCAGTCCGAATAAACATGAACCGGCATGCGACCGATGACGTGCAAATGAGAAAGCGACCCAACCGACAGCGCGCGCGTGCGCCTTTTGTGAAAGCGACGTCGATGAAAGCCAATATCGTGATGCGTCCTATCCTTCTGTCCGTTCTCGCCGGCTCGCTGCTGAGCGGCTGCGCGGCCTTCGACCGGATCAAGAACATCGGCCAGGCGCCGCCTTTGTCGACGGTCGACAACCCGACGACGCGGCCGGGCTACAAGCCGGTGCAGATGCCGATGCCGGCGGCGCAGCCCGCCTCCTACAATCCCAACTCGCTGTGGCGGAACGGCTCGCGCGCCTTCTTCAAGGACCAGCGCGCGCACCAGGTCGGCGACATCCTCACGGTGAAGGTCAACATCACCGACAAGGCCATCATCGACAACGAGACCAAGCGCAGCCGCACCGCGGCGGAAGACTCCGGCATCGACAACTTCTTCGGCAAGAGCAAGGTGCCGATCCTGAACACCGCCGTGCCGACCAAGATCTTCACAGCGGATTCGACCGGCTCGTCGGAAGGCAAGGGTTCGGTCAACCGCCAGGAGGCGCTGCTGACCAACGTCGCCGGCGTGGTGACGCAGGTGCTGCCGAACGGCAACCTGGTGATCGAGGGCCGGCAGGAAATCCGCGTCAACTTCGAAATCCGCGAGCTGATCGTGGCCGGCATCGTGCGGCCGGAGGACATCGAGAGCGACAACACCATCGAGTCGACCAAGATCGCCCAGGCGCGCATCGCCTATGGCGGCCGCGGCCAGATCACCGACGTGCAGCAGCCGCGCTACGGCCAGCAGGTGCTCGACGTGATCCTGCCGTTCTAACCCATGTCTGTTCGTAGTGGCTCACCACTTACTCCGTTCGTACCTGCGCAAGCGGGGACCCTGCGCTGGATTCCCGCTTACGTGGGAATGAACAGAGCAGCTTTGACCCGAGGCGAGAAAGTCTAACGCCTCAAACGAGCTCCCGCGCCGTGTTGCGTCTCGCGAGCGTAAACGGCGTCAACGACGCGGCCTCCGGCGGCTCCCCTGCCGGAGGCCGTGTTCTTTTCAGAATATTCGGGCCGGCTTTCCGTTCGCCACGGCGAGCAAGCCATTGACCGGCAGGTCTACCGGTGCGCCGTCGACCAGGAAGCGGTTCGGCGTCGCCGTCACCGACACCACATGCCCGCCGTAGTCAATGTCGCCGCCTCGGATTGACGGCGTGGCCGGCGCGCTCGACGATTCAACCGCGATCACGGCGCCGTCAGCGATGATCTGAACCTTGTTTTTCGTGCCGCCCGCATCGTCCGTAACGGCCAGTGATTCAACAATGATCTCGCGGCCGTACATATTGACGCCGACGGAAGACAGGACTTTCACGCCACCGTCGAGCAGATCCGCTCCGGTATCGGTCTTTTCCCAGCAGCCCGGCAAAACGGCGAGCGCGAGAACCGGGAGGAGATACGTCGCTGTTCGGATGGTCATTGTGGCATCGTCGCTCGGTTGGCTCCTGGCATCCGGATCATCAGTTGCCGGTCTGGACGATCGCGCCGGACGGACCGCCCGGATAGTCCAATCGGTATCGTAAATAGTGCTTGGTCCGCGACGGCGTCATCGGCGGCGTGTGACAGCCGTCGTATGCATAGCGATAACCCCACTTCGCCGTGGTGTTCGCCTTGATCTGCGCGCGAATGGCCGCCCGCTGAGCCGCGGTCGTGAACGGAAATCCGGCGCTCCATCCGGGAATCGGACGCGAGCCCGGCGGCAACGGCAGGATCGCGGTCTCGACTGATACTTTGACGTCGTAGCGCGATTTCAGGCACTCGACGGTGATATGATGATCGCGCGATGGCCCGCCCGGCACATTGTCGAAGTATTCGAGAATTTCCGTCGTGAAAGGTTCGACGATATCGCACCGTTCGTTTGCCGGATTATATTTCCATCGCTTGCCGTTCACCGTCACGATTTGCACCGCGACGTCGCCGGCGGGAATCCCCACTTTGCCCTTCTCGTGAATATCGGTGTAGAGCACCAGCCCGCTGACATGCCCGTTGTTGGGCGGCGCGCCGCACTTCGGCGGAATGCTGTTGAGGATGTGATTGCGTGCAGCAGCAGGCAACGAAGCCGGCAACGGAACAGTACCGGCGACCGCGTCCGTGTAGAACGCAGGCGGCGCACCCAATGAAACTTGTGCATCGATCGCGACAGCGATCTGCGGCGCGAGAAAAATCCCGGCAACCGACACGATCGGAACCAGAAACTTTTTCATCATTGTCGATCCGCGCGCAACGAACGAAAATTTGTTCGCGGGCCTGGATGCTGCGGTCAGAACAATTTGCCGATGCTAGAAAGATATATGAAAGCCGCCGCTGCGCAATCTGGTCGCGAAGTCAGACCATCACCGCGCAGCAGAAAAATGGCCGGGACAATGCCCGGCCATAACTAATCGTTATGTACGCATAACGTTACGCTCTCAGTCGTCGCGGTAGACGCGCTCTCTTCGCTCGTGGCGCTCCTGCGCCTCCACCGACAAGGTGGCGATGGGCCGCGCTTCCAGGCGGCGCAGCGAGATCGGCTCGCCGGTTTCCTCGCAATAGCCGTAGGTGCCGTCGTCGATGCGGGCGAGCGCCTCGTCGATCTTGGCGATCAGCTTGCGCTGGCGGTCGCGCGCGCGCAGCTCGATGGCGCGGTCGGTTTCCGAGGAGGCCCGGTCGGCGAGATCGGGATGGTTCTGGTTCTCCTCCTGCAGGTGCTGCAGCGTCTCCTTGGCCTCTTTCAGAATATCTTCCCGCCATGCGAGCAGCTTGGCGCGAAAATATTCGCGCTGGCGCTCGTTCATGAACGGCTCCTTATCGGACGGCCGGTAGCTTTTGGTCTTGGCCAACATCCCACCCACTCCCTGTCTTCTTATCGTTGTTGTCGAAGAAGCACCCTCCCACGATGCGGGAGGCTTATATACGCGCGCCGGACGCCGGACAACAACGACGTAGCGCGCCGGGAATAGCCAGATTTGTGTGACGGTCCAATGACTTGGGCAGGCCGAAGGAACCCAACCGGCGCGCTTTCGCGCTAGCGGACGCCGGCTTTGGCCAGTTCGACCGCGACGCGCAGGTCGATTTCGCCCATGACGCGGTCGAGGCCGGCGTCGCCCGATTCGTCGGTCAGGCCTTCGGCCGCCACCTTGAGCCGGGCGAGCGTGGACTGGTCGAGCCCGCCATCGAGCAACCCGAGCTTGAGCTTGTCCAGCACGTCCAGGGCGTTACGGCCCTTGGCCACCGCCCGCTTGCGGCGCTCGGTCGGGTCTTCCACGCCCTGCAAGGCGATCAGCGCGTCGAGGGTGGAGATCGCCCGCAGCGAGCCGGCCGCCGCCGACTGGCGCGGCGTCTCCTGTTCGCTGACGCTGAAGCTGCCGCCCGTCGCGCGGCGGGCGGGCGCGGGCGTCGCGGCCAGCGCAGTCCCGTTCGGTCCGTAAATCCGCATCGGTCAGATCCCCAGCCCGGAAATGGTCGGTCCCCCGTGGGTTCCACCCTGCCGGCTTATGGTTAACCCGCGGTAAATGCTGGGCAAAAATTACCGGGTGGCGGCTGTTGCTGCCGGGTGAAGAGCCGCCGCGCCCTGCCCCGCGCTGCTAATTTCAGATGAAATATCAAAAGGTTGCCCTTTCAGACCGGCTTGGCACGACGTTCGCATTCTTCATGGCCGGTCATACGTCACATTGGGGAGCAGTGATGACGAGGACATTGCGGGCCGCCTGCTGGGCGGTGTTTCTGGTCATGTGCGTCCCGGTTAGCGCCGGGGCGACCTCGCGCATCAAGGACCTCGCCAATATCGAAGGCGTGCGCCAGAACCAGCTTATCGGCTACGGCCTGGTCGTCGGCCTCAACGGCTCGGGCGACACCCTCACCAACATCCCGTTCACCCGGCAGTCGCTGCAGGCGATGCTCGAGCGCCTCGGCGTCAATATCCGCGGCCAGACTTTGCGCACCGGTAACGTCGCCGCCGTGATGGTCACCGCCAACCTGCCCCCCTTCGCCACCCAGGGCACGCGCATCGACGTCACCGTTTCGGCGCTCGGCGACGCCAAGAGCCTGCAAGGCGGCACGCTGCTGGTCACGCCGCTGCTCGGCGCCGACGGCAACGTCTATGCGGTCGGCCAGGGCTCGGTCGCGATCGGCGGCTTCCAGGCCGAAGGCGAGGCCGCCAAGATCGTGCGCGGCGTGCCGACCGTCGGCCGCATCGCCAACGGCGCG
Source organism: Pseudolabrys sp. (assembly GCA_022841665.1). GTDB lineage: Bacteria > Pseudomonadota > Alphaproteobacteria > Rhizobiales > Xanthobacteraceae > Pseudolabrys. The sequence goes on from JALHRB010000020.1 coordinate 11,369, forward strand.
CTGATCGAGCGCGAGATCGAGTTCAACCTCAATCGCCAGAGCCAGCTGCGCATGGCGCTGCGCAATCCCGACTTCACCACCGCCAAGCGCATTGCCGCCGCCATCAACGACTATATCGGCGTGCCGACCGCGGAATCGCTCGATCCCGGCACCGTCGGGATCACGGTGCCGCAGCAGTACCGCGGCAACGTCATCAAGCTCCTGACCGAGGTCGAGCAGCTTCAGGTCGAGCCGGACCTGTCCGCCAAGATCGTCATCGACGAGCGCTCGGGCATCATCGTGATGGGCCGCGACGTGCGCGTGTCCATGGTCGCGGTGGCGCAGGGCAACCTCACCGTCACCATCACCGAGACGCCGCAGGTGAGCCAGCCGACGCCGTTCTCGCGCACGGGCACGACGCAAGTCGTCAACCGCACGCGCATTGGCGTGCAGGAGGACGGCAAGAAGCTCGCGGTCGTGAAAGACGGCGTGTCGCTGCAACAGCTCGTCGACGGGCTCAACTCGCTCGGCATCGGCCCGCGCGACCTGATCGCCATCCTGCAGGCGATCAAGGCCGCCGGCGCGATCCAAGCCGATATCGAGGTGATGTGATGGACCGCTTCGCCCTCCCCGCGCCCGGGCTCACCCCGTCCGACCTCATGAACGCCAAGGCGGCGGTCGCCTCCAAGCTCAGCGTCGCCAACAAGGCGAAGGCCAAGGAGACAGCGGAAAACTTCGAGGCCGTGTTCCTCAATTCGATGTTCCAGCAGATGTTCACCGACGTCGGGGGCGAAGGCCCGCTCGGCGGAAAGGGCGCCACCGGCGTCTGGCGTTCGATGCTGACCGACGAATACGCGCGGTCCTTCGCCAAGTCGGGCGGCATCGGCATCGCCGACAGCGTCTACAGCGCGCTGATCGCCCAGCAGGAGATGCGCTGATGGCCGCGCTCAGCGCCGGCGAAGCCGAAAAGGCGATCGCCAACCTCAATACCATCATGGACCGCCTGGTCGAGACGGTGGAGGAAGAGACCGCGCGGGTGCGCGCCGGCCATCTGCGCCATGCGCTCGAACTGGAAGATGCCAAAGGCGAACTCGCCGGCCGCTTCGCGCTCGAAAGCGAAAGGCTGAAAGGCTCCAAGCACGTGCTCGCCAAAGTGCCGCCGCAGGCGCTCGACGCGCTGCGCAAGCGTCAGGAGGCGTTCCAGGCGCTGCTCAAGACCAACCTGACGGTGCTGGCGACGGCGCACGCGGTGTCGGAAGGCATCATCCGGGGCGTGTCTGGCGAACTGGCGCGCAAGCGCGCGCCCTCGACCTACGGCGCGACCGGCCGCGCCAATGCGCCGGCCGCCAAAGCCAGCCAGCCGCTGGCGCTCAGCCGCAGCCTTTAGACTTCATCAGGGATCGACCGGCGCGCCTAGCGCGCTCAGGACTCGTCCGGGAGCAATTCGGACACTTTCAGGCCGGTCACGGTGTCGATCTGGGTGCCGTCCGGCATGGTCAGCACATTGGTCTGGGTATTCAGGAAAGAACCGTTGTCCATCTGAACGATGAAGGCCGGGTCGAAATATTCGGCGCCGGTCACCGTATCGTATTGCTTGCCCGACACCATCGTCATGATGTTGCTGTTGGTGTCGAGCGTCGACCCGTCAGCAAAATAGATCACCGGGTCGAGCACGTTCTTCTCCTTGACCATGTTGTGCGATTGCTCGAGCTCCTTGAACACTTTGGCGAGCACTTTCTCCTCGCGCTCCTGCTGGGCCTGCGCGGCGAGCTGGGTATAGAAGCTGGTGCTGCTGGAGACGCCGCTCTGCGCAATCAGCGCAAACGAGTTTGCGGCATCGAGGAATGACTGGCTGCCGCCTTTACTGGCAGCCTCCAGCGCGCCGAGCATGCCGCCCGACTTCTTGCTGGCCTGGATCGCCGACATGGTCGGCGCGATCCAGTCGGACATTGTTGGGCTTAAAGCGGCGACGCTGAGCATGACTCGTTACCTGAGTGCACCGGGATCATAAGGCGCGGCAGTTAAAGAAGGGTGTTCGTTACCGAAATGATAACGCGCCCCCGCGCGCCGCGCCCGCGATCGTCGCCTTCATCCCTGCAACGCGGCGCCGACGGCATTCGAGAACAACATCCGAGATTAGGAAGTTTCCGCGGCAGGTGAGAACTCGTTAACCACGTTCTTTTACGGGCCATTTCATGGCGCCGTGAGAAGAAAGCCGCGATCCGATGGATCGATACATGTATCTGCCAGTACGGCACAGTGACCAGAAAGGTAGCGTAAGATGGCTGACATCACTCTCTCGGCAGGCGTACGTTCGAACCTGCTGCAGTTGCAGCAGACGGCGACGCTGATCTCCTCGACCCAGACGAAGCTTGCGACCGGCAAGCGCGTCAACTCCGCTCTCGACAACGCCAACAACTTCTTCACCGCGCAGGGCCTCGATAACCGCGCCAGCGACCTGAACAACCTTCTGGACTCGATGTCCAAAGGTATCAATACCATTCAGGCCGCCAACAACGGTATCACCGCGATCACCAAGCTGGTCCAGTCGGCCCAGTCGCTGGTCTCGCAGGCCCAGCAGACGTCGGACACGGCCATTCGCGCCAGTCTGTCGACGCAGTTCGGCGCCATCCGCACCCAGATCGACCAGCTCGCTGGCGACGCCGGGTTCAACGGCACCAACCTGCTCAACGGCCAGAACTTGACGATCACGTTGAACGAAGCCGGCACCTCGAGCACGACCATCACGGGCGTGACCGACACCGCCAACGGCCTCTCGATCGCCGCGGCGGCCAACAACTGGGCCGGTTCCTCGGACATCGCGACCGCCTCCACCGCGCTCACGGCCGCCCTGTCGACCCTCCGGTCGCAGGCCCAGACGCTCGGCTCGAACCTGTCGACCGTGCAGATCCGTCAGGACTTCACCAAGTCGATGATTGGCACCCTGCAGGCCGGTTCGGACGCCCTCACCCTGGCCGACTCGAACCAGGAAGGCGCGAACTTGCTCGCTTTGCAGACCCGCCAGCAGCTGTCGACCACCGCGCTGTCTCTCGCCGCGCAGGCCGACCAGAACGTGCTGCGCCTGTTCGGCTAAGCCGGTCCGGCACCAAAGTTGGAAAACGGCGGCCTCCGGGCCGCCGTTTTTTTGTCCGCTTAGATTATGGCTAATAAAGCGTATATATCCGCTCCGAATAAACCATCCATTAACCCTAACATTTCATTATCGGCCGGAGCATATGGCCCATTACGGGCAGGAGTTTGCCATGGCTAACATCGTTCTTTCCGGTGGCGTGCGTTCGAATCTGCTGCAATTGCAGCAGACCTCGAATCTGATCACGCAAACACAGACCAGGCTGGCTACCGGCAAACGGGTCAACAGCGCGCTCGACAATCCGATCAACTTTTTCACGGCCCAGAGCCTGAGCGTGCGGGCCAACGACCTCAATGCCCTGCTCGACACCATGTCGACCGGCATCAACACCATTCAGGCCGCCAACAACGGCATTTCGTCCATCACCAAGCTGGTGCAGACGGCGCAATCCTTGGTGAGCCAGGCGCAGCAGACGTCGGACACGGCGGTCCGCGCCACGCTTTCCAGCCAGTTCACCGCGCTGCTCAACCAGATCGACCAACTCGCCTCCGACGCAGGTATCAACGGCGTCAATCTGCTGAACGGCAACAACCTCACCATCACGCTGAACGAAACCGGCTCGTCCACGGTCACCATCGCGGGCGTGACGGATACGGCGAACGGTCTCAGCATTGCGAGCGCTGCCAACAACTGGGCCGGCGCCGCCGACATCACAGCGGCCTCGGCCGACCTGACGGCGGCGCTCGTCACGCTGCGGTCGCAGTCGCAGGCGCTGTCGTCGAACCTGCAGACGGTGCAGGTGCGCCAGGACTTCACCAAGGCCATGATCAACACACTCAACACCGGCGCCGACAATCTCACGCTGGCGGACAGCAACGAGGAGGGCGCGAACCTCCTCGCCCTGCAAACCCGGCAGCAATTGTCGACCACCGCCCTGTCGCTGGCCGCGCAGGCGGACCAGAACGTCCTGCGGCTGTTCGGTTAAAGGCGTCCCGGCCCGGGAACCGATCCTTAAGCTTGCCGGGCTACCAAGACGGGCTGCAAGGAGAACGAGCGCATGGGCCTCAAGGTCGAACTCAAGCCGGGCGAACGCTTCATCCTCGGCGACTGCCTTGTCACCAATGGCGACCAGCGCACGCGGCTGCTCATCGAGGGGCAGGCGCCGATCCTGCGCGAAAAAGACATCATGACCGCGGAGCAGGCGGACACGCCGGCCAAGCGCATCTACCTGGCCGTCCAGCTCATGTATACCTCGCACGATCCGGCTATGCACCACGAGACCTATTTCGCGCTCATGCGCGACCTGGTGCAGGCCGCGCCCAGCGCCTGGGCGCATGTCGTGGACGTAAGCAATCACATCCTAGCCGGCGAAATGTACAAGGCGCTCAAGAGCGCCAAGACCTTAATCGCTTACGAGAAGGAGTTGCTGGATCATGCAACAGGGGGCGAAGGCTTACGGCGCAATCGCCAAAAAGAGCGCAAGTCCGCGTGAGCTGGAAGCCGATCTGCTTCTGACGGCAGCCGCCAGGCTGCAGAACGTGCGCGACGGCTGGGAAGAGCGCAAGGACACCGAGCTCGAGGCGGCGCTGCTCTATAACCGCAAGCTCTGGTCGATCTTCGTCACCTCGGCGACCAGCCCGGAGAATCCGCTACCCGCCAACGTGCGGCAGAACGTGGCCAATATCGGCCTGTTCGTGCTCAAGCACACGCTGACGGTGCTGGCGAGCCCGAAACCGGAAAATCTGCATTCGCTGATCAATATCAACCGCGAGATCGCCGCCGGCCTGCGCAGCCGCGCCTGACCTCGCTGGACCTCAAATGAAAAACCGCGGCCCCGAGGGCCGCGGTTTCTTTATGCGCGTCGCGATCGTCAGAGATAGTTCACGAGACTGGTCTGGAACAGCATAGCCGTGGTCTGCATCGAGGCCTGCATGCGCGTCTGCAAGGACAGGATCTTGGAGGCGACTTCCTCGTCCGACACGCCGGCGATCGATTCCAGAAATTCGCCCAGGGTCGCCCCAGTCTGTTGATGCCGCGTCTTGGCGGCGGCCAGCGAGCCTTGCGCGCTGGCGAGGTCGGCCTGAATGTCGGTCACGGATTGGCCGCCGGCGTTGTTGATGTTGGTCGCAAGCCGGCTGTTGAGCGATCGGCTGAGCGCGGCGCCGTTCGGATCGGTCGGTGACACCGTCACCGTCGCCAAAGTCGCGATATTCTGCACCAGCGCACGAATGCCGTCCTCGTTGGCGCGTGCGCCGTAGGAAACGCCGAGCGACTGGTCGATACGCGCCGTCGCGGTGCCGCGGGCCGGGTCGCTGCCGGTTTCGCCGGTGTACCAGATCACCGTATTGGCCGCGGTGCCGGCGGTCATAGCGGTGGCGGAGTTGAAGGGCGGGCCGCTGACGCGCTGGGGCGGCGTGGCGGTGTCGCCGGCGAAAAACTCCTCCGAGGCCTTGACCGCGGAGGCGGCGGTCAGCGCGGTGGCGGCGAGCGTGCCGAGACCGCCGGTGAGCGCCGCCTGGAAATTGGTCGCAGTTGCCGTCGCCGTCGCCCCGATGGTGAACTCGTTGACGCCGGCCGGCGAATTCGTGGTCGCGGTCAGCGTCAGGTTCTCGCTGGTGCCGTCGGGCAGAGTAAAGCGCACGGTAATGGCTTCGCCCGCTGCCGGCAGGCCGGTGAAGTTCACCGACATCGTCGCCGGCGCACCGGATGGGCCGGTCAAGGTCGCATTCGACAGCGTTGAGTTGGCCGAGGCGAGCTTCATTCCGAACACGCCGGCGTCCTCGGTCAGGCTCACCGACGTTCCGCCGTTGGCGACCGTCAGGCGCCCAAGTCCGCTGGCGCCAAGGTCGGCCTGCGCGCGTTCGTCCACGAGTTGCTTGAGGCCGGCGCGGGCGCCGTCGCCGTCGAGGATATGGGAAAGCGTCTCCACCGCCGGCCTGTCGGTCGTGCGGCCCGAGAACAGATAACGGTCCCCGGCCTGCGCGTTGAGCAGCCCAAGCAACTCTTCGATCGAAGTCTGCGCCGTAGCCTGCGCCGTGATCGCGCCGGCACTGTTGCCCGTGGTGTTGGCCTGGATCATCACCGCCTTCACGGCGCTGCCGATGCCGGTCATGCGGTTGAGCGCGGTGTTCATCAGGCTGATACGCGACGTCACATTGTCGATGGTGTCGTCATAGCCCTCGAGCGCGGAGAGCTGGGCGTTCAGGCTCACGGTCAGCCCGCGGTCGAGGCCGAGCCCGGCATAGGTCGCCGACTTCTGCCCGGTGCTGAGCTGGCGCTGCAGATCATTGAACTGCGCGCGCATGGCCACCAGTTGCTTGATGGCGAGGCCCGACTGGGCTCCGATCCCCGAGACGCTCATGCCGTCCTCACATCTGCATCAGGGTTTTCAGCATTTCGTTCACCGCCGAGAGGATGCGCGCGTTGGCGGCGTAGGAATTCTGCAGGGTCAAGAGATTGGCCATCTCCTGGTCGACATTGACGCTGGCGCTGTCGTTGAATCGCTGCTGCAAGGCGTTGAGCACCACGTCCTGGCCCTGCTTGAGATTGTTGGCCGAATCCGCGGCCTCGCCCTGTCGGCTGATCACTTGGCGCAGGAACGTCGTGATCGAGCCGGAGAAGGGCGACGATGCCGTGCCTATGCCGGTATCGGGCGCGAACTGCATCACGCCGGTGGTGAGCTGCCGCAGGATGAAATCGGGCCGCGTGCTGTCACCCGACGCGGTGCTGCCCGAAAAGGCGACCAGCTTCGACGGATCGCCGGCGAGCGCGGTGTTCACCGAGATACGGCTGGCAAAGCCGATGCTCTGCGAGCCGAGTGCACCGAAAGCGCCGGTATAGGCCTGGTTGCCGTCGGTGAAGAACGGCAGCTCGGCCGAACCGCCTGCCAGCGTGGTCGCGGTCTTGGTGACGGACAGCGCGTCGACGTTGACGATATTGCCGGCGCCGTCGTCGAGCACGCGCAAAGTCGTGCCGGCCGGATTGGAGGCCACCATGCCGGTCGCGGCGATGGCGGCGTTGATCTGCACCACGACCGAGGCCGTGCCGCCGGAGAAATCGATGCCGACGACCCGGTCGCCTGCGAGCGTGGTGGCGGCGTCCGACAGCGGCAGCGCGCCCGGATCGTCCACGCGCATGAAAGTGATGGCGCGCGCCGTGCTGGTCAGCGAATCCGTGTAGTTGATCGTGATGGTGTTGCCGTCCGACAGGCCGCCGATGTCGACGTCAAACCCCTGCTGCGGCGGCGACGAAACCGTCCCTCCGGCGGTGGTCTTGTTGGACAGTGCGGTCGCCATGGCGGCCGCTATGGCGTCGAGCTGCGTCTGTGCCTGGACCAGGTCCTCATCGCGCATCTGCAGGAAGGCCGCGATTTCGCCCGAGCGGATCGCTTTCGATTGGATCAGGTCGACGGCACTGCCGTTCGCCGCCACCAGCGCGAGGGTGCCGACGGTGCGCACCGACGGATCGGCGCTCCACGCCGAGGCCGCCGTCATCGTGCCTTGCAGGTCGAATTGCAATTGCGCGGCTTGCGAGCCGACAAGCTGCACTCCGGAATTGGTGAATACCGCGACCTGGGCGTTGTCGCTGCTGACGACATTGATGTCCATCAGTTGCGAGAGCTGGTCGATATAGGCGTCGCGCTGGTCGAGCAAAGTCGCCGTGGCGCTGTCGTTGACGCTTGAGGCGGCGACCTTCTGATTGAGCAGCGCGATCTGCTGCATCGCGTGGTTCGCCCGCGACACCGCATCGGCAATGCCGAGCTCAGCGTCGCCGCGCAGGTTCTGGATGCGGTCGCTCATTTGATTGAGCTGCTGGGCGACCAGTTGCGCCGTGCTGATCACCGACGAGCGCGCCGCCGGGTCGTCCGGGCTGGTCGAGAGCGACTGCAGGGCCGTGGAGAAATTGTTGTAGACCGTCTCCAGCGCATTGTTGGAGCCGGGCGTGCCGTAGACGTCCTGCAGGCGTTGATAGAACTGCGCGCGCTGGGTGGCGTAGGAGGCGCCTGCGCTCTCGGTGCGGAGCTGGCGCTGCACATATTGATCCAGCTCGCGCTGGATCTCGCTGATGCGCACGCCGATGCCGGTGCCGTTGCCCGACGTGGCGACCTGGTTGACGGTCTTGCGGACGTAACCGGGCGTGTCGGCATTGGCGACGTTGGCCGCCACAAGCGACAAGGCCTGCTGATTGACCTTCAGCCCGGAAATCGCCGCCGAAAGCGCCTGGGTCAGACTCATGGCCGGCCGCCGTTCCCGTTATCGCCCGCTACGCCGTGCAAATCCGCCTACCGCAGCATGTTCAGGAGATCCTGAACCATGGTATTGGTGGTGCTGATCACGCGCGTATTGGCCGAATAGGCCTGCTGCGTGACGATCAGCTTGGTGAACTCGTCCGCGATATCGGTGTTGGAGCCTTCCAGCGCGGAGCCTGTGATCTTGCCCCCGGGATTGTAGGTGGCCGCGCCGGATTCCGCCGTCGCCTCGAAGGCGCCGCCGTCGACACGCTTGAGGAAGTTGGCGCCGGTAAAATTCGCCAAGGTTATCTCGGCGAGATCGACCGACCGGCCGTTCGAATAGGTGCCGACGATGCGGCCTTTGTCGCTCACCGCCACCGACTGCAGCTGGCCGGCCGGATAGCCGTTCTGCTGCAGCATGTTCACCTGCGCGGTGCCGTTCGAATCGGCGAACTGGGTGATCCCGCCGGCATTGTGGTTGACCTGCACGTCGCCGAGCGACACGCCGTTCACAGTCACGTTGGTCAATGTAACGGAGGCGACCGTCGGGTTGAGCTGGCCGTTGGCGCCGAAGGTGTAGGTCACGCCGGCGTTGACCCAGGCGGCCTGCGTGCCGGTGGCGGTCGCACTGGTCTGGTAAAACAGGTTCCAGCTGTCGGTATGGCCGGACCCGAGCGTGGCGGAGTCGACCTTGCCCCAGCGCAGCTGGATATTCACCGCGGCGCCGGAGACGTCATAGGCGGTGATGGCGCCGCCCGAGATCGTTTCGTTGACGAAAGTCGAGACGTCGTTGGCGACTACCGTTCCATTGGACGGCAGCGCGGTCGAAGTATTGATACCGAAGTTGAGTTTGGTCGCGTCGCCGCCGACGATGATAGTATCGGTCGAGGTCGCAGACGTGACCGTGACGTTGCCGTTCGCCGGGTCGGCCGAGGCCGTGCCGCCGACAATGCCGCTGAGCGCGGTGTTCAACTCGGCCAAGGTGGTGATCTCGCCGACGCCGGTGCCGAAGGTGAGCGTCAAAGTCGGGTTGGCGCCGATCTTGAAGGTGAGCGTCTGACTGGCCGCCGCCGCACCCTGCGTCAGCAGGTTGGTGGCATTGGTGGTGCCGGCCGACAGGCCGAGTTCGGTAAGGACCGCGAGCGTGCTGGTGCCGCCAATGACGATGTTTGTTTCGGCGTTGGCGCTGGTGAGCACGAGACGGTTGGAACCGTCGATGGCGGCTGAGACGCCGGTGGTGCCGGTCTGAGCGTCGATCGCGGCCTCGACAGCCGCCGCGTTGGCGCCGGCGCCGATGGCGATGGAAGTGCCGTTGATCACCAAATTGCCGCCGACCGAGCTCAGGGCGACCAGCGACGCCGATCCGGTCACAGCCGCGGCCGCGTCAGCCGACAAGGTGGCGCCGCTGCCGATAATCTTGGCGTTCGCCGGCGCGCCAGCGACCGGATTGGCGGAGAAGTTCGCCGGGTTGAGCAGTTCGGAGCCAGGCACCGCGGCGTTGTGGTCGAACGTCTTCGGATAGCTCGAGAGGTTGGCGCGATAATCGATGGTCGTGGTCGGCTGCGCCGGCAGGAAACCGTTCTGGAATTGCAGGACTTCTGGGACGCTGCCGGACAAGTTGCCGGTGGTGGCGTCGATCGGGATGCCCATCAGGTAATAGCCGGCGCCGTTGACGAGATAGCCGTTCTGGTCGACCTGAAAGTCGCCGCGGCGGCTGTACAAGTCGACGCCGCTGAACGACGGCCGGTTGTCGACGAAGGTTTCGGGCTTCTGCACCACGAAGAAGCCCTGCCCGTTGATCGCCATGAAGGTCGAGACCGAGGCGCTCTGGATGTCGCCCTGCACCGTGTTGGTCGAGCGCGACTCGGCGGACACGTTGCCGGCCAGCTGGCGGCTCGGCGCGCTGTCGGGGATCATGTCCTCGAAGCTGGTGTCGATGCGCTTGAACGCCGTCGTCTGCGAGTTGGCGATGTTGCCCGACACGTTCTCGAGCGCATAAGACTGCGCGCGCATGCCCGACACCGCGGTGCTCAAGGCGCCAAAAATGCCCATGACTTTTCTCCACTGTCGCAACCGCGCCGAAGCGGCGCGCAAAATCCCGCGACGGCTGCTTCGCAATCGGCGTGCCACTAATTTATATATGTAATTTCAATATCTTAAACGAAAGCGGCGGTCCGCTGGGGGCCGCCGCAAGGGTCCGTTTCTGCCGCCAGCGGCAGATTTTGCCGGGGGTGTCTTAAGAGGCCTGCGCCCCCGCCGGCTGAAACTTCATGGCCACGCCGTTCATGCAGTAGCGCAGGCCGGTGGGCGCCGGGCCGTCGTCGAAAACGTGGCCGAGATGGCCGAGGCAGCGCCGGCAATGCACCTCGGTGCGTGTCATGAAGAAGGAGCGGTCCTGCTTGGTGCCGATCGCGTCCGGCAGCGGCTCGTAGAAGCTCGGCCAGCCGGTGCCGCTCTCGAACTTGGTCTCCGACGCAAACAGACGGTTATCGCAGCCGGCGCAGACAAAGGTGCCCTGGCGCTTCTCGCGGTTGAGCGGGCTGGTGCCGGCGCGCTCGGTGCCGTGCTTGCGCAGCACGCCGTACTGCTCCGGCGTCAGGCGCTTGCGCCAATCGGCGTCGCTCAGCTTCTGGTAGTCGATGTCCTGCGCCGTCGTCATGGTTGCTGCCTCGCCGAAGTTTCGGGTTACGGTGAGCGCGGCGAACGCCACGCCGGCCGTCAACAGGGCCCGCCGATCCATCATCAGCTGTCTCCCTTGCGTGCGCCCCACAATTGCTCCAGCCGCTGATCGCGGCCGCAATTCCATCGGTAGAATTTATATTTGACCGGGTTCTTTTGATAGAAGTCCTGGTGATAGTCCTCGGCCGGGTAGAACGTGCCGGCCGCCGCGATCTCGGTGAATACTTTCTGCTTCAGTTGGGCCTCGATCTTCTTCTTCGAGGCCTGCGCCAGGCGCATCTGTTCTTCGCCGAAGGTGAAGATGGCCGTGCGGTACTGATCGCCGCGGTCGCAGAACTGCGCGTCCTTGGCGAGCGGATCGACGGTCCGCCAGTAGTAGTCGAGCAACTGCTGATAGGAAACTTTTGCCGGATCGTAGACGACCTCGACCGCCTCCGCATGGCCGGTGCCGCCGGCCGAAATCTGGCTATAGGTCGGATTGGCGGTCTTCCCCCCGATGTAGCCCGAGGTGGTCGAGAGCACGCCCGGCACCTCGTCGAAATCGGATTCCGTGCACCAGAAGCAACCGCCGGCGAAGACGGCCTTCTGGGTCGGCGCATTTTGCGCCGCGGCCAGCCCGGCGGCAGCCAGCGCCAAGATCAGACCGAGCAGCAGACGGGGCATTCGGGACCTCCCGGGGTTCGTGGCACCTGCCATAGCGCATATACGGTCCGCGGCCGTTCAACAGCGCATCACTCCGCCATCACGGTTGTGCGAGGGACTTCATCCGGCGGGGAGGGTCTGGACGACTCAGCGGGGCTTTTTTACCCCTCATGGCAAGGGGGACCGCGCCGGAATGCCGCCAACGCCACTGTCGAAGACCGCCGCCTTCAACCTGCCGCAGGTGCTGGCGCAGGCCCTGGCCCTGCACGAGCAGGGTCGGCTGGCGGAGGCCGAGTCGCTCTACGCCCAGATTCTGGCGGTGCGGCCCGACCATTACGACGCGTTGCAGATGCTGGGCATGATCAAGCTCGCGCGCGGCCAAACGGCGGAGGCGCTGCGCCTGGTCGCCGCCGCCATGGGCACGCGCCAGCCCTCCCCGCAGATCCTGGTCAACCACGGCATGATCCTTGACGCCATGGGCCGGCGCGAGGAGGCGCTCGACAGCTTCGACAAGGCCATCAAGCTCAAGTCCAGATTCGCCGAGGCGCACAACAACCGCGCCGCCGTGCTCGCCACGCTCGGGCGCGACGAGGAGGCGCTGGAAAGTTGCCGCAAGGCAATCGCCATCAAGCCGGACTACGTCGAAGCGCACTATAACCGCGGCACCTCGCTGCGCGCGCTCGGCCGCCTCGACGAGGCGCTCAAGGCCTTCGACCGCGCGCTGGCGCTGCGCCCGAACTACGCCAAGGCGCACAACAACCGCGGCGGCGCCCTGGAAATGCTCGACCGCAGCGAGGAGGCGCTCGCCGCCTTCGAGCGAGCGCTCGCGATCGATCCGAATTTCACCGAGGCACGCACCAATCGCAGCCGCCTGCTCGGCGTGCTCGGCCGCTACGACGAGGCGCTGGCGAGCTTCGCGCAAGGGCTCGCCGCCAACCCGAACGACCCCGAGCTCTATTGCCAGCGCGGCCGGCTGCTCATCGAGCTCAACCGCAACGACGAGGCGGGCGCGGACTTCGAGCGGGCGCTGGCGCTCAAGCCCGGCTATGCCGACGCGGCCTTCGCCGGCTGCTTCGGCGAATTACCGATCGTCTATCGCGCGGAGAGCGAGGTCGCGGGCCGGCGCGCCGCCTACGCGCAGAAGCTCGCCGCGCTGAGCGCCGACGCCGAGGCCGGCCGCCTGCAAGGCGACTTGATGAAGGCGATCGCCGTGCGCCAGCCGTTCCTGCTCGCCTATCAGGGCGGCGACGACCGCGACCTGCAAAGCCGCTACGGCGCGATGATCCACCGCATCGTGGCGCGGCAGTTCGAGCAGGCGCCGCTGCCGCCGCCCCCCGCCCCCGGCGAGCCGATCCGCGTCGGCATCGTCAGCGCCTTCTTCAACCGGCATTCCAACTGGAAAATTCCGATCAAGGGCTGGCTCAGCCAGCTCGACCGGCGGCGCTTCAAGCTCTACGGCTACCACCTCGTCGTCAAACGCGACGAGGAGACCGCGCTGGCGGAGAAGATGTGCGCGCGCTTCGTCAACCGCGCACTCGACGTTCCGGGCTGGCGGCGCGAGATTCTCGCCGACGCGCCGCACGTGCTGATCTATCCCGGCCTGCTGATGGACAATACCTCGCTGCAGCTCGCCGCGCAGCGGCTGGCGCCGGTGCAGATGAACTCCTGGGGCCATCCGGAAACGAGCGGCCTGCCGACGCTCGACTATTTCCTGTCCAGCGACCTGATGGAGCCGCCCGGCGCAGAGGCGCTCTACACCGAGAAGCTGGTGCGGCTGCCGAACCTGTCGTTCCATTACGAGCCGCCGCGCGCCAGCCAGATCGTCATGACGCGCGCGGAGCTCGGCCTGCGCGCCGACGCCACCGCCTATTGGTGCGGCCAGTCGGTCTACAAATATCTGCCGCAATATGACGATGTTTTCGCGCGCATCGCGGCAGAAGCCGGCAACGTGCAGTTCGTGTTCCTGCGCCACCAGGGCGGCCCGCTGGTCAACGAAATTTTCCAGGACAGGCTAGCGCGCGCCTTCGCCGCGCGCGACCTGAACGCGGCCGACCATTGCATCTTCCACGGCCGCCTCGGCCAGGCGCAGTTCGTCGCCGCCATGGGCCTGTGCGACGTGTTCCTCGACAGCATCGGCTGGTCGGGTTGCAACTCCGCGATGGAGAGCCTGCCCAACGACCTGCCGATCGTGACCACGCCGGGGCCCTATATGCGCGGCCGCCACAGCGCCGCCATTCTGGAGATGATGGGCATGGGCGACACGGTCGCCGCCACCATCGACGACTACGTGGCGCTTGCCGTGCGGCTGGCGCGGCAGCCGGAGGAGCGCCAAGCGCTGCGCCGCCGGCTGGCGGAGAACAAGCACAAGCTGTTCAACGACCGCGCCTGCGTCACCGCGCTCGAAAACCTCATCGAAGCTGCCGTGCGCGGCGCCTGACCATCCTCTTTTCAACGCAGCATTGCACGACAAGGGGCGTGTCGCCCCGCGCGTTCTGCGCTATGAAGGGCGGCAATGTCCCGTGAAAGGTTGAGTTTGCAATGCGTTTCGAAGGCACCAGCGCCTATGTCGCGACCGACGATCTGAAAATCGCCGTCAACGCCGCCATCACTCTGGAACGGCCTTTGCTGGTCAAAGGCGAGCCCGGCACCGGCAAGACCGTGCTGGCGCTGGAAGTCGCCAAGAGCGTCGGCGCGGCGCTGATCGAGTGGCACGTCAAGTCCACCACCAAGGCGCAACAGGGCCTGTACGAATACGACGCGGTGTCGCGCCTGCGCGACAGCCAGCTCGGCGACGAACGCGTCAAGGATATCCGCAACTACATCAAGCGCGGCAAATTGTGGGACGCCTTCGCCGCCGACGAACGCCCGGTGCTGCTGATCGACGAGATCGACAAGGCCGACATCGAGTTCCCCAACGACCTGTTGCAGGAGCTCGACCGCATGGAGTTCTTCGTCTACGAGACCGGCGAGACGGTGAAGGCGCGCCGCCGCCCGATCGTGGTCATCACCTCGAACAACGAGAAGGAGTTGCCGGACGCATTCCTGCGCCGCTGCTTCTTCCATTTCATCCGCTTCCCCGACGCCGACACCATGCGCGCGATCATCGAGGTGCACTTCCCCGGCATCAAGCCGCGGCTGGTGGCGGAGGCGCTGAAGCTCTTCTACGATATCCGCGACGTGCCCGGCATGAAGAAGAAGCCGTCAACGTCGGAACTGCTCGACTGGCTCAAGCTGCTGATGGTCGAGGACATCGGCCCCGAGCTGCTGCGCGAGCGCGACCCGAAGAAGCTGATCCCGCCGCTGCACGGCGCATTGCTCAAGAACGAGCAGGACGTGCATCTGTTCGAGCGGCTGGCGTTTATGGCGAGGCGCGAGGGGCGCTAAGTCTCAGTTCGCCGGCTCGGCCGCCTCGGCGCCCGCCGGCTTCGCCAGCCAGCCCTGCTCTTTGGCATAGGCCACGATCTTCTCGCCCGCGGCGTGGCCGACCGCGCGCGCTTGCGCCTCCACGTCGGCGGAGAGTTTCTCCGACGCCACGCCGCCCGCGGCGGTGATGGCGGCAATCGCCGCCCCCGAAGCCATGCCGACCGGCGCGGTTGCCACCATGCCCGGGCGGCGCCGGCTCTGCGCCTCGGCGGTGAAGCTCAGCACCTGGCGCTTGCCGGCGCTTGAGAGGCGTGAGACCGCCATGTCGGCGACCACGCCGCTGCGGCCGGCGCCGAAGCCGATGACGTTGCGCTGGGTCCTATTGCCTTCGTCGACCGCGCGCAGGCGGCCGGTCACCACCAGCGCGTCGTCCGACAGCGACAGTCCCTCCTCGCTGCCGGGCTGCGCGTCGAGCCCGGCCGCGCGCAAGGTGGCGACGATGGTGGCGACGATCTCGTCGTTGACGCGCTCGGCGGTGCGCTGCTTGCGCTCATGTGTCGGGAAGCTGCCGATCTTGCGCTCCAGCCGCGCGGTGAAGCCGCGGTCGAGCGCGACCACGTCCGGCGAGAACACGAAATCGGACACGATGATGGCGCGCGGCTTCGCCCCGCCGCTGCCGGCGCCGCCCAAGCTGAGATTGCTGACGTTGGTGTTGGCGCAGCCGGCGAGCGCCAGCGCGGCGAGAGCGAGAAAGGCCGAGGTCAAACGCATGCTGAAACCGTTCGCAAAAGAGAAGGACGACCCGCGTCAGCTTACCACAGCGGACGCATGTCGAAGGAGTAGGTCGCGCCGATGCCTACCTGAACCTGATCGCGCGAGCCGCGCAAGGTGGTAATCGGCGAGTCGGCGGCATCGCCGGCCAGCCGCTCGTATTCGACGAAGATATGCGTCGCCCATTGCGGCGACCACTGATAGCGCGCCTGCGCGCCGGCGCCGTACGAATAGATGCCGCCGCCGGCCGCGTAGACCGGCAGGCCCGAGGCCGCCGACTGCACGGCGTTCACATCGAAGTAGGGCGAGATGGCCTTGTCGCTCGCGATCGTCATGCGCGGGCCGCCGGAGAAGGTCAGCCCGGGCGACACCGGCGCGACGACGTCGGCCATCAGGTCGCCGACCACGCCGTGGTGGCCCCCGAAGCCCTGCCGGATTTCGCCACGGCCGCGCAGCCAGGGCGTGAACCAGTATTCGGCGAAGGCGCCGGCTTCGAGCGTGAAGTCGACATTGCCGAGCCCGTTGAGGTCGCTGTCGGCGCTTTCCCGGCGCGGCAAGCGCGCCTTGAAGCTCGGCCCGGCGCGGAAGCGGCCGGAGTCGATGATGCCGACGCCGAAGCCGTCGCGCGGCGAGCGGAACCGGTAGGGCGTGCCGGCGCGGCGAATGTCGAACAGGGGAAGCGGCACGACGGTGTAGCGGTCCGACCCTTCATAGGTCGGCACCATGCGGCCTTCGACGCCCAATGTGATTGTCCAATCGGCCTTCTGGCCCGGCGCCCAGATAGGCTTCACGAAGGCCATATCCTGCGCCGAAGCGAGGCCGCATCCGCTCAAAAAGGCCGCCAGAGACACCAGCCAACGCCGCATTGAATTCCCCTCCCCCCTGCGCAGCCTACCCGCGTCAGGTTTCCCAACGCTTACGCCCGGCCCGGGGTTCGTGCCCATAGGTAACCATATCTTATTGCACTGCGGTAGCGCGTCCCGCAAGCTTGGCGGCCTTGCGCGCCCGGGCTCGCTCGTTGCGCCGGGCCAGCGCCTGGGCGAACCGGTCGGCCGGCCGGGTGCCCCAATAGATGCCCTGCGCCACCGCCCGGCCGAGCCGGCCGCCGGCCCAGACCAGCTCGTAGGGCGCAAACAGCCGCCAGGTCTGGTCGTTCTCGACGATGCCGCGGGCGACCAGGTCGCCGCCCATGGCCGTGGTATTGAGCCCATGGCCGCCGAAACCGCTCGCCACCCACAGGCCGCGCTCGATCTCGCCGATCTGCGGCATCCTGTGCACCGTGCGCCCGAGCGTGCCGCGCCACAGATGTGCGACTTCGACCTCACCGAGCGCAGGGAAGTTGCGGCGGATGTCGTTGACCAGCCCGCGTCCGATCCGGCGCGGGTCCGCTTCCCAGGCGCGCATGCGCCCGGACCACTGCAACCGATTGCCCCCGACGATGCGGTAGTGATTGTCGGCGCGGTTGGTGTCGCTGACCGCGCCGCGCCAGCGGATCACGTCGTCGAGCTGCGGGCCGAGCGGCTCGCTCACCATCACAAAGGTGGTGATCGGCAGCAAGGTGGCCGCCAGCCGCGGCATCAATTCGCCGAGCTGCACATTGCCGGCGAGCACGACATGCGCCGCGCGCACGCGCCCGCCCGGCGTGGCGATGCGCTTGCGCACACCGGCAGGATCGATCTCCAGCGCCGGCGTTTCCTCGAAGATGCGCGCGCCGGCTTGCTCCGCCAGCGCCGCCAGCCCGAGCGCGTAATTGAGCGGATGGATGTGGAAGGCGCGGCGGAAATGCGCCGCGTTGAAGTAGCGCGGATTGTCGAGTTCACCGCGCACGCGCGCGGCCGGCCAGAATTCGACGTCGGCGCCAATCCAGCGCAGCCGCTCGATCTCCGCGCGCACCTCCCTGTCGTTGTCGGTCTTCGACACGTGCAGCCAGCCGGGCACCGGATCAACGCCCGGCAGCTCGGCCTCCGCGACCGTGGCGCGCACGTAATCGAGCCCCTGCTCCGACAGCGCCCATAGCTGCTTGGCGTGATCCAGCCCGACGCGCTCGACGATGTCCTCGATATGCGCGCCGAAGCCGGGCAGCACAAAGCCGGTGTTGCGACCCGACGCCGCCGAAGCGATGCGGTCGGCCTCGAGCACCGCCACCGACCAGCCGCGGCGAGCGACCTCGCGCGCCACGGTGAGCCCTGCGAGCCCTCCGCCGACGACGCAGACGTCGACGTCGGCATCGAAATTCAGGCGCGGACGCGCCGGGCTTGCAACCCGGGTCGCCTCGTACCAGTTCAGCGATGCGGTATCGCCGTCACTCATCGCATTTACCGTTGTCCTCGGCGCCTAGCGCTGCGGGGCGCATGCTAGACTGCCGCAGATTCGAAATCACGACTTGTAATCCAGCCCATCGTCCACCGGAACCGTTATCGATATGCGCCGCCTGCTGTTGTTCCGTCATTCCAAAGCCGAACGGTCGGAGCCGGGCCAGGATGACCTGTCGCGCGCGCTGGTGGAGCGCGGGCGCAAGGACGCCGGCCGCATCGGCGCCTACATGGCGAGCCATGCGCTCAAGCCCGACCGCGTACTGGTGTCGCCGGCCGCGCGCACGCAGGAGACGTGGAAATACGCCGCCGCCGCGTTCAAGCCCGCGCCCGGCGCGAGCACTGTGGAAAAGCTCTACGACGCCACCCCGCACACGCTGTTCGCGGTCATCAAGGATGCCCCGCCCAACGCGCATACGCTGCTGGTGGTCGCCCACAATCCGGGCCTGCACGAACTGGCCCTGATGCTGATCGCCTCCGGCGACATCGACGCGCGCGAGCGCCTGCACGAAAAGCTGCCAACCTCCGGCCTCGTCATCATCGACTTCGCCTTTGACGACTGGGGCAAACTGCACCCGCAGTCGGGCCGGCTCGAGCGCTTCGTCAGCCCGAAATCGCTAGACGCCGCGGCCGGGGTCTAAAGCCAAGACGAGGCTCAACGAACCCGCGGAAACGTGGCATGATGCCCCCGCCGCAAAATGTGGGGAGCGGTCATGTACAAGCAGATCCTGGTTCCGGTCGACACCGCCGACATCGCATTGGCCCAGCCCGCCATCGCGGCGGCCTGCGCGCTGGCGCGCGGCTCCGGCGGCTCGGTGCGCCTGGTCAACGTGCTGCCGATGACGCCGGTAATGCTGGCGGAATACGTGCCGCCGGATTTCGACACCCAGCAGCGCAAGGCTGCCGAGGACGCGCTCGCCGCGCTCACACGCGAATGCGGCATCGAGGCGGCGCACATCTCGTCCACCGTGCGCCAGGGCGGCATCTATCACGAGGTGCTGGAGGAAGCGAAAGCGATGAACGCCGACCTCATCGTCATGAGCTCGCACCGCCCGGCCATGCGCACCTATTTCCTCGGCTCCAATGCCGGCCACGTCGTGCGCTACGCCAAATGCTCGGTGCTGGTGGTGCGCAACTAGCCTGGCTTACACAGGCAACAGCTCGCGCGGCGGCGCCTCGATGCGATAAACTCCCGGCCGGTTGAAGCGCAGAAATTTTCCGCCGCGCCACAGGAATAGCGCAATGAACGCAACGACGAACAGCGCGCCGGCCGTGGAGCCCGCCTGCAGCGCACGCACGACCAGAAACGCCAGCCCGAGCGTAATGACGGTCGCGACCGCGAAAGCCGGCCAATACAGAACGGGGTGATTGCCCTGCTCGCAGCGCGGCGTGACGCCGGCCGCGGCGACGCGCCGGTGTAATTCCTCGACGAAGACCGAATATTTTTCGTCCTGCCGCTCCATTTCGACCAAGCCCTTCCAACTGGTCGAGATGACGGTGAGCTTGGGCGTACCGCTCGCCCACACTTCGGTGATGAAACGGTGCGACTGCATGCCCACCGGTTTGTAGGCCATGCGCATGCGCTGAACATTTGCATAAGGCACGTGGCCCGAGCGCGGGCCTGCCGACCAATCGATGCCGTCGTCGGTCAGCGTGAAATGCCACCCCGTGCCGACCAGCGACGGCTTGTAGGTGTAGCTGGTGCGCTCTTGCGCCGCGTCGGGTTCCGCCGTCATGCGTGACACTGCGATGACGGATCAGCAAATGCGAAGCATTTGAGCATGATTTATGCCGTTAACCATGATCGCGGTCAGCATCGCCCTAGGCCCATGCCGCATGCCGCGAGTGTTCCCATAACCAAGGGTATATAATATCTTAACGGAGCACGGGTGGCATTTTCCGCGTAGCGTGTGCGTCAGTTGGAGGCGTTGTCATGGCGAAGCTGTCGGATCTGTTTGGCCGGAAGGGCGTCGCTGCCGGGCCCGACACTTTGACTGGCACCACGCCGGGCAACGGTAACGGGGCCCGCACCCGCGGCGAGCCGATCAGCCTGGAGAACTATTCCGACGTCGGCTCGCGCATGGGCGAGGAAAACGAAGCTCTGCGCAACCTCTTGTCCGACACCGGCCGCAAGATCAACGAACTCGACGATCTCAAGCAGGCTTTCGACAAGCTGGTGCAGCCGTTCAACTCGACGCTGCGCGCGCTCGAGCAGGAAAAGTCGCAGACGCTCGGCCTTACCGGCCGCCTCGACGAGGCGCGCGCCGCCTACGAGACGCTGCGCAACGAATTTTACCAGATCGAGAAGCGCGCGACCGCGCTCGAAGCCGACAACGACAAGCTGCGCGACGACCTCGAGCTCGCGCGCGAGTCGAACCGCTCGCTGGAAAGCGCCCGCCTCGAGCTTACCGACGAGATCAACGCGCGCCATGCGCAGATCGGCGAGCTGGAGCGCCAGCTCGCGCAGGAAACCTCGCAGCGCCGCACCTTGAGCGAAAATCGCCGCACCTTGCAGGACCAGCTCGACGCCGCCGAGAAGCGCATCGTCGAACTGGAAGGCGAGCTCGCCGCCGCGCGCGAGAAGCTGGCCCTGCTCGAAGACGAGAAGCGCACGCTGCAAGCCGCCGTCGACCAGGGGCTCAATGAGATCGCCCGTCTCACCCGCCGCCTGACCGAGAGCGAAAACACCCTCACCGCCACGCGCGCCCAGCTCGGCAAGGTCGAGGCGAGCTTCGCGGAAGCCTATGCCGAACGCGGCCGGCTCGCCGCCGCACTCGACGAATCGAAGGAAGCGCATCAGGCCGAGCGCAACAGCCTCAACATGCGGCTCGACGCGCTGCAGTCGCGCGCCGCCACCGCCGAGCGCCTGCTGTCGGAAGCCCGGCAGAACCTGATCGCCCGCACCGAGGAAGTGCGCGCCTTCGACCGCAAGTCGGTGGAAGCGACCATCGCTCGCAACAACGCCGAGAAGCGGCTGGCGCAGATCGAAGCCGCGCACGAGGCGCGCGAGCGGCAGATCCGCGACCTCGAGCAGGCGCGCACCGCGCTCACCGAGCGCAACGCCGCCATGACCAAGACGCTGAAGACGCGCGAGACCGCCCTCGCCCGTGCCGAGGAAAAGATCGCCTCGCTCACCGAGCGCAACGGCCATCTGGAAGCCGACATCTCGGTCAGCCGCACCAACATCGAGAAGCGCGTCGAAGACCTGAACTCCTCGCTCCAGCGCGAGCGCATGGAGCGCGCGGTGGTGGAAGGCGCGCTGGAAGCCGCGCGCAAGGACAATTCGCGCCTGCAAAGCGAGGTCGCCGCGCTGCGCTCGATGCTGCGCCGCGGGCTGCCGGTCGAGGAGCCGATTGCGCCGGGCGAAACGGCCAACGACGAGGCCGCGGCGAAGGCGGCCGAGCAGACCGCCAAGGTGTAAGGCGCGGGCGCGGCCAGCCGCCGCACCTAAACAATCGTCCATATTCGGAACGCGGGGCGTGGGCTCCGCGTCTTCATTTCAGGCGGCGCTTTCGGCGCCGCGTATGAGATTCATTCAGTCGTCGGAGGAGCAACAATGATCCGTCACACCTTGACCGCAGCCGCGCTCGCAACAGTGCTTGCGGTTCCCGCTTTTGCCCAGCAGCAGCCGAATTCGGGTTCCACCGCCACGCAGGCCGCGCCCAGCGCGCAGCCGGCCCCCGGCATGCCGCACCAGAACACGACGGCCCAGATGGCCAACCAGAAGCCCGGCTTCGTGCAGAACCAGTCGGCGATGGAATGGCGCGCTTCGAGGCTGATCGGCGCCAGCGTCTACGGACCGGACAACGCCTCGATCGGCGAGATCAACGACGTGATTATCGGCAGCGACGGCCAGTTCAAGGCCGCGGTGATCGGCGTCGGCGGGTTCCTCGGCGTCGGCGAGAAGAACGTCGCGCTTCCGTTCGAGGCGCTCAATGTCGCGCGTAAGCCGAACTCCGAGGCGGTCGACAAGATCACCGTGAGCTTCAGCAAGGACGAGCTGAAGAACGCGCCGGCCTTCGCCTACTACGAGGCTTCCGGCAGCACCGCGACCACCGGGTCGAGCACCGGCACCGGCGCGGCCGGTTCGATGAAGAAGTGACGCGCGACAAACCATCCATGTCAGGCGCCCGGCCCCGTGCCGGGCGCTTTTCATTTGTCCCCTGACAAAACGCCCTCCCGGCCTATATGCGGAGCATGCGCAGCCTCTATGTCATCGTGCCGCTGTTCGGCCTACTCGCTGTGGCGTTCTGGTTCGCCGGCACCGCCTGGGTGCGGTTCGAGGGCGATCCCATCCCGCTCTACGGCTGGATCGCCATTGCCGGCGGGGTTTTCTTCTCGCTGCTGGTCGGCATCGGCCTGATGGCGCTGGTTTTCTATTCGAGCCGTCACGGCTACGACGATTCAGGCGACGGACGGTCCCGCTGACGCAGTTGACAGAACCGGTGCATCACTGCCCTGCGTCGCCGGATGCGGGGCTTTTTCTTGTCTGCGCTGCGGTATAGTCGTGGGTGAACCGAAAGCGCCCCCATGAACAAGTCCCTCGCCCAAGAGCAGTTCGGCAAGACCGCCGCGCACTACCTCACCTCGAAACCGCACGCGCAGGGCAAGAGCCTGGAGCGGCTGGTGACATTAACCTCACCGCAGAAAGGGTGGCGCATGCTGGACGTCGCCACCGGCGGCGGCCATGTCGCCTACGCCTTCGCGCCGCATGTCGCGCGCGTCTGGGCGACCGACATCACGCAGGAAATGCTCGATCAGGTGAAGGCGGAGGCGACCAAGCGCGGGCTCACCAATATCGCCGCCGAATTCGCCAAGGCCGAGGAACTGCCGTTCGACGACGAGAGCTTCGACCTCGTCACCTGCCGCATCGCGCCCCATCATTTCGACTCGATCCCGAAATTCCTCGCCGAGGTGCACCGCGTGCTCAAGCCCGGCGGCGTGTTCGCGCTGGTGGACAATGTCGTGCCGGAAGGCAGCGTCGGCGACTACATCAACGCCTTCGAGCGGCTGCGCGACCCGAGCCACCTGCGCGCCTGGACCATGCAGGAATGGCGCGACGCGTTGACGAAGGCCGGGCTCGCCACCGGCCACGAGGAGCAGATTTACAAGACGATGGAATTCAAGAGCTGGGCGCAGCGCTACGACGGCGTCATGCAGGCGCTGCTGCGCGCCATGCTCAAGCAGGTGACGCCGGCCGTGGGCGAGGCCCTCGAGCCGCAAGGCGAAGGCGAGGACCTCACCTTCCGGCTCTGCGAAGGCCTGTTCATCACCACGCGCGCATAAGCTTCCCCCCGAAATAAAAAAAACCGCCGGCGCGACGCACCGGCGGTTTTCTTGTTCAGGCGAAGCGCGGCCTTACTTCTTCTTGCCGCGGCGCTTCTTCTTGACCGGGCCTTCGTCCGGCGCGGTGATCCAGTGCGCATTGTAGGCCTCGTTCACCAGCCAGCCGCCGACGACCGGGATCACGCAGGAGCCGATCAGGATGTGCGCCTCGCGATATTTGAGCGGGCGGCCGAGGACCGCGGTGCCGACCATCGGCGAAACCGCCGCGCAGCCGAGCGTGGTCGCGCCCCAGGCGCCGAGCCGCGTCAGGCCGCTGGCGTTCTGCCAGCCGTTCCAGCGCCAGTCGTTGATGGCGAAGAAGGCCGCGGTCGATGCCGCGCCAGCGCCCACCGCGACCGCGGTGATGCGCTTGTCCACCTTCTTGCGGCCGTGCGCTTCGGCACCCTGCGTGGCGAAGGCGAAAGCCGCGACGATGGCGGCAAAAATCACAAACTTACGGTTCATTCCTCAGTCTCCCCGGTCGAAGTTCCAAGAATCGCGGCGCGTTTGTCTGCTTGTTCGCGATTCAAGTCGAGCAAGCGCCGGTTGGCGCGCACACTTATGCACAGGCGTCCGGCCCCCGGCCGCTGACCGGATGAGCCGCCCGAGCATCTCCAGGCGGCAGGGATAACTCGTTGAAAAACCTAAAACTTTTACGGCAGCGGGCCCATTAACCCCCCGTTTACCATCCGCCGTTCAGATTCTGTTAGGACAGGTTACCAAAGTGATTCGGCGTCGCTTCGGCCGGGCGGATCGGCGCTTTCTGGGGGATCACTGCGATGAGCAAATTCGGGGGCTTCTTCGCCCGCAAGGCCGGGCTTTACGACCGGGCCGATGAGGCCGGAGTCGCACAACCCGCACAACTGGCCGTGGTCCCGCCGGAAAACCCGCTCGAGCTCGACGAGGAATTGTTCAGCGCGCTCGGCGCCCAGACCGGCAGCGACAACGAGCTCCTGCGCAACCTCCTGCTCGACGCCAACGCCAAGATCGGCGAGCTCGACACCATCAAGGCCGCGGTCGGCAAGCTGGTCGATCCGGTCGGCAAGGCGCTGCGCTCGATCGAGACCGAGAAATCCGAGAAGGCCGCGCTGCAGACGGTCCTCAACAACACGCGCACCGCCTACGGCAAGCTGCGCAACGAAGCGGCCGAGCTGGAGAAGAAATCCGCCGCCGCCGACCGCGAAATCCAGGCGCTGCGCCAGGAGCTGTCCACCACGCAGACTTTGCTGCGCACCGTGGAAGCGACCAAGTGCGAGATCGCCATCGACGTCGCCGCCCGCCGCGCCCAGATCGCCGAGCTGGAAAGCCGCCTCGTGCAGGAGACCGGCGAGAACAAAACGCTGCGCGACGAGAACCGCCGGCTCGACGAGCGCCTCACCGCCACCGGCAAACGCATCATCACCATCGAGGCCGACCTCAATTCCACGCGCCAGAAGCTGATGATGGCCGAGGACGAAAAGCGCGCGCAGCAATCCGCCTTCGAAAAGGCGAGCGCCGAGGCCGCCCGCCTCTCGCGCAAGCTGGCCGAGACCGAAGCCGCGCTCGCCGCCTCGCAAGGCCGCCTGCGCCACGTCGAAGCCAATTTCGCCGAGGTGAACACCGAGCGCACCCGCATCGCCGGCGCGCTCGACGAAGCCAACGAGCGCCACGAGCACGAACTCACCACCCAGCGCATGCGTTTCGACACGCTGACCGCGCGCGCGGCCGCGACCGAGAAGCTCTTGGGCGAGGCGCGCGAACACCTGATCGCGCGCGCCGAAGAGGTCCGCGACTACGACCGCCGCGCCGCCGAGATCGCCATGGAGCGCGACGGCCTGTCGGCACGCATCGCCGCCATGGAAGCCGAGCGCATCCAGCGTGATTCGCAGGCCCAGGAGAGGGAGCAGGCGCACTCCACGCTGATGGAGCGCACCACCGCGCTCGCGCGCGCCTATGCCAACAAGGAAGCCGCCTTCGAGCGCGCCGAAGAGACGATCGCCATGCTCGGCGACCGCATCGCCGCGCTGGAAGCGGCGCGCGCCGACGACCGCTTGGCGGCCGAGAAGTCGATCGAGGAACTCACCGCCGCGCTCCGCCGCGAGAAGATGGAGCGCTCGGTGGTCGAGGGCGCGCTGGAAACCGGCCGCAAGGATTTCTCGCGCGTGATGCGCGAACTGATGGCGCTCCAGCGCAGCCAGCAGGCAGCCGAGGAGCCCCCCGCTCCGCGGGCCGCCAACGCCGCATAGCTGCACCGCAAATCCTGAAAATACCTTCGGCGCCGGGCCTCATCCGCCCGGCGCCGTCATTTTTTGCGGCGGTTGCGGCCGGAACCATCGGCCGCCCATTGATTTAGCGCAATGAACCGGGCGCCGGGCGCGCTCACTATTGTCCGGTCACTCCGGCGGGGGCCGAGGGTTTGCGTGATGCCATACCGTGAGAATGCCGACCTGCCGCCGGGCGTGCGCACCCACCTGCCCGACCATGCGCAAGCCATCTACCGCGAGGCCTTCAACCAGGCTTATGCGGCGCATGCCGGCGACGCCGAACGCGAGAAGCGCGCGCATATGATTGCCTGGGCGGCCGTCAAGCGCAGCTACGAGAAAGCCAACGACCATTGGGTCCCCCGCGAAAGCCACTGACCGGCGGAAACCCCGCCCAGAAGACCAATCCATGAGCACCGCTCTCGCGCTCGCCGATCGCAACGTCCCGCGCTACACGTCCTATCCGACCGCGCCGCATTTCAGCGCGGCGATCGACGCCGGCGTCTATCGCGGCTGGCTGGAGGCGCTGCCGCCCGAAGCGGCGCTGTCGCTCTACCTGCACGTCCCGTTCTGCACCGAGCTTTGCCACTATTGCGGCTGCAACACGCGCGCGGTGCGCAAGCGCGGGCCCATCGACGCCTATGCCGAGCGCCTGCTCGACGAGATCGCGCTACTGCCGATGCTGCACGGCCGCAAGCTGACGCATCTGCATTGGGGCGGCGGGACGCCATCGATCCTCGGGCCGGAATGGCTGCAGAAGATCGCCGACCGTCTCGGCGCGACGTTCGATCTGTCCGCCCTGAAGGAACACGCCATCGAACTCGACCCGCGCCGGCTCGACCGGACGCTGGTGCGTGCGCTCAAGAACATCGGCATTACCCGCGCCAGCCTCGGCGTGCAGGATGTCTCGCCGCACGTGCAGCAGGCGATCGGCCGCATTCAGCCTTTCGAATTGGTCGAGCAAGCCGCCGCATGGCTGCGCGACGAGGGCATCACGGATCTCAATGTCGACCTGATGTACGGCCTGCCGGCGCAGAGCGTGCGTGACGTTGCGCGCAGCGCAGAGCTTGCCGCGGGCCTCGTCGCCCAGCGCATGGCGCTGTTCGGCTATGCGCATGTGCCGTGGTTCAAGACGCACCAGAAGCTGATCGACGAGCACGCTTTGCCGGGCCTGGCCGAGCGGCTGGAACAGGCGCAAGTTGCCGCCGACACGCTTGTCAGCCTCGGCTACCAGGCGGTCGGCCTCGACCATTTCGCATTGCCAAGCGACGAACTCGCCATCGCCGCGCGCGAAAAGCGCCTGCGGCGGAATTTCCAAGGTTACACCACCGACGAAGCCGACGCGCTGGTCGGGCTCGGCGCCTCGGCCATCGGCAAGCTGCCGCAGGGCTTCGTGCAGAACGCGCCCGATCTCGCGGGCTATGCGCGCGCGGTGAGCGCGGGGACCTTCGCCACCGTGAAGGGGCTCACGTTGAACGACGACGACCGCCTGCGCGGGACGATCATCGAGCGGCTGATGTGCGACCTGGAGCTCGACCTCGCCGCCTTCGGCGGCCCGGCGCGCTTTGCGGCGGAGCTGGAGGCCTTGGCGCCGCTCGCCAAAGAAGGCCTGCTGCGCGTCGACGGCGCGCGCGTCGCCGTCAGCGAGCGCGGGCGGCCTTTCGTGCGGATTGCCGCGGCGGCCTTCGACGCCTACGCGGCCAAGAGCCAGAAGCGCCACTCGGTCTCGGTTTAAGGGCGCCATCTTGTCATTCCGGGACGGCCCGAAGGGCCGGGCCCGGAATCCATACATCGCAGCGCCGCAGGTTATGGATTCCGGGCTCGCTCGCCTTCGGCTCGCGCCCCGGAATGACGGAAAAAATGCTCGCGCCAAACAAACGCCTCCCCACCCTCCCCCTTAACGAAGGGGCGAGGGAGGGAGCTTTATTATTCTTATACGCAACGCGGAAAACGCGGATAACGCAACGCAGACGCTACGAACGCGAGACGCTACGGACGCTACAGACGGCACGAAAAGGAATCGGTCACCGATCCTTCGCCGCCTTGTTGCGGGCAAATTCGACAGCATTCGGGCAGAAAGCGGGCGCCGCATTGATCGTCACGGGCGCGCGCGCCAGCCAGTCGTTGCACACGTCCTGCGCATCGCAGCGCTGGCAGGCGTCGATCGCCTGCGCCAGATGCGAAACGCCGGTCGGCCACGCGGCCGGCACGGTATTCAGCCCGAGCTTGCGGGTCATGACCGCCATGTTGGCGGCAGGGAAGAGGGCCTCGGCTTTCGGTGCGGCGGTAAGCATGGGTGTGTCTTTCTTCGGGACCATGGCGTCACTGTCCACGAATCGGGCGCGCGCGCCTTGATCCAGCGCAAGCGGTTAGCGCCTAAGCCTACCTCACCAACTCCCGCATCGCCCGATCCAGCCCCTCCAGCGTCAGCGGATACATGCGCCCGCCCATGAGCCGATGCACGAGCTGGATGGAATGGGTGTAGCCCCATTCCTTCTCCGGCACCGGGTTGAGCCAGACGCAGGCCGGATAGGTGCGCGTCACGCGCTCGAGCCAGGCGGCGCCCGCCTCGTCGTTGTAATGCTCGACCGAGCCGCCGACCGCCGCGATCTCGTAAGGCGACATCGAGGCGTCGCCGACGAAGATCACCTTGTAGTCGTGCGGATACGTGTGCAGCAGGTCCCAGGTCGGCGTCGTCTCCTGGAAGCGGCGGCGGTTCTCCTTCCACACTTTCTCGTACAGGCAATTGTGGAAGTAGAAATGCGCCATGTGCTTGAACTCGGAGCGCGCCGCCGAGAACAATTCCTCGATCGCCTTGATGTGCCAGTCCATCGAGCCGCCGATGTCGAAGAACAGCAGCACCTTCACGGCGTTGTGCCGCTCCGGCCGCATGTGGATGTCGAGATAGCCCTTGTGCGCGGTGCCCTTGATGGTGCCGTCGAGGTCGAGCTCCTCGGCCGAACCGGTGCGCGCGAACTTGCGCAGCCGGCGCAGCGCCACCTTGATGTTGCGGGTGCCTAGCTCGACGTCGTCGTCGAGGTCCTTGAACTCGCGCTTATCCCACACCTTCACGGCGCGGCGGTGCGTGCTCTCGCCGCCGATGCGGATGCCTTCCGGGTTGTAGCCGGCGTTACCAAAGGGAGACGTGCCGCCGGTGCCGATCCATTTCGAGCCGCCCTGGTGGCGGCCCTTCTGCTCGGCCAGGCGCTTCTTCAGCGTCTCCAGCAGCTTGTCGAGCCCGCCCAGCGCCTCGATCTGCTTCTTCTCTTCCTCGGTGAGATATTTGTCGGCCAGCTTCTTGAGCCATTCGGTCGGGATCTCGGCCTCGGCCGCATCGCTCATCAGTTCGAGGCCCTTGAACACGTGGCCGAACACGCGGTCGAACTTGTCGAGGTTGCGCTCATCCTTCACCAGCG
The DNA here is from genome assembly GCA_022841665.1 of Pseudolabrys sp. GTDB lineage: Bacteria > Pseudomonadota > Alphaproteobacteria > Rhizobiales > Xanthobacteraceae > Pseudolabrys. The sequence continues at coordinate 40,417 of JALHRB010000020.1, forward strand.
CGGCGCGCGACAGATAGTAGAAATCCTCCACCCGGCGCCCCGCGAGGTCGGCCTCCATGGCCTCCATCAGCGTGAGGTATTCGCGCAAGGTCACCGGCACGCCGGCGCTTTTGAGTTCCTGGAAGAAGGTGACGAACATGCGGCCTCTTTTCCCGGGCGCGGCGCAGCGTGCAGCCATAAGCGCGATTACGCGCGCCTTCGACGCGCTATGGCGAAACGGTGCGCCGCAGACCCGGGATCTTCCCAAATTCCGAACTTTTGGCGGTCCCGGATCAGCGGCGCACCGCTTCGCGCTGCACCGCATCCGGGACAAGCCACGAGAATTCGCTCTGGCGCCGGCCGCGTCAAGCCGGGTACAAATACACCCCAAGAACGATAAAAGCGGACTGCCGGGGGATTACGCTGTGGGAATGCGCGACCGCGCCCTGTGGGCGCTGGCTGTCGTCGTGTCGCTGGCGCTGCTGACAGCGCCGGCGCTCTGGAACGGGTTCCCGCTCTTGCAGTGGGACACCGGCGGCTATCTCGCCCGCACCTATGAAGGCATCCTGGTGCCGAGCCGCGCCGTCATCTACGGCCTCATTTTGCGCGCCGGCGTGCCCTTCGCCTTCTGGCCGGTGTTGCTGCTGCAGGCGGCGCTGACGATCTGGGTCGTCGCCCTGACGCTGCGCGTGCACGGCTTCGGCCGCCGGCCGCTGCTCCTGCTCGGCGTCATCGCGGCGCTCTCGATCCTCACCACGCTGCCGTGGCTCACCGCCATCCTGCTCACCGACATCTTCTGCGGCCTTTCCGTGCTGGCGCTTTACATGCTCTTGATGCGCGCCGACGCGCTGACGCGGCCCGAGCGCATCGCGCTCGTCATCCTCATCGCCGTCAGCGCCGCTACGCACAACGCCACCCTCGCCGTGCTGCTCGCGCTCACCGCGGCGGGCGCCTTCGTCCGCCTCCTCGACCGCGAACGCATGCCGCGCGTGCGGCTCGTCAACGCGGTGGTTGCGCTCGCGCTCGGCGCGCTGACGGTGTTCGTCACCAATTACGCGGTCGCCAAAAAGCTCGCGTGGACGCCGGGCGGCTTTTCCATCGCCTTCGGCCGCATGCTGCAGGACGGCATCGTCCACAAATATCTCGACGCCCACTGTCCCGACCCGCATCTGCGCCTCTGCGCCGTGAAGGACCGCATCCCGCAGGATGCCGACACCTGGTTCTGGGGCAGCGACCTGTTCGACTCGATGGGACGCTTTGCCGGGCTCGGCAAGGAGATGGAGATCATCGCGCTCAATGCGATCGTCGAATACCCCACTTTGCAGCTCAAGACGGCCGCGATCGCCACCGCGCGGCAGCTCGTCAAAGTGCGCACCGGCGAAGGCGTGCTGGACGACCTCTGGCACACCCGCATCATCATCGAGCAGTTCACGCCGGCGCTGGCGCCGGCGATGAAAGCCGCGCGCCAGCAGGCGCAGGGCATCGATTTTACGCCCGTCAACGCGCTGCATTATCCGCTGGCGCTCATCGGCATGGCGCTGCTGCCGCTGATCGCCTGGCTCGCCTTCCGCCGCCGGCTGCCGAAGGAACTGGGCGAACTGGCCGCCGTCTGCATGCTGGCGCTCTTGGCCAACGCCTTCGTCTGCGGCGCCTTGTCCAACCCGCACGACCGCTATGGCGCCCGCATGATCTGGCTCGCCGGATTTGCCGTGGCGCTCGCGCTTGTGCGCGTGCTGGACGAGCGCCGCGCGCTTGCCCGCGGCGTTTCGCCCGCCCCGGCCCCATTGAACTAAATCAAGGCGGCCGCGTTCCCTTCGCGCTAACCGTAACTGGGCGCGGAAATTGCTGCCATCGGCAAGCAGTTTCGCGAAGGGGCTGGTGGATGGCCGAAACCGTCGTTGCCCGCAGCACGCCCGTTGCGCCTGAAATCACTGCGCCCACTCAGACTTGGCAATGGTTATTGGCCTTTGCCGGCATGGTGCTGGTGCTGAGCGCCCCTGCCCTGTGGAACGGCTTCCCGCTCATCTTTCCCGACACCGGCGGCTATCTCACGCGCCCGATTTTGCGCGAGCTCGGCATGGGCCGCTCGGCTTTCTACGGTTGGCTGCTCTACATAAGCGTGCCTTTCGCCTTCTGGCCGGTGGTGCTGGCGCAGGCGGCGCTGACCGCCTGGGTCGTCGTGCTCACCTTGCGCGCGCTGTCGCTCGGCGGCAGGCCGTGGCTTGCTTTGGCCGCCGTGCTGCTGCTCGCGCTCGGCACCGGTCTCGCCTGGTCGGCCGCCTATTTGATACCCGACATCTTCTTCCCGCTTGCGGTGCTGGCGCTCTATTTGCTGGCCTTCAGGCTCGACAGCCTTGCGACATGGGAGCGCATCGGCCTCGTGGCCGTCATCGCCGTGGCCATCGCCAGTCACATGGCCGCGCTCGGGCTTTGCGTCGCGCTCGTGGCCGTGCTGTGGCTCGCCGCGCGCGTGACGCGCCTGCCGCGGCCACGGTTGCGCTACACCGTCGCCGCGGCGGCCGCCGGCGTCGCGCTCGCGCTTTTGTCCAATTTCGCCATCGCGCACAGCTTCCGCTTCACGCCCGGCGGCGCCAACTTCCTGTTCGGCCGGCTGGTCGAGGACGGCATCGTCGCCCGCTACCTGGACGACCGCTGCCCCGACCCAGCCTTGCGCATTTGCGCTTATGTCCGCGACATTCCCGACCATGCCGACGACTGGCTGTGGGGCCCGGACACGGCCTTCTACAAGCTCGGCGGGCACGCGGGATTCGGCGGCGAGGCGCGCGAGATCATCGTCGAAACGCTGAAGCGCTATCCGCTCGCTCATGTCGCCGCCGCGCTTAAGGCGACCGCGGTGCAGTTCGTCACCTTCGCGACCGAGGTCAGCTCGGTGGACAATCACCCCGCCGTCGGCACCCTAGCCGAATACACGCCGCAACTTCTGGCGCGGGTGATGGCCGCGCGCCAGCAGCAGGGCTACTTCGACGCCTTCCCGCTCAATGTCGTGCATATCCCGGTCGCCGCCCTCGGCATCGCCGGGATCGCGGCCGCTTTCGCCTTCCGACGCCGCCTGGCGCTGCCGCCGGAGGCCGCCGCGCTCTGCCTCACCGTCTTGCTGGCGCTCGCCGTCAACGCCGCGATCTGCGGCGTCTTCTCCCACCCGGTCGACCGCTACCAGAGCCGGCTGGTGCTGCTGGCTCCCTTCGCACTGGCCCTGCTTCTGGTCCGCCGGAACCTGGCAGACCCGCTTGGGCGCTCCGCAGATTTAGCCTAGACTTCTTCTTTAGAAGCACTCCAAAGACGGCGGGGAGCCGCCGCTTCCGCGTGCCGGCAAGACGCGAAGCCTTCGAGCCCGCGTCATAAAAAATCCGCGCCCGTACGGCGCGGAGGGGGAGACGTCCATGGCCAAAAAATCACTCACCGTGAACGGTAAACGCGTGTCGGTCAGCTACGACGATCCGCAGATGCCGCTACTCTATGTGCTGCGCGACAACCTCGACCTGCACGGCCCGCGCTTCGGCTGCGGGCTCGGCCAGTGCGGCGCCTGTACGGTCCATATCGACGGCGCCGCCGTACGTTCCTGCGTCACGCCGCTGTCGGCCGTGAGCAGCAAACAGAAAGTCGTGACCCTGGAAGGTCTCGGCACAGCGCAGAAGCCGCATCCGGTGCAGAAGGCGTTCATCGACGAGCAAGCCGTGCAGTGCGGCTACTGCATCAACGGCATGATCATGCAATCGGCCGCCTTCCTGGCCAAGAACAAGAAGCCAAGCGAGGCCGAGATCAAGGCTGCGCTCGCCAACAATCTCTGCCGCTGCGGCACGCATGCCCGCATCGTGCGCGCCGTCAAGCGCGCTTCGGCTCAGGCTTAGGGAGGCGACCATGAACATTCAGATCTCGCGGCGTCAGGCCCTGCTCGGCTCCGGCGCCCTCGTCGTCAGCTTCTCGCTAGTTCGTCCGCTCGGCGATGCGCTGGCGCAAAGCCAGGCTAAGCCGCTCGCGTTGACCGAAGTCGACTCCTTCCTCGCCATCGACAAGGCCGGCAAGGTCACGGTCTATTCGGGCAAGGTCGATCTCGGCACCGGCGTCACCACGGCGCTTCGCCAGATCGTGGCGGAAGAGCTCGACGTGCCGATGGCCCGCATCGAGCTGATCCAGGGCGACACCTTGCTCACGCCCGACCAGGGCAACACCTGGGGCAGCCTCACCATTCAGCTTGGCGGCATGCAGTTGCGGCAAGCCTCGGCCGCCGCGCGCCAGGCGCTGCTGGCGGAAGCCGCCAAGAAGCTCGGCACCGACCAGCTCACGGTTGCCGACGGCGTCATTTCCGGCGGCGGCAAGAAGGTCAGCTACGCCGAATTGATCGGCGGCAAGAGCTTCTCGATCAAACTCGACCCGAAGCAGCCGGTGAAGGAGAAAGCGCCGAAGGACTACAAGATCGTCGGCAAGTCGCAGCCGCGGGTCGACATCCCCGGCAAAGTCACCGGCAGCTTCGTTTATATGCAGGACTTCAAGGTGCCGGGCATGCTGCACGGCCGCGTCGTGCGGCCGCCGGCGATCGGCGCCAAGCTCGAAAGCGTCGACGACGCCGCGCTCAAGAAAATCCCCGGCGTCAAGGTCGTGCGCGAGGGCAACTTTCTTGCCGTGGTGGCCTCCAGCGAGTGGGACGCCATCCGCGGCGCCAATGCGCTCAAGGCCACCTGGTCGAAATCGGAAACGCTGCCCGATCAGGCCAAGCTGTGGGAGCACGTGCGCGCCACCAAGGTCGCCAAGGAGGACGTCACCGGCAATACCGGCAACACCGCCGAGGCCATGGCGAAAGACGGGGCCAAGACCATCAAGGCGACCTACGACTTCGCCATCCACATGCACGGCTCGATCGGGCCTTCCTGCGCCATCGCCGAGTTCAAGGACGGCATGCTGACCTCCTGGTCGGCCTCGCAGGCCACCCACAATCTGCGCAAGCAGCTCGCGCAGATGTTCTCGCTGCCCCCGGAAAAGGTGCGCTGCATCTATTTCGAAGGGGCCGGCTGCTACGGCCGCAACGGTCACGAGGACGCCGCCGCCGACGCCGCTCTGCTCGCCAAGGCGGTCGGCAAGCCGGTGCGCGTGCAATGGTCGCGCGCCGACGAGCACGGCTGGGAACCGAAAGGCCCGCCGACCCTGATGGACATGCGCGCCAGCATGGACGCTCAGGGCAACGTGACGGCATGGGAAGGCGACTTCTTCATGCCGCAGCAGACGCCGGCCGGCTTCCTGGTGCCGCTGGTGGCGGCTTCGCTCGCGGGCATGCCGTATGCCGATCACATCGCGCCCGGCAACGTGTTCCAGAACTCGGCGATCCAGTACAAATTCCCCAACATCAAGACCGTGTGCAAGCGGCTGGAGACGACGCCGTTCCGCCCATCCTGGATCAGGACGCCTGGGCGCATGCAGAACACCTACGCCAACGAGTGCTTCGTCGACGAGCTGGCCGCCGCGGCCAACATGGACCCGATTGAGTTCCGGCGGAAATATCTCGACGACAAGCGCGGCCTCGAACTGCTCGACCGCCTGGCGGCGCTCGCCAAGTGGGAAAAGCGGCCGTCGCCGCAAAAGGCGGCGAGCGGCAATGTCGTGAAGGGGCGCGGCGTTTCCTACGTGAAATATGAGTTGGTGCGCACCTATGTCGGCGTAGTGGCGGAGGTGGAGGTCGACCGCACCACCGGCGTCATCCTCGTGCCGAAGTTCTACGTCGCCCACGACTGCGGCCAGATCGTCAACCCCGATGGCCTGAAGAACCAGATCGACGGCAATGTGATCCAGACCGTCAGCCGCACTCTGTACGAGGAAGTGAAGTTCGACCGTTCGCGGGTGACCAGCCTCGACTGGGAGGGCTATCCGATCCTCAAATTCCCGCAGGCGCCGGACGTCGTCATCGACCTGATCGACCGTCCGAACGAGAAACCGTGGGGCGCCGGCGAACCGGCCGCCGCGGTCATCCCGTCGGCGATCTCCAACGCGGTGTTCGACGCCACCGGCGTGCGCTTGCGCTCGGTGCCCTACACGCCGGCCAAGGTGAAGGCGGCGATGCAGTCGACCTGATCGCTGCCCTGCCGAGACAGAGCGCGCCTCCAAAGGCGCGCTCTTTTTTTGCCGCCGGGCGGGGTGGACGCCGCCGCCCAGGATGAATCCCGTGCGCCGCCGTGGTATCGGAAGGCGGGCGGCGGAATGCCGCCCCGTCCTTGAGGAGTGCCCGCCGATGGCCGATGCCGCCGTGATGCAACAACTCGTTCCCACCGGAAAGCTGCGGATCGCCATCGCGGTGTCCCCTTCGCCGTCCGCGCAATTCGCCGTCAAGGACGGCGACACCTTCAAGGGCGTCGCCGTGCAGCTCGGCCAGGCGCTCGCGAAAAAGCTCGGCGTCGAGGGCGTGCTGGTGCCGCACCAAGCCTCCGGCGAGATCCAGAATTCGGCCGCCGACAACAAATGGGACGTCGCCTTCCTGCCGGTGGACGAGGAGCGCAAAAAGTTCGTCGACTTCGGCAACGCCTATCACCTGTTACAGAGCACTTTCCTGGTCGCGCCCGGCTCCAAGATCGCCTCGGTGAAAGACGCGAACGCCAAGGGCACCGGCATCGGCGGTGTCGCCAACACCGCCACTTTCCGTGCCGCAACCAAGGCGACGCCCGACGCCACTCACATCGAATTCGCCAAGGTGGACGCTGCGGTCGCGGCCATGCAGGAGAAGCGCATCGAGGCGATCGCGCTGTCGCGCGAGTCACTCGCCGGCCTGGTCGCGAAAATTCCCGGCTCGCGCATCCTCGACGATGCCTTCCTGAATTCCTCGACCGCCGTCTGCGTGCCGAAGGGCAAGCCGGCGGCGCTCGCTTACGTGAGCGAGTTCATTGAGGAAGCGAAAGCCTCCGGACTCGTGCGCCGCGCGCTCGACGAGATGGGGCTCACATCGTCGCAGGTCGCGCCGGCCGGCATGAAGCCCTGAAAGAGCGCGCAATGTCCGGGAACGCCGCGCGGCCGCGCAAGCCGGCGCCGCAACTAGCCGACTACCCGCACCGAGTGGCCGAGATCATCCGCTTCGGCGATCTCGACGCGCAAGGGCACGTCAACAACGCGGTCTTCGCGACCTATTTCGAGTCGGGCCGCGTCGCCTTGTTTCGCGATCCCGATCTCGGCATCGGCGTGGCCAACGCCACCTTCGTGCTGGTCCGTCAGGAGATCGACTTCCTGCGCGAGCTGCGCTGGCCGGGCAACGTCGTCGTCGGCACCGCGCTCGCCGAGCTCGGCCGCACGTCGTTCACGATGGCGCAGGCGATCTTCAACGGCGACGAATGCGCGGCGGCCGGGCGCGCGATTTTGGTGATGCTCGACGCCACGACCCGCCGTCCGCAGCCGCTGGCGCCGGCCGCCGTCGCGCGGCTCGAGCGCTGGAAATATCGCGGCGCCTAGGCGGGCACGTCGGGCGTATGCACATGTTCCGGCCTGATGCCGAGGCCGATCAGCCGGGCTGGAATACGCTGCAGCCAAGAAAAACGCTGGATCAGGCGCGCCACCAACGGCAGGCGGATGCGGCCGGTACTCGTGAGCGCCGGAAACACCACGCGATTCTGGATCAGCACTTGCAGCCGCTGTGTCATGCGCGTGGGGAATTCGCGCCGCGCCTGTACCGCACCCAGCGCCGCTTCCGTCACGCGGCCCTCTTGCAGCGGCTGCCATAAGATATTGGCGGCCGCCACCGCGTCCTGCACCGCCAGGTTCACGCCGACGCCACCGACCGGCGACATGGCATGCGCAGCGTCGCCGATCAGCAGGAGGCCCGGCTTGTGCCAGCGCGGCAGCCTGTCCACCGCCACGGTCAGCAGTTTGACGTCGTCCCAGCCTCTGATTTCGCCGACGCGATCGCGCACGAAAGGCGACATGGCCGCCACCGATTCGCGAAACGCGTCGAGGCCTTTGGCCTTGACCGCGGCGAAGCCGTCCTTCGGAATGACGTAGGCGCATTGCCAGTAATCGCCGCGATCGAGCATCACCATCATGCGGCCTGCTTCGATGTGGCCGAAGGTCTCGGCTGAATCGGCCGCGTGTCGCGACAGGCGAAACCACAGCACGTCGATCGGCGCGCCGATATTCTCGACGCGGAAACCGGCGCGTTCACGCAGCGTCGAGTGGCGGCCGTCACAGCCGACGACCAGATCGGCGCGGATATCCATCTCGCCGTCTGGCGTCGTCGCGCGCAGTCCGGTAATGCGGCCGCCGTCTTCGACCAAGGCCGTCGCCTCGGCGCGCATGTGCAGGTCGAAGGTGGGATAGCGCCTGCCCTGGTCGGCAAGGAAATCGAGGAAATCCCACTGCGGCATGAAGGCGACGAAGCGGCAATGGGTGGGCAAATGGCTGAAGTCGGCCAATGTCAGTCTTTCGGCGCCGACTTGACCGGACAGCCGTTCGACGCGCGAATGAGGCAACTTGAGGAACGCCTCGAGCAGCCCAAGCTCGTGCATCAATTCCAGCGTCGAAGGATGAATGGTATCGCCGCGAAAATCGCGCAGGAAGTCGGCGTGCTTCTCCAGCACAGTGACGCGCACGCCCGCGCGCGCCAGCAAGAAGCCGAGCATCATTCCGGCAGGGCCGCCCCCGGCGATGCAGCATGTGGTGCTGATCGCGGCGGGTGCCATGGACGTTACGCCTGCTTCTCCGGCGTGCGCACGATGAGCCCGTCGAGTTCGTCGCTGACCTTGATCTGGCACGACAGCCGCGAGTTCGGCCGCACGTCGTAGCCGAAGTCGAGCATGTCCTCCTCCATCGGCGAGGGCGCGCCGGTCTTTTCGCGCCAGGCTTCCTCGACATAGACGTGGCAGGTGGCGCAGGCGCAGGCGCCGCCGCACTCGGCCTCGATGCCGGGGATGTTGTTGCGGATGGCGGTCTCCATCACGGTCGAGCCGACGTCGGCATCGACCGTGCGCTCGGTCCCGCTGGAATCGATATAGGTGATCTTCGGCATAGAGGCGTTCGGTGGGATACCGCCGGAAGTGGCGGCGCGCCGTCTATATAGCCATTTGCCAAGGTGCGCTACCCTTGCCGCGCTACCCTTTGGCGCGTTCGCTAGCCGGCCAGGATGGCCGCGATCTCCCCGCGTACCGTCCCGATCTCGGCGGCGAGCCGCTCGATCGCGTCCTCACGGCCCGGCATGGCCGCGGCCTGCTCGACCGCCTCGGCCGCCGCCGCCACCGGCTGCGCGCCGATGCCGAGCGCCGAGCCTTTCAGCGTATGCGCCAAAGTGCCGACCGCCTTGGCATCGCCCGCCCGCATGCGCGCGAGCAGAAGCTCGGCCTGCCGGTCGAACAATTGCAAAAGTTCGCGCTCGAGCCCGGCGTCGCCGAAAGTCATGCGTGTCAGATGCGCGCGGTCGATCGCCGCCGGCGCCGCGTCGAATGTCTTGATCGCAAGCTGAGCCATATGGCCGCCTCCCCGGGATCTGAGCGTCCCTTGTCGCGGCGCAGTCTGGCCCGGCCAGGGCCAAGACCAGGTAAATGCGGGGCGGCAACGCGGAACCCTGGTTAACGGCGGCGTAACCGCGCCTCGACGTTGTCCTGCGGACGTTGCCCAAGGCGGCAGAGTGGCCGCATCGCGGCCGCATTTCGGCAGGCACAATTGGCTGCGCGGGACGCGAATAGCGAAGGCAGCCGCGGGGCGCATGGTTAATGCCCATTAACGATGATTAAAAACTCCTTACCGGCGTAGTTTCTTTCGCACACTCAAGACGATAGGATGAAAACGGGCGGTCAATGGGGCATCCGTTTGGAGGCTGGAATGGCTTGCGCGGCACGGCGCAAGGCTCAGTCCATTGATCAAGACGGTTCGGGCCGCGGCAACTAGTCCGGCGTAACGACGAGGCGACGACCGAAATGGCGAATATCCCGCAGAAATCCAAGGATCCGACGGAAGAGGCACTGAACGCCATCGAAGAGGCGCTCGCCATCCGCCCGGCCGAGGGGCGCCAGGCCCCGCCGGTGCCCTCGCCCGCCGCCGACCTTGAGATTGGCCAGTCCGTCGCGCCACCGGTCGCCAACGACCTGTTCCGCGAGGAGCCCTCGCCCGCCGCCTGGACCGACGATGCCGCGCCGCGCGCCGCCAATGACGACCGCGTCCCGATCGGCCAGATCCTGCAAGGCCTACGCCGCCGGCCGGCGCGCACGCCCTATTTGCTGGCCACCGTCGCCGCCGGCGCTTGGCTCGCCGGCGCCGCCGCCACCGCCTATCTCTACGCCGCCGAGTTGCAGGCGCTGCTGAGCGCGCCGCGCACCGGCGTCGTCACGACAATCGCGCTCGCCAGCGCCGCCGTGCTGCCGGTGATCTTCTTCTACGCCCTCGCTATCCTGTTCCGCCGCTCGCAGGACATGCGCATCGTCGCCGAGTCGATGGCCGAGGTCGCCATGCGCCTTGCCCAGCCGGAAACCGCCGCGCGCGAAGCCATCGTCACCGTCGGCCAGGCCATCCGCCGCGAAGTCGCCGCCATGGGCGACGGCGTCGAGCGCGCGCTCGCCCGCGCGGCCGAGTTGGAAGCCCTGGTGCACAACGAAGTCTCCGCGCTCGAGCGCGCCTATAACGACAACGAAGTGCGCATCCGCGACCTGCTCAGCGAATTGTCCAACCAGCGCGAGACGCTGGTGAACCAGGCCGAGCAGGTGCGCAACGCCATCGCCAGCGTGCACCTCGACCTCTCGCACGACATTACCTCGGTCGGCGACCTCGTCTCCGACAAGGTCAGCGAAGTGGCGCAGCGCGTCACCCGCTCGCTGACCGAGAAGGGCGAGCACATCACGCTCGCGCTCGGCCACGCCGGCGACTCCATGATCGACACCTTGAGCGAGCGCGGCTCGACGCTGCTCGACCGGCTGGAGACCACCAGCGACCGCGCCACCACGGCCATCGCGTCGGCCAGCGAACGCCTCACCGACAGCCTCAAGTTCAAAACCGAGAACGTGCACGACGAGTTCGCCGAGCTCGCCGCCCGTCTTCAGCAGATGATGACCACGCGGCTCGACCAGGTCGCGCAGGGCTTCTCGCACAAGACGACGCTCACCATCGAGCAATTGGCCGCGAAGTCGCGGGAGTTCACCGACGCGCTCGACGACGCCGGCGGGCGCATGACCGAGACCATCGCGGCGCGCGGCCAGGACGTGAACAACGCGCTGCGCGCCACCGGCGAGTCGCTGGTGAAGGACATCGGCACGCGCGGCGCCGAGGTGGTCGGCCGCATCGACCAGACCGGCAAGGCGGTATCCGAGACCATCATCAGCCGCAGCAACAGCGCCGCCGACACCTTCCGCGAAAACGCCGAGGCGCTGGCGCAGTCGATCGCCGGCCGCGGCGACGCGGTCAAGGATATGCTGGCCGCCCGCCTGCAGGCCTTCGAGGAGATGTTCAACACCAACGGCACCGAGCTCACCGAGAAGGTTTCCCGCGACACCGCCACGCTCGGCGGCCTGATCACCCGCCACATCGCCGAGTTCGATCACACCGTGAAGACCTATGGCGGCGAACTGGTGAACCGGCTCGGCTCGCGCACGCAGGAGGTTTCCGACGCGATGCGCGCCTATCTCGACACCTTCGACAGCCGCGTCAGCAGCCGCGGCACCGAAGTGGCGGCGGCGCTCGACCAGCGGCTCGGCCAATTCGAGGACCTGTTCAACACCCGCACCGGCGACATCGCCCGCATGCTCGGCGAAGGCGGCAAGGAGGTGGTCGGCGCGCTCGACGCCCGCATCGCCGAGATCGCCGGCACCATCAATGCCCGCGGCACGGAAGTCGCCGCGTCGATCGGCGCCAAGGCCGACGAGATCGACCGCACCCTCGGCGAGCGCGCGCTCGAGGTCGCCACCACGCTCGACACCCGCATCGGCCGCTTCGAGGAACTGCTGGTCGGCCGCGCCGAGACCGTCACCACCCAGATCGAGACCCGCACCAAGGCGGCAGCCGAACTGCTCAACGCCCGCGTCGAGGAGCTCAGCCAGGCGATCAAGACCAACTCCAGCGAGGCCGAGCGCGCCCTCGGCCAGCTCGCGCTGACCACCACCGACGCCATCCGCACCAGCGCCAGCGCCGCCGAGCGCACGATGCTCGGCGTCAGCCAGGAGGTAGCCGAAAGCTTCACCACCCGGGCGAACGAGATCGTCTCGACCGTCGGCGCCCGCACGCACGAACTGGAGACCCTGCTTTCCGACAAGAGCGGCGGCGTAGTCGCCGCCATCAGCGAGAAGGGCGCGGAGTTCGCCGGCAAGATCACGCAGGCCGCCGACCAGGCCATGTCGTCGATCGAGGAGAAGGGCTTTGCTTTCACCCGCGCCGTGGTCGAGAACTCGACCGAGATTTCGCGCCTGATCAACGCCGCCGGCGAAAGCGCCGCCAGCGCCGTTACCCGCTCGCTCACCGACCTGCACGACACCGCCGAGAAGGCGATCGCGCAGTCGAAGGAGACCGCCTCGGCCACCGTCACCGAGATGCTGGAAACGCACAACATGCTGCGCGCGGACACCACCGCGCTGTTCGAGCGGCTGCGCGAAGCCAACATCATGCTGCAGGAAGTCCTCTCCGGCTCGCACGAGAACATGAGCGCGCTCGAGAACACGCTGATGCTGCGCGTGTCGGAATTCGTCACCGCCATGAACGAGGTCACCGCCGCGACCGGCCAGGCGACCGCCCGCGTCGAAAGCAACATCGGCAACTTCCGCGACGTCACCGGCCAGGTGCTCGCCGATCTCGGCCAGCTGTCGGCCAAGTTCGACGCGCAGGGCCAAGAGCTCGTTAAGGCAGCCGAACTGGTCGACCGCAGCAACCAGCGCACCGAGCAGACCGTCGGCGAGCGCCGCGCCCAGCTTGAGTCTCTGGTCTCCGCCCTCGACACCCGCTCCGACGACATCGAGCAGCGCCTCCAGCGCTTCTCCGGCCTGCTCGACGAAACGCTGGAAGCGGCCTCCATGCGCGCCCGCGACATCGCCCGCGTCGTCGCCGACAGCAGCACGGAAGGCGCGCGTGCCATCAGCGAACAGTACGACAAGCTGCGCGAGCATGCCGAGACCGAGCGCCGCCACGCCGCCGATGCCATGCGCGACGTCTACGAGCAGAACGCCGGCGATGCCGAGACGCTGCTGCGCGACGCCGCCGAACGCTTCGCCGATACCGTGCGCGGCATGAAACAGATGGCGCAGGAGATGCAGCGCGAGCTGGAAGCGACCCGCGCCGAACTGCGCCGCGGCGTGTTCGAGCTGCCGCAGGAGACCGCCGAGAGCACCGCGCAAATGCGCCGCGTGATCGTCGACCAGATCGAGGCGCTGGCCGAGCTCAACCGCATCGTTGCCCGCCACGGCCGCAACCTCGACGCGGTCGAGCCGGTGCGCCGCCGCGAGGAGCCGGCGCTCGCCATCGTCGGCGGACGCGGCGAGACCGCCCGCGCCGAACGCGCCCGTACCGAACTGCCGCGGACGCCGCTGCGCAGCGAGCCGGAGCATTTCG
>JALHRB010000021.1 GCA_022841665.1 Pseudolabrys sp.
CGGGCGCGGCACCTTCGGCACCGGCGGCAGGCGCGGCGGCGGCGGCAGCAGCGGCGGCAGCCGCTTCGGCGGCGGCCTTGAGTTCTTCCGCGTAGCCGGACGGCGGCACCACCGTGACCAGCGTGATGTCGCCGTGCGCGATGACTTTCACGTTCGGCGGCAACTGCACGTCGGACAGATGCTTGGAGTGGTTGATGTCCAAGCCGGCGATGTCGACGTCGATCGACGCCGGAATGGCGTCGGCCGGGCACGACACCTCGACGGTGTGCGTCACGATGTTGACCGCACCGCCGCGCTTCACGCCGGGCGACTGGTCGGTGTTGAGCACGTGCACTGGAATGTGCACGCGGATGACGGCGCCTTCGGCGACGCGGAGGAAGTCCACGTGCATCGGCAGATCCTTGATCGCGTCGAGCTGGAAGTCGCGCGGGATCACGCGGTGCTTCTGGCCGTCAACATCGACGTGAAAAAGCGTGGTGAGGAAGCGCCCCGCATAGATGCGCTTGCGCAGCTCATCGTGGTTGATGAGGACCATGACGGGGGGCTTGTTGTCGCCGTAGATCACGCCCGGCACTTGGCCGGAGCGACGCGCAGACCGGGCGGCCCCCTTGCCGCCTTTCGGACGCGCCGTCGCCTTCAATTCTTGGACGGTCGCCATGTTGGTATCCTTTGTCTAAGTCAATGGAAAAAGGCGGCTTTTTCGGCCGCCCGTGAACGCGGCAAGCCTCCAGGGGTGCCGGGGGCCGCGTTCGGCCGGGGATATAGCGCGGGGGCCCCAAAAGGGCAAGGAACGAGGGCGGCGGGCCCGACAGGCTATTCGCCGTGGGCCTCGGGAGCGGCCGGCTAGCCCTTCTTGCCGCCTTTGGCCTCCAGGGCCTCGATGCGCGCCTTGAGCGCCTCGTTCTCCTCGCGGGCGAGGCGTGCCATTTCCTTGACCGCCTCGAACTCCTCACGCTGGACCACGTCGAGGTCGCGCAGGATGCGCTCGGCCTGGGCGCGGAACAGGGTGTCGAACTCGCGCCGCACGCCCTGGGCGACCCCGGCGGCGTCGTTCATCAGCCGCGCCATCTCGTCGAACAAGCGGTTGCTGGTCTGGGTCATGGTCGCCTCCAAGCGCCTTGCACGGTCCACAATGGCGATCCGGTCATCCCGCCGCAAGAGGCGGCGTGCTACGACTGATGGCGAAGGCGACGCCCCTGCCGGAATCATCAATGCCGATCCTCGTCATCCCCTACCCGACCTTCGACCCGGTGCTCGTCCATCTCGGGCCGCTCGCCATCCGCTGGTACGCGCTGGCCTATATCGCCGGCATCCTGCTCGGCTGGGTCTACGCGCGCGCGCTCATCCGCAACGACAAACTGTGGGGCGGCAAGGCGCCGCTCACCGTCACCGACTTCGACGACTTCGTGCTGTGGGTGACGCTCGGCATCATCCTCGGCGGCCGCACCGGCTACGTGCTGTTCTACAACCTGCCGCACTTCGCCGCGCATCCGCTGGAGATCTTCCAGCTCTGGCAGGGCGGCATGTCGTTCCATGGCGGCTTCGCCGGCTGCGTGCTGGCGGTGGTGCTGTTCGCCAAGAAGCGCGGCATCCCGATCCTGTCGCTCGGCGACATCACCTGCGCGGTCGGACCGATCGGGCTGTTGCTCGGCCGCGTCGCCAATTTTATCAACGGCGAATTGTGGGGCCGCGCGACCGACGTGCCCTGGGCCATGGTGTTTCCGACCGGCGGCCCGGTGCCGCGCCATCCGAGCCAGCTGTATGAGGCAGCGCTGGAAGGGCTGCTGCTGCTGGTTGTGCTGGCGCTCTTGATCCGCGCCGGCGCGCTCAAGCGTCCCGGACTGATCATCGGCGCTTTCGCCGTGGTTTATGCCGTCGCGCGCAGTTTCTGCGAATTCTTCCGCGAGCCGGACGCGCAGCTCGGCTTCTTGTGGGGCGGCGCGACCATGGGCATGCTGCTGTCGGTGCCGCTGTTTCTGGCGGGGGTGGGCTTCATCGTCTACGCGATGAAGAACCCGCCAATGCGGAGCTGAGGGGATGAACTGGACGTCGCCGCTGGAGGCCGACATCCGCCGGCGCATCATGGCGGCAGGACCGATGCCGGTCTCCGAATACATGGCGCTCTGCCTCACCGACCCGGCGCATGGCTATTACACGACGCGCGACCCGCTCGGCGCGCGCGGCGACTTCATCACCGCCCCCGAGATCAGCCAGATGTTCGGCGAGCTGATCGGGCTGTGGGTCGCCGCCACGTGGAAGAAGATGGACGCGCCGGCGAAGATCAACATCGTCGAGCTCGGACCTGGCCGCGGCACCCTGATGAAGGACGCGCTGCGCGCCTCGCAGGTGATGGCCGGCTTCCGCGAGGCCGCCGCGGTGCATCTGGTCGAGATCAGCCCGGCGCTGCGCGCGGCGCAGGAAAAGACTTTGCAAGGCTATTCGATCGCCTGGCACGCTAGCCTCGACGAGGTGCCGGAAGGCCCCGCCATCATCGTCGCCAACGAATTCTTCGACGCCCTCCCCGTCCATCAGGCGGTGAAGACGGCGCACGGCTGGCACGAGCGCCTGATCGAGATCGACGCCATCGGCAAGTTCGCCTTCACCACCGCGCCCGAGCCGCTGGTGCGCTTCGACTTGCTGCTGCCGCCGATCGTGCGCAGCTCCCCCATCGGCTCGATCTTCGAATGGCGCGACGACATGATCGCCATGCAGATCGGGCGGCGCATCGCGACGCATGGCGGCGCCGCGCTGGTGGTCGATTACGGCCACATCGAAAGCGACACCGGCGACACGTTGCAGGGAGTGGGGCGCCACGCTTACGCCGATCCGCTGACAGCGCCGGGCGAGCACGACATCACCGCGCATGTCGATTTTCAGGCGCTGGCGCGCGCGGTGGAGGCGATGGGCGCACAGGCGCATGGCCCGCTCGAGCAAGGCGAGTTCCTTCGCCGTCTCGGCATCGAGATGCGCGCGGCGACGTTGAAGTCGAAAGCGCCGATCGGCGCGGCCGCCGGCATCGACCAGGCTCTGGCGCGGCTCTCTGGGCACGGCCGCACCGAGATGGGCCGGCTGTTCAAGGTGGCCGCCTATGCGCACCCTTCGCTGGGCGTGCCTCCGGCTTTCGATTGAGATAGACTGCGACGAATGCTGCAGGCCCCTTCGCTCTCCAGGTTCGCGCGCATCCGCCACGGTTTCTTCACGCGCGGCGGCGGCGTGTCCGACGGCGTCTACGCCTCGCTCAACGGCGGCGTGGGCTCCGACGACGCGCCGCACCGGGTCGCGGAAAACCGCGCGCGCATGGCGCAGGCGCTCGGCGTTGCGCCCGAGCGGCTGCTGACGCCGTATCAGATCCATTCGCCCGACGTCGCCGTCGCCGAGGAGCCGTGGACGCATGACGCGCGGCCGCGCGCCGACGCCGTCGTCACGCGCACACCGGGGCTGGCGATCGGCGTGTCGACCGCCGACTGCGGGCCGCTGCTGTTCGCCGATCCGCAGGCCGGCGTGATCGGCGCCGCGCACGCCGGCTGGCGCGGCGCTTTTACCGGCGTGATCGAGGGCACGCTGGCGGCAATGGAAAAGCTCGGCGCCGACCGTTCGCGCATCGCCGCCGCGCTCGGGCCCACCATCCGCCAGCCGAATTACGAAGTCGGTCCGGAATTCTTGACGCGCTTCCTGGCGGCGGACCCCACCAATGCGCGGTTCTTTCAGGATTCGCCGCGTGCGGGGCACGCAATGTTCGATCTCGCCGGCTATATCGCCGAGCGTCTGCAGCGCGCAGGCGTCGACAATTTCGAGGATCTCGGGCTCTGCACTTACGCCGAGCCGGACCGCTTCTATAGCTATCGGCGTACCACACAGCGCGGCGAGCCGGATTACGGCCGACATATCAACGCCATCGCGCTCGCCGAGTAACGACTTTTCCCACCCCACGCTCGCGCGGCTGGACTTGGCCTGGACTTGGTCTGGACTTGGCGGCGTGCTTGCCGCTAGTTTGCGGCCGGCCCAGGCGACTTCCTCATAAAATTAAAGCCAGGCCGCAGGGGCGTCGATGACTTCGCGTATCAACCGCCGCGCGCTGCGCGCGGCATTGTGCCGTGTTGCGGGCGTGCTGGCTTGCGCTTTCGCGCTTGCCGCCTGCAATCAGAAAGGGCCGGCGCATTTGTCGGCCGCCCAGCCGCGCGGCGCGACCATCGCCTTCGAGTCCATCGACGGGCCGCCCAACCGGCAATTCCAGAAGCTGGTGCAGAATCTCAACGAGGAAGCGCAGACGCGCCGCCTGGCGGTGATCTCGCGCGACCAGTCGTCGGCCTACCGCGTGCGCGGCTATCTCGCCGCCAAGGTCGTGCGCGACCGCACCACCATCGCCTGGGTGTGGGATGTATTCGACGGCGACGAGCGCCGCGCCTTGCGCGTCAGCGGCGAGGAAACGGCCAAGGGCCGGCACACCGACGCCTGGAATGCCGCCGACGACGCCATGCTGCAGCGCATCGCCCGCACCAGCATGGACCAGCTCGCCGTCTTCCTGACGTCGCCCGACGTCGCGCCCGGATCGGCGCCGGCCGAAGCGGCGCAGGTGGCTTACACAGGGCCGAGCGCGTCCTCGCCGGAGGCGGCCGGGATATTCCGCATTTTCCGGCCGCAGGCCGATCCGGTCGACGCCAAGACCCCCGACGCGCCCGCCGCCGATCCTCAGGCCGACGATACCGCGGTACCTGTGCCGCGCCGCCGCCCGACCCGCTCCGCTGCGCTTTCGCCGCACGAAGCGCTGGCGCTGCGCTAGCAAAAAGACGGCATTCATCCTGTTCGGAAAAGCCCTTGGGACGGCGGCTCGGGACATATTGCCGCGCCGGAGGGGGCTTGTTATGACCACGCCGCTTCCGGGCGCTCAGGTGACGAGGATTGGCGGGATGGCGGGCAAGAACGGGGCGATCAAGCTCGTCGCCGGCAACTCGAATCCTGCGCTGGCGCAAGGGATCGCGGACCATCTCAAGACGTCGTTGGCCAAGGCGGTGGTGCGGCGCTTCGCCGACATGGAGATCTTCGTCGAGATCCAGGAGAACGTCCGCGGCGCGGACTGTTTCGTGGTCCAGTCGACTTCTTATCCGGCCAACGACCACCTGATGGAATTGCTGATCATCATGGATGCGCTGCGCCGGTCATCCGCGCGCCGCATCACGGCGGTGGTTCCGTATTTCGGCTACGCGCGGCAGGACCGCAAGCCCGGCCCGCGCACGCCGATCTCCGCCAAGCTGGTCGCCAACCTGATCACGCGCGCCGGTGCCGACCGCGTGATGACGCTCGACCTGCACGCCGGCCAGATCCAGGGCTTCTTCGATATCCCGACCGACAACCTCTACGCCTCGCCGCTGATGGTGCGCGATATCAAGGAGCGCTTCCAGCTCGACAACGTCATGGTGGTGTCGCCCGACGTCGGCGGCGTCGCGCGCGCGCGCGGACTGGCCAAGCGCATCAACGCGCCGCTCGCCATCATCGACAAGCGGCGCGAGCGCGCCGGCGAGTCCGAAGTGATGAACGTGATCGGTGAAGTCGCCGGCCACACCTGCATGCTGGTGGACGACATCGTCGATAGCGGCGGCACGCTGGTGAACGCGGCCGACGCCCTGCTCGCGCAAGGCGCCAAGGACGTCTACGCCTATATCAGCCACGGCGTTCTCTCCGGCGGCGCGGTCGGCCGCATCGCCAAGTCGCGGCTGAAGGAGCTGGTCATCACCGACTCCATCGAGCCGACCAAGGAGTTGCTGGCGACGCCGAACATCCGCCTCTTGCCGATCGCCGGGCTGATCGGCGAGGCGATCGAACGCACCGCCTCGGAAGAGTCGGTGTCGAGCCTGTTCGACTGAACTTCTCGCCGCCACCCTGAGGCGCCCGCGCGGAGCGCGGGCCTCGAAGGGTCTCTGACTCCCTGATCGATCATCCTTCGAGGATCGCTTCGCTCGCTCCTCAGGATGACGGGAACGCACGCCCGAGAACAAACCGGAATCAAATTGCGGCGATGACTCCGCGCCGCGACTTATCCACCGCCGATTCAATTTTCAGCGGGATAGGCTGTGGAGATTCCGCTGCGCGCGGTTGCGCGGATTCGGCAAATCACGGCTCACTTCCTGTCGATGGCGCCTCTGGCGGGCGGAATCGAACGGGCTATAGTCGGTCGGCCTTGTGATTCGTTCTCGTCGTCAAGGCGTCCCCGTATCCCCTGCGTCACCTGCGGTCCGGGCCCCTCTCGGGTCCTTGGGGAGTCGCGCGTGCGTTTCCCTAAAGCTCCATTGGCATTGCGGAGACGGCATGTCCCTCACCAGCTACACCGACGACCACCGGCTCAATCCCCTCGACGTGGTCGAACGGCTCGCGACCGGCAACGACTGGTCGTTCGAGCGCGCGACCGAGGACGAGATCACCATTCTGGTGACCGGCAAGTGGACCGACTATCAGCTCTCCTACACCTGGATGTGCGACATCGAGGCGCTGCATCTGGCCTGCGCCTTCGACCTCAAGGTGCCGGAGCGCCGGCGCGCCGAAGTGCAGGCGCTGATCTCCATGATCAACGAGCGGCTGTGGGTTGGGCATTACGATCTCTGGGTGAATGAAGGCATCGTCATGTTCCGCCACGCGCTGGTGCTGGCGGGCGGGACGGAAGCGTCGGGCAGGCAGTGCGAGGCGCTGCTCGGCACCGCGCTCGACACCTGCGAGCGTTACTTCACGGCCTTCCAGTTCGTGGTCTGGGCCGGCAAGGGCGCGCGCGAGGCGCTCGACGCCGCCATGTTCGAGACCTCGGGCGAGGCTTGAAGGAATTCGTCATGGCCGGGCTTGTCCCGGCCATCCACGCCTTGCTTAATGGCAGCACACGAAAGACGTGGATGCCCGGCATAAAGCCGGGCATGACGGCGTCCCTGGTTGCCGCATGAAGAAACCCGCCAACAAGAAATCCCTCGCCACCTTCAAAGGCCCGCTGCTTCTCGTCGGCGCCGGCAAGATGGGCCAGGCCATGCTCGACGGCTGGCTGGCGCGCGGGCTTAGCGCCAGGAAGATCGTCATCATCGACCCGCAGCCGGCGAAAGCCATCAAGGCGCTTGGCAAGCGCGGCGTGGCGATCAACCCGAAAGCCGGGCCCAAAGCGAAGGCCAGCGAGGCCGGCGCTATCGTCATCGCCGTCAAGCCGCAGATCGCGTCGGAAGCGGTGCCGGCGCTTGGACTTCATGCCGGCAAGGGCACTTTGGTCGTGTCGATCATGGCCGGGCGCACGTTGAAATTTCTGGAAGACAGAATGCCAAAAGGCGCCGCCATCGTGCGCGCCATGCCGAACACGCCGGCGGCGATCGGGCGCGGCATCACGGTGGCCTGCGCCAACGGCGAGGTGTCGGCCAAACAGCGCAAGCTCGCCACCGACCTGCTCGCGGCCATCGGTACGGTCGAATGGGTCGACGACGAGACGTTGATGGACGCGGTCACCGCGGTGTCCGGCTCCGGCCCGGCCTACATCTTCCTGCTGGCCGAGGCGATGACGCAGGCCGGTATCGCCGCCGGCTTGCCGGCAAACCTCGCGGCGCGGCTGGCGCGCGAGACCGTCGCCGGGGCGGGCGAACTGCTGCACCGCTCGGAACTCGACGCCGCCACGCTGCGGCAGAACGTCACCTCGCCGGGCGGCACCACCGCCGCCGCGCTGGAAATCTTGATGGGGCCCGGGGGATTCAACGAGCTTCTCACCAAGGCCGTCGCCGCCGCCACCCGGCGCTCGCGCGAACTGGCGGGTTAGCCCTAGAAGGGCCCTCTTTCTGGACCTAGACTAAAGGCAGTCCAACAGCCCGAGGGAGGCCGTCATGGCCCGCAAAGCCAAGCGCCAGACCAAAGCCGCGCCGCCGCCGCGCGGCACCTCCAACCGCGACAAGGCGGTCGATGCGCTGATGGCGCTTCTCGCCGAGCATCCCTTCGACGAGATCGGTCTCGCCGAGGTGGCCGGCCGCGCCGGCATCAAGCTTTCCGAATTGCGCGCCGAGTTCGGCTCGACGCTGGCGATCCTCGCCGCCCACATCAAGGACATCGACCGCGCCGTGCTCGACGGCGGCGACGGCGACATGAGCGAGGAGCCGCCGCGCGAGCGGCTGTTCGACGTGCTGATGCGGCGCCTGGAGGCGCTCGCGCCCTACAAGGACGCGGTGCGCTCCGTCATGCGCGCAGCGCGGCGCAATCCCGGCCTCGCGCTGGCGCTCAACGCCATGGCGCTGCGCTCGCAGACCTGGATGCTGGAAGCGGCCGGCATCGGCGTGCATGGCCCGCGCGGCGCGCTGCGCGCGCAAGGCGCGGCGCTGATGTTTGGCCGCGTGCTGAGCGTGTGGGTCGACGACGAATCGGAAGGGCTCGGCCGCACCATGGCCGCGCTCGACCGCGGGCTGGCCAGCGCCGAGCGCTGGGACGGCTTCGTCGGCGATTTGTGCTGCATCCCCGCCGCGCTCTGCCGCGGCCCGCGCCGCCGCCGGCGCCGCTATGACGAGGGCGCGGCGGAAGCCGACGCGGCGTAGGGCTCAGACCCAGCTCGCGCGCAGTTCGTCTTCGCTGCCGTCGTAAGTATCGCAGTCGCACTTGCCGATTCCGGTTACGGATTTCTTTTCCGGGCCGTGAGTGCCGTCGGTATGTTGCCACAGCCAATATTTCGGCCATGTCGGATGTAGTCCAGGCTGGTCGGCATAACGCGCCCACCAGAGCCGATACTGGGCTAGCGTCGGGTCCGGATTAGGTCCGACGACCTCGTTCATGTAACCGCGACTCGTATACAGCACCGGCTTCTGTCCGGTTTGCGCTTCCACGGCGGTCAGGAATTGCTTGGCCTGCGCCAGCGACATTGAATCGCCGGGGTTCGGATCGTTTCTCTCGAAGTCCAAGGCGAGCACGAATGAGCCGTCAGGTTGCGTGGTGTCGAGAAAATTTTGCACCTGCTGCGCGACATTGGCCGACGTACCGAAATGATAGGCGCCCCAGAGCAGACCGGCGGCCAATGCCACAGGTTTGCGCGGGGCATATTGGTTATCGACGAAGCCCGCGCCTTGCGTGGCCTTGTGGATGATCCCGGCTACGCCGTCGGCGCGCGCTTTCACGAAATCCGGATTGGCGTTGTGGTGCGACAGGTCGATGACCATGGCATTTTGCATGGCGGTCCTCCCCCAAACTGGAGAAGGATAGCGGGCGCGAGGGTCGAATACAACTTATAAGAGTGCTAAACGGGCACCCGCACCGTCGCGCGCAGGCCGCCGAGCGGTGAGTCGCCAAGCGTGATGTCGCCGCCGTGCGAGCGCGCGATGTCGCGCGCAATCGCCAGTCCCAGGCCGGTGCCGCCCTCGTCCTGGTTGCGCGAGTCGTCGAGCCGCAGGAACGGCTTGAACACTTCCTCGCGTTGATCGGCCGGGATGCCCGGCCCGTCGTCGTCCACCGTCACCGTCAGATAGCGATGGTCGCGGTGGCCGGTGATCGCGATCGAGGGCGCGAAGCGCGCGGCGTTCGACACCAGATTGCCGAGGCAGCGCTTGAAGGCCGCCGGCCGCACCGTGACGATCGGCGCGCCGTGGAAGACGACGCTCGCCTTGTGGCCGTGGCGCTCGGCGTCGAGCCGCAGTTCCTCCAGGAACTCCGCCATGTCGGTCGGCGCTGCGACTTCGCCGAGATCGCCGCGGGCGAAGGCGAGATAGGCCTCCAGCATGCGCGCCATCTCGTCGACGTCCTTCTTCATCGCGTCGGCTTCCGGCGTGTCGTCGATGAGCGCCAGCTCGAGCTTGAAGCGCGTGAGCACCGTGCGCAGGTCGTGCGACACGCCGGCGAGCATGGCCGTGCGCTGCTCCATCATGCGCTCGACGCGCGTCTTCATCTCGATGAAGGCCTGCGCCGCGCGCCGCACCTCGCGGGCGCCGCGCGGGCGGAAGTTCGGCACGTCGCGGCCCTTGCCGAAGCTTTCGGCGGCGTCGGCGAGCCGCAGGATCGGCTTGATCTGGTTGCGCAGGAAGATGATGGCGACGACGAGCAGCACGGTCGAGGTGCCGACCATCCAGATCAGGAAGATTTCGGAATTGGAGGCATAGGCCGCGCCGCGCCGCGCGAATACGCGCATCACGGCGCTGTCGAGCTGGATGCGGATTTCGACGAGTGAGGACTTGCCGACCGTGTCGATCCAGAACGGACGGCCGATCTTGCGCAATTCTACCGATAGCGCCTGGTCGAGCAGCGAGAAGAAGGGCTTGGGCCCCGGCGGCGGCATGTCGCCGATCGGCAGCAGGTCGACCGTGAGGCCGAGGCGGTCCTGCGCGATCTTGCGCAAGATCGCCTCGTCTTGCGGATAGAGCTTGTAGAAGTCGGTCAGCGCCGCGATGTCGTGCACGACGTCGGCCGAGAGGCGCTGCGTGACAAGACTCCAGTGCCGCTCCATGAACACGAAGGCGATCACCGACTGCAGGATCACCATGGGCGCGATAATGATGAGCAGCGCGCGCGCATACAGGCCCTTCGGCATCACGCTGTTGAGCCAGCGGCTCATGCGCCGCCACGCGTCCGGCACGCGGCCGAGCACGGCGTGGACGCGGCGCACCGGCGGGATGGTGTCGTACCATTCCCACGCCGCGCGCATCCGCGTCAGCGCGGTGCGCACGCCATGGCCGATGTCGAGGCTGGTCATGTGTTGGTCACCAGCCGGTAGCCGATGCCGCGCACCGTCTGCACGAACAGCGGGTTGGCCGGATTGCGCTCGATCTTGCGGCGCAGGCGGTTGACCTGCACGTCGACGGCGCGCTCCGAAACCGTGCCGCCATTGCCGGCCAGCGCCATCCGCGACACCGTTTCGCCCGGCGTGGTGGCGAGGATGCGCAGCATCTCGCGCTCGCGATCGGTGAGGCGGATGCTCTCCTCGCCTTTGCGCAATTCGCCGCGGCCAATGTGATAGATGAACGGCCCGAACTTCACGCTCTCCACCGGAGGCGGGGCCGCCGCCGGCTGCGCGCGCTTGAGGATGTTGGCGATGCGCAGCGACAGCTCGCGCGGCTCGAACGGCTTCGACAGGTAATCGTCGGCACCCATCTCGAGGCCCTTGATGCGGCTCTCGGCGGCGTCGCGCGCGGTCAGCATCAGGATCGGCACTTCCGATGAGCCGCGCAGGGCCTTGGCGAAGTCGAAGCCGGTCTCGCCCGGCATCATCACGTCGAGGATCAGCAGGTCGAAGCTCAGGCTCTTCAGCTTGGCGCGCGCGTCGGCGGCGGAATCGGCGGTGGTCACGCGATAGCCCTCGCCGGTCAGGAAGCGCGAGAGCAGATCGCGGATGCGGCGGTCGTCGTCGACCACCAGCAGGTGCGGCGCATCGTCGGAAAGCTTGGCGGGCTGGATCATCGCTCCCCGCGCCTCACTTCGGCTCCGGCTTGGCCATGCGGTCGGCGCGCGCGATCAGGCGCAGCACACCTTCGCGGTTATCGGTGTCGATCATGGCCGTGAGGAAGCGCCGCGCCGCCTCGTGCGCGGCGGGGCCGAGCTCGCCGAAAGCGCGCGTGATGCGCTGCGTCTGCAGGTGGGCAAGCTTGAGCGAGAGCGCCTCGCCCTTGGGCGTCGCGTAAAGCAGGCGCTGGCGGCGGTCCTGCGCGCCTTCCTTCTGCAGCACGTAGCCCTGGTCGACAAGCTGCTTGAGCACGCGGCCGAGCGACTGCTTGGTGATGTTGAGGATGTCGAGCAGGTCGGCGACCTTCATGCCGGGGTTGCGGTTGACGAAGTGCAGCACCCGGTGGTGCGCGCGCCCGAAGCCGAGCTTGGAGAGCACCTCGTCCGGATCGCCGACGAAGTCGCGGTAGGCGAAAAAGAGCAGCTCGATGATGTCCCAGATCGGCTCGGGCCCGCCCGCCGCCGACGCAGCCGAGCCCGCCGGACGCTCGGCGACGCCCGGGGCGGCAATCTTGGCGCTCACATTTATGTCAGCCATATTGACATATTTTGGTTTTATGTTACAAAAAGCGCACGAGTGACGAAATGATCGTGCCCGGAGGCGGGTTTTGCCGGCCGCCGGCGACCCATTCGGGCCGATCGATCCTCTCATACCGGGTGTCGCCCGGCGACGCAAAGTATTGGCAGCGGCGCGAAAAATGCGCCATCACAGCGGCACAAGCGGCCGCCTAAGGCCGAGAAGCGC
Source organism: Pseudolabrys sp. (assembly GCA_022841665.1). Lineage (GTDB taxonomy): Bacteria > Pseudomonadota > Alphaproteobacteria > Rhizobiales > Xanthobacteraceae > Pseudolabrys. The sequence goes on from JALHRB010000021.1 coordinate 12,164, forward strand.
ATGATCCCGAAAAGCGGGATCCGGTTTCCCGCCTTCGCGAAGCCCGCTTCGGCGGGCGAAGGAAGGTCGGACCAGATCATGCGCAAACGAACGAGTTGAGTTGAGGAGGAGACGATGGCTGCGCAGTCCTATGACCGGCTCGAAGGGGTCATCTGGTTCGACGGCAAGCTGGTGCCGTGGAACGAGGCCAACCTTCATGTGCTCAGCCACGGCCTGCACTACGCCAGCGCCGTGTTCGAAGGCGAGCGCGCCTATGGCGGCCAGATATTCAAGTCGACCGAGCACTCCGAGCGGCTGAAGCGCTCCGCCAACATCCTCGACTTCGATATCCCCTACTCGGTCGCCGAGATCGACGCCGCCAAGAAGCTGGTCGTCGAGCGCAACGGCCGGAAGGAAGCCTATGTCCGCCCGGTCGCCTGGCGCGGCTCGGAGATGATGGGCGTCTCGGCGCAGGCCAACACCATTCACCTCGCCATCGCGAGCTGGGAGTGGCCGAGCTATTTCGATCCCGAGCAGCGGCTCAAGGGCATCCGCCTCGATCTTGCCGAGTACCGCCGGCCCGATCCCAGGACTGCGCCCTGCCGCGCCAAGGCCGCCGGCCTCTACATGATCTGCACCATCTCCAAGCACCGCGCCGAGCGCAACGGCTATGCCGACGCCATGATGCTGGACTGGGAAGGCCGCGTGGCCGAATGCACCGGCGCCAACATCTTCTTCGTCAAGGACGGCAAGATCCACACGCCGCTCGCCGACTGCTTCCTCGATGGCATTACGCGGCAGACCGTGATCGGACTGGCGCGCAAGCGCGGCATCGAGGTGATCGAGCGCCGCATTTTGCCCGACGAGCTCACCGAGTTCTCGGAATGCTTCATTACCGGCTCGGCGGCGGAAGTCACCGCGGTGTCGGAGATCGCCAACTGGAATTTCAATCCGGCCGGCATCACCAAGACGCTGATGGACGACTACACCGCGGAAGTGAAGCCGAAGGCGGCGGCGGCTTAATTCGCCTCACGCCACCGCGTGCGGCTCCTGCGGCCGCCACAGCGTCACGTAACGCACGCGATTCTGCGCCATGAAAGTATCCATGCGGTCGTCGACCACGCGGCGGCGGCTCTGCGAGGCGTGGCGCAGCAGTAGTTCGCCGTTCTTGCCGAAGGCGACGAAGCCGACGTGGAAGTAATCGAGGTTCGGCCGGCGCGTGACGAAGCCGACGATGTCGCCACGCTCCAGCGCGCCCTTGTTGGCAAGAAAAGTGGCGCTCGGGATGGCCGCCATCTGGAAACGCCGGCGGCCCAGCTCGCGATGCCAATAGACGCTCTTCTGCAATTCCACCGCGCCGTCCATCGCGACGGCACGGCAGGTCTTGTTTTCGACGTTGTGGCGGCCCCACTCGAAGAAATAGTGGTTGCGCTCGCGCCAGCTCACCACGCCGTTGTGATAGCGGATGGCGCGCAAAGTCTGTTCGAACTCGCCAAAGTCATGCGCCAGCGCCGCCGCCAGCACCGTCTCGCAATAAGTGACGCAGTCGAACGCGGCGTCGCGCACGACGAAGCGCTCCGGCTGGCGCGGGCCGCCGATCAAGGTGTAGCCGCGGTAGTGCGTGCCGATGAGCGCCTGCGAGATGAAGTCCAGGCGCTGCGGCAGCCCGCCGTGGCCCCTCGCCTCGGCGATCAGGCGCGCGATGCGCGAGTCGCCCGCGATGGATGACGGCGCCGCGGCGCAGGCCGCCGCGCCCGCCAGCAGGCCGAGAACGTGACGCCGGCTGAATGGGACGCGCATCAATCGCGCACCACCACGAGGCGGTCGGTGCCCGACTCGGCGCCCCAGGCTTCGCCCGGGCGGCCGAGCATCTGCCGCACCGAAGCGCCGCGCTTGTCGCTCGGGAAGGTGTCGAACTTCTCCGTCACCGGATCGAAGCGATGGATGGCGTTGGCGACGAAGTCGGTGACCCAGACCTTGTCTTTGTCGTCGACATAGACCGAGTAGCAGCCGCCTTTGCTCTTGGGCAGCGGCCACACCTTCCAGCTCTTGGCGAGCGGGTCGTAGCGCGCGACTTCGCCGCTGGTCCAGAAGCTGACCCACAGCATGCCCTTGGAGTCCGACCAGATGCGGCGCGGGCCGGCGCCGGGCTTGGGCGGCGCGACCATCAGCGCGTCGCCGCTCACGGTGTCGATCTTCACGATATGGTCGCCGGCGAGCGAGGCGTACCAGACCTCGCCGCTCGGCGTGGTCGTGATGCCGTAGGGCCCGCGGCCCTTCGGCGCCTTCCAGGCGTCGACCTTGCCGGTCGCCGGATCGACCCGGCCGTAGACGCCGGACTGGCCGGTGAACCAGAGGATGCCTTTGCGATCGAAGGTCGCGGTGTTGAGATTGGCGCCGGCGAACTCCGCCGGCAGCGCGAACAGCTTCACTTCCTTGGTGGCCGGATCGACGCGCGCGATCGCATTGAGCCCGCTGTCGGTGACCCAGGCGGCGCGGTCGGGACCGACGATGACGCCATGCGGCGCGGCGCCGGGCCCGAGCGGGATATGGTGCGTCTTGCCGGTCTTGGGATCGAGCACGCCGAGCGCGCCCTGGTGCTGCGCGGTATACCAGACCGTGCCGTCCGGCGCCGGCGCCACGTCATGCGGGTGCGCGCCGGTGGGGACGGCGTAATACGACACCTGCGCGGCGGACGCCGTCTCGATCGCAAACGCCACCGCAAACAGCGCAATTACGACGGGAGTCATGTCGCCCCTCCAGCGCCTGGATTGGCGCCGCACGCCATCTTATCCGAAAACCGGTCCGGGATCATGCGCCCGGGCGCGCCAGTCCCTTATTCGGCGGCGTCGCGGCCGGGCGCGTTCCAGCGCTCCGCCGCGGTGTCGTCCGCCGCCTTCGCTTCCACCCAGCTTTTCGCGCCGGCCGCCTCGACCTGCTTCCAAAACGGCGCACGCGTCTTCAGGAAATCCATGAGGAACTCCGCCGCCGCGAAGGCGGCCTCGCGGTGCGAGGACGCCGTCACCGCCAGCACGATGTCCTCGCCCGGCGCGATGCGGCCATAGCGATGGATGACGGTGACGCCGAGGAGCGGCCAGCGCGACGTCGCCTCGGCGACATGCCGCTCGATCTCGGCCTCGGCCATGCCGGGGTAATGCTCGAGCGTGAGCGCGGCGATCGGCTCGCTGCCCTCGCTGCCGCGGCAGATGCCGGTGAAGGTCACCACCGCGCCGACATCGGTGCGCCCGCGCGTGAGCATCTTCGCCTCGGCGGCGGCGTCGAACGGCTCGCGCTGGATGCGCACGGTCACGGGGATCGTCATGGGCTCAATGTAGCGCAGGATTTGCTTGCCGTCATTCCGGGGCGCGAGCGCAAGCGAGCGAACCCGGAATCCAGCATCTTGTCTCTGGATTCCGGGTCCGGCCCTTCGGGCCGTCCCGGAATGACAAGAAAGAAAGGCGCGGGAGGGCCTAGCCGCCCGTCATCGGCGGGAAAAAGGCGATCTCGCTGGCGCTGCCGAGCGCGGCGTCCGGCCGCACATGGGTGCGGTCGATGGCGGCGCGGATCACCTTCGGGTTCTCGAAGGCGTGCGCATATTCCTCGCCGCGCGTGGCGAGCCAGGCGGCCAGCTCGCCGACCGTACGCACGGACGCGGGAACCTCGACGTCTTCCTCGGGGACGCCGACGCGCTCGCGCACCCAGGCGAAATAGCGGATTTTGAGTTTCATTCGTCAATCATATACCGCACGCCGGCGCGCATGTAGTCATAGCCGGTGTAAAGCGTCAGCAGCGCCGACAGCCACATCAGCAGGATACCGGTCTGCGTCACCACCGGCACGATGCGGTCGCCGGCTTCGCCCGCGATCAGGAAGCCGATCGCGACCAGTTGCCCGACCGTCTTCCACTTCGCCAGCCGCGTCACCGGCACGCTGACGCGCAGCTCGGCGAGATATTCGCGCAGGCCCGAGACCAGTATCTCGCGGCACAGGATCACGACCGCGGCGAGCAGCGTCCAGCCGCGGATGGTCTCTTCCGCCGCCAGCATCAGCAGGCAAGACGCCACCAGCAGCTTGTCGGCGATCGGATCGAGCATGCGGCCGAGCGAGGACTGCTGGCCCCAGATGCGCGCGAAATAGCCGTCGAGGAAATCGGTGATGCCGGCGGCGATGAAGATGAACAGCGCCACCCAGCGCAGCCAGAGCGGACCTCCGCCGATGCTCTGCCAATAAAGCAAGCCCACCACCACCGGCACGGCGGCGATTCGCACATAGGTCAGAATGTTCGGCAGCGCGAGCGGGCGCGCCGGCAGCCGCCGAGAGGCAGAGGCTTTCATCGACGACAAGGAACACCCCCGCCGGGGCAAGGTCAACCTGCGGGAGCGGCTAAATCCCCCGCGATTATTGGATCGGCGCCCGCGGCAGCTTGGCTTCGCCCGGCTCCATCACGAAAGCCTGATCGAGCGAGTACCATTCGCCCTTCACGTCCGGCGCGGGCGCCGGCCCATCGTGGCGGATGTAGTCGCCGATCAGCGCGCGCGTGACGCCGAACTGCGCGTCCGTCTCCAGCTTATCGTCGTCGGGCGTGTAGATCTGCGAAATCAGCGTCTTGAAGCCCTGCTTGAAGATGAGGAAGTGCAGGTGCGCGGGGCGGTAGTTGTGCCGCTTGCCGGCCCGGAGGAGATCGCCGGTCGGCCCGTCGATCGGGATTGGGTAGCCGGCGGGCTTCACGCTGCGGAACCAGAACTTGCCCTGCGCGTCGGTGGTGAACTTGCCGCGCAGGTTCATGTCCGCCTGGTTGGGATCCTGCTGCTCGTAGAAGCCCTCTGGCGAGGAATGCCAGACGTCCACTTCGGCATCGGCGATCGGATTGCCCTTCTGGTCCTTGACCTGCGCGTTGACGAAGATCGCCGGGCCCGGCGTCGGCGAGCGGATGATGGTGCCGCCGTTCTCGGTGCGCGGCGAGTTCAGCCGCCAGAACGGGCCGAGCAGGTTGGCGGTCGTCTCGGTCTGGCCGTTGTTGCCGTTGTTGAGCAGGCAGACCAGCGCCGAGAAGCCGAGCGAGCCGGCCATCAGCACCACTTCGTTGTGCGTGGCGTTGGTCATCTGGCCCATCTTGGCGATGAGTTCCGCGCCCTTCCGGAATTCGTCTTCGGTCAGGCGCACCTCGCGCGCGAAGGCGTGCAGGTGCTTGACCAGCGAGGCGACGATCTCGCGCAGCCGCGGGTCCTCGATGTTCTTGTAGGCGTCCAGGACCTTCGGGGTCACGTCTTCTTGGCGCGCGATGATCATGCGTTTCCTCTTGCAGCCTCTTGCGAGAGCGGTCCATTCGTCATGGCCGGGCTCGTCCCGGCCATCCACGTCCTTCTTGCGTCGCATCAGCAAAGACGTGGATGCCCGGCACAAGGCCGGGCATGACGGAGAGTATGGCTACCGCCCGGCTTGTTCGTGGAAGAACTCATATATCTTTTTCGCCGTCTCCGCATTAATCCCCGGCACGTTGGCAAGGTCGGGCAGGCTGGCGCGTTCGATCGCTTTCACAGTGCCGAAATGGCGCAGCAGCGCGCGCTTGCGCGTCGGGCCGATGCCGGGGATTTCCTGCAAGCCGGCCTCGCGGATGTCCTTTTTGCGCCGGGCGCGGTGGGAGCCCACGGCGAAGCGGTGGGCCTCGTCGCGCAGCCGCTCGATGAAATAGAGCAACGGGTCGCGCGGCGGCAGCTTGAAGGGTGCCCGTCCCGGCATGAAGAAGGTCTCGCGCCCGGCGTCGCGGTCCGGCCCTTTGGCGATGGCGACCAGCGGCACGTCCGTAATGCCCATCTCGGCGAGCGTGTCGGTGGCCGCTTTGAGCTGCCCTTGCCCGCCGTCGATCAGTACCAGATCGGGCCAAGGCGATTCATAAGACTGGTCCTCGCCCGGATCGCCGGTGAGCACCGCGGTCATCGCCGTTTCGGCCGACAGGCGCGGGCTCTCCGCCAGCAACCGCTTGAAGCGGCGCTGCAGCACCTCGCGCATCATGCCGTAGTCGTCGCCCGGCGTAAGATCCTCCGAGCGGATGTTGAACTTGCGGTACTGGTTTTTGCGCAGGCCCTCCGGCCCGGCCACGATCATGGCGCCGACCGCATTGGTGCCGGCGATGTGACTGTTGTCGTAGACCTCGATGCGGCGCGGCGCGCGCGGCAGGCCGAGCGTCTCGGTGATGCTCTTGAGCACCTTCTGCTGCGACGACGTTTCCGCCAGCTTGCGCGCCAGCGCCTCGCGCGCGTTGGCGAGCGCGTGCTGCACCAGCTCCTTGCGCTCGCCGCGTTGCGGCACGCTCACCTCGATCTTGCGCCCGGCTTTGGTGCAGAGCGCCTCGGCCAACAAGTCGCGCTCGTCGAACTCATGCGACACGAGAATGAGCCGCGGCGGCGGCTTGTCGTCGTAGAACTGCGGCATGAAGGCGCCGAGCACCTCGCTCGGCGTCAGCGCGCGGTCGGCGCGCGGGAAATAGGCGCGGTTGCCCCAGTTCTGCCCGGTGCGGAAGAAGAACACTTCCACGCAGGTATAGCCGCCGCCCTGGTGCACGGCGAATACGTCGGCCTCCTCCACGTTGCGCGGGTTAATGCCCTGATGCGACTGGATCGCCGACAGCGCGGCCAGGCGGTCGCGATAGATCGCCGCGTGCTCGAAATCGAGCGCGGCCGAAGCCTTGTCCATCTCCGCCGCCAATTCCTTCTGCACCGACTGGCTGCGGCCGGACAGGAACTCGTTGGCCTCGCGCACCAGTTCGCCGTAGCCGGCGAAATCGATCTCGCGCGTGCACGGCGCCGAGCAGCGCTTGATCTGGTGCAGCAGGCAAGGCCGCGTGCGCGATTCGAAGAATGAATCCGAGCACGAGCGCAAGAGGAAGGCGCGCTGCAGCGCGTTGATGGTGCGGTTGACGGCGCCGGCATTGGCGAAGGGCCCGTAATAATGTCCCTGCCGCGTGCGCGCGCCGCGGTGCTTGAGGATCTGCGGCGCCCAATGGTCGGACGTGATCAGGATGTAGGGGAACGACTTGTCGTCGCGCAGCAGCACGTTGAAGCGCGGCCGCAGACGCTTGATCAGGTTGGCCTCGAGCAGCAGCGCTTCGGTTTCGGTCTTGGTGGAGACGAACTCCATCGTCGCCGTGCCGGCGATCATGCGCGCGATGCGGGCGTCGTAGGCGACCGGGCGCGTGTAGCTCGTCACGCGCTTCTTGATGTTCTTGGCCTTGCCGACATAGAGCACGTCGCCCTTGCCGTCGATCATGCGGTAGACGCCGGGCGCCGACGGCGCATGCTTGACCGCGCGCGCGACCGCCGCACGGCCGGCCGCAAGCGTGCCGGCCGGCGCGTCGGAGATGTCGAGCTCCGGCAGCGTCTGCTCGTCGTCCTCCTCGCGCAGGTCGCTGGCCGGGTCGATGTCTTTGGGGGTGCCGTTCATCGCAACAAAGATAGTGCGTAAAGCTGCCGATACTACTCGGCAATTTCGCTGTCGGCGGTGCGCCAGGCCAGATGCTGGCCGCCGTCGACCGGGATCGTCACGCCGGTGACGCTGCCCGCGCCGGCCAGATAAACCACTGCGGCAGCGATGTCCTCAGGCGCCGGCCCCCGCCCCAGCGGCAGACTTGCCGCCTGGGCGGCGAATTCGGCTTCGCTTTGGCGCGGGCTCGGCAGGGTCGGCCCGGGCGCCACCGCGTTCACCCGCAGCTTCGGCGCCAAGGCCTGCGCCAGCGTCGTCGTGGCGCCGTGCAGGGCGCTCTTGCTCAAGGTGTAGGAGAGGAAGCGCGGCGTCGGCTTGAGCACGCGCTGGTCCAGAACATTGACGACCGAGGCGCCCGCCGGCGCCTGCACCGCGAAGGCCTGCACCAGGAACAACGGCGCGCTCAGATTGACCGACATCGTGCGCTCGTAGCGCGCGCGATCGAGCGTCTCGATGTCGTCCGGCTCGAACTCGCCCGCATTGTTGACCAGCAGCGTCAGCGGCCCGCAGGCCGCGGCGGCGGCCGGCACGAGTCCGGCGAGCGCCTGCGGGTCGGCGAGATCGGCAAGCACGACCGCGGCGCGCCCGCCTGTGCGCGCGATCTCGGCCGCGAGCGCTTCGGCGTCGTCACGCGAGCGATTGGCGTGCACCGCCACGGCATAGCCCGCTTGCGCCAGCGCGCGCACAATGGCGCGGCCGATGCGGCGCGCCCCGCCGGTCACCAGCGCAGCGCGCGCTCCGATGTTTACATTGTCCGCCATGCCGGCAATTCCAGACAGGTCTTGCGCGCGTTTCGCGCGCGCTGCCCAGTTATAGTAAATACAGCCTCAGCAGACATGGTAAATAGCGGCGCAGTACAACGCTGCCGGCTAAAGGGTTCTTTAGGGATAACAATCGCTGATGCTTAGCGATTCATAACCGTTTAACTTAAAAGACCCGATAAATCCTCCACGAAATGTCGAATTGTCACCGCGTTCAGCGCGGGTCGAGTGGAGGGTGAAATGAAGCGTATTTCTCTGGCATTGATTGCGGTGGCCGCGGCCGCTGGCACGGCCTTCGCCGCCGACCTCCCGCGCGGGCAAATGTCCTATTCCAGCCCGGCGCCGGCCAACATCTATAACTGGAGCGGCTTCTACGCGGGCGCCAACCTTGGCTACGAGTGGGGCAAGGTCTCCAACAGCAGCACCAATCCGGCGGGCGTCGCCGGCGGTCTGCAGGGCGGCTACAACTGGCAAAACGGTCATTTCGTGTTCGGCGGCGAAACCGACATTCAGGTCTCCGGCGCCGACGACACCTTTGCGCCCTGGAAGTTCTCCAATCCCTGGTTCGGCACGCTGCGCGCGCGCGGCGGCTACGCCATGAGTAACATCCTCGTCTACGCCACCCTCGGTCTCGCTTATGGCGACGTGAAGGTCGAAACGGGCGCGCTCGACGAGAACAAGACACAGATCGGCTGGACCGGCGGCCTCGGCATGGAAGTCGGCTTCACGCCGAACTGGTCGGCCAAGGTCGAGTACCTCTACATGGATCTCGGCAGCCGCGCCTACACGATCACGGGCGTCGAAAACGGCCTCTCGGCCAGCATGCTGCGCCTCGGCGTCAACTATCACTTCTGAGCCGATCCAAACGCTGCGACGAACAAAACCCCGGGCCCGTTGCCCGGGGTTTTTGCTTGCGGACCCGGCCGGAGGGGCCCCGATGTCGGCTTAAGTTTACAGTAATCATGTTCCGGGTTCCAAATTCCGCCAAGCTTAGATCGCGGCGACAACGTGGCATTTTCTCGACTCAATTCGGACATGAACCATCGAAAACTATCGATGCCGTGTGGCTTTTCAGCACTAGACGCAAAGCTTAATCGGAATACTTTGCCGCCAATCGTTTTTCGGGCTGGGTGGCCCTTCGTGGAGGTTTAAGTGATGAAGCGCGTAATTCTGGCAGGCCTCGGTGCCCTGGCCATGGTGACGATGATGGGGACGGCCAATGCCGCGGATGTGGCGCGCCGTCAGCAGGCGATGCCGGCGAAGGCGCCGGCTTACATGCCGTACAATTGGACCGGCTTCTACGTCGGTATCAACGGCGGCGGCGGCTGGGGTACGTCCACTTTCTCGGGCGCCTTCCCGACCGGTTCGTTTGACACCTCGGGCGGCCTCGTGGGCGGCACGGTCGGTTACAATTGGCAGATGAACCAGTTGGTGTTCGGCCTCGAGGGCGACCTCGACTGGAGCAACATCCGCGGCAGTTCGCCTTGCGGCGCCACCAGCTGCGAAACCCGCAACGACTGGCTCGGCACGGTGCGCGGCCGGATCGGTTATGCCTTCGATCGCTTCATGCCCTACGTCACCGGCGGCGCGGCCTTCGGCAATATCAAGACGTCGATCGCGGGCGTCGGCTCATCGAACGAATCCAACGTCGGTTGGACGCTCGGCGGCGGCCTCGAAGCTGCGATCGCCGGCCCGTGGACCGCGAAGATCGAATATCTCTATGTCGATCTGGGCAACGGCGGCACCGTCGCCGCCACCGACGCCGACTTCAAGGCGAACGTGGTGCGTGCGGGTCTGAACTACCGCTTCTAAGCGTCAAGCAAACAAAAAAGACTGCGAAGCCCCGGACGAAAGTCCGGGGCTTTTCGTTGTCGGTCAACGCGCTGAGCGCGCGTATGGAACCCGATGGAACTTTTTGTGACGATTCCGCAACACGATGCGCTTGCCACATTGCCGACAAGGAACGGACTGGAGGACGGCGCGTTTATTGGGCAATCGGGGGACGGCGCATCCTGCGCCCGTTCCGATCACATCGGTAAGAGGTGCGTCATGAAAAAGCTTCTGCTTGCGGGCGTGGGCCTGCTCGCTCTCGGCGTCGCGTCGGCGTCGGCGGCGGATATTCAGCGCCGGCCCATGCCGGCCAAAGCGGCTCCGGCCTATGTCGCGCCGCCGCTTTACAACTGGACCGGCTTCTATGTCGGCATCAACGGCGGCGGCGGCTGGGGCACGTCCTCGTTCTCCGCGCCCTTCACGACCGGCTCGTTCGACACGTCCGGCGGACTCGTCGGCGGCACGCTCGGCTACAACTGGCAGGTCGGCCAGGTCGTCTTCGGTCTTGAGGGCGATCTCGACTGGTCCAACATCCGCGGCAGTTCGCCTTGCGGCGCCACCAGCTGCGAAACCCGCAACGACTGGCTCGGCACCGTGCGCGGCCGCCTCGGCTACGCCTTTGACCGCTTCATGCCCTACGTGACGGGCGGCGCGGCCTTTGGCAACATCAAGACCTCGATCGCGGGCGTCGGCTCCTCGAACGAAACCAACATTGGCTGGACGCTCGGCGCCGGCCTCGAAGCGGCCATCGCCGGACCGTGGACCGCCAAGATCGAATATCTCTACGTCGATCTCGGAGACGGCGGCGCGGTTGCCGGCTCCACCGCCGACTTCAAGACCAACATCGTGCGTGCCGGTTTGAACTATCGCTTCTGATCGGTCGAAGTAAGCGTGAGACGAAAGCCCCGGGGCCACCCCCCGGGCTTTCTTTTTTGATCAGCCGGTGAACTTTGTGGCGGCGAAGGCCGGTACTTGCGCGGCGAAGGCGTCGTGCCAGGCATGCAGGCGCGGATGCGTCGTGCGCCAGCCTTCGTCGAAGCGCAGGTCGCGATAGCCGAGCATACAGGCGAGCGTGATCTGGCCGACGTCGGGCGTGCCGATGAGTCGCGGCGCCGACGCTTCCAGCGCGGCCAGCCCGCGCGCGACCTTGCCGGCCTGGCGGTCGATCCAGCTCTGCACGCGCATCTCGCCCGGCCGGTAACGGTTCTCGTAGACCAGCAGCAGGGAGGCGTCGAGAATGCCGTCGCACAGCGCCTGCAAACGCAGCGCGGCAAAGCGCGCGGCCGTGTCGCGCGGCAGAATGCGGCCGCCGCCGGCCACGTGGTCGAGATATTCCAGGATCACGCGCGAGTCGTAGTAGACCGCGCCGTCCTCGGCGATCAGTGCCGGCACTTTGCCGAGTGGGTTCTCACCGCGCAAACGGTCGCTCTCGTCGTCGAGATTGACCGTGCTGAGCTCGATCTTGTCGTCGAGGCCGAGCACGCTGGATGCGATGCGCACCTTGCGGACGTAAGGCGAGGCGCCGGTGTAGCGCAGGATCATCATGGCAACAGGCTTCCTTCGGCGGCAGCGGGCTGCTCCCGCACGCGATGTGTTGTCGGATTGGAGATCGGGCGCGCGCGGTTTGCGGCGCGCGCCGTTTCGTCAGCCGGTGACGACCAGGTTCACCGCCTTGGGACCTTTGCCCTTCTTGTCGGGTTCGACGTCGAAAGAGATCTTCTGCCCCTCGTTCAGGCCTTTCAGCCCGGCCTGCTCCACCGCCGTGATGTGGACGAACACGTCGCGTCCGCCATCGTCCGGTTTAATGAAGCCGTAGCCGCGTTCCCCATTGAAGAACTTCACCACACCCGTCTGCGCCATCGGGAAAACTCCTCTCCCCGCTTGCTCCGCCGCCGGCCCCACGCACGGCGGCTCGGCCGGACATTCTCGTTCGGGGAAAGCGTCGGCCTTGTACGGCCTCTTCAACTTCCGCCGGCCTCCCATAAGGAGGCGGAACGTCACTGCCAATGGTGGAACTACACACCAAAGGCGTGGGTCTGGAAAGAGCCAGGATTTCGCCGCCCGACGGACTCAGGCCTCGCCGGCCAGCCAATCAAGCCGGAATGTGCCCTTGCCGTCGCGCCCCAAGGCGCCCGCCAGCGCCGGAAGCAGCGTGGAAAGCTCCTTTTCCAGCAGCCAGGGCGGATTGACCAGGATGAGGCCGGAGCCGTTGAGCCTGCTGGGGTCGCTGAGGGGCGAGACGATGAGCTCGGCGCGGAGGATCTTCGGTAACCCGAGCCGGCGCAGCCGCTTGGCCAGGGCGTCCGGCTCGCTTCTGCCCTTAATCGGATACCACAGTGCATAGATGCCGGTCGGCCATTTGCGGTGAGCGGCGCCGAGTCCTTCGGCCAGCCGGCGGAAGTCGCTGTCCTGCTCGAACGGCGGATCGACCAGCACCAGTCCGCGCCGCTCCTTCGGCGGCACATAGGCCGACAGCGCCGTCCAGCCGTCGATCGTCAGTGTCTTGACGCGCGCGTCGCGCCGCAGGTGATAGGCGAGCGACTTGGCCGCCAAGGGCTCCAACTCGCAGGCGATCATGCGGTCGTTGCCGCGCAGCCAGGCGCGGATGAGCGCCGGTGAGCCGGGATAGGCCTTGAGCGCGCCGTGCGTGTTGAGCGCGTCGACCACGTCGAGATAGGGCTTGAGCAGCGCCGCCGCTTCCGGCGCCAAGTGCGCCTCCTTGAGCCGGGCGATGCCGTCGCGCCACTCGCCACCGCGGCTCGCTTCCGGCGAGGTCAGGTCGTAGAGCCCGGCGCCGGCATGCGTGTCGATCACGCGAAACGGCGCCGGCTTGGCGCGCAGATGATGCAAGATGCGGCAGAGCACCGCGTGCTTGAATACGTCGGCGAAGCTGCCGGCATGAAAGGCGTGGCGATAGTTCACGAATGTCTCTCGGGCGCGCGGCGCGCGACGCTTATGCCATAACCGCGATCATTGTGGCACGCGCAGGCCGAATTGCGGGCGCGGCTTGACCGGGCGCTGGGGCCGCTGAGGTCTTTGCCGTGGCGCGACGTCGCGCAGCGCCGGAATGCGCGCGGCCAGAATCGCGGCATCGATGGCGACGGCGGCCGCATGGGCGCGGCGCCGCCGCCGGAGCGCGCGCAGCGCGACATGAACGATCACGACCAGCGCGGAAATGACGCCGAGCGCGTGCAGCGTCGGCGACAGCCGCAGCGGATGCGGCGCGTCGCACAGCGCATCGAGCGCCGCGAAGCCGCGCTCGCCGCAGAGATAGGCCGCGCCGAACAGGCGCCCGCCATCGTCCGCCGAGCTGAACGGCCACAGCGCCATATAGCCAAGCCCGTAGAAACGGATGGCAAAACCGCAACATTCCCGTGGACGATTCATGGCCGCACTCCGCGCCTGATCGCGCGCCGAACTTTGCGGACTTCCCTTTCTGGAATCTTGTGCCAATGCACGACACGCGGCGGTTATCCCCAGCGCGCCGCACGCCATCGTTAGGGAGCGCTTAATGCGATCGCAGAATCAAAGGACACGCCCGGTTATCAGCCGCCGCGCACCGCCGGCATGGCGATCTTCTCGATGCGGCACGCGCGTTTGGTGACCTCGCCGCAGTCGCGGAAGGAAAAATCCTTGGCGATGCAGATGCGGATTTCGGTCAATCGCTTCCGGTCGCAGGCGATCGCGAAATGCGCGCGCGAAAGCCCGGGATTGGCCTTGAGGAAGGCCTCCGCGACCTCGTCCGGCGTCACCGTGATCGGCTTGGCGAGTTCGAGATAGTCGGCCGGGATCTTCACCACCGCGCGCGCCTTGCGCACGGTTTCGAAATAGGCGTGAGGCGAAAGGCCCGAACAGGTGCCGTGGCGGTCCCATTCATGAAAGATCAGGCGCGGGCTCGGCATCAGGTCGAGATTGCCGGCGACGATGGCCCGGTCGAGCCGCGGCGCCGGCACCTGGCAGTAGGAGGGAAACCCCTGCTCGTATTGCGGCCACAGCCCGTGCACCACGAAGGAGAACGGGCGTCCGCCGCATTGCTGGTCGGGGGCGCGGCCGGGCGAACGCTCCTGCACGGACTCGCAGTAGGACGGCGACCAGGACAGCGCCAGCACATAGAAATCGAACTTGCCCGGCTCGCCCTGGCGGCGGTCCTGGGCGAGCGCGGTGATGGCGAGGATGAGGAGGAAGCTCAGCGCGATGGCGGCGCTCTGAGCGGTCCGCGTGACGCGATCGAGAACCATGGTAGCCCCCACTGAACTGACGCGGCGCCGGCCAGCCGCGCGAACCAGGAGAACAAACCGGCAATTGATCTAACTCAAGGGTTCCTTGCTCGAATAGCGCAATGGCGCGAACAATACAAGAACAAAACGGAAATGGATTAGCACAAGTTGCCAGCGGCCCTCTTGATCGATGCGGTGGCCTTCCGACCATTTGCCAGACCACAAATGAGTAAGTAGCTTATTATTAGGTTAGTTATTCGAGTAAGCCTTTACAGCTTTGGGGGTTGGGCATGCCCATCAAGGGACCGAAATCGAGCTTGGCTCGCGGCGAGCGGCTGCAGATCATGCTGTCGGCGGACGAGCTCGTCGCCGTCGACGATTTCCGCTTCAAGAACCGGATGCCGAGCCGCGCCGCAGCCGTGCGCGAGCTGTTCAGGCTCGGTCTCGCCAGCCACGGGCTGGCAACCGACGGCGGCGGGAGAAAGTCGTCCGACTTCGGCGTGCTGGACGACGCGGCCGAATAGCGGCCGGTTAGCCGGAGCCGCCAAGTGAGTGCTTTGCTCTTAGACTAAGCAGCGCTCGTCAACGCCCCAGTTCCGTCGCACAATTCAAAAACGACGACTGGAGGTTCATGTGCGCGACACACTGAATGCGGCTTCGCTCCGCCGTCTCGCGATGGAATGCGCCGCGAAGGCCAGCCGACAGGATTGCAGTTCGGAAGAGCGCGACCGCCTGGAGAAGATGCGCGAGTCGTTGCTCGCGCTGGCGATCGATGCGGACTGGCTCGACGGAAAGTGCTCGCCAGTGGCGAGCGTAAATCCGGAGGATCGGCAATCGGCGTAACGGTGCGTCAGGGTCGCGCCATCTTGCAGCGCGGATTGTAGGCCCAGTTGCGGTCGAGCCCGACAACGCACCACTCCACGCCCCAGCTCAAGCCGATCGTGCCGGTGTTTTCGCCGATCGAGTAGTACACCGCGCGCTTGCGGCCGTCGCTGACGGTTGCGGTCGCGCTGCAGAAGCGGCGCGGAATCGTGCCGAGCGCCCACGGGCTGTAGGCGATCTCACGCACCTTTTCGAAATCCAGAATTTGCAGATTGGAGTTCCAGAACCGCCCTTCCTTGCTGGCGAAGCGCGAGGAGATCGTGCCGAGCGCGGCCTCGCAGGGCGGCAGTGCGCCGTCGTAGTTCGGGCCCGACAGGTAGACCAGCTTCTCCAGCCAGCTTGCCGCGCGCGCTTCCGGCGCAGCCCATACGGCCAGCAAAATCGCGGCTTTCAGCACGATCAGGCAATGCAACAGACGGGTCATGGCCGGACACTCCGCAAGCGTCGCCAGCCTACCACAAATTTCTGCGGCGACAGCGAATCCTGTGAATCAAGCTATTGACCGGACTCGTGAATCCTTTTGCGGCGCTGCATCATTTGTCCTGCGAATCGGGCTGGCGGTCTCGGCACTTGTGCCGGTGTTCCGCCGGTGAATGCCCGAAGCAGGAGGAGCCAAGACCGTCGGCGGCTATGTTGCCGGTCCGGTGTCGGGTCTTGGGTCCGGTTTTTCGTCAGTGTTGCACAGCGTTCGGCCGTGCGTATCCGGCCGATGTTGTTTGCGTAGGGTCATCGTTTGTAAGCGTGATCCGTTCACGGCGCTGGTTGCCGGTCAAACGCCGGCAACCGCGCCGAAAGTTTTTTCAGGCCGCTCCGTCGCGCCAGTCGCCGAGCACGGCCTGCACCAGCGCCAGTGCCGCCACCGCTGCCGTATCGGCGCGCAGGATGCGCGGACCGAGCGCGAGGCGCGCCACGTTCGGGCGCTTGATGAGCGCGGCGCGCTCCTCCTCCGAGAAGCCGCCCTCCGGCCCGATCAGCACCGCCAGCGGCACCGGCGCGCGCGCCGCTTCCGCCGGCAGCAGCGCGCTCGGCGCCGGACGCGCGCCCTCGAGCGCCGCCACCGGGTCCTTCACGTCCGCGGCCTCGTCGCAGAACACCAGCAGCCGCGCGGTATCGGCCCGCACCATGCGCTCGAAGGTGGTCGGCTCGGCCACCTCCGGCAGCGTCAGGATGCCGCACTGCTGCGCCGCCTCGATGGTGTTGGCTTTCATGCGCTCGAGATTGATGCGCGCCACCTGCGTGTGCTGGGTCATCACCGGCTGCAGCCGCGAGGCGCCCATCTCCACCGCCTTCTGCACCATGTAGTCCAGCCGGGCGTGCTTGAGCGGCGCAAACAGGAAATGCAGGTCGAGCGGCCGCGGCTGCGGCCGCAAGCGCTCGCCGACCGCCGCCGTCACGGCCTTTTTGCCGGTGCCGCCGAGCGTCGCCCGCCATTCCCCGTCGCGGCCGTTGAACAACAGCACCTCGTCCCCGCGCTTGAGCCGCAGCACATTGAGCAGGTAATTGGCCTGGTCGCGGTCGAGGGCGACCTCTTGGCCGTCCTTGAGCGTAGCATCCAGGTATAGGCGGGGGGTGCGGAAATCGTAGCGCGGCATGGCTATCCAAAGGTACGGTCGCGGAACGCCGGCCGGACGGGCAGCATGCCATTTTGGGGCTCTGCCGCCTTCCCGACGCATTCCGAAGGTTGTTATAAGCCAAACGAGGCCGTCCTGGCGTATAATGCGCTGGGCTAGCAAAGGGTTTGCCATGAACTTGCGCCGGGCACTGTTCATCGCGGCGTGCGTGGTTCCCGCCGCCGTGGGGCCGGCGGCCGCGCAGTTCTCGCCACCACCCCAGCAGCAGCAAGCGCCGCCCTGCGCGCAGGAGTTCTTCAGGCTGCGCGATGTCGCCCAGAAGAAGGCGGAGGCCATCCGCAGTGCCAACGAGCGCAAGGCGTCGCCGAAAGAGGCCTGCGGCCTGTTCGGCTCCTTCGCCACCAGCGAAGCCGCGATGCTCAAATACGCGATCGACAACCAGGTCTGGTGCGGCATCCCGGCGGAAATCATCGCTCAGATCAAGAAGGGGCACGCCAATACGACCGCGCTGCGCACTAAGGTCTGCGCCGTCGCCGCGCAGCCGCAGCGGCCCGCCGGCCCGAGCCTGAGCGACGCCTTGGGCGGCCCGGTTCCAAGCACCGGCAACATCAAGACCGGCCGCGGCACCTTCGACACGCTGACCGGCACGCCGCTCGGCGCAAGATGAGCGAGCGCGGGCCGTGACTGAAACCGGCCGCGTCGCCGATGCGACCGGAAACTGGGTCGACGGTCTCGCACCCGCTGTCACCCGGCCTTATCTGCGTCTCGCGCGCCTTGACCGCCCGATCGGCTCCTGGCTTCTGCTGCTGCCGTGCTGGTGGTCGGTGGGCTTGGCCGGTATGCACGAAGGCCGGCTGCCGAGCCTTTGGCATATCGTGCTGTTCTTCATCGGCGCCTTCGCCATGCGCGGCGCCGGCTGCACCTGGAACGATCTCGTCGACCGCGATCTCGACGCCAAGGTCGAGCGCACGCGCTCGCGGCCGATCCCGTCGAGGCAGGTGACGGTCGCGCAGGCGACGATGTTCATGCTGGCGCAGGCGCTGGTCGGCCTCGCCGTGCTGCTGCAGTTCAACCGCTTCACCGTCATGTGCGGCTTCGCCTCGCTCTTGGTGGTCGCGGTCTATCCCTTCATGAAGCGCATCACCTACTGGCCGCAGATCGTGCTCGGCCTCGCCTTCTCCTGGGGCGCGCTGATGGGCTGGCCGGCCGCCTTCGGCCGGCTCGATTGGCCGGCGATTGTGCTCTATCTCGGTTCGATCTCCTGGGTGATCGGCTACGACACCATCTACGCGCACCAGGACCGCGAGGACGACCTGATGATCGGCATCAAGTCGACCGCGCTGCTGTTTAAGGAGAATACGCGGCCGATGCTGGCGGCGTTCTATGCCGGCGCGGTGCTGCTGATCGGCGCCGCCGGGCTAATGGCGGGCGGCGGCATTATTTTTGTGATCGGGTTGCTGGCTTTCGCCGCACATCTGGCGTTGCAGGTGTCGCGCCTCGACATCGACGACCCGGCGCATTGCTTGATGCTGTTCAAGTCGAACCGCGACGCCGGGCTGATCTTGTTCGGCGCAATGCTCGCGGACGCGGCGCTATAAGCTAGCTTTCGTAGCGGGTGTTGCCGCGCCTTGCGGTGTCGATCGGCAGTTCCATGAATACCGGCTGATGCGCCCGCTGCGAGCAGGCCTGCCGCGGGCACAAATGGCAGTTGATGCCGATCCGGCTGAACTTCAGATTGTCGTCGATATTGAAGGAAGCGGCATAGCCGAGCTTGCTCGCATATTTCAGCTCGCATCCGAGCGCGACGGCGAGGCGGTGATCCTGCGTTTCCAAATTGATCGCGGGACGATCCGCCGTGCGGCTGATCGTGAAGAAGCGGTCGCCGTCGGGCAGCTCGACGAACTGCGGCAGGATCGCACCCGGCGTGCGGAACGCAAGGTGGATGTTCCAGACCGGGCAGGCGCCGCCATATTCGGCGAGATGGAACGACGTCGAGTTGAACCGCTTGGTGACGTTGCCGGCCTTGTCGATGCGCAGAAAGAAGAACGGAACGCCTTGCGCGCCCGGCCGCTGCAGCGTGGTGAGGCGGTGACAGGCTTGTTCGAACGACATCGCAAAGCGCGCCGACAGGCGGTCGATGTCGTAGGCCGTGCTCTCGGCGACGCGCAGGAACGGTTCATAGGGCATCAGGAACGCCGCCGCGAAATAGTTGGCGAGTTCGACGTGGCATCGCGTCAATCTTGCGCCCTTGGGAATGCCGCTGTTGGCCGTCAGCTCATCCAGCAGATTCTGGAATTCGATCAGGCACAGCACATGCGCCATCTGGAACACGCGGTTGCGGTGATCGAGCGCCTCGGACAAATAAATGATGCGTTCGCCGGGATCGTAGACCCGCAGCGCTTGCGTCATTTCTTCGACCGCTCTCAGCCGCACGCTGATGCGGTGCTTTTTGGCGAGGCGCGCCTTGAGCACAGTGTAGACGTCGTCGGATTCGCACGGCTCTTCCGCGCGCAACTGCTCTGCCGCGATTTCAAGCCGGTGGAAATAATTCGAGTGGTTGCGAAAGAAGTCGTGAATGACGGCCTCGGCCGAGGTCGCCAGCAGGCCTTCCGGCCCGCCGGCCGTGCCACCGGCCGTCCCTTGCCGCATGATGCGCTCGAGCGTGGTGCGGTGGATCCCGTAAAGGTTCAGAAACTGTTCGACCAGCCGTGGCGCGTGGTCGATGGCCGCGCGCAGCTCCTGCAAATCCGGCACGCCGCCTGAGAACATCGGATCGCGAATGACGGTGCGCAGCTCGGCCAGAAGGTTCGAGGTCTCGTCGTGCACGATGTCGCGCCAATCGACCTGATAGGCGTCGGCCAGCGCCATCAGCAGCCGCACCGACAGGCTGCGCTGATTGTTCTCCAGGAGATTGATGTAGCCGGGGCTGATCCCGAGCGTCTTGGCCATCTCGGCCTGGGTCTGCTTGCGCTCGCGACGGAGCTGGCGAAGTCGCGGACCGACAAAGGTTTTTGCCACGTCGCCCCCTTTTTACAAACATACACATATTGGCATTTTGTATGCAGACATTCAACACATAAACCGCATTAGGAATGCGAAACGTCGCCTCGGCTGTTACCCCCTTGCTCCAAGAAAAGCCCGCGAAGGGCAGGCGGACCAGGGAGAGAAACGATGACCTACAGGATTCTGATCCTCGGCGCGTCCTACGGCTCGCTGTTCGGCACCAAATGCCTGATGGCCGGCCACGACGTCACGCTGGTCTGCCGCAGGGCAACCGCCGACCTCATCAATGCGCGCGGCACCGAAGTCCGCATCAAGCTGAAAGACGAGGCCGCGCATCGCACGATTGCGTCCACCGCCCTGCCCGGCGGCCTCGACGCCCAAACGCCGGATAATGTCGATCCGAAGGGATATGACCTGGTCGTGCTGGCGATGCAGGAGCCGCAATACCTCGACCGCACGATCCGCATGCTGCTGACCCGCATCGCCGCGGCGCGCATCCCGTGCCTCTCGCTGATGAACTTGCCGCCGCTGCCCTACCTGAAATTGATCCCGGCCATCGATGCGGCCGCCGCCGAAGCGGCCTATTCCAGGGCCAGCGTCTGGGACCGGTTCGATCCGCATTTGATGACGCTCTGCTCGCCCGATCCGCAAGCCGCGCGTCCCGCCAGCGAGCCGGCGAACGTGCTGCAAGTCAATCTGCCGACCAACTTCAAGGCCGCCGGTTTCGAATCCCCCGTTCATAACGCGACGCTGACCAACCTCGCCGATTCCATCGACGCCGCCCGCTTCGAAGGCCACGACGTGCCCGTGAAGCTGCGCGTGCACGACTCGCTGTTCGTCCCTTTCGCCAAATGGCCGATGCTGCTGACCGGCAACTACCGCTGCGTGACCGCCGGCGCGCCGATCTCGATCCGCGACGCCGTGCATGCGGATATCGAATTGTCGCGCGACATCTATGCCGCCGTCCAAACCATCGTGCTGCGCATCGGCGCGCAACTTCCGGATCTGGTGCCATTCGAGAAATACGCGGCCGCCGCCGAGCGGCTGATCAATCCATCCTCGGCGGCGCGCGCCATCGTCGCCGGCGCGCCGATGGTCGAACGGGTCGACAAACTCGTTCAACTGATCGGCCGCCAGTTCGGGATCGCCCACCCGGCGATCGACCACGCCGTCACCGTGATCAATGCCAAGCTGGCGCGCAACCGGCTCTGCGCCGCTTAGAACACCCATCCGTCGGCCAAGACACCAACGAGGAACTTCAAATGCCAGGATTCAAAGGCCTCTTCGTCCCCGGTCCCACCAACATGCCGTTCCAGATTCGCCAGGCCCTGGACGTCGCGCTGGAAGACCACCGCGCGCCGGACTATCCGCAATTCATTCTGCCGCTGCTCGCCGACGTGAAGAAGGTGTTTCAGAGCAAGAACGGCCACGTCATCATCTTCCCGGGCTCCGGCACCGGCGGCTGGGAATCGGCCGTCGCCAACACGATGTCGCCGGGCGACCGGGTTTTGGCCGCGGTATTCGGCCAGTTCTCGCACCTCTGGGTCGACCTCTGCCAGCGCTTCGGCCTCGACGTCGACGCCGTGCAGACCGACTGGGGCAAGGGCGTCCCGCTCGACCAGTATCGCGCCCGGCTTGCGGCCGACAAGCAGCACGCCATCAAAGCCGTACTGGTGACGCATAACGAAACCGCGACCGGGGTCACTTCCGATGTCGCCGGGGTGCGCCGCATCCTCGACGATCTCAAGCACCCCGCGATGCTGTTCGTCGATGGCGTCAGCTCGATCGCCTCGATCGATTTCCGTTTCGACGAATGGGGCGTCGACGTCGCCGTGGCCGGCTCGCAAAAGGGCTTCATGATGCCGACCGGCCTTGCCATCGTCTGCGTCAGCGAGAAAGCCATCAAGGCCGGCGAAACGGCGAAGCTGCCGCGCTGCTTCTACGACTATAAAGACATGCTCAGGAGCAACGCGCAGGGTTATTTCCCCTACACGCCGGCGGCGACGCTGCTGCGCGGTTTGCGCGCCTCGGTCGACCTCTTGTTTTCGGAAGGCCTGCCCAACGTGTTCGCGCGCCACCGCCGGCTTGCCGGCGCGGTCCGCGCCGCGGTCGATGCCTGGGGCCTGCGCAATTGCGCGCAAGGGCCCGAATGGTACTCCGACACGGTGACGGCCGTCATGGTGCCCGAAGGCTTCAACGCCAACGATGTCGTCACGACAGCGTATCATCGTTACAATCTGTCGCTCGGCGGCGGGCTGAGCAAAGTCGCCGGCAAGGTCTTCCGCATCGGACATTTGGGATGGCTGAACGAAATCATGGTGCTGCAAGCGCTCGGCGGCGTCGAACTGGCGATGCACGATGTCGGCATCAAGTTCGAACCCGGCGTGGGCGTCGGTGCCGCGGTGCGCCATCTCTCCAAGGCAAGCGAGGCCATGCGCATCGCGGCCGAGTAATTGGCGGCCACCTGAGCCGCTTCACGCGATCGAACGCCCTGCGCTGCGCGGCGTTCAATTGTCGGCGCCTTGAAGTTTGAGTCTTTCATGACCCGCATCGTCTTCCTCGACCGCTCCACCATGGGCCCTTCGGTCACGCTCTCGAAGCCGTCGTTTGCGCACGAATGGATCGAGCACGACCGCACGCGGCCGGATCAGGTGGTCGAACGGCTCAAGGGCGCCCACATAGCGATTTGCAACAAGGTTCCAATCCGGCGCGATTCCATCGACCAATTGCCGGACCTCAAGATGATCTGCATTCCGGCGACGGGTTACGACGCCTTCGACATCGACGCCTGCAAGGAGCGCGGCATCGTCGTGTCGAACGTGCGCGGCTATGCCGTCAATACGGTCCCCGAACACGCGTTCGCATTGATCTTCGCGCTGCGCCGCGGTCTGGTCGGGTACCGGCAGGACGTGATCGACGGCCGATGGCAGAAGGAAGCCCAGTTCTGCTTCTTCACGCATCCGATCAACGATCTGGCCGGATCGACGCTCGGTATTTTCGGCGAGGGCGCGCTCGGCCAGGGCGTCGCCCGAATCGGCCAGGCCCTCGGCATGCGCACGCTGTTCGCCGCGCATAAAGGGGTCTCAGGGCTCGGCCCGCTCTACACGCCGTTCGACGAGGTGCTGGAAACCGCCGATGTCATCACGTTGCATTGCCCGTTGATGCCGGCCACGCGCAACATGATCGCCGCACCGGAATTCGCCAAGATGAAGAGAAAGCCGCTGTTGATCAATTGCGCGCGCGGCGGGCTGGTGAACGAAGCCGATCTCGTGGACGCACTCGACAAAGGCCAGATCGCCGGCGCAGGCTTTGATTGTCTGACCTCCGAGCCGCCTTTGCCCGACAATCCGCTTTTGAAAATCCTCGACCGCCCCAATGTGATCGTCACGCCGCACGTGGCGTGGGCCAGCAACGAGGCGATGCAGACGCTGTGGGATCAGGTTGTCCTGCACATTGAAAATTTTCATGCAGGCCGGCCAAGCAACCGGGTCGCCTGATGCGGGCGATATCCCGATAAGCGGGCACCGGGTTTCGGATAAGATCGGCGCGATGCTGATCGACGCAGCGGTCTAGCGCGGCTCAGTAATTCTTCGACAGCCTGTCCTCGAGCGGCGGCGCCTTGCGCGAAGGCGCAGAGCCGCCGCCGAACCAGCCCGAGAGCCAACCGCCGCCGCTCCTCGTTGCCGGCGCCTCCGGCTCCGGAATCGAGCCGGTGACTTCCTCGCTGTCCTCATCGGCGACATAGCCGTCCTCGCCGGCGCGCGCTTCCGGCAGCGAGTGGATCAGGCCGCCGATGGTGATTAGCTTGCCCGGTTTGCCGATCGAGCCGGTGACGTCGCGGCGGCCGTCCTGCCGGCTGGCGTAGACGGCGCGTGCGCGCGCCGCCACTTCCTCGCCGGGAATGGCCTGCGGCCGGCACGGCCGCCGTCCGCTCGCGCGTCGCATCAGGTCGACGTGGATGTGATTGTAATGCGCGGCGTTATAGCCGGGCGCCAGCACGGTGTTGAACGTGTCGCAGGCGGCAAGCTGCACATCG
Organism: Pseudolabrys sp.; assembly: GCA_022841665.1. Taxonomy (GTDB): domain Bacteria; phylum Pseudomonadota; class Alphaproteobacteria; order Rhizobiales; family Xanthobacteraceae; genus Pseudolabrys. Next base: position 35,921 of record JALHRB010000021.1, read on the forward strand.
TGCAGGAAGCCCTGCTCTTCCGGCGTGCCGCGCCAGCCTTTCATCACCGAGATGTGGCGGCCGTCGGCGAGCGTGAAGCCGGCGATGTCGAGCGCGTTGCCGAAGGCGTGCTCGGAGATGTGCTTGGTGCCGGCGCCGACCATGCCGCGGCAGGAATAGGCCGAGATCTGCTTGATCTCGGTGACCGGCGCGCCGAACCAGCGCAGGGCGGCGGGCTGCACGCCCTCGGCCACCCAGCGGTCGAGCGCGGAGACGATCGGGCAGGCAAGCGTCGCCGCCGGCGTCAGCACGGCCGGGCCGGCCGCCACGGTTTTGCCCATCGGCCCGAGCCGCGGCAACTCGCGTTGCTGTTGTGGCGGCTGATAGACCGGCGCGTTGTAGGCCCCGCGCACGGGCGGCGCCGATGCGCGGTTGCGCGGCAATTCGGCGTCGTCGGGAATGTCGTCTGCCTCGGGCTCGGCCACGCCCGGCGGGCGGATCGACATCGGCGCGCCGGCAGGGCCTGTCGACTGCACCGGATCGATCGCCGGCGCGCCGGGCACCCAGCGCATCGGCGGATTCTGCGCGGGCACGGCGCGCACCGGCTGCATCGGCGCCGTCTCGATCGCGGGCCGCGGCGGCGCGCCATAGTTTGGCGTGCTTGCCGGCCAGCGCGGCATCTGCGCGGCGGAGCCGTTCGGGATTGCGCCCGGCGGCCGCAGCTCTTCGGCGTAGCCGAGCGCGGCCGTGTCGCCGAGCGCCGCGACCTTGAGCGGGAAGTTGGCGCCGCAGACGCCGGGCCCCTCGATCGGCTCGATCTGCACCTTGGCCTGGCTGAGCTTGACCGCGCCGGACTTAAGACAATTCACCTCGGCCTGCTGGCGCCAGGCCGCGCGCTCGGCATAGTGCATGAAGCTGCGCCCGCAGCCTGCGACCGCCAGCAACAGCACCAAGCCTGCGAGGGAAAAACGCGCACCGCCCGTCATACTGGGCAAAATGCGAGCGGTATCTTTAACGAGGCATCAACGCTGGCGGTGCGGACTTTGTTATGGATAAGGAACCGTTGACGGCCCCTGCCCGCCTTGCCCGCGGACGCCCGTTCGGCTCACATCGCGCCCGGGGGATTTCGGCTGGCGGGGCGGGAACAGCAATGGAAAGCGTAATCAAGTTCATCTTCCCGGTGATCATCACCGGGATCATCGTGTTCGTCGTCAGCGCGGTGGTGACCTTCGCCAATATCGGCGCGCACCCGGACTTCGTGGCGCGCTGGCTCAAGGCCTTCCTGGTCGGCTGGCCGGTGGCGGCCGTGACCGCCCACCTCGCCATCCCCTATGCCCGCCGGATGGCCGCCGCGGTCGAGCGGCGCATCGGCGGGCAACCTTGAGGCTTACTGCGCGGCCTTCAGGCCCAGCACGTCACCGATCCGCTTGACCGTCACGCGCTGTTCTTTGATGTCGGCGGCCAGCTCCGCCGAGTTGCCGGGGTTGACCACCTGCCCCGTTTGCGTGAGCCGCGCGGTGACCGCCGGGTCGGCGATCGCCTCGCGCAGGTCGGCGGCAATACGGTCGCGCGCGGCCTGCGACAGGCTGGGCGGGCCGAACAGGCCGGTGAGGCCGTCCATGGTCATCGCCTTGAAGCCGGCCGCCTCGGCGGTCTGCGCGTCCGGCAGTTGCGGCGCCGGCTTGGTGTTGGTCAACGCCAGCATCTTGATCTTGCCGGACTGGATGTGCGGCCGCAGGATCGCGTAGGCGCCGACATAGGCGTGCACGCGCCCTTCGGCGAGATCGGTAACGGCCTGTACCGTGTCGCGATACGGCACGCGCGACATGTTCAGGTTCTCCGTCTTCAGAAACGAGGCGAACAGGAGATCGTTGGCGCCGGTGGCCGACGCGTAGTTCAGCTTGCCGGGTTCGGCGCGCACCTTGGCGACGAACTCTTTCATATTGTTGACGCCGAGCGAGACCGGCACGCCGAGGCCGATGATGGTGTTGGTGGCGCGCGCGGCCGGGATCAGATCCTCGATCTTGTAGGGCAGCTTCTCATGCAGCAGCGGATGCGCCGTGAACATCGAAGCGGGCGCGAACAGCAGCACGTGGTCGTCGTTGCCGCTGATCACCGCGGTGATGGCGACAAAGGCGTCGCCGCCCGGGCGGTTTTCGACCACGACCGGCTGGCCCCATTTCGCCGACAGTTTGTCGGCGAGCATCCGTGCGGTGATGTCGACGCCGGCGCCCGGCCCGATCGGCAGGATGAATTTCACCGAGCGCGACGGCCAGGCCTGTGCCTGCGCCGGCAGCGGCGCCCAGCTCAGCGCTAGCATTGCGGCGGCGGCGAGAGCAGCGAACGCGGACGAGATGAATCGGGACATGATTTCTCCAAGGGATCGATGACGATGGCTTGGCCCGGGCGAAATCCGCCGGCGGGGCTTGCCTTTTCTTGGCAGACCGCATGAATAAATTCAATACAGGCGGTGGCGGGCAACCGGCCATGTGCGCCTGTGTCACGCGTCGTGCAGCGCACAACGTCCCGGACGCGTATGCATTATTGCGAAGGCTGCCGTTTTGCGCGCCGTCCGGTCGCGGTTAGGGCGGCCGTTTCGACTCTATTGGCGGCCCTTCCCGCACTGCACCGGAGTTCTGCACCGCGGCAGGTCGCGGCAGACGAAGCCTTTGTCGCGCACGATCAAGCGCTTGCCGCCGCCATGACGGCGGCGCATGACTTCGCATGCGAATTTTGCTTGCCGCGCGGGTTCCATGCTTCGGCGCAGGCCCGCCCTGTGCTAGGCATGATCATCTCAGAGAGGGAGGCACTGCCGTGGACCTTTCCTTGAGAATGAATGTGCTCGCTGTGTGCGCCGTGTTCACGTTCGTCGGCGCAATCTTGCTGGGGGCATTCTAGAAGGCCGACGACGAGGCCCACCATAAACCGCCGGTGTGAAACCGGCCGAAGTTTCGGGCACCGGAGAGCGACAAGCTCTCCGGTGTTTTGTTTTTCTCGTGCCCGGTCTGCTCGAGACCTACGTGACGTTGAACGGGAAACAACCTCGGTCGAGGTACTTTCCGACGTCGTGGTAGCTCAACTGCATCAGGCAGCTGTTGCCGAGATAGACGGTCTTCTCGACCGTCGCCGGCACCTTGATCGAGAAGCTCAGCGTCGTGCTGGCGCCCGGCGCGAGCGTCGCGCCGAAGAACGGCGGCTGCGTCGACGGGGAAAGCGCGGATCGACGTTGATCAGGAAGGTGCCGACCACCGGATCGACGTTCCCGGAGCCGACCCAGACATGCACATAGAGGTTGCCTGCTGAAACCGGGTCCGGGTTTTGGATACCGATGCTGTAGGTGAACGTTCCTCCCGGAGTCGTGCCGCTCCAGCCTTGCGACACGACCATCGGTGAATTGACGCGCTTGAGCTTCGCCGCGATTTCCTCCGGCTTGAGCGCGGTGAAGTGCTCATCTTTGTCCTCGCGCTCGCGCTTGTGCTTGGCGATGGCGTCCTGAACCTTCTTGGTCTGCTCCTTGATTTGTGCAGCGGTCAGCTTTGGCATTGTTTGTACTCCCCTCCATCCTCCCATTTGCGCCCGCAAATGGTGACCCGATGGGGAATACCTATAGTCGATATTCACGTTATTTACAACTTTAGGATGTATATTCAGTTTTCCAGGATTTCCCCCCCGATCCGGCGGCGGTCGGGCGTTCGGAGCAGCCGGATTTAGGCCGCGGCGATGCTGGGCGCGTGACGCGGATCGTAGTTGAGGATCGGCGCCAGCCAGCGCTCGCATTCCTCCACGCTCCAGCCCTTGCGCCTGGCGTAGTCCTCGACCTGGTCGCGCTCGATCTTGCCGACGCCGAAATAGGCGCTCTGCGGATGGCTGAAATAAAGCCCGCTCACCGCCGCGCCCGGCCACATCGCAAAGCTTTCGGTCAGCTTGACGCCGATGCGCTCGCTGTCGAGCAACTGGAACAGCGTGCCCTTCTCGGTGTGGTCGGGCTGCGCCGGATAACCGGGCGCCGGGCGGATGCCGCGATATTGCTCTGCGATCATCGCTTCGTTGCTCAAGGCCTCGTGCGGCTCATAAGCCCAGAACTCCTTGCGCACGCGCTGGTGCAGGCGCTCGGCAAAGGCCTCCGCCAGTCGGTCGGCCAAGGCCTTCACCATGATGGCGGAGTAATCGTCATTGGCGCGCTTGAAGCGGTCGGCCACCTCGTCCTCGCCAATGCCGGCGGTGACGGTGAAGCCGCCGATGTAGTCGGCGAGCCCGCTCTCGCGCGGCGCAACGAAGTCGGACAACGCGGCGTTGGCGCGGCCCTCGCGCTTCGACAATTGCTGGCGCAGCGAATGCAGCACCGCGAGCGGCTGCGTGCGCGATTCATCGGCATAGACGAGAATGTCGTCGCCCTGCGCATTGGCCGGCCAGAAGCCGACCACGGCGGCGGCCTTGAACCAGCCCTCGGCGACGATCTTGTCGAGCATCGCGCGGGCGTCGTCATAGAGCGACCGCGCCGCTTCGCCAACTTTGGCGTCGTCGAGGATGGCGGGGAATTTGCCGGCCAGCTCCCAGGTCTGGAAGAACGGCGTCCAGTCGATGTAGGGGACCAGCTCGGCGATCGGATAATCGTCGAATGCCTTGGTGCCGATGAAGCTCGGCTTCGGCGGCGCATAGGTGCCCGACCAGTCGAGCTTGAGCGCGTTGGCGCGCGCGGCGGCCAGCGGCAGCCGCGCCTTGTCCTCCTGCGCGCGCGCATGCGCGGCGGCGATCTTGGCGTATTCGCCGCGCAGGTCGGACACGTAGCCCGCCTTTGCCTCGGCCGACATCAGCGCCTGCGCCACGCCGACCGCGCGGCTGGCGTCGTTGACATAGACCGCCTGGCCCTTGCGGTAGTTCGGGTGGATCTTGACCGCCGTGTGCACGCGGCTGGTGGTGGCGCCGCCGATCATCAGCGGCATCTCGAAACCCTGCCGCTCCATCTCGGCCGCCACATGGCACATCTCGTCGAGCGAGGGCGTGATCAGCCCGGAGAGGCCGATGATGTCGGCGTTCTCGGCCTTGGCCGTCTCCAAAATCTTCGCCGCCGGCACCATGACGCCGAGATCGATGACCTCGTAATTGTTGCACTGGAGCACGACGCCGACGATGTTCTTGCCGATGTCGTGCACGTCGCCCTTGACGGTCGCCATCACGATCTTGCCGTTGGACGAGTTGTGCGCGCGGCCGTCCTTCTCCTGCGCCATGTAGGGCATGAGGTAGGCGACCGCCTGCTTCATCACGCGCGCCGACTTGACCACCTGCGGCAGGAACATCTTGCCGGCGCCGAACAGGTCGCCGACCACGTTCATGCCGTCCATCAGCGGGCCTTCGATGACGTCGAGCGGGCGCTTGGCGCGCAGCCGCGCCGCCTCGACGTCGGCCTCGATGAAGTCGGTGATGCCGTGCACCAGCGCGTGCGTGAGCCGCTTCTCGACCGGCTGCTCGCGCCAGGCCAGATCGGCTTCCTTCGCTTCGTGGCCCTTGCCTTGGAATTTCTTGGCGAGATCGAGCAGCCGCTCGGCCGCGTCGGGCCGCCGGTTGAGCACCACGTCCTCGCAAGCCTCGCGCAAGCCCGGATCGAGGTCGTCGTAGACCGCCATCTGCCCGGCGTTGACGATGCCCATATCCATGCCGGCCTTGATGGCGTGGAACAGGAACACCGAGTGCATCGCCTCGCGCACCGGCTCGTTGCCGCGGAAGGAGAAGGACAGGTTCGACACGCCGCCCGAGACATGCGCGTAAGGCAAATTCTGTCTTATCCAGCGTGCGGCTTCGATGAAGGCGACACCGTAGCCGTTGTGCTCCTCCATGCCGGTGGCGATGGCGAAGATGTTGGGGTCGAAGATGATGTCTTCCGGCGGGAAGCCGACTTGGTTCACGAGAATGTCGTAGGCGCGCTTGCAGATCGCGGTCTTGCGCTCGAAGGTGTCGGCCTGGCCCTGCTCGTCGAAGGCCATCACCACCACCGCGGCGCCGTGCCGGCGCACGATTTTGGCGTGCTCGATGAAAGCCGCCTCGCCTTCCTTCATCGAGATCGAATTCACCACCGGCTTGCCTTGCAGGCATTTCAGGCCGGCCTCGATCACCGAGAACTTCGATGAATCGACCATCACCGGCACGCGCGCGATGTCGGGCTCGGCGGCGATCAGGTTGAGGAACGTCACCATCGCGGCTTCCGAGTCGAGCAGGCCCTCGTCCATGTTGACGTCGATCACCTGGGCGCCGTTCTCGACCTGGTCGCGCGCGATGCTGAGCGCCGCCGCATAGTCGCCCGCCGTGATCAGCTTGCGGAACTTGGCCGAGCCGGTGACGTTGGTGCGCTCGCCGACATTGACGAAGGGAATTTCCGGCGTCAGCGCGAAGCTCTCCAGCCCCGACAGCCGCAGCTGCTTCGGCACCTCGGGGATTGCGCGCGGTTTCTTGCCGGAAACCGCCTTGGCAATCGCGGCGATATGCTCGGGCGTGGTGCCGCAGCAGCCGCCGACGACGTTGACCAGGCCGGCGCTCGCGAACTCGCCCAAGAGCTCAGCCATGAATTCCGGGCTCTCATCGTAATAGCCGAACTCGTTGGGCAGGCCGGCGTTCGGGTAGGCGCAAACGAAGGTGTCGGCAAGCCGGCCGATCTCAGCGACATGCGCGCGCATCTCCTTGGCGCCGAGCGCGCAGTTGAGCCCGATGGTCACGGGGTCGGCATGCTTGACCGCGTTCCAGAACGCGCCCGGCGTCTGGCCCGATAGCAGGCGGCCCGACATGTCGGTGATGGTGCCGGAGATCATAACCGGCAGGTCGACATCCAGTTCGTCGCAGATTTCGGCGATGGCGTAGATCGCCGCCTTGGCGTTGAGCGTGTCGAAGATGGTCTCGATCAGCAGCATATCGGCGCCGCCGGCGATCAGCCCGCGCGCCTGCTCGCCATAGGCTTCGCGCAGCTGGTCGAAGGTGATGGCGCGGAAGCCGGGGTTGGACACGTCCGGCGAGATCGAGGCGGTGCGGTTGGTCGGGCCCAAAGCGCCGGCGACAAAGCGCTGCTTGCCGTCTTCGATCTCGGCCTGCACCGCCGCCTCGCGCGCCAGCGTCGCGCCGGCGTGGTTGAGCTCGTAGGCGATGTCCTCCATGCCGTAATCGGCCTGCGCGATCTTGGTGGAGGAGAAGGTGTTGGTGGAGACGATGTCGGCGCCGGCGCGGAAGTAAGCGAGATGGATGTCGCGGATGGCGTCCGGCCGGCTCAGGTTGAGCAAGTCGTTATTGCCGCGCACCTCGCGGTTCCAGGCGTCGAAGCGGGCGCCGCGATAGCCTTCCTCGTCCAGCTTGAGCGCCTGGATCATCGTGCCCATGGCGCCGTCGAGCACCAGGATACGCTCCTTCATGAGCGCGGTGATCGCGGCGCGGGTGCTGGTCTTGGACGAGGTATTGGTCATTGACTGGCCACTTGCTCAGGCGCGTTCCCTCTCCCCGTTGGGGAGAGGGACAAACAAATTCGTCATTCCGGGGCGCCGCGCGGCGGCGAACCCGGAATCCATAGCCCGCAGCGCTGCGGAGTATGGATTCCGGGCCCGGCGCTTCGCGCCGTCCCGGAATGACGGGGTAATGATCATCACGCCGCCTCCTGCGTCGCCGGTCTCAGGCCCAGCAGGTGGCAGATCGCGTAGACGAGGTCGGCGCGGTTCATGGTGTAGAAATGGAAATTGGTGACACCGCGGTCGACCAGGTCGATCACCTGCTCGGCCGCCACCGCCGCCGCGATCAGCTTGCGCGTGGCCGGATCGTCGTCGAGCCCGTGGAAGCGTTCGGCGATCCAGGCCGGCACCGAGGCGCCCGCCCGCTTGGCGAAATTGGTCGCCGCCTTGAAGTTCTGCACCGGCAGGATGCCCGGCACGATCGGGATGTCGATGCCGCGCGCGCGCACGCGGTCGAGGTAGCGGAAGTAGAGATCGTTCTCGAAGAAGAACTGCGTGATGGCGCGCGAGGCGCCGGCATCGACCTTGGCCTTGAGCATGTCGATGTCGGCCTCGACCGTCGGCGACTCCGGGTGCTTCTCCGGATAAGCCGACACCGAGACGTCAAAATCCGGCGCGATGCGCTTGATGCCTTCCACCAGCTTAGCGGAGGTCTCGTATCCGCCCGGATGCGCCGCATATTTCTCACCGGCGCCCGCCATCGGGTCGCCGCGCAACGCCACGATGTGGCGCACGCCGGCCGCGTGATAGCCGCGCACGATGTCGTCGATCTCGCCGCGCGTGGCGGCGACGCATGTGAGATGCGCGGCCGGCGTCAGCGCGGTCTCGCTCAGAATGCGTTTCACCGTCGCGTGCGTGCGCTCGCGCGTGGAGCCGCCGGCGCCGTAGGTGACCGAGACGAAACTGGGCGCGAGCGGGGCGAGCCGCTCGATCGATTCCCACAGCACCCTCTCCATCGCCTCGTCCTTGGGCGGGAAGAACTCGAACGACACCGCGATGCGGCGTCCGTCGCCGCGCTGGAAACGGCTGGCGCGCGTATCCGTCATCACGCCACCTCGCGCCGCGACGGCTGCACCATCAGCGCGCGCGCGTCGCGCGCCAGCCACAGCGACACCGCGATCTTGCCGTCGGAGCCGGGCTCCGGCTTGAGCGACTTGTGCAACACCGGCTCGAGGCCGGCGGCCTGCATCCACTGCGTCACCGTCTCCGGCGCAAAACCAAGGCGGCGATGCGCGAACTGCTCGCGCAGGAATTCCTGCTCGTGCGGCGCGAAGTCCACCACCAGCAGCCGCCCGCCCGGCCGCAGCACGCGCGCGGCCTCGCGGATGGCGCGGCCACCGTCGTCGAGAAAGTGCAGCACCTGGTGCAGGATCACCACGTCGAAGGCGTCGTCGGCGATCGGCAAGTCATAGAGGTCGCCCTGCCGCACGCTGCAGTTCTTGAGGCCTGCGCGCTCGAGCCGGTCACGCGCCAAGAGCAGCATGTCGAGCGAGAGGTCGAGGCCGAGCCCGCGCTCGATCTCTTTGCCGAACAATTCGAGCATGCGGCCGGTGCCGGTGCCGAGATCGAGCAGCGAACGAAACGGCTTGTCGGCCAGCGCGGCGCGGATGGCGTCCTCCACCGCGGCGTCGGCCACATGCAGCTTGCGGATGCGGTCCCACTCCGCCGCGTGCGCACGAAAATAGGCCTGCGCGGCGGCCGCGCGCGCCGCGCGCACCGAAGCGAGCCGCTCGCGGTCGCGCGCGATGGTCTGATCGGCGGGATTGAGCTTGTCGAGCAGCGCGCGCGCCACGTCGGCGCCGCCGCCATGCTCTGCCAGCCGGAAGAAGGCCCAGGTGCCCTCGCGAAAGCGCTCGATCAAGCCGGCCTCGACCAGCAGCTTAAGATGCCGGGAAATGCGCGGCTGCGACTGCCGCAAAATGTCGGTGAGGTCGGAAACGGTCAGCTCGGCCTCGGCCAGCAGCGCCAACACGCGCAGCCGCGTCTCCTCGCCGGCCGCCTTGAGCGCCGCGTTGAGAGCCTCGAAACCGAGCCGGCCGCCGGGTGTCGCCATAAGCGCCTGATGCCGCCCCTCATGGGCGGGTTCCCACTATATAAAGATATCTTTATACGTTGAAACCGCATCCCGCAAGGCCATAATCCGGGCCGCTGGGGAGGTGGTTACCCGTTCCTGAAGCGCGGCAAGACGCTTCCGTTGCGCCGTTCCCGGCCTGTATTGCTACTGTTCTTCCCTGAAAGCGCGACTTAGTCGCGGTAAGGAACTTGCGATGAACGTGGACAAAGACTTCGGCATCCGCCCCGGCGAAAAGACGGTCGATCTGCCGACCGCGCCGGACGCCGGGGTCTATTTCATCGGCCGCATCCATACGCCCTGGAAGACCCGCAAAGCCTGCCCCAAGAACGCGCGCGGCTCGGACGCGGTCTGCACGGTCGAGCTCGACCCGCGCTATGCCGAAGGGCTTAAGAACGTCGAGAGCTGCAGCCACCTGGTGCTGCTCTATTGGATGGACAAGGCGCCGCGCAATCTGGCGGTGCAGGTGCCGGGCGACTACGGGGTGCAGCGCGGCACATTTTCCATCCGCTCGCCGGCGCGCCCCAATCCGATCGCCATGAGCGTGGTGAAGCTCGTGAAGGTCGAGGGCAACAAGCTCTCGGTGGTCGGGCTCGATTGCCTCGACGGCACGCCATTGGTGGACGTGAAGCCCTATTTCGCCTCCACCGACAGCGTTCCTGACGCGGTCGTCGGCTGGCATAAAAAAGGATGAATTCCAGGGCCCCTCTCAACGCGCTTAAAGCCTTGTTGTTCCAGCCCTTTCGCTCAATTGAGAAAGACGTGACCGGGAACCATTGAACCTTCCCGACGGTTGCCTCGACGAATGATGGCGAGGAATCGGTCGGAGGGTGTCATGTCCAAGAAGTTCACCTACGGTTCGCTGACCGCGCTGATCGCCGCCGCCGCTCTCTCCTGCGGCGCCGCGCAGGCCGAGCCGCTGTTCGCTTTCCTGAGCGCGCCCGCGCAAACGCAGGCCGCGCCGCAAACCTATTACGAGCCGCTCCCGGCCGACGCGGCCGAGGCAGACGGCGAAGCTCAGCTGCCCGCGCATCTGCAGCGCCAGATCGTCGACTACCGCACCCGCGAAGCCCCCGGCACCATCGTGGTCGATACGCCGAACACCTATCTCTATTTCGTGCTGGGCGGCGGCAAGGCTGTCCGCTACGGCATCGGCGTCGGCCGCGAAGGCTTCACCTGGTCGGGCGTCAAGCAGGTCTCGCGCAAGGCCGAGTGGCCGGATTGGTATCCGCCGGCCGAGATGATCAAGCGCCAGCCTTATCTGCCGCGCGTCACGCTCGGCGGCCCCGGCAACCCGCTCGGCGCGCGCGCCATGTACATCGGCAGCACCGAATATCGCATTCACGGCACCAACGCGCCGTCCACCATCGGCAAGAACGTCTCGAGCGGCTGCATCCGCATGCTCAACGAAGACGTGATCGACCTCTACAACCGCGTGCAGGTCGGCGCCAAGGTGATCGTGCTGCCGCAGACTTATGAGGCGAAGGCCAAGACCCGCGACACCCAACAGCTCACCTCCTCCTTTGCGCCGGCGTCCGACAGCCGCGCGGCGCGTGCCTGGGCCACCATCCGGCCCGCCGGCATCTACTGACCTCTTCTCGCAGACAGCCTCCCGCCTTTCGCCCGGCCTCGCGCCGGGCAATTTTTTTGATCCGATCGATCAATTATTGTTCGTTGGCCGGGCGTGCGGCCGCGGGCTATAGGTCCGCACGACGCAAATTCAGGGAGCGGCATTATGCGTATTGCGGCAATGGCGGCGGGCGCGGTCGGCGGCTATTTCGGCGCGCGGCTGGCGGCGGCGGGCCATGACGTCTTCTTCATCGCGCGCGGCGCCCATCTCGACGCCATCCGCAAGAACGGCCTCAAGGTCGAGAGCGTGCACGGCGACCTGCACCTGCCGAAGCCCAACGTCACCGACGATCCAGGCAAGGTCGGCCCAGTCGACATCGTGCTGTTCGCGGTCAAGCTGTGGGACACCGAGGCGGCCGCCGCGCAGGCCAAGCCTTTGCTCGGTCCCGGCAGCCGCCTGGTCACCTTCCAGAACGGCATCGACAGCGTCGAGCGCATCGGCGGCGTCATCGGCGCCGAGCGCACCGTCGGCGGTGCGGCCTACATCGCCACCACCATCGCCTCGCCCGGCGTCATCAAGCACACCAGCGGATTCGCCATCATGCGCTTCGGCCGCGCCGACAAGAAACCGGACGACAAGCTCGCCGCCTTCGTCGCCGCCGGCAAGGCGGCCAAGCTCGACATCGATCTCTCCGCCGACATCACGCGCGAGCTGTGGCAGAAATTCATCTTCCTCACCGCCATGGCCGGCGCGACCGCGTCGCTGCGGGCGCCGATCGGGCCGATCGTTGCAGACCCGGAGCTGCGCGGCTTCTTCCGCGCGCTGATGGAGGAGGCCTTCGCGGTCGGCAAGGCCAAGGGCGTCGCGCTCGACCCCGCCTACATCGAGGACCGCATGAACTTCGTGACTGGCAAGGTCGAGCCCGGCATGAAGGCTTCGATGGCGCACGACCTCGAGCGCGGCAACCGCCTCGAGCTCGACTGGCTCGCCGGCAAGGTGTGCGCGCTCGGTCGCGAATACGGCATTCCAACGCCGGCCAGCGACACCGTCTACACGGTGCTCAAGCTGCACCGCATGGGCAAATCGGGAAGGTAAAGGCGGCTCGCAAGAAACCCGCCGGCCAATGCCGGCGGGGCGTCAGCGTGACCGCTGCTATTTTACTTGAGCTTCTGGATGCCCTCGGCCGGCGACGCCGGGCTGACGGTCTTGTTCTGCGACTCCATGGCCTTCGACTCGCCCACGGCCGAGCCCGTGGTGCCCTGCATCGCGCCGCCCTTGGTCGTACCGGTGCTGTTGGCGCCGGGCGTCGGGGTGCCCTTCAGGTTACCTTCCGCACCCTGGCCCATGTCGGTCGGACCCTGCGTGGTGGGGCTCACGCCCGGGCCGGACTGGTTGGCCGGCGACGGCGCGCTCTGCGCCAGCGCGATAGCGGGAACCGCGGCGACGGCTGCGGCAAGCATCAGCGATTTGAGTTTCATGTTGGTCTCTCTCTGTTTGCGTGACGAAGGCCAACGTCTCGCGCTCGTAGCCGTTCCTGAACGGTGGAACATCCACTTCGCAAACATTCGTGTCTCGATGCCGCGCTGCGCAAAGTTCCGGTTTCTTGTATCGCCGCCGCTGCGGTGGAATACTCGGCGCGCGCGACATCGTTCGGCGCTGAAGAAGCGGTGCGCAAACAAGGGGGAACATTCATGCGGCACGGTTCAGCCATGCGGCGCCCGCTCACGACGCTGATGGCGGTGGCGCTCTTGGCTTGGCAAAGCGCCGCCAAAGCGGACACCTATCCGAGCGGCAAGATCACGCTGGTCGTCGCATTCGCCGCCGGCGGCGTCGCCGACACGGTCGGCCGCCTGATCGCGCAGGGCCTGACGGAGCGGCTGAAACAGAGCGTCGTGGTCGAGAACCGCGGCGGCGCCGGCGGCAACATCGCCGCGCAGGCGGTCGCGCGCGCGGCACCCGACGGCTACACGCTGCTGGTCACCACCACCGCGCTCGCCATCAACGAGACGTTGCGCGAGAACAAGGGCTTCGCCGCGGCCGACCTGATGCCGGTCGCCGTCGCGGCTTCGAGCCCCGAGGCGCTGCTGACCGGCACGGGCAACGCGGCCGCCAATCTCGCCGACTTCGTCAAGAACGCGAAAGGCAAGCCGGTCAATTTCGGCTCGGCCGGCGTCGGCAGCGGTTCGCACATCGCGGCAGAGTATTTCTTCAAGGAGATCGCCAAGATCGAGGCGACGCACGTGCCGTTCCAGGGCGGCGCGCCCGCACTCAACGCCACGCTCGGCAACCAGATCGACGTGCTCGCCACCACGCTCGGCGGCGCGCCCGCCGCGCAGATCAACGCCGGCAAGCTGAAGGGCCTCGGCATCGCCGCCGAGAAGCGCGCCGGGGTCGTGCCGGGCGTGCCCACGCTCGCCGAGCAGGGTTTTCCGGGCCTGCTGGCGGCTTCCTGGGTCGGGGTGTTCGCGCCGGCCAAGACCGACGCCAAGATCGTGGCGGCGCTCAACGCCGCCATCAACGAGACCGTCAAGTCGCCGGAGGTGACGCAGAAGCTCACCTCCATCGGCTTCGATCCCATCGTCCTGTCGCAAGGCCAGGCCGACGCCATGGTCAAGGGCGAAGTCGCGAAGTGGGGCAGGATGGTGAAGGCGCTCAATTTGTCGGTCAAATAGCGCGGCAGGAGCCCCGGCGCAGGCGCAATTGGCCTGATCTGCGGCGCAAAGCCTTGTGGCGCGGCGCGGCCTTGCCGCCTAAAATTCGTCGCGGCGAATCGGGGTGAGGCCGCCCATGCCACGATTGCTCGATAGCGTCATCTACTACGCCGCGGCGCCGGTCCGGCTGTTCGGCCGCTCGCGCCGATTCCGGCTTGCGGTCGGCGGGCTGCTGGTGCTGGCGATCTGCTTCAAGGGCACGCTGTGGGCGCTCGATTATTTCTTCCCGCCGGCGAGCGACGCCAAGCGCGCGGTCGATAAGCTGCCGAAGCTGCCCGACCTGCCGCAGCTGGCGCGCGCCTCGCATGTGATCGCGCCGGTCGCCATCTCGCTGTCCGCCATCGCGCAGAACCTCGACCGCACGACGCCGCGCGAGCTCGCCGGCAAGAGCGACAACCCGGTCAGCAGTCTGTTGTCCAAGGCCGACATCGGCATCACGATATCGCGCGGCACCATGACCGTGAGCGGCAAGCCGAACGAACTGACGATCGTCACGCCGCTCAGCGGTCACATCAAGATCACCGGCCAGATCGCCGGCCAGATCGCCGGCCAGGTGGGCAGCCAGGTCGGCAACATCGCCGGCTCGATCGGCGGCCTGCTCGGCGGCTCGATCGGCAAGGACGTCGAAAAGCTCGCCACCCGGGTGCTCGACCAGAATGTCACGCTGCGCGGCCAGGCGATCGTGCATGCGCGGCCCGCCATCGCCGCCAACTGGCGGCTGGAGCCCAATCTGTCCGGCGACCTCAGCCTCGGCGACAGCGGCACCAACATCGCCGGCGTGCGCATCAACCTCGCCAACGAGGCGCGCCCCTTCATCAACCGTACGATGAACGAGCAGATCGCCGCCTTGCAGGCGCGCGTGCGCAACGACCCCTTCATCGAGCGCGCGGCGCGCGAGCAGTGGGCCAAGATGTGCCGCTCGATCCCGCTCGGCGGCGGCGGCACCGGCCTGCCCGCCCTCTGGCTGGAGATGAAGCCGGTGCGCGCGGCCGCGGCCCAGCCGCAGGTCGACGCGCGCAACGTCACGCTCACCATCGGCGTGCAGGCCGAGACGCGCATCGTGCCGGCGGCGACCAAGCCGGCCTGTCCGTTTCCGGAACGGCTGGAGCTGGTGCCGCCGATGCAAAACGGCAAGATCGCGGTCGGCGTGCCGATCGACGTGCCCTTCACCGAACTCAACAAGCTTCTGGAGGCGCAGCTCAAGGGTCATCGTTATCCGGAGGATAAGAGCGCGCCGGTCGAGGTCGAGGTGCGCGCGGCGAGCCTGGCGCCGGCCGGCGACCGCCTGCTGATCTCGCTGCGCGTGAAGGCGCACGAGAAGAAGAGCTGGTTCGGCTTCGGCGCCGAGGCCAACGTCGCCATCTGGGGCAAGCCGGCGCTCGACCCCAAGACGCAGATCCTGCGCCTCACCGAGATTTCGCTGGCGGTGGAGTCGGAAGCCGCCTACGGCCTGTTAGGGGCCGCCGCGCGCGCCGCCATGCCCTACCTGCAGCAGGCGCTCGCCGACAACGCGGTGATCGACCTCAAGCCCTTCGCCGCCGACGCGCTCAAGAAGATCGACGGCGCGCTCGCCGACTTCACCAAGGTCGCCGACGGCGTGCGCGTCGACGCCAGCGTCGATGCGCTGCGCCTCACCGGCATCGCCTTCGATTCCAAGACGCTGCGGATCGTGGCGGAAGCCGACGGCAGCGCCAAGGTGGCGGTGACGCGGCTGCCTTAATTCGGTTGTCGTCCCCGCGCGCAGACATCGGGTTTACCCGATGTCTGCCATCTACAGTGCGCAAGTCGGCTATAGCCGACTTGCGATGGGGACCCAGTACGCCGCAGCTTATCGATAGGACACGGCGTACTGGATCCCGGCTCGCGCTCGCTTCGCTCGCTTGGCCGGGATGACGGGAAGCGCCGTTGACACCCCCCGCCTGCGGCCTACATTAAGCCCTGTTCCGAGGGGTGCCCGTGTTGGGCTGAGAAAAACCCTTTGAACCTGATCCGGGTCATGCCGGCGAAGGGACAGGGACCGTTCTCCCAGCCGCTTTGCATCCGGACGCCGATTTTTGCTGGCAGGGAGAAAGCCATGAACAAGCCCGTCACGTCCGCCGATCTGGTCACCCCGAAGGTCACCACCGGCCCCCTGCCCGCCTCGCGCAAGGTCTATGTCACGCCCGACGCCGCGCCCGACCTGCGCGTGCCCGTCCGCCACATCGTCCTCTCCGAAGGTTCCGGCGAAGCGCCGCTGCCGGTCTACGACACCACCGGCCCCTACACCGACGACAATGTCGCCATCGACGTCGAGCGCGGCCTCAAGCGCGCGCGCATCGAATGGGTCAAGGAGCGCGGCGGCGTCGAGGAATACGAGGGCCGCCCGATCCAGCCGGTGGACAACGGCAACGTCACCGGCAAGCACCTCGCCCGCAACTTCCCCAACACGCCGAAGCCGTGGCGCGCGGTCGGCGACGCCCCGGTCACCCAATACGAATGGGCCAAGCGCGGCGTCGTCACCAAGGAAATGATCTACGTCGCGGCGCGCGAGAACCTCGGCCGCCAGCAGATGCTCGAGCGCGCCAACGCCGCGCTCGCCGACGGCGAATCTTTCGGCGCGTCGATCCCCGCCTTCATCACGCCGGAATTCGTGCGCGACGAGATCGCGCGCGGGCGCGCCATCATCCCGGCCAACATCAACCACGCCGAGCTCGAGCCGATGATCATCGGCCGCAACTTCCTGGTGAAGATCAACGCCAATATCGGCAACTCGGCCGTCACGTCTTCCGTTGAAGAGGAAGTCGAGAAGATGGTGTGGGCGATCCGCTGGGGCGCCGACACGGTGATGGACCTCTCCACCGGCCGCAACATCCACAACACGCGCGAATGGATCCTGCGCAATTCGCCGGTGCCGATCGGCACCGTGCCGATCTACCAGGCGCTGGAGAAGGTCAACGGCGACCCCGTCAAGCTCGACTGGGAAGTCTACAAGGACACGCTGATCGAGCAGTGCGAGCAGGGCGTCGACTATTTCACCATCCACGCCGGCGTGCGCCTCGCCTACGTGCCGCTCACGGCCAACCGCGTGACCGGCATCGTCTCGCGCGGCGGCTCGATCATGGCCAAGTGGTGCCTGTCGCGGCACAAGGAAAGCTTCCTCTACGAGCGCTTCGAGGAAATCTGCGACCTCATGCGCAAATACGACGTGTCGTTCTCGCTCGGCGACGGCCTGCGGCCCGGCTCGATCGCCGACGCCAACGACCGCGCGCAGTTCGCCGAACTCGAGACGCTCGGCGAGCTGACGCAGATCGCCTGGAAGAAAGGCTGCCAGGTGATGATCGAAGGCCCCGGCCACGTGCCGATGCACAAGATCAAGATCAACATGGACAAGCAACTCAAGGAATGCGGCGAGGCGCCGTTCTACACGCTCGGGCCGCTGACCACCGACATCGCGCCGGGCTACGACCACATCACGTCCGGCATCGGCGCCGCCATGATCGGCTGGTTCGGCTGCGCCATGCTCTGCTACGTGACGCCGAAGGAGCATCTCGGCCTGCCCGACCGCGACGACGTCAAGGAAGGCGTCATCACCTACAAGATCGCCGCGCACGCCGCCGACCT
>JALHRB010000022.1 GCA_022841665.1 Pseudolabrys sp.
CGTCGCCTCGATCGCGGCGGCCGGCGCATAGCGCGCGACCGGCACCACCACGCCGCCAGCCTGCCACACGCCGAGAAAAGCGGCGATGTCCTGCGGCTCGTTGGCGACCGGCACCAGCACCGGCTCGTCCCGCATGAGGCCTTGCGTGCGCAGCGCCGACGCCGTCTGCCGCGCGGCCTCGGCCAATGCGCCATAGCTCAGCCGCGCCTGCGGGTCGGCGAGCGCAAGCGCCTGCGGGGCGCGGGCGCAGGCCTCGGCCAGAAGCGCATCGAGCCGCAGGCTCATGGTTTCTCGAAACGGGCGTCGCGCCAGGCGATGGCCGCGCGCAAGCCCTCCTTGCGCGCGATCTCCATGAAGCGCTGCTTGTCGACGCTGCCTACGCCCTCGATCCCGAGGTCGATATCGAGCGCCTCCTTGAGCGCCTGGCCGAGCCCCATGATCTCGAAGGTGCGGTTGATCGCGCGCTTGGTCTCCTGCACGAGGTTGGGGTCGATGACCGCGATACGGCGCGCCATCGCCATCGCGGTCTCTTCCACCTCGGCGGCGGGCACGACGCGGTTGACCAGCCCCATGTCGAAGGCCTCGCGCGCGGCGATGCGGTCGCCGCCGGTGAGGATGATCTCCTTGGCGCGCTTGGGCCCGACCAGCCAGGGCAGGATCATCACCACGATGCCGGCGCCGAACTTAAGCTCCGGCTCGCCGAACACCGCATCCTCGGCGGCGATGGTGATATCGCAGCAGAGCGCAAGCTCGCAGCCGCCGGCGAGGCAATAGCCGTTGACGGCCGCAATGGTCGGCTTGCGCAGCGACCAGAAGCGCGTGACCGCGTCGAAGTCGCGGTCGAGGATGGTCCGCCACTGATCGTGGCCGGAGGGGCGCGCCTCCATCTGCTCCTTGAGGTCGAAGCCGGAGGAGAAATTGCCGCCCGCGCCTTTTACCACCAGCACGCCGACGGCGGGGTCGGCCTCGACCCGGTCGAGCGCGTCCTGCAACTCCTCGAGCATCCGCTTGTTGATGGCGTTGAGCCGCGCCGGCCTGTTCAACGTCAGAACGGAGACCGGACGGCCGAGCGCGAGCGTGATGGTCTGGTAGTCGGGCATGCCCTATTTCAGTTGTTCACAGAGCCGCCGTCCACCACCAAAGACTGGCCGGTGACGAAATTGCTCTCGTCGGAGGCCAGGAACACCAGCGCGCCGGTGAGGTCCTCGGGGTAGCCGTCGCGCTTGAAGGCGCGCGAGTTGCGCACCGCGACGCGTTCTTCCTCGACGTGCTTGGTGTTGGCGAGCCCGGTGTCGCTCAGGATGTAGCCGGGCGACAGCGAATTGACCGCGATGCCGTGCGCCCCAAGCTCGCGCGACAGCGAGCGGGTGAAGGCGAGCATGGCGCCCTTGGAGGAGACGTAAGGCAGCATGCGCGGGATGCCCTTGTAGGCGGCGCCCGAGGCGATGTTGATGATCTTGCCGCTCTTGTTCGCGATCATGTGCGGCGCAACATGCTTCACCATCAGCCAGGGGCCGCGGATGTTGATCGCCAGCACGCGGTCGAAGGTCTCGACGTCCCATTCGTCGTAGTTGCGCGGGGTGAGCGTGGCGTAGAGCGCGGCGTTGTTGACCAGCACGTCGATGCGGCCGAAGCGCTCCACGGTCTGCGCCACCAGCTTCTTGACGGACGCCTCGTCGCTGACGTCGCATTCCCAACAGGCGACGGCGTCGGCGCCATGCTTGCCGGCGATTTCGGCGGCGACGGCGGCGCCGTCGGCGATGTCGGCAACAACAACACGCGCGCCCTCGGCGGCGAGCGCCAGCGAATAGTGGCGGCCGATGCCCTTGGCGCCGCCGGTGACGATCGCGACCTTGCCCGAAAGCCGTGCCATGGAGCTTCCTCTCGTTCTTTCTGTCATCGCCGGGCATAGCCCGTTGAAGACGGGCGTAAACGCCCTCTTGACCCGGCGATCCCGCTCAGTGAGCAATGTGCCTACCCAAGCGGGATGACCGGGACAAGCCCGGTCATGACGGAGTCATACGCCATGCCGGGCGGGGCCGCCGACCATCGCGCGATACGGGAGATCGTCGAGAACTGGGCGCTATGGCGCGACGCCCGCCAATGGGACCGCTTCCGCACCCTCTGGCACAAGGACGGCCAGATGTGGGCGACCTGGTTTCAGGGCTCCTACGAGGACTTCATCAAAGTCAGCCAGGACGGCTTCGACCGCGGCGCGCGCATCCAGCACATGCTCGGCGGCACAACCGTCGATATCAAAAAGAAGCGGGCGATCGCGCAGACCAAGATGACGATCGCGCAGCGCGCCGAGGTCGAGAAAGTGCTGTGCGACGTCAGCTGCACCGGGCGCTTCTACGATTTCCTGGAAAAGCGCAAAGGCCGCTGGGGCATCGTGCTGCGGCGCCTCGTCTACGAGCGCGACCGCATCGACCCGGTCGAGCCCGGCGCCAAGCTCAAGCTCGACCGCGATCTTCTCATGCAATTTCCCGAGGGCTACCGCCACCTCGCCTATCTGCAGGCGAAAATCGGCTACAAGGTGAAAACCGACCTGCCCGGGCTCGAGGGGCCGGCGCTCGACGCGCTCTATGCCAAGGGCGCGGCCTGGCTGAAGGGCAAGAAGCTGTAACCTTACCCGTCATTCCGGGTCCACGCGCTTCGCACGTGTCCCGGAATGACAGACCCCGGGCTTGGCGCGCCCGCGCGGACATGCGAATTTGTTGGACATAAAACAAAAGCCACCGGGGGGATGGCATGTCGTGGGCGGACAAATTCAATCTGTTGAATGAGTTCAACATCCTGCGCATCATCTGCGCGGTGTTCCTGGTGCCACACATCATCGCCAAGTTCACGGTGCCGGCCGCGCTCAAGTTCTACGTCGACGTCGGCTTCAAGCCGCCGGCGTTCTGGATGTATCTGGCCGGCGCCATCGAGGCGGTGCTGTTCGTCGCGCTGTTCTTCGACCTCTACGTCTGGTTCTTCGGCGTCATCGGCTTCATCCACCTGATGGTCGCCGCCGCCGCGACCTACAAGCTCACCCGCAACTGGATCTGGGTGATCGGCGGCATCGAGTTCTGCGTGTTCTGGGCCATCTGCTGCCTTGTGCTCGCCATGCACGCGTGGCACACCGCCGCCCCGGGCAGCATCAACTTTCTCGGCGTAGTCCTGAACTGAAAGGAAAGCAACAAATGGCTAGCGCTCTGTTCTCCCCCATCACGCTGCGCGGCATGACGCTGCCGAACCGCGTCGTCGTCTCGCCGATGTGCCAGTACAATTCGACCGACGGCTGCGCCAACGACTGGCACCTGATGCATATCGGGCAGTTCGTGCTTGGCGGATTCGGGCTGATTATCGCCGAGATGACCAACGTCAATCCGGTGGGCCGCATCTCGCTGAAATGCGCCGGGCTTTACTCCGACGACAACGAGAAAGCGCTCAAGCGCGTCGTCGACTTTGCCCGGCAGTACGGACCCTCGAAGCACGGTCTCCAGATCGGCCACTCGGGCCGAAAGGGATCGACCAAAGTGCCGGCAATGGGCGGCACGCCGCTGAGCAAGGAAGAAGGCGCCTGGGAGACGCTCGCGCCGTCCGCAATCCCCTACGATCCGACCTGGCATGTGCCGCGCGCCATGACCAAGGACGAGATGAAGGCGACGCTCGACGACTACCTCTCGTTCGTCAAGCGGGCCGAGCGGATCGGCTATGACCTGCTCGAACTGCACGCCGCGCACGGCTACCTTCTGCATCAATTTCTGTCGCCGCTATCGAACCAGCGCACCGACGAATATGGCGGCAGCCTCGAAAAGCGCATGCGTTATCCGCTGGAAGTGTTCTCGGCAATACGGGCGGCATGGCCCAAGGATAAGCCGCTTGGCATCCGGGTCTCTGCGGTCGATTGGGTCGAGGGTGGCACCACCGTCGAGGACTCGATCAAGTTCGCGCACGAGCTCAAAGCGCTCGGCTGCGACTATATGGACGTGTCTTCGGGCCAACTCGATTCACGGCAGAAAATCCCGTTCGCGCCGAACTTCAATGTGCCGTTCGCCGAGCAGATCAAGAAAGCGACCGGCATGCCGACGATGTCGGTGGGCCTGATCACAAACGCCCGCCAAGCCGAAGACATGATTGCCGCCGGCAAGACCGACATGGTGGCTCTGGCGCGTGGCGCGATGTACGACCCGCGCTGGCCGATCCATGCGGCATTGGAAGTCGGCGCCGAACCGCCGATCGTGCCGCGCATGACTCCGGCGCATCCCAAACTGCGGCCCATGCTCTTTCCGGACTACAAGCCGGCGGCCTGACTTCACTTCGGCCCACTGAAACGCGGAATGGCCGGGTTTTGCCCGGCCATTCCTATTCTGGGCCGCGTTGCTGGTGGATGAGGCTCTCCCCTTCATCTTCTTCACGAACTTCGCAAACTACGCGAGCTGCTGCCTGACGATTGACCGCGTCTTCGCTTAGAGAAGCGGCCGCGTGCCGCGGCGCCTGCATTCTCAGAAGCGAAGGCGGCGGCACATCGCGGCGTGATCGTTCACGTCACGTTCGAGCGAGTCGGTCCAGGCATGGCCGTCAGGCGCCGGGTAGCTGTCGTATTGCGCTCGGATGTAGCGGCGAAGCTTGGCCGCGGCCCGGGCCGCAAGGCCCCCCAAGCCAAGCCATACGATGCCGGAAACGGGCGCGAGCGGGCTGATCGGCCGGGTTTCGAGAGACTGCATCGTGACCTCCATGGTTCGGTGCCTGCTCAGGCCGCACCGCCTGAACGCCAAAGTGCCCTCGCCCGGCCCGAAAGTCGTGAAACGCCCCTCAAAAAGTGCCAAAATGTTTCCAAATCGAGGGCTGGGCGGGCGATGTCGGCCATCTACCATCTCGGACCGTTCCGCCTCGATGCCGAGGCGGAAATGCTTTTTCGCGGCGCGGACCCGATCGCGCTCGGCCAACGTGCGGTTGCCCTGCTTTGCCTGCTGGTCCAGCGCGCCGGCGCGCCGGTCTCGAAAGATGAGCTGATGGCCGCTGCCTGGCCCGGTCTCGCCGTCGAGGAAGGCAACCTGACCGTCCAGATCGCGGCCCTGCGGCGGGTCTTTGAGGAAGAAGACGGTGGCGAGCGCTGGATCGAAACGCTGCCGCGCCGCGGCTACCGCTATGTCGGACCGGTCGCCACGCCGCAAGGCGGCGAGGCCGCGGCAGACCCATTGCCGGCGTTGGTGTTGCCCGACAAGCCTTCGATTGCTGTGCTGCCTTTCGCAAATCTGAGCGGCGATCCGGCGCAGGACTATTTCGCCGATGGCGTCGTCGAGGACATCATCACCGGCCTGTCGCGCATCAAATGGCTGTTCGTGATCGCGCGCAATTCGAGCTTCACCTACAAAGGGCGTGCCGTCGACGTGAAGCAGGTGGGCCGCGAACTCGGCGTGCGCTACGTGCTGCAAGGCAGCCTGCGCAAGGTGGATGGGCGCGTGCGGGTCACCGCCCAGCTTGCCGACGTCGCGAGCGGCGTCCATCTGTGGGCAGAGCGATTCGACCGGCTGCACAACGACATTTTCGCGCTGCAGGATGAAATCACCCTAAGCGTCGTCGGGGCCATCGAGCCGAGCATGCGCGAGGCCGAGATCGAGCGCGTCAAGCGCAAGCGGCCGGACAATCTCGATGCCTACGACCTCGTCCTGCGCGCGCTTCCCCACGTCTATGTCGCCATGCCGGACGAAGCGGCGACCGCCCTGCCGCTGCTCGCGAAAGCGCTGGCGATCGAGCCCGACTACGCGCTCGCGCACGGCCTCATCGCCTGGTGCCACGAGATCCTTTTCGTGCGCGCCGGTTTTCACGACGCCAACCGCGAGGCCGCGATCCGTCACGCGCGCAACGCCCTCACCCATGGCCGGGACGATGGGATGGCCCTGGCATTCGGCGCATTTATCATTGGGATGTTGGAGCACGATCGTGCGACCGCCTTCGAGGCCTTCGATCTCGCGCACGCGCTCAGCCCGTCGTCCTCGCTCACGCTCTCCCTTGGCAGCGTCGTGTTTGGCTATGCCGGCGAAGCGGAGCGTGCGGTGGATTGGGGCGAGCGTGCGCTCCGCCTCAGTCCACTCGACCGACTGAACTATGTCAGCCATCACGCGCTCGCCGTCGCCCATTTCCTGCGCGGCCGCTTTGAAGAGGCCGTGAGCGCCGCACGCCGTGCTGTGCAAAGCAATCCTGGTTTCAGCGTAGCGCACAGCCTGCTCGCGGCGCCGCTGGTCAAACTCGGACGGATGGAGGAGGCACGCGCCGCAGCCAAACAGGTCATGGCGCTGCAACCCTCGTTTAGCGCGGCCGGATTCTGCGCCGCCATTGGCATGGCGGACGTGCTTGCCAAGCCTATGACGGAAGCGTGGCATGCGGCCGGCCTGCCGCCGTGAACGGCTGCGCTATTTCGGCGACACCCGCTTGATGAACTTCGCGAACGCCGCGAGTTGCGTCTTGACGATGTCCTTGACCGCGTCGTCGGTCAGGTTGCCGCTCTCGTCGAATTTCTTGGCGGCGAAGTTCACGAATACTTCCGGCCGGCCGAACAGGACCGCGTCGATCGATTGCAGCGCCATGCGCAGGTGATACTGCATGCGCGCGCCGCCGACCTGGCCGGTGGAAGCCGATTGCATCGCCACCGGCTTGTCCTTGAACGGCACGTCTTTAAGCTTCGACACCCAGTCGATGGCGTTCTTCAGCCCGCCGGGAATCGACCAGTTGTATTCCGGCGAGACGATAACGACGCCGTCGGCGGCGCGGATGGCGTCGGCCCAAGCGTTCACGTCGGCCGGCACGCCGGCGTTCTGGACATCGGCGTTGTAGATCGGAAAATTGGCGAACGAGGGCGCCGGCGAAAGCGCAAGCTCCGGCGGCGCCAGCGCCGGCAAAGCGCGCGCCAGCGAAGCGTTGTAGGAGCCCTTGCGGAGCGAACCGCAGATCACCAGCACATTGGTCTTGTCGGCCATTTCGTCCTCGTTCACCTGTTCTTCTTCAACGCCCAATTCTTCTTCAACGCCCGAGCGCTACTGCGGTTCAAGTCCCGCCTTGTCGCGCACGGCTTTCCATTTGGCGACGTCGTCCACGATCAGCTTGGTGAACTCGGCCGCCGTCGAGTAGTGCACCGCCGCGCCCGCCTTGGCCAGCTGCTCCTTGACCGCGGGCCGCGCCAGGATGTCCTTGAGCGCGGCATTGGTCTTGTCCACGATCGCCTGCGGCGTGCCGGCCGGGTAGACCCAGCCGTACCAGCCGAACACCTCGTAGCCCGCCAATCCCTGCTCGGCGACCGTGGGCACGTTGGGCAACGCCGCCTCGCGCTTGGGCGAGCCGACCGCCAGCAGTTTCAGCGCGCCGGCGTCGACCTGCCCGCGCACCGCGTGCAGGAGGTCGATGCCGAAATCGGATTCCTTCGCCAGCAGCGCGGTCACCAATGCGGGTGTGGTGCGGTACTGGATGATCTTGGCGTCGATGCCCGACATCTGCCGCAGCAGCTCGCTGGCAAAGTGTTGCGTGGAGCCGACGCTGACGGTGCCGAAATTCAGCTTGCCGGGGTCCTTCTTGGCGAGCGCGATCAGGCCCTTCACGTCGTCGGCCGGAAAATCCTTGCGTGCGACCACCACGAAGGTGGAGTCGGCCACGCGCGCCACCGGGGCAAAGTCCTTGACCGCATCGTAGCGCACCGACTTGACCATGACCGCCGAGATGGCGTGGCCGGTGCTGATCATCGCCGCCGTGTAGCCGTCCTTGTCGGCCTTGGCGACCATGTCGCCGGCGATCGAGCCGCCGGCGCCCGGCTTGTTCTCGACGATCACCGTCTGCTTGAGCATCTCCTGCAACGGCTGCGCGATGACGCGCGCGACGATGTCGGTGCCGCCGCCCGGGCCGAAGCCGACGACGATACGGATCGGCTTGTCGGCGGGCCATTCGGCCAGCGCCGGCGCGGCGGCAAAGCCTGACGCCAGCGCGAGCGCAAAGATAGCGCGTTTCATATGCATTCCCTCCCCTGGTGTTATGGCGCGGTCTTGTGCAGCCGCGTTTTTTTGCCACCATAGAGGGAACTGGCATTAGTACGGGCTTGTCAAGCCAGCGCACCGCCCCGCCGCGCGCACGGAATGCCCCCTCTCCCCTATGGGGAGAGGGCTGGGGTGAGGGGGTTCCTTTCTCTCGAATTTTGTAAACCCTCACCCGACGCGCTGCGCGCTTCCACCTCTCCCTATGGGAGAGGTGAAGGGAAGGCTACTTCTCGTCTTCGATCGGGTTGCGCAACACGCCGATGCCCTGGACCTCGACCTCGGCGACGTCGCCGGCCTTCATCCAGACCGGCTCCGGCTTGCGCGCGTGGCCGACGCCCGACGGCGTGCCGGTGAACAGGATGTCGCCCGGCTCCAGCGTCATGCCCTCGGTCAGGTAGACCAGCGACTCCGCCACCGGAAACATCAGGAGATCGGTGTTGGACGACTGCATGACCTTGCCGTTGAGCCGGGTCTCGATCTTGAGGCCCTTGCCGCCCTTCGGCAGCTCGTCGGCGCTGACCATCCAGGGACCGACGCTGCCGGTGCGGTCGAAGTTCTTGCCCATGCCCCACTGCGTGGTGTGGCGCTGATATTCGCGCACCGAGCCTTCGTTGCCGATCGTGTAGCCGGCGACGCAGTCGGTGGCGTTCTCCAACGTGAGATGCTTGGCGCGCTTGCCGATGACCACGACCATCTCGCCTTCGTAGTCGAACTGGATCGACTTCACTGGCCGTTGCAGCGGGTGCAGATGCGGCGTCAGCGACGACAGCATGCGGAAGAAGATCGACTGGAATTTCGGGATGTTGTCCTTCTGCGGGCCTTCCTTGACGTGGTCGAGGTAGTTGAGGCCGAGGCAGATGATCTTGCCGGGGCGGGCCACCGGCAGCGCGAAGTTCAGGCTCGCGAGCGGGCGGCGCGCGGAGGCCGGCGCCTTCTTGGCGATGTCGGCCAGCGGCTTGAGGTCGCCATTGCTGGAGCGCAGCCATTCGCCGAGGTCGTCCGGCACGCTTGCGTCCACCGCCTGGAGATCGACGACGCTATCGCCCTCGACCACGCCCAGCCGCACGCCATTGTTCGTTTCAAAACCGACAATCTTCATGAGCCCTGCCCTGCACTTGTCGCCCGGCCGCTTCCGGACGGCGAGAGGCTTAGCGCAGGCGGGCGCGCTCGGAAAGGTCAGAGCGCCGGCCGGGGCCGGGCCGGCTCAGCGAGCGTGAAGGCCTGCATCGAGAAATAGCCGCGCGCGTCGGTCCAGTTGCCGGCGGGCAGCCAGCCGACGCCGCGCGCCAGCGCATTCAGCTTGCCCACGCTGTATTTGTAGCTGTTCTCGGTATGGATGGTCTCGCCGGCGCGGAAATCGATGGTTTCGCCGGCCACCTTCACCTTCTGCCGCTTCAGGCTGGCGAGGTGCATTTCGATGCGATGACGCTCGCGGTTGTAGAAGGCGTGGTGCTCGAAGCAGTCGCGCCGGAAATTGCCGGAAAGCTCGCGGTTCATGCGCGTGAGCAGATTGAGGTTGAAATCGGCGGTGACGCCGGCGGCGTCGTTATAGGCCGCGTTGAGGACTTCGGCCGGCTTGATCAGGTCGACGCCGACGATGAGCCTTGCGTTGGCACCCAGCATGCGCCCGGCGTGGCGCATGAACGAAGCCGCCTCGTGCGGCTCGAAATTGCCGATGGTCGAGCCCGGGAAAAAGCCGACGCGCGCCGGCGCGGCTTTCGCCTCGGCCGGCAGATCGAAGGGGTAGCAGAAGTCGGCCACCACCGGCGTCACCTTCAGCTTGGGAAAATCGGCGCGCAGCGCGGCCGCTTCCTGCGCCAGCATCTCGCCGCTGATGTCGACCGGCACATAGACGGCGACCTGCGGCGCGGCCTCGAGCAGGAGGCGCACCTTCTTGTTGGAGCCGCTGCCGAACTCGACCAGCGCGGCGCCGTCCGGAATGAGCTTGGCGATCTCGCCGCCTTGCGCGCGCAGGATCTCCATCTCGCAACGCGTCGGGTAATACTCCGGCAGCTCGGTGATGCGCTCGAACAAATGCGAGCCGGCGGCGTCGTAGAAATACTTCGCCGGGATGCGCTTGGGCGTCCCGCTCAATCCCTCGACGACGTCCTGCGCAAAGGCGGGCAATTCTGCTTGTGCGGGCTGGCGGCGGGGAGAACGGGCAACAGCGACCATCATGAACCTCTAAGGCTTCACGCGAATTCGGCCAGGCGCAGGCCGCTGAACTGCCAGCGCGCGGGCGGGTAGAAGAAATTGCGGTAGCTTGCGCGCGCATGGCCTTCCGGCGTGGCGAGCGACGAGCCCCGCAATACCATCTGGCTGACCATGAACTTGCCGTTGTACTCGCCGAGCGCGCCTTCCGCGGCGCGATAGCCCGGGTAAGGCAGATAGGCGCTGCGCGTCCATTGCCAGGCGATGCCGAAGGCGTCGGCGAGAAGTCCTGCGCGCGCCGCCACCTCCCATTCCGCCTCGCTCGGCAGGTGCTTGCCGGCAAAGCGCGCGAAGGCCTCGGCCTCGTAGTAGCTGACATACAGCACGGGGGCGGCCGGATCGACCTCTTTAAGGCCGCCGAGCGTCATGACGTGCCAGGTTCCGCTCTTTGCGCCGTTCTTCTGGCGCCAATAGCCCGGCGCCTGCCACCCCTCCGCCTGCACTTGCGCCCAGCCGTCGGACAGCCAGAGCGACGGCGTCGAATAGCCGCCGGCCTCGATGAATTGCAGCCACTCGGCGTTGCTGACCAGATGGCGCGCGATGCGCATGCGCGGGATCAGTTCATCGTGGCGCGGCAGCTCGTTGTCGAAACAATAGCCTTCCCCGTCATGGCCGACCGGATGGATGCCGTGCGGCACCTCGATGAAGCCGCGCGGTCCTTGCGTGGCGCGCGGCATCGTCCAACCGGCGTCGTAGACTGGATCGGTGGGGTTCTGCGCGAAGGCATGCAGGATGTCGGTGAGCAGCAATTCCTGGTGCTGCTGCTCGTGATGCAGGCCGATCTCCAGGATCGAGAAGACTTCGCCCGCCTTGGCAGCCGGCACGCTCTCGATCAACCGCTCGACCGCGGCATCGACATGGGCGCGGTAGGCGGTCACCTCTTCGCCGTTCGGCCGCGTGATCAAGCCGCGCTGCGGGCGCGCGTGGCGGGGCCCTGCGGCGACATAATAAGAGTTGAACAGGAAGGGAAAACGCTCGTCGAAGATCCTGTAGGCGGGATCGTGCGGCACCAGCAGGAACTGCTCGAAGAACCAGGTGACGTGGGCGCGGTGCCATTTCGTCGGGCTGGCGTCGGCCATCGACTGCACGATCTGGTCTTCGGCCGACAGATGGGCGGCGCGCAGCTCCGTCTCGGCGCGCACGCGGCGGAACGCGGCACGCCAGGCGCCGCACGCCTCCCCGGCCGTCCGGCCGGCGCGCTGCGGCGCTACCGTGTCTCGCGAGCTCTCGGCGCGCCGCATGAAATGCCTCCAAGACCGAATGAACCGGTATGCGCAGTCGATTTACGGATAAAGACGAACGATGGATGCAATTGTTCCATCGCCCGGCGGGGCGGACAACCTCGAATCCGGGCGATGCACATAAGTGACAGGCTTGTGATGACGATGGCCCCCCCCTCGGCCCATACCCGTGGTCACCCACTAACGCATTGGGGAGGCTTGAGGTTCGCGCGCGGGATAGAATTCTGCGCGCTAGAACGACAGCAGCGTCACGGCCGGCTTGACCTCGACCGTGGGCATGATCTCCGCGAACATCGGCGGGATGACATTGGCGCTGCCGAAGTAAGCGACGAACAGCTTCGACGCGCCCCAGTTGAATTCATAGGAATAGGTGTTGCCGGCCACGGTCGCGAAATAGCCGGGTGGCGCCGGCTTGCCGGTGCCCGGCCCGGTATCGCCGGACCGCGAATTGACCGCGACCACATAGGCGTTGTTGCCGCTGGCGTCCTGCGGGCCGCCGATGAAGCCGAAAACCGCGAGTTGCGACGAGTTGAACTGGAAGATGAGCTGCATCCAGTTCGGGTTGGTCAGGCCTTCCAGCGTACCGCTGGGCGCGATCGGGACCGCCGAGCCGATCGGCAGGGTCTGTGGCGGCGTGCCGATGCCGGGACCATAGGCCTCGATCCAGATCGGCGTGTCCGAATTCGCGCTTACGTTGGTGACGTTCAGGTTGTTGGCCTGCCAGTTATGCGTGAGGATTTGCGGCTGCCCCGCCAAGGCCGGCGCGGCGTAGAAGTTGGGAGCCGACCCGCCGCTGGTCAGCGCGAGTTTGCCCTGGTTGTTCATGGGCGACTGGTTCTGGAACGAGAAGATCATCGAGCCGTTCGGCGTCTGCGCCATGGAGGCGCCGTCATGCACGGCAAGCGAAAGCCCCGTCCCGGTCCAGTTTGCGGTCGTCTCGAGGCGTCCGAGAATGGAATAGCGGGAAGCGGGCGGCACGGTCACAGGCTTTGCAACAACACCGTCACCGGCTTGGCCGTTTGCGACGACAGGTTCGCCACGTAGATCGACACGGCGCTCCAGTTGAACTGGAGGGAGTAGGTGTTGCCGGTGCGCGTCGCGTAATAGCCCGGCGGCGGCGGATTTTGCGGCGGCGGGCCGGTGTCGGCATCGGCGTTGAGCCCGATGACGTAAGCATTGTTGCCAGTTGCGTCCTGCGGGCCGCCGATGACCGCCAGCGTCTCGGAGGTCGCGGAGTTGGACGTGAGGCTGAGCAGAATCCAACTCGGCGGCGTGGTGCCTTGCGCGGCCTGCCCGAGCGCGAGCTGCACCGGCGTGCCGGCGGCGAGCGGCATCGGCTGCGCGCCGGGAATGCCGGGGCCGAAGGCCTCCACCATGATCGGCGTGTCGGTGTTGACGCTGACGTTGGTGACGTTGAGGTTGTTGGCGCCCCAGTTGTTCAGGTAGATGCTGATCGCGCGCGCCAGCGCCGGCACGTTGAGCGGCAGCGGGACCGAACCGCCGGACGTCACCATCAGGCGCCCGGCATTGTTCTGGGTCGAGCGATTGAAATAGCCGAGCACAAGCGAGCCGTTCGGCGTCTGCGGCATGGTCACGCCTTGCGACTGGCCGAGCACCGTCGGCGCGCCGTTCCAGGCGGAATCGGCCGCGATGTAGGCGAAGATCGGTTCGCTCATGCCGGGACCCTCGTTCCGTGATTGGCGCGCAACCCGGCGGCACCGGCCGCCGGGCTGCGTGTGCGCGTGCAGCTACAACGAGATCATCTGCACCGTCGCTTGCGCCGCCGTCGACGGCGACATGTTCGCCACATAGACCGCGGACGAACTCCAGTTGAACTCGAGCGAATAGCTGTTGCCGCCGGCGGTGGCGTAGTAGCCCTGCGGCGCCGGGTTGCCGGTGCCTGGGCCGGTGTTGCCGAAGCTCGAATTCAACGCGATCACATAGGCATTGCTGCCGGAGATCTCCGGACCGCCAATGATCGAGAGCACCGTCAGGTTGGACGTATTCGACGTCAGGATGAGCTGCATCCAGTTCGGGCTGCTGTTGCCCTGCGCGACCGCCGTCGGCGAAAGCTTGATCGGGGTGCCGATGGGCAGCGGCACGGGCTTCTGCCCGGGCAGCCCCGGGCCGAAGGCTTCGAGCCAGATCGGCGTCGCGGCGGCGGGGCTGATGTTGGTGATGTTCAGGTTGTTGGCGCCCCAGTTCTGCACCAGAATACTCGGCTGCATGAGCAGCGCCTGCACAGACAGGAAGATCGGCTGCGAGCCGCCGGAGGTCAGCGCGAGCTTGCCGTTGTTGTTCATCGTCGCGTTGTTCTGATAGGCGAGCACCATCGAGCCGTTGGTGGTCTGCGGCATGGTCACGCCGTCCGGCGGACTGATGGTGACCGGCGAGCCGTCCCACGTCGTCGTGGAAAGGGCGGCGCCGAGAACTTGAAATTTCGGTTTGCTGGACATGGATCCCTCTACTGTTTTCCTGGAGTTTTTCTGGACTTTTGTCGATCGACGCTTCGTCACGGTCTTCTCCTGTCGGCCTCCTTCCTGACGCTCTCCCCCCGGCCGGCGGCGCCACGCAAGCGCGGCGCTAGATCGGGTCGATGTCGGTAAGCTTGAGTTGCAGATTGCTGAACCGCAGCACCGGCGTGTCGGCGCCGCTGAGCGCCGCGTACAGCATGATGTCGAACACCAGCATCGCGCCGGCGGGCGTTGCGCTGGCCCCGTAGACGATGTTGTTGGTGCCCGCCCAGGCGTCGATCGCGGCGGCGTACAGCACCGAGAAGTCGCCAAGCTGCGCCGGGTCGTGGCCGTCGATGTCGAACGAGCGCGCCAGCACGATCGGCACCAGCGGCGCGATGGATTTATCGTCGTAGGCGGCGCCGGTGGCCGACGGCACCGGGAAGCGGAACGAGCAGCCGACCTTGACGCGCCGCGTCGTGCCGCTGGTCACCCCGGCGGCCAGATGCGCGTCGCTCAGCGACCGCGCCTGCACCGGATCGGCCAGCAGGTTGGCCATGACGGTGTAGATGCGCTGGCACAGGCTCGACGGCGACGGCGGACAGGCGTCGCCCGATCCGAGGCTCGGCAGCTTGGCGACGTCGACCGGCTTGGCGTTGTCGATGAACGGCGTGACCGGCTGGCTCGGCCGCACCAGCGGCGTCATGTAGACGAACTCGGGCACGACGTACCAGTTCTTACCGTCGTTCGACGTCAGCTCGATGTAGTTGCGCTCGATCTGCACGCCGGCGATGGCGTTCTCGGCGGCGAGCACGTTGAGCGCGTTCACCGAAATCAGATGCGCGACGCCGACGCCTCCGGTCGACGCGTTCTGCACAGTGACGTCGATGGACTCGGGATTGCTCTTCGACTGCTGGTTCGGATAAGGCGCAAGGTTCTTGGCGGGGTCGAGCGCGGTCAGCGTCAGCGTGACGCCGGCGAAGCTCGACTCACCCTGCTCGGCCGTCCAGGACAGGTTGATGTGCTGGGTGGTGCGGTCGTCGTCGAGCTTGTCGACGATCACGTATGTATCGGTGACGTTGGCGAGCCTGAGCGCCTTGCCGAAGGCGAGGCTCGGGTTCCAGTCGGTATTCTTGGTCACCTCGGTGACGCAGTTGGCGAACATGCCGATCGAGTCGGTCCACTTCGGGCTTTCCAGATCTTGCAGGAACGGCCGGATGACGTCGGTCACGGCCGAGGTGCGCGCCAGCGCCGTGAACAGGTCGTAGGGCCCGTCGTCGGCGCCGAGCGCCTTCAGGCGGGCGTTGCTCTGCGGCGGCCGCAGGTCGGTGTTGTAGGTGATGGCGCTGTTGACCTGGTCCTGCGCCGCCAGGAACACCTGATAGGTGTAGAGGTAGTTCCATTCGGCGCCGTTGGCGATCGTCACCGGCGGCGTCGTGGGCGGCGTCCAGCTCTGGCTCACCAGCGTGGGCGGCGTCGGATACTGGCGGAAGACGACCGGGATGGTGGTCAGCGCGCCGGCCGGGCCGATGTGCGGAATGTCCTGCGGCGGATAGGGATCGATGAGCTGCAGCCAGAGCGAGGGCCGCGCCTCCCCCGGCGCGCCCGGCGGCGCCAGGAAATATTGCAGGTTGGTGACATTGAAGCGCAGGTCGAAGGGAATGGTGGCGCGGTCGGCGACGTCCGGGTTGCCGTAGAGGAAGGTGAGCGGGCTCGGGCCCTTGCTGTTGATCGCCACATGCGCGGTCGACAGCCCGGCATTCTGCCGCGTGCCGACGAAGGTGCCGTTGCCGGTGCCGCCTGTAAGCACGATCGTAAAGGTGGTGGCGTCGACCACCGTGACCGAATAGACGCCGTTCGGCGGCGTCTGGCCGCTCTGCATGGCGAAGACCATCAGCACGCGGTCGCCGTTCGAGAGCGCGTGCGCATTGACCGTCTTGGCGGTGAGCGTGCCGGCCTGCCAGCTATAGGCGCCTTGCAGCATCGCCTCGACCAGGCCGAACAATTCGATATAGCCGTCGGCGGCCGACGATACCGGCTTGTTCCAGATGACGTCGTATTGCGTGATGGTGTCGACCGAATAGGCCGTCATCAGCGCCGAGCGCATCTGCTGCTCGAACACCGTGCGCGCGACCGAGAGCTGACTGGTCGTGCCGGTGAACGGCGACTGCGCGTCGAAGAGCCAGTCCACCTCGTAGGTGGAGTATTTCTGCGCCAGCGTCTCGCGGCCGCGCGCGATGGCGGTGTAGGCGTCCGGCGCCACCTCGAAGGCCTTGGCGGCGCTGGCCGCGCCGAGCACGTCATCGACGGCCTGGAAAAAGGCGCGGTTGAGCTGGTCGAGATCGACATTGACGAACTGCCGCTGCGCCGGCAGCGACGGCAGGTTCGGCGGCATCTTCGGCAGCGGCACGGTGGCGCTGTTGAGCGTGTTGTCGAGCGGCGTGGGCGACAGGAAGCGCGGGCCGGCATTGGCGCCGGCGCCGATGGTGATGTCGAGCATCGACGCCTCCGCCGCCCAGATCGACTGCGCGCCGGTGCGCGCGCTGCCGGAGCCGTCGGTGGCGAGCTTGCGCGACTTGAGGGCGCGGCGCGCCTTCGCCGTGCTCGACAGATGCGTCTGTGGCGGCGGCGACGACGACTGCGTGCCGTTCATGCCGACGGCGAGCTTGCGCGCCGGGTAGGCCGTGACGAAGTCGGCGGCGAAGGCCGACATGTTGTTGGCGCCGCCGGTATTGGCGACGAGTGTCGCCGCCACGTTCTGAGCCGACGGGAAGATAATGGTGCCGAACTGGTCCTTGAGATAAGGCGAGATCAGGTTCGGATCGCGCTGGATGCCGAACAGGGTGACGATCTCGAACAACGGCGGCTGCGTGCCCGGCCCGTCGATGACCATGGAGATCGTGACCGGCCCCGGGAACGAGCCGCCGCCGGACAGCCAGCCGACGATGGCGCCGACCATGGCGGTCACTTTCTGCGAGTCGGCGGCGCTGACCGGGAACTGCACGAGGCTCACGCCGTCGGCCTGCAACGCCAGGCTGCTCTCGACATAGAAGGAGACGCCCGGCCCGGTGATCTGGTCGTTGATGGTGCGGAAGGTGGTAAGCGCAGCCTGCCTCTGCTCCGGCGACATGCCATCGAAGGTCGACTGGCTCGGCGTCAGGCGGATGATGACGGTGTTCGGCTTGGGCGCGATGCCGCCGCCGAAGTCGAAGGTCGGAACCACGCCCATCCATTGGTCGAGCGGAACGAGCGGGTCGAAATAGAGGTTGGTGGCGGAGAAGGCGCCCGGCGTCGGCAACTGGTTGCCGAAGGCGTCGTTGGTGAAGAACGACAGCGCGAACGGCGCGTCGATGCTGGCGTAGCGGTCGGGATTGGGCTGGCCGATATTGGCCTTGGCCACGTTGTAGAGCGGCGCGAACACGCGGTAATCGTCGTTGGGATCGATGTCGTCGGGCTTCTGCGGCTGCAACGGCGCCGACAGGTTGCTGGCGATGAAGCCGGCGCTGGCGTCGACCTGGTAGGTGACCAGCCCGTAAAGCGCGTTGAGCGCGGCCGGCGCGGCGGCCATCGCCATCAGTTCGGCGTGCAAGGCGTCGTCGCCCAGGCCTTCGGCGCGCAGCATCCGGATGGCCTCGCCGCGCGTTAAGCCCTGCGTGCCGGAAAGCTGCATGCGGGCGGCGAGTTTCGGCGTCGCCTTCAGGCGTGTGACCGCGTCGGAGCGCGACAGCGAGACGCCGAAGGTGCCGGCGGCGACCTTGACGTAGCGCACGTCCAATGCCGGATCGTCGGTCTCGGCATAATAGACCAGGCTGCTCGTCGTGTTCGCGAGCACCGCAGCGTTGTGATAGGGCTCGATGGTGAGCGGCGACGTCGGCGTGTTCATGCCGACGCCGGGCTTGTAGCCGATGAGCAGCGTGACCTGGCCGACGCCCTTGACGAACAGCTTCTCCGGCAGCGAATGGCCGGCGGCGTCGATGAAGCGCAGGTAGTAGCCGGCGGCGTTGGTGACGGTCGCCTGCTGGACGATCTGCACGAAGCTGTAGCCGCCGTCGTCGCCGATCTGCGAAGTCGCGCCGACCGCGACCCCCTGCGGCAGCGGCGTCGCCATCGCCATGAAGCCCTGCGGCGGCTGCGACACCGAGGTGGTGTTGGTGCGCAGGACGAAGACCGCGCTCGGGTCGACGGTAGCCGACACCAGCCCCGGCGCGTTCGCTTCGGTCTGATAGAGAATTTGCAGCGACGCGATCGGCCGGTTGCCGGCGCGCAGGTCGGCGAGGATGCAGCCGAGCAGCGCCTCGTCGGACTGGCTGGCGCCGGACAGGCCGAAGACGTCCGGCAGGAAGGTGCCCGGCGCACCGCTTGGTACCTGCTTGACCGTCAACGTAATGGCGGTCGCGAAGGCGACGTCGGCGGCGGGCAGCGGCGTGCCGTCCGGTAGATAGGGGCCGTCGGCCGCGCGCGACTTCACCAGCACCGGGATGCCACTTGTTCCCTGCATCGCCTGCAGGCGCGCCAGCGCCGTGGGGAAAGTGCGCAGGCTCAAGGGGTTGCCGGTTGGCGGCGACCACACGATCGCGCTGTCGAAGGCGAAGGCCTGCGGGCCAGTCGAGGTTAGCTCGATCGCGACCGGGCTGCCGGGCTTGGTAACCGACGACTCGGTCAGGTTGGTGTAAGGCGCCACCCACGTGCTGGTGAGCGAATAATTCCCGTTGGAAATCTTGAGCCAGCTTTGCGTCACATCCGGGTTGCTTAGAACGATGCTGTAGGCGTTGTCCTTGGCGAAGCCACCGACCGGGAATTGCTGCCAGAGCAGCGCGAATAGCGGGTTCGTGGTGGTGAGCGCCGCCCCGCCCGGCACCGTCATGCCGTCGGTGTAAGGCAGGCGCAGGCCGCCGCGCAGCGCGCTCGACATCTGGCCGGCGAGTTGCTGGTAGAGCGACTGCGACGTCGGCGTCGGTGCGCCGGCCACCGCGCAGAACAGGTCGGTGAGCTTGGCCTGCGTGAGGTCCTCGTTCTGCATTGTCGCCAGCAGCTGGTGCACGGCGCCGCGAATGAGGCCCTTGAAGTAATCGAGGAAAATCTCCTGCGTGAGTGGCGCCATCGTCTCCATCAACATGCGCGCCGACGGCGCATTCTGCGTCTGGTTGACGAAAAGCTGATTGAAATAGGTATCGACCTGCTGGAGGTAGCTCAGCGGCACCGTGTTCTTCGACTGGAACTGGTAGGAGAAGTCGGCCGGCTTGCCGCCCTCGGTGCGCCCGCTGGTGGCGATGTTGAGGAAGGGCGGCATCGGGAAGGCGGTCGCGCTCGCGTCCTTGGTCGGCAGCGCGGCGTTGCCCTGGAAATTCGCCAACTGGGTGAGAACGGCCGGGTAGTCGAGCCAGCCGGTGAGCAACTCGGGCTCGCTGTCGATGTCGCGCAGGCCGATGCGGCCGCTCAACGGGTCGCTCTCCAGATAGACGACCGAATCGTAGGACGGCAGGCTGAGCGCGTGCATGAGCGCGAAGGTGGCGAGCTGCGTCGCCACCGCTTCGAAAGGCCTGAAGTCGGCGTACGTCGGATTCTGCTTCGGGGCCTGCTCGTATTCGATGCCGAGCGACACGACTGCCCACGGCGTACCGACGGCAGTCGCGTTGGGGAACAGCACCGTGAGCTCGGGCAAGTACAGCAGCGGCAATGCGGCGTTGAGACCGGGCAGCAGGCCGAGCGCGGCCGGCGCGGAGAGCCTGCGCTCCGAGGTACAGCGGGCGATGAGCGCGACGGTCTGCGTGTCGGCACTGCCGACGAGATACCAGTCGAAACGGAACGACGCGCGGAAGCTGAAGCTGATGGTGACCGAGAAAAAGCCGAGATTGATGCTCACGCTCGCGCTGACGGTGACGCTCGCGTCGATATAGAGCATGATCGAGCCGTCGCTGCCGGCCTTCGGCTCGTAGGTGAGGACGATGCCGATGCTGGCCTGCAAACGGACGTTGACGCTC
Source organism: Pseudolabrys sp. (assembly GCA_022841665.1). Lineage (GTDB taxonomy): Bacteria > Pseudomonadota > Alphaproteobacteria > Rhizobiales > Xanthobacteraceae > Pseudolabrys. The sequence goes on from JALHRB010000022.1 coordinate 19,896, forward strand.
GCCTTGATGATGACGAAGTCGACCGAACCGTAGATCTCGCCGATGATGCCGAACTGGCCTTGCAGCGAGAGCGCGTCCGGCGTGCGCATGATGTCGCCGGCGCCGGCGGTGAGATAGCCGGCCGCGCCCTGGATGATGCCGAAGAAGGTGACGCTGATGCCCGCCTTCAAAGGCCCGGACGTGAAGTCCTTGCCGATGCCGAGCCGCGCGGCGAAACCGAAGCCTTCGATGACGGCGTATTCGCCCTTGAAGACGTCCGGATTGGTGGCCGAACTCAGATAGGCGATGTAGAAGCCGCCCGAGCCGGTGACCGGCACCGGGCCGGCCTGCGCCTGCACCTGGAAGCACGGGCTCCAGTCGTCGCCGTCGGGGAAGCCGAGGTCGACCTTCCAGTTGCCGTTGGTGTAGACGTCGATCTTCAGGGTCGGCAGCGTGACCGAGGCGGCGCCGACGTTGAACGTGCGCAGGCTATCGGGCAGCGCGATGGTGGTGGCGAACAGGCCGATCGTGTCGCTCACCTTGGTGTAGGTGATCTCGAACACGAAGCCTTTGCCGACGCCGCCGACGAGCTTGATCTGGAGCGAATAGAACGGCGTCACGTCGTAGAAGACGAGGCCGACCTCGATGATCTTGAGCAGGCGGAAATCGGTGACGATGAGCCACTTGCCGTTCGGGTGGTAGATGTCGCCGTATTCCTTGTCCTTGAGCTTCTCCCAGAACGTCGTCTGCATGTATTCGAGGAATTCGTCGAAGCTGGTCGGCGACTCGGCCGGGTCGGGTCCGACGCGCTGGCCGAGCCCGACATAGATCAGCTCGAAGACGCCGCCTTCCTCGCCGCCGCCGTTCTTGTCGTCCTCTGCCTTCTTGAGCGCGCGCAGCGGCGGCAACACTTCCTGCCGCGCCAGGCGTTTTTCGGGCTCGCCGCCGCCGCCGTTTTTTTCCTCTGGCTCGCCGCCGCCGCCATCCTCGCCGAGATTGTAGGCGGCGATCCAGCCGATCTGGTCGGCGCCCTCGGTCGGCGCGAACAGGCCGAAGCTGATGAGCCCCTTGGGGGGAATGCGCGTGCCGAAAATCTCGACGTAGCAATTGTTCATGCCGAGCACGAGCATCTTGGGCTCGGTACTGGTCGCGTATTCGAGGTTGAACTGCTCGATGGAGATCGTGATCACACCCTGGATCTTGATCTCGAGCTTGCCGTCCACCTGCGGCAGCTGCACGCCGACGGCGACGCCGCCTTCCTTGCCGCTCAGCCAGCCGATCAGGATCGAGAACTTGAAGGCGGAAAGCGAACCGACCAGTCCACCCATCGAACCGAGATCGAGATCGAAGACGAGCGCGTAGTTGAAGGTGTCGTGCAGCTTGTCCTGGCCGGCCACGGCGCCGAGCGAATAATAATCGAGGCTCTCGATGGTCTCGTCGGCGTGCTGCGAATAGAGGAACGACTTGAGCTTGAACGGGATCAGCTTGGTGAGGCTGTTGCCGCCCTCGCGCTCTTTGGTCGCGCCGAGATCAAGCCGCAGGTTGCCGGGCGCGAAGCTCAGCTTGAGATTATCGGTCGAGGGTTGCTCGCCCTTCGGCGTGGTCAGCTCAAAGGCGACGTCGATGCCGAGGTCGGAGAACTCGAGCTTCTCGAAGGAGAAGAGGTCGAGCACCTCGAGTTCGTTGAACTCGAGGCTGCCCCAGATGCCGAAATGCGCGCTGATCAGCATGGTGTCGGGCTTGGGCGGGACAAGCGCCGTTTCCTGATCGAAGGAAAACTGCAGCTTGGTGAGCTCGATCTGCTTCAGGTACTTGTTGTTCGGCTCGCCTTCCTTGTCGGCGAATTCGTAAGTGAAGTCGCCCTCCGCCACGAAGGAATAGACGCCCTCCCCCGAGCTCGCGTCGTCGCCGCTGGTGCTGTTGGCCTGATAGGAGCCGGTGATGACGATGGTGTTGCCCGAGTCGCCGCCGTCGGCGGCAGCATCGCCGGGAGGTTCGGGCGCGGGCTCGTCTTTCTTCTCCTCCTCCTGCTGGACCTCGGTGTCGAACAGGTTGTTGATGGTGAGGTTGATCTTGCATTCGAAGGTGCGCAGCTCGGAATTGGTGAACAGCGCGCGCAGATACTCGACCTCGAAATTATATTCGATGCTGAGGCCCGGCGGCGGCGAGTCGCCCGCCTTCTCGTAATCGACCAGCGCGAACATGGCGCTGCGCGCCAGCGTCGGCGTCGTCGCGTCGGGGTCGGTGTTGTTGATGGAAACGCCGGCATGGTGGGCGCGGAAGCCGGCGATGCCGGGGTCCTTCATGCCGCCGAGCACGGCCTTGATCGCCGTCGGCAACTGGCTGAGCTCGATGTTGCAGTTGACCGCCAGGATGCCGTTGAAGCCGGGGTCGGTGACGATCTGGACGAAATTCCAGTAGATCGAGTCCGTGTCCGGATCCTCGCCGTCGCCGTACACCGCCTTTTTGGCGTCGGCGATCACCTGCTGCAGATAAGTCTGGATGCCGTCGGGATCCGTATTGAACGTGTCGGCCTGCGACCACAGGCGCGTATCGCCGACCAGATCCTCGATCGAGGAGTCCGGATAGAACTTCATGATGAAGATCGGCGGCGTGCCGTCGGGGGCGCCCAGCGTCCCGGGATCGAGATTAAAGGTCCAGTCGCCGATCTTCAGATCGCTGGCGGTGAAATCGAACAGCTTCACCGCGCGGTCGAGCGGGTCGTCGGTGGTGTTCGGGTTGACGCTGATGACGGTGAAGATCTGGTTCTGCTGCACCGCCTTCTGGATCGACGGCCCCATGTCTCCCATGACCAGGGGGCCGGCGTCGCTGATCGCCATGTCGAGCCCATTCCAGGTGGGCGGCGTGCCGGACAATTCGGCGATCATCCCCTGCGGCGTCATCGCCTTTGTCGGCGTCTCGTCCGCGGCGGCGGCGGCGAGCGTCTTGGGCGGCGGCATCGAGGTGTACAGATTGGCGCGCGTGGGATTGAGCGCGTTCGATTCCATCCCGATGAATTGGTCGAGCTTGATATTGGGATCGGTGGCGAAGGGCACGCCGGCATAAGGCGCCAGCGGCGTCGGCGGCGCCGTCTGCGACGCCAGCCAGCTATCGACCGGGTAGAAATCGAGGATGTGGACGTTGAGCCCCGACGCCGGCGCCTCGCCTTTGAGCATCGCGGCCTGCGTCCCGGCCTGCTTGAACAGCGGCGCGCGCTCCGGCTGCGAGACATAGCCGCCGGCCTTGGTGACGATGCGGCCGTAGGAGGTGGTCGCGATGCCGTCGAGATAGACCGGCTTGGTCTTGGTATCCGCCGCCGACGGGATGAGATAGGCCGGCTGGGCGGGAACGAAATCGAGGCTGTCGGGCGCGCCGCCGAGCTTGACCGAGAGAAATTCGGTGCCGGTGACACCGCACAGCATCTGCACGCTGTCCGGCAACGTGGCGACGCCGTCGAGCGTGAGGCCGAACTGACCGGCCGGCGTCAGATAGTAAAAGCTCTGGTCGGCCGGCGACTGCATCGGCCGCCCGGCGAAGACCAGCCGGCTGGTGGCGTTGACGTCGCCGTTGACGGTCTTGAAAGCGAAGGACTTGCCGTTGGCGGTGACGTAGTTGCAGCCAATGAGCGGATCGGTGAACTGGAAGAAGGTGCGACTGGGATCGGTCGCGGCGAGGATGTCGAGCGTGACGTTGAAATTGAACGGCGCGGTCGAGCCGCCCGCGCCGCGGAACACGGGATAGCTCAACGCACCGACCTGACCGCCGTCGACCGGCGGCGAGAAATACATCATCCCCGCTTCGAACTGCGTCAGATTGTCGGTGGTGAACTGGAAGGTGACGCAGGCGGTGCCGGCGAGCGGCCCGGTCATCGGCAGCGCGGTGTAGGGCGCCGTCGAATTGTAATAGACGGTCGCCCCGCCGGGCTTTGTCACGTTCATCAGGAAGACGCTGGTGAGCGCCTGCGGATTGGCGATCTGGAGGCTGTTGGAGGGATCGTCGAACAGCACCGTGGTGCTGCCACCGAACTGATCGGGCTGCACCTGATAGGTCACGCTCTGGCGGAACACGAGCGAGAAGGATTGCGACACGGTCGGCGTCGGCGTGCCCTGGCCGGTCACGTAGACGAGCGTCGGCGCTATCGTCAGCGGCTCGGGAAACCAGCCTATCTGCGTGCCGGCATTGCCGACGAAGCTGTTGCGCAGGCTGGCCGCGAAGGCATTCCAGTCGCGGTCTTTCGAGGGTACGAAGAATGCGACATAGCCGAGCTGGTTCGGATCGACCCAGCTCTGCGCGGTGAGCTGGTATGTCGCCGGTGAAAGCTGGGCGTTCTGGAAGAGGAACGCGACGCAGGCCTTTTCGGGCGAGTCCGCGAGATAGAGACCGCTCGACTGGCGCGTGAACTCGATCATGCGACTTCCCCCGCGCTCTTGGCTGACGGCGCCCGGCGCTTACACGTGGCAGATGGACAGAGGATCACAACCTACACGTGTATTATTTCAATAATGCTACTCTCTGACGACTACTTTTGAAAGAGAATTATTTTTCTTAAATCTTAGGTTGTAGACGGGCTCAAAAAAACGCCGCGGACCGTCCAGGTCCGCGGCGCTATGTGAAGGCGTGACTTACTGCCTGGGACCGGAATAGAGCGTCTTTTCGCCCGGATCGCTCGGCATCAACTCGACGTCGACGCCGACCTTGTAGATCGCCAGCAGTTCCTTCTTGATGTCGTGCGGCCACTCGACCTTCATGCCGAGGCGCTTGTTGTCGCGGATGAGCGTCGCGACGAACTTCTGCCCTTCCGCGTTGCTCTTGGGCGCGATCAGCTTGCTCGCCTCGTCGGGATTGGCCAGCACCCAGGCTTCCGCGTCCTTATAGGCGTTGAACAGCTTCACCGCCGTCTTCGGATTCTTGGCGATCCATTCGTCGTGCGCGGCCACGCCGAGATAGGGAATGTCGGTGGTGCCGGTGAACTTCTTCCAGGTCTCCTCGATCTTCAGGTCGAGCGAGCGGATGCCCGGCTTCTGCGAGCGCAGCAGGTCGAAGCCCGGATCCCACATGTGCACGGCCGCGGCGCGGTCGGCCATGGCGTAACCCATCAGGCCCGGCGGCGCGGTGTTGACGATGGACACCTTGGACATGTCCACGCCCTGCTGCTTGGCGAACCAGGTGAAGATGCGGTAGCTCGACGTGCTCGCCGCCGCCGCGACTTCCTTGCCCTCGAGGTCCTTCAGCGTCTTGATGTCCGGACGCGAGGTGACGACGTAGGACCAGTAGTTGAACACGTTGAACAGGTACGTGACCTTGACGCCGCGCGCGGCGGCGAGGCCGACGGTCAACAGCGCGGCGCTGCCGCCGACCTGAAACTCGCCGGTGTTGAACTGCACGGTGTAGGCGTCCGGCGGGCGCTCGACGAACTCGATGTTCAGCCCGTGCTTCTCGTCGAATTTCTTCGCCTTGATGACCGGCGGCAGGAACGCGCCGAGCGACGGCGGCCCGAACACGACCATCCGCAAGTTCTCCAAATTCTGCGCGCCCGCAGAGCCGGCGGCGAGGAGGCTCGCGCAGGCGGCGGCCCCGATCAGCTTCAGCAAATTCATGACGTCCTCCGGATGTTGTTCTTGTGCGCGGGCGCGCAAGCGTCCGCAGCCTTACGCGCGAGTATGTCGCAGCCTTACGCGCGAGTATGTCAGAGAACGCGTGGCTATGGGGAGTATTGCCGCTGTGATGCCTGCCATCATCTCTCGTTAGTTGTCACGGCGCGCCTTCGAAGCCTAAGTTGCCGAAAAGCATGCGTCTTGGCCGCAAGGCCGCCGTCCGCGCAAAGAAAAAATGCATGGGAAAATCGCCCGAATGAATGCGCCTTTCCCGGCTGTCAGCGCCGAATTCATCACCGACCTGTACCATCGCTACCTGCGCGATCCGGCGTCGGTCGATCCCGGCTGGCTCCCCTATTTCGACATGCTGTACGGCCAGCCTTCCAGCGGCGCGCCGGCGCTGCTGGAAGTAGCGGCCGCGCGGCTGATCGAGGCCTATCGCGCGCGCGGCCACTTCGCCGCGAAGCTCGATCCGCTAGCGCTGTGGGCGCCGCCGCTGCCGCCCGACCTTGCGCCGGCGGCGCACGGGCTCGCCGACGACGCGCTCGACACGCACGTGCAGGCGCCGGCCGCCTTCGGGCTCGAGCGCTGCACCTTGCGCGCGCTCGTGTCGCGCTTGCAGGCCGCCTATGCCGGCTCCATCGGCTTCGATTGCGCGCATGTCGAGGACGCCGCCGCGCGCGACTGGCTCTACCGCCAAGCCGAGCATGGGGCGCCGCCCGACGCCGCTGCGCGGCGCGCCGCCGCCAAGAGCGTGATCGAGGCCGACGACTTCGAGAATTTCATGAACCGCCGCTTCGTCGGCAAGAAGCGCTTCGGCGCCGAGGGCGCGGAGGCGATGCTGCCGTGGTTCGACGCCGTGCTGGCGCGCAGCGCCGCGCTCGGCGTGCGCGACGTCGTGATCGGCGGCACCGCGCGCGGCCGCCTCAACGTGATGGCGAACGTGATCGGCAAGCCGCTCACCGCGCTGTTCTACGAGGTGAAGGGCAACCGCCCCTTCCCCGCCGACATCCGCGCCTCCGGCGACGTGCCCTATCATCTCGGCTATGCGGGCGAGCGCAGCTACGGCGACGCGACCGTGCGGCTCACTTATTGCCACAACCCCTCGCATCTCGAAGCCGTCGACGGCGTCGCGCTCGGCCGCGTGCGCGCGCGCCAGCGTCTGTTCGCCGGCGAAAGCGACGGCTGGCGCAACGTGCTCGGCATCACGGTGCACACCGACGCCGCCTTTGCCGGCCAGGGCGTGGTCGGCGAAATCCTGCAGATGAACCGCATCCCCTCCTACCGGACCGGCGGCTCGATCCGTCTCGTCGTCAACAACCAAGTCGGCTTCACCACCGATCCCGCGCACGGCCGCAGCTCGACCTTCTGCACCGACATCGCCAAGTCGGTCGGCGCGCCCGTGTTGCATGTGAACGCCGACGACATCGACGCGGTCGTGCGCTGCGCGCAGATTGCCGCCGAGTACCGCGCCCGCTTCGCTTGCGACATCGTCGTCGATCTCGTCTGCTACCGGCGGCGCGGCCACAACGAGGTCGACGAGCCGAGCTTCACGCAGCCGGAAATGGTCCGGCGCATCGCCGCCCATCCGAAAGCACGCGACATCTATCTCGGCCGGCTGGCGCAGGAGAACGTGCTCGACGCCGGCGAGGCGCAACGCCTGTCGCAGGACTACGGCGCACGGCTGGAAGTGTCCTATGCGGCGATTGAGAGTTTCAAGCCGAATTTTGCCGGCCCGCTCGCGCCTGCCGAGCGCACCGGCACGCCGGCAGCGGGCGAGCCGTCCACCGGCATCGCTGCCGACCGCCTGAAAGCAATCGGCCTGGCGCTGGCGCGGCCGCCGGCCGGCGTCGACGTCAATCCCAAGATCGTGCGCCAGCTCGGCGAGCGCGAGGCGGCGATCCGCGGCGGCGAGAATATCTCCTGGCCCTTCGCCGAGGCGCTGGCCTATGCCTCGCTCGCCTGCGACGGCGTGCCGGTGCGCGTGAGCGGGCAGGACACGCCGCGCGGCGCCTTCTCGCAGCGCCATTTCGTGCTGATCGACCAGACCACCGGCCAGCCTTGCGAGCCGCTCAACCAGGTGCAGCCGGGCCAGGCGCGTTGCGACGTCATCGGCAGCCCGCTCGCCGAATACGCCGTGCTGGGCTTCGAATACGGCTACTCGCTCGACGCCGCCGACAGCCTCACCGTCTGGGAGGCGCAGTTCGGCGATTTTGCCAACGTCGCGCAGGTCGTCATCGACCAGTTCATCGCCAGCGCGGACGACAAATGGCTGGAGCCGTCCGGCCTCACGCTGCTGCTGCCGCACGGGCTGGAGGGGCAAGGCCCCGACCATTCCTCCGGCCGCATCGAGCGTTTCCTCCAGCTCTGCGCCGGCGGCAACCTGCGGGTGGCGAACTGCACCACGCCGGCGAACTTCTTCCATCTGTTGCGGTCGCAAGGCAAAGCGCGACCGCGGCGGCCGCTGGTCGTGTTCACGCCGAAATCGCTACTGCGCGACAAGCGCGTCGTCTCGCGCGCCGAGGACTTCATCAACGGCACGAGCTTCAAGAGCGTGCTCGGCCCGGAGACCGTGATGGAGCCGGTGCGCCGGGTGGTCATCTGCAGCGGCAAGATTTACTATGACCTGTTCGAGACCATGAGCGAGCGCGGCATCGTCGACACCGCGGTGCTGCGGCTGGAACAGCTGCACCCCTTCCCCGAAGCGACGCTCAAGCGCGAGCTCGCGCGCTTCCCGGAGGCCGAGGTGGTCTGGTGCCAGGAAGAGCCGCAGAACATGGGCCCCTGGAGCTATCTCGACCGCCGGATCGAAAAGGTCTTGCGCGAGTTGGGCAATGAATGCGATTGGCCGCGCTGCGTCAGCCGCCCGGCCAATGCCTCGACCGCGATCGGCACCACCGCCGAGCATGAGGCCGACCAGCAAATGCTGGTGGACCGCGCCTTGAACGGTAAAGACTGAGTGAGGCTTGAATAGATGCCCGTCGTGACGATGACCGTGAACGGTGAGGCGCGCAGCGCCGAGGTCGAAGGCCGCACGCTGCTGGTCGAATTCCTGCGCAACCACCTGGGGCTGACCGGCACGCATGTCGGCTGCGACACCACGCAATGCGGCTGCTGCACGGTCCATGTCAACGGCGTCGCCATCAAGTCCTGCACCGCGCTGGCGGTCGCGCTCGACGGTGCCGCCGTCACCACCATCGAGGGGCTCGCCCAGAACGGCAAGCTGCACCCGATGCAGGAGGCCTTCCGCGAGCATCACGCTTTGCAATGCGGCTTCTGCACGCCCGGCATGATCATGTCGGCCATCGACATGGTGCGCCGCAACGGCCACGCCCTCGACGAGCGCACGGTGCGCAAGCAGCTCGAAGGCAACATCTGCCGCTGCACCGGCTATCACAACATCGTCACCGCCGTTCAGGCCGGCGCCGCCGCCATGAAGGGACAATAGGCCTTCGATGTACGCGTTCGACTATCACCAGCCCAAGAGCGTCGACGAAGCGGCGCAAATGCTCGGCGCCAAGCCCGAGCCCAAGCTGCTCGCCGGCGGCATGAGCCTGCTGCCGACGCTGAAGCTGCGGCTGGCGCAGTACACGGACCTGGTCGACCTCTCGGCCATCGACAGCATCAAGGGCATCGAGCGCGACGGCGACGCGCTGGTCATCGGCGCCATGACGCGCCATGTCGAGGTCGCCACCTCGGACACGGTGAAGCGCGCGATCCCGGCGCTGACCACGCTGGCCGGCGGCATCGGCGATCCGCTGGTGCGCAACCGCGGCACCATGGGCGGCTCCATCGCCAATGCCGATCCCGCCGCCGACTACCCCTCCGCCGTGCTCGGCCTCGGCGCCACCGTCATCACCGACAAGCGCCAGATCGCCGGCGACGATTTCTTCAAGGGCCTGTTCGAGACGGCGCTCGAGCCGGGCGAGATCGTCATGGCCGTGCGCTACCCGGTTCCGCTACAGGCCGCCTATATAAAGTATCCCAACCCCGCCTCGCGCTTCGCGCTGGTCGGCGTGTTCGTGGCCAGGACCGCCGCGGGCGTGCGCGTCGCGGTCACCGGCGCCGGGCCTTGCGTCTTCCGCCTGACCGACGCCGAGGCGCTGCTGGCGAAGAACTTCTCGGCCGCCGCGCTGGAGAATTTCACGGTCAAGCCCGACGGGCTCAACGCCGACATCCACGCCACCGCCGAATATCGCGCGCATGCCGTCGCGGTCATGCTCAAGCGCGCGGTCGCCGCCGCCGGAGGCAACACATGAGCCACGCTGCATCCGGCGAAGGCATCGGCCAGCCGATCCGCCGGCGCGAGGACATGCGCCTGATCACCGGCAAGGGCCAGTTCAGCGACGACATGAATCTGCCCGGCCAGACCTATGCCGTCTTCCTCCGCGCGCCGCATGCGCATGCGCGCATCGGCGCCATCGACACCGCCGCCGCGCTCAAAATGCCGGGCGTTCTGGCCGTGCTCACCGGCAAGGACCTGCTGGCGGACGGGTTGAAGCCGATCCCGCACACGCCCCTGCTCGCCCATCCGGCCGAGATCATCCCGGAAAACACCGACGGCACGCCGGTCTTCACCGCGCCGCATTATCCGCTCGCGACCGACAAGGTGCGCTTCGTCGGCGAAGCGGTGGCCATCGTCGTCGCCACCTCCATTGCCGCCGCCAAGGACGGTGCCGAGGCGATCGCGATCGACTACGAGCCGCTGCCCGCGGTCACCGATACGGTCGCCGCCGCCGCGCCCGATGCGCCGCAATTGTGGGACCAGCATTCCAACGTCGCGCTCGACGCGCGGCTTGGTGACGCCGCCGCCACCGCGGCCGCCTTCAAGCGCGCCGCGCATGTGGTGAAGTTCAAGACCTGGGTGCAGCGCATCACCGGCGTGCCGATGGAGCCGCGCGCGGCGCTGAGCGAATACGATCCGCAAACCAAACGCTATATGCTGCATGCCGGCAGCGGCGGCGCGGTGCGGCTGAAGAACGATCTCGCCACCGTGCTGGGCGTGCCGTCCGATGACGTGCGCGTGCTGATGTACGACGTCGGCGGCAATTTCGGCACGCGCGGCATGATCTATCCGGAGTTCGCCGCGGTCGCCTGGGCCGCGCGCCGCGTCGGCAAGCCGGTGAAATGGCTGTGCGAGCGGCACGAGGCCTTCCTGTGCGATTACCAGGGCCGCGACCTCGCCGTCGAAGCCGAGCTGGCGCTCGACAGGGACGGCACATTCCTCGCCATGCGCGGCTCCAACATCGGCAATGCCGGCGCGCACACCACCAATTTCTCGCCGCTGCAGAAGGGCGTCGAGATCGCCTCCAGCATCTACCGCATGCCGGCGGCCGATTTCCGCGCCCGCGCGGTGCTGAGCAACACCGCCCCGACGCGGCCCTACCGCAGCGCCGGCCGTCCCGAGGTGATGTACGTCATGGAGCGGCTGATCGATCTCGCCTGCCGCGACTTCGGCTTCGACCGCGTCGAGATCCGCCGCCGCAACCTGATCGCGCCGTCCGAGCTGCCATACACCAACCCCTTCGGCATGACCTATGACAGCGGCCACTACCGGGAAGTGATGGACCGCGCGCTCAAGGAAGGCGACTGGGACGGCTTCCCCGCCCGCCGCGCCGAGGCGCGCGCGCGCGGCAAGTACCGCGGCATCGCGGTCGCCAATTACGTGGACACCGCCACCGGCCAGCCGCGCGAGCGCACCGACATCACCATCCGGCGCGACGGCGTCATCGACGTCGTCATCGGCACGGTGTCGAACGGCCAGGGCCATGAGACCACTTTCGCGCAATGCATCAACGAATGGTTCGCGGTGCCGGTCGACAAGGTCAACATCATCACGCACGACACCGACATCGTGAAGGTCGGCGGCGGCACCCATTCCGGCCGCGGCATGCGGCTGGCGAGCTACGTGATGAAGATCGCCTCCGACGAGATCGTCGAGAAGGGCAAGCGCATCGCCGCGCATCTCTTGCAGGCGAAGCCGGCGGAGATCGACTTTACCGACGGGCACTTCCGCGTCACGGGCAGCAACCGCTCGGTCGGCCTGTTCGAGGTCGCCGCCGCGGCGCTCGACCAGAGCGACCTGCCCGGCGAGCTGCGCGGGCCGCTCACGGCCACCTGCGACAAGGTCGTCAAGGAAGCGGCCTTCCCCTACGGCGCGCATGTCTGCGAGGTCGAGATCGATCCCGTGATGGGCAATGTCGAGATCGTCAAGTACACCACGGTCGACGACGTCGGCCGCGCGGTCAATCCGATGATCATCCACGGCCAGACGCACGGCGGCATCGCGCAGGGCGTCGGCCAGGCGCTGCTCGAGCACTGCGCCTACAACGCCGCCGACGGCCAGCTGATGTCCGGCTCGTTCATGGACTACGCCATGCCGCGCGCGGACGACTTCCCGTTCTTCGACACCTTCATCAGCGAGGTGCCGATGCCCTCGCATCCGCTCGGCATCCGCCCCGCCGGCGAAGGCGGCACCTGTCCAGCGCTGGCGGTGACGGTGAACGCCATCGTCGACGCGCTCGCCGACCTCGGCGTGCGCCATGTCGAGATGCCGGCGACGCCCGAGCGCATCTGGCGCGCCATTAACGGCAAGAAAGACGTCTCGATCGCGAAGGCGGAAGGCTGATCCTTGCTCCTTCATTCTCTCCCTTGCGGGGAGGGTGAAGAAGGTGCGCGACGCCTCGGCCTAAAACCCGTACAGCCGCGCCGGATTGTCGACCAGAATGCGCTTGGCCTGCGCCTCGCTGCCGGCCCACGACGCCATCAGATTGAGCAGGAAGTGCGAGTCGGGATAGGCGCGGCCTTCCAGGTGCGGATGCGGCCAGTCGGTGCCCCAGACGCAGCGGTCGGGCGCGGTCTTGATCATGGTCTCGGCCTGCGTTCGGATGTCCTCATAGGGCGGGCCCGCCTTCGACACGCGGTAGCCGACCGTCTTCACCCAGCAGTGATCCTTCTCAATCAGCCGCAGCAGCGTCTTGAATTCGGGATTGTTGACGCCGCCGTCGAGCGCGAACTGCCCCATGTGGTCGAACACCGCCGGCACCGGCAACGCCATGATGAGATCGGACAGCGCGACGAGCTGCGGCCCGCTGATCCAGAACTGCATGTGCCAGCCGAGCGGCGCGATGCGCTTGGCCAGTTTCTGGATCGCTTCCGGCGGCACGCCGGCTGAGGTCAGCGCATTGATGCGCACGCCGCGTGCGCCCTTGTCGTTCATCTCCTTGAGCTGCGCGTCGCTGAACGTGTCGTCCACCACCACCACCGCGCGGGCGCGCTTGGGACCGGCGGCGACGCACATGTCCATGGTGCAGGCATTATCCTTGCCGTAGACGCTCGGCTGCACGATCACCATGCGCTCGAAGCCGAGGCTGGTAGAGAGCTTGGTATAGGCTTCGAGCGAAGCCTCGGGCGGGGTATAGGCGCGCTTCTCTGTGTAGGGATAACGCGCGGTCGGCCCGAAGATGTGCAGGTGGCAGTCGGTGGCCCCCGGCGGAACTTTCAGTGTCACGTCTTGCGCTCCAGTAGTTCGTTGACTTTGGTCTTGAGGATTCTCAGGAACATTTCCGCCGCGACCGACGGCGCGCGCGTCGAGGGCGACACCACCATCACTTCGCGCGGAATATCCGGCTCGACGATGCGCTGCGAGCGCAGCAGCCGCTGATGGACGAGATGCTTGACCGCCACCACCGGCAGGATGGTCGCCCAGTCGCTCTCGCGCACCAGTTCGAGCGTCGGGCCCATCGAGTCGAGCTCGATCTCCGGCTTCAGTGTGATGCCGTTCGACGCAAGGATGGAATCGACCAGCAGCCGCATGCCCTGCCGCTGCGTCGGCAGCACCAGTTTGTAGTCCTGCAAGCGGTGGCACGGGACGTCGGCCGGCAGGCGCTTGCCGGGCACATGGCGCGTGACCAGCACGAGATAATCGCGGAACAGCGGCATGACCGCGGTGCGGCCGAGCGCGCCGATATTGTTCACCACCGCGAAGTCGAGCTTGCCGGAATGGAGCTGGTCGATCAGGCTGCCGCTGTAGCCCTCGACGATGACGAGGGTCACGTCGGGATAGCCGGCCTTGTACTCGGCCAGCACCGCGGGCAGCACGCTGTTGGCGACCGACGGCATCAACCCGATGGTCAGCTCGCCCGTGATCTTGCCGCTCGAGTCGCCGAGGTAGCGCTCGGCCTCGTAAACGTCGCCGAGGATCTTCTGGCAGTAGCCGTAAAAGGTGCGGCCGGTGTCGGTCGGCACCACGCCGCGCGAGGTGCGCTCGAACAGCCGCGTCTTGAAGGTGCGCTCGAGCCGGCTGATCTGCATGCTGAGCGCCGGCTGCACGACGTTCAGTCTGCGCGCCGCTTTCGTGATGCTGCGCTCTTCGTAGAGCGCGACGAAGTACTCGATCTGACGCAAACGCATCGGTTACCGCCTCTTGCCCGGCACTTTATGTCAGCGCGCCGGTCCGTACAAATCGCAGCCCTAACATCGCCGGTTGTAGAAGCGCGCGCCGCGCGCGTCACCGCCCGGCGGGCTGATGGCTGCCATCAATCAAATCGAATGGCGGACGTGGTGAATGCGCCGTATCGTCCGGGCTGCAAAAGCCGTTTGAGGCGAAATTTCACGCGAGGACATGCGAATGCCGAAAGCCTATTGGGTCGTCACCTATCGCTCGATCAAGAAGCCGGACGTCATGCCGGCCTACGCCAAGCTGGCTGGCCCCGCCATTGCGGCCGCCGGCGGCCGTTTTCTGGCGCGCGGCGTTCCGGTGAAGATGTACGAGATGGGCCAGATGGAACGCGTGGTGCTCATCGAATTCGACAGCGTCGCCCAGGCGATCGCGGCGCATGACTCGCCCGGCTACAAGGCCGCGCTCGAGGCGCTCGGCTCCGACAGCGTCGAGCGCGACGTGCGCATTGTCGAGGGCGCCTAGCGGAACCCGCCAGCGGCTGCGGATGAGAGGTTGGGTTCTGGATAAGCCCTTGCGAGGCTTTCGTTTTTGGTAGCGGGGGCGCGCTACAGCCATTCGCCACAGTTGAAAATACTGAGGTTTGAGGTTCGCGCCGTGGCGGCGTAGAACGAAAAAGCCCACCACTTAGGGCGGGGATTAGGGAGAGGGAGATGAAATTTTTCGTATGGTACTCGACAGGCAAGTACGATCCGCCGGAGCTCAAAGAATTCGATGATGAAGCCGAGGTGCTGAAGCTTCTCCGTACCTATGCGGGCAACCCCTCATTCGAATTCAAGGTCATCCAAGGTAGCGAGATCAAGTTCGAGCCGGTATCGGTTGCGACTGATTTTCGCCGCGCCGGTCAGGGCGGGGATTAGGGAGAGGGAAGATGCCCGAATTCAATCTGACCGATGAGCAGTGGTGCTTCCTCGATCTCCTGATGCGCGCCCGCGAAAAAGGAGCGCACCGGCTCAACCGCATGGAAATTCTGCACTCGCCGTCACTGCCTCAACACGCGGCTTTGAAACTGACATTCGCCGCGCTGACCATGCCGAAAGAAATAGTGACCATGATCGGTCAACACGACTTCGCCATCACCGACGCCGGCGTCTCGCTCTACAATCTCCGCTTCGGCAAAGGGCAGAAGCCGGCAAAACCATCGCAGATCGCGGATCATGTTATTTGCCTGCCGGACCTTTCGCAATCGGCGCGGCAGTAGGCGGGGCTTGGGAGAGGAAGATGGCAGCCAAGACACTACAGCCTGTGAGGGTTCCTTATGGCAAACCTCTCAGACCTATCAATTGGGACAGGGTCGAAATCGCTGCATTACGCTCGTCCCTCGACGAGTGCATTGAGCTAATCGAATGTTACGATGAAGTTTGTAACCCGAACGAGCGCGCGCAAGCTGCGGTTAGCCGCGCGAAAGAATTGCTCGGCAAAACGAAAAAGCCCGGCGGTTAAGCCGGGCCTTTGTTGGCGGAGGGGGTAGGATTCGAACCCACGGACCCTTGCGGATCTTCGGTTTTCAGGACCGCTGCCTTAAGCCACTCGGCCACCCCTCCGGTTTCACGGCGCCAGAATGTGCAGCGCCAGCAGCACGGCGACAATGAACACGACATACGCCACCACGGCCGCGCCGGCGGTCACACTGCGCACGCATTCGCCGATGGTGTAGCCGAGGTGGCGCAGGGTCATCGGCTCGCGACCTTCCCGCCGTAGGGATCGACGACGACATAGCCCCGGATCGACCGCACATGCCGGCGCGTCTTTCCGCCGCCGGAGTTGCCGTCATGCACCAGCCATTCATTGCCGGAGACGTGCGAGATGAGGACCATGACGTGCCCGCGCCTGGCCGCGGCCATCTTCGGCGCCGGCGCGGTGCGCGGGAAATACCTGATCCAGTTGGCGGCCAGGTTGAGCTCGGGCTTGATCTTCCCGAACAGGAAGAGGGACGCCTCGCAGCCGCAGTAGCGGTAGGGGCAGCCCCGTGGCCTTGAGCCGATGACGCCGACATCGCCCGGCGCTTCGGCGTGACGGCGCGCGCCGGATTCCGTCGACGAGGACGGCACGGCCGCACGATCGCTGCAGCCCCGCTCATTGCAAACGATGATTCCTTTGTTCTGGTGTCGTTGAGGTCTGGCGTCGGCGGCCGAGCTCGCAAGCGCGATCATGGCGCACGCAAGCGCGGCCGCGGCGTTGAGCCGCGACATGCAGGTTCTCCGTGGTGGTGGAAGGGGACGCGGTTACAAAGTCAGCGCCGGCGGGATTTGATGTCCTTCAGGTCGGCGATGTGATTTTTGATCTCGTCGAGGGTCTTGTTCATGGTGCGCAATTGCTCGCCCAGCGGCTCGACGTGTTCCTTCACCTCGTTGCTGATGTGGCGTTGCTCGCGCAGCAGCCTGAGATGTTCGCCGACCGGACCGTCGAAGAAGTATCGCTGCTCGGGCGGCGACGTCGGCGGATTCGATGCTTGGCCGTTCGGCCACCATCGCCCCTTCACCGCCCCCATGATCAGCGCGGCGAGCGCGGTAAAGAACGCCGCGAGCCCTCCGATCAGGAGGGAATAATTATCGGGGGCGCTGCCATCGGCCATGTGCGAGAACCCGATGGCAGGAAACGATTTCACCGACCGACAGGGAGCCGTACACCGCGACGGCGAGCGCGCCGCTGCCGATCTGCCCCAGCGCCGGCACCACGGCCGCCGCCATCAGAGCCCACAAGGTCGCCCCGCCGAGCGCGCCGACGGCCCGCATCCACGGCCCGATCAACGGCCAGCGGCCGTTCGCATAGAGGGCGATGCAGCGGGCGAGGCCGCCCATGAAAAACCCGAGGCGCAGGAATTCGGAATCGAACCCCGCCTGCACCAACAGGCGGAACGATCCGGCCTCGGAGGATTTGGGCCAGACGGTTAACGTGACCGCGATCGCGATCATCATTCCCGAGGTGACCCATTCGAATAAACGCCCGGTACGAAAAGCCTTTTCGACGGCGGTCATAGCCTGACGTCCGGCGGATATCCCGATGTCTGTCATTCCGCGAACGCCCCCGTCCGCTTGCGGGGGACGCGGATTCCCCCTTCAATCTTGTCGGCCATCATCAGCCCCCTTGCTGGTGGTGGTTAGGGCAGGCTTTGCTTGTCCTGGGGCGGCCGGACGTGTCAGCGGACGGTCGCCCCGCTCGTATTTTTAGAGGTCGTCCCTGCCGAAATAGCCCAGGTCTTCACGGCCCCAGCCGCCGGGCCAGAGGATCGGGGCGAGACACACGGCGACGATCAGCGTGACGACGATGGTCGGGATGTGGTCCATTGCGGACTCCTACTTCTTCTTCGTGATCGCGCCGAGCAGCGACCCGAGCATGGTGTTGACTTCAGAGCCGGAGGCCGCGGCCGTGGTGCGCCGCGTGGTGTCCATCGCGACGTAGCCGAGCAAGCCGCACAGCGCGAGGAAGTAGGTCGTGAGCGCGGAGGCGAGCTTGATGCCGAGATCGATGCCGGCGGCATTGCCGATCCACAGATCCCGCACCGCGACGGGCAGGATTGCGACCGCCCACAGCATTACGACGTAACCGAGCAGATGGCGCCAGTGATACCAGGACACGCCGGCGGCGAGCTCGGCGCGCATCGTCTGCCCGACTTCCTTGACCTGGGCGGTATAGAACTTCGCCCATTCCTTTTCGGCTTCGGCATTCGCATGGCGGATTGCGTCGACCACTTCGGATGACGGGTTCTTGAGTGCGTCGTTGACCGCCTCCGGCGTCCGATCGACACCCAGCGCGTCGGCTATCAGCCCGCCGGCCGTCGCCCCCAACCCCGGCATGCCGAGCATGCCGCCGATGACGCCGCCGCCGAGTTTGATGACCGGGCCGGCAATGTCCTTCCAGTCCATATGCGTCTCCTTACGATTGCGTGACGGGCACGATGGCGACGGCGCCGACCGGCGCTTCCTGCCGGGCAGCGCGCCACCTGTTGATGAGAATGACGGCACCCACGGCCGCGCCGACGATGGCCGCCGCAATCAGCACCGTGAGGACCGGGTGCGCCGCGATCCAGTCCGTGACGCCCGCGCCGCCGCCGGCGGCGACCACGGGCCCGGCCTTGACGGCGGTCTTGGCCGCCTTGGGCTCCGGCACCTCGCCCTTGCCTGCCGGGGCTTCCAGAGGGCCCGGCGCGGGCGACGGCACGAGCTTGGCGCCGGCGACGAAGGCAGCAGCAGCCGATCTCACCTCCGCAACCCTGCGGCCCCAGCCCTTGCCGAACACCGGCCAGGTCTTGAGCGATTTCAGAAAGCGCAGCCGCTCGTCGCAGATCGCGTTCGCCAGCGCGGCCGGGTCGCGCCTGGCGACCGCCGCCAGCACCGCGTCATTGACCACGCTGGTGTTGTCGGGAAGGCCGGTAAGACGCCGCAGCACCTTTCCGCTCCGCCCGATGCCGGAGTTCACGCCGTAGTCGAAGATGGCGTAGTCGACCCCGGCCGGGAGTTCGTCGCAACGCTGCGAGTCCCAATACTTCGCGCGGTAGATCGCCTTGGCTTCGGAAAGTTTCATCGCCTTGACGTCGGCCGCAGTCGCCCCCGGCTTCACGTATTTGCGGTAGTCGACGATGGTGATGCCAAAATTCGTTGGGCCGCCGGGATCCGAGGGGTGGTTTGTATAGCCGCCTTCGTGGGCCAGCAGTCGGCGCAGGGCCTCTTCGTAAGTGCTCTTTGCCATGATTAGACCCCCTCCCCCTTATCGCCTTTGCGCATGGGCTTTAGAGCCGTGAGAGCGGCGATGGTCATTGATAAGACTCCACTTTTTCAGGTTTTTGGTGTGCGGGTTGATTGATTCAACCGATGGACTTAGACTGCAGGTTGCCTTCCTCGAAAAAGGCGCAGCGGGATGAATGTTCTGAGTGTCTTTCGACCGTCGGCGTGGCGCAGGC
This sequence comes from Pseudolabrys sp., assembly GCA_022841665.1. Classification (GTDB taxonomy): domain Bacteria; phylum Pseudomonadota; class Alphaproteobacteria; order Rhizobiales; family Xanthobacteraceae; genus Pseudolabrys. The sequence continues at coordinate 38,827 of JALHRB010000022.1, forward strand.
TGGCAACCGATCTTAAAAATCAGGGTCTGAAACGCGCGCGGCCGTGGATCGCGCGACAGGTCTTCGAGGGCGTTTATTTCGACGGCCTGATGACGAAGCACAATGTCAGCGCAGCAGTCGGTCTCAATCCCGGCCGCAATTCCTACCGCCACTATTTCGCTGAACAGGTCGCGCGATGCGCGCGCAACGCCGATGGCGTCTTCGTGAGTGTCGGAGTCGCCAGCGGCAACGTCGCCTTGCGCATTCTTGAAAACGTGAAGCCGGACAAAGACTATTGGCTCATCGATTCGTGGGACGGGCGGCGCTCGGCAGCGGATCCGGCGCCAAAATACAGCGACGACTTTGCAAACGTGCAGGACAGATTCGCTCGTTTCCCGAACGTGAAATTCCTGCGCGGAGTGGTGCCGGAAAGCCTATCGCGGTTCACGCCGGACAAAATCGCCTTTGCGCACTTCAATCTCGGCGACCCGGATTCCGAAATCGTCGCGCTCGACATTCTGGCCCCACGATTGCAAAAGGGCGGATCGATTCTAATCGACGCTTACGGCCGCGGTGTGTCGACCGACGCCCACAGGCGGGGTTATGAGGCGGTCGCCGCGCGCTGCGGGCTGACAGATTTCAAAGGCGAGAACGGGCAGATGGAGTTGCGGCGCTAGGCGAACGCCTCCACCTTTATCACACCGAGGACGGCGGGGCCGGCTGTCGAGTAGCCGGTGGCGTTGACCGTGGCGGCCTCGCTAACCGCAACTTTATAGTATGAAACCCACCCGGTTTGCGTCGCCTTGCTGCGGAACGTGTCGGAACCTGTGCCACCGTTGATGTGCATGGAGATAACAAGATCGCGACCGGCGACGCGCGAGAATCCCACACCATCGGATGCAGACTGTGCGCCTGCCGAGAGAGTGGTGCTTCCCAAGCCTCCGAAAAGCAATTGGTAGGGGGCGCCGGCAGCGGTGCCGTTAAAGTCGTAAGCATCTCCCGCGCCGGCTCCGTTGTCCACATAAGCGGAGCTGATTGTCAAACCTTCGCCACCGCCGACGCTGCCTGCTTCGAACGTGACGCGAATCTGACTGGTGCCTACCGGAAAACTCAGTTGGGCGTTCGCGATGACAATGCGGATTGTGAATCCGTTCCACCCGCCGTTGTCGCCGTCGCCGGTGAGCGGACCCGCTGCCGTTTGCCACGTGCCAGCAACTACAGCCGCAAACATCGCTGCCGAGACTGCCGTCATCAGGTGAGCCCCGTGCCGCTGATTTTCCATTCGGTCGTGCCGACCTTGATGGCCGTGGCAATGCCGTTCGCAGCGAGCGTGCGCGAGCCGGTCGTTCCGGCCGACGAGAGGCGCATCGTGTCGGAGGTGATGGCGATGGTGATGACGCCGGCGCCGTGGCCGTTAACGAACGTCAACGTCGTGCCGATCGGGTAGGCGACGCTTGCATTCGCAGGGATGGTCCAAATGCGCGCGGTCGTGTCAGCGTCGGGGTGAAAGATGTGCTTGTTCGCGTCCGCGAGGACCGCTGTGTACGCTGCGCTTTGTGAATTCTGCGGCAATCCGGGGAGGATGGCGTTATCTTTGAGCCCCTTCGGATGAACGGCGCGGGTGTCGTCGGTGCCGGTCAACGTTTCCGCCGCAGTGGCCAGTTCAACCTTGCCAGCAACCGTCTCGCTTGCCGCCGCGGGCAGCTCGCTTTCCTTGGCTGCAGGAACGCCGCCGGCCGTGCTGCCGTCATGCACCACAAGGCGCTTGTCGTCGGTGTCGACGGTCACTTCGCCGACTACACCAGTAAACGCGGCAGTTTCCGCGGCAGTGCCGCGCCGGTGTTGAACCTGCTTTGCCATTAGGCGACACTCCCATAATCGTCTTCAAGGGTGACGGTCCCGGTGACGAGGCCATAATCTTCAGCCGCGGATTGCACGCTGGCCGGAATGTCGTTGGTGATGTTCTTGACGCCGGCGCCGAAGTTCACGGCGGCATCGCTATTCGAGCTGCGTATCGGCGTGCCGCGCACGAGCGTATTGGCATCGCTCATGTAGCACTGCACGATTTCCCATTCGGCGGCGGCTGCTTCGGTGTTGACAAGAAACAGAACCGGGTTATCCGCGCCGTTGTCGCCGGTGCCGAAGGCCTCCGACACGCGCTGATGTCCGCCGGCACGCGACACGGTGAGATTGCCCGTGCCGGTGCTGTCGCTGTTTTCGAAGACGAGATCGGCGAGCAGAGCCATGATCAAAATATCCCGTTAGCGGGCGATGGAAGCGACCGAGCGGCGGCGGCCCCATGCATAGGCGACCAGTTCTTGTGCGGAGTCCGTTTCGAGCGCCGGCCCGACGGTCTGAGATTTGTTCGCAATCGCCGGAAGCCCTTCGTCGGTCTCCGACGCCAGCCCGATGTGCACCGTCTTGAGCGTGCCGAGTGCGAGCCCTTCGTCGGTTTCCGACGCCAGCCCGATGTGCACCGTCTTGAGCGTGCCGAGTGCGAGCCCTTCGTCGGTTTCCGACGCCAGCCCGACGTGCACCGTCTTGAGCGTGCCGAGTGCGAGCCCTTCGTCGGTTTCCGACGCCAGTCCGACGTGCACCGTCTTGAGGGTGCCGAGCGCCAGACCGTCATCAGTCTCCAACGCCAAGCCGAGCGCCTGGCTCTTGTTTGCGACTGCCGCAAGGCCTGTGTCGGTTTCGGATGCCAGGCCGAATGCGTAGGTCTTCCGCGCGGCGGCGCCGAACGACGTATCGGTCTCGATTGCCTGCGCAAGCGCTTCGGCGCCGCCAATGGCGCCGCCGATCGGCAGACCGATATAGCCGCCGATCATGCTGCGTCAGCCTTAGTGAGCGGCGATCAGCGCAGCCCGCAGGGCCGCTGAGTTGCCGCCGTGCAGTTGGCGCACCTCCTTGCCCTTGGTCGCGGCAATCGTGCCCTTGCCCTTGTTGAAGCCCCGCAGTGCCCAGCGGCCCTTACGTCCGCCGCCGCTCTGGATGCTGAGAATGAGCGCCGCCGAAGGACGCGGATCGAGACCGTTGTCGCTGATCAAATCCTGCGCCACGATCTTTGTGACCTGGAACGCCACCTCGAGCCAGTATTGATCGGTGTCGCCGGTTTTGACGTTGAGCTGTTCGAGCCGACCGATCACGGCCGGATAGGCGATGTCGGGATCGATGTGGAACAGGTTCGGCTTCGTTCCGTCTTGGGTTAGCCATGCGGGCAGCGGCATCGGATTGATCCTCGCGTTGAAGGGAGATGGCGGCGATCAGGCCGCGCGGGCGAAGCCGGCGGCGTTGATCTGTGCCGTGATATCGGAGCCGTCGGTCGTCGGCGTGAAGTCAAGGCCTGCAAGCGGAATGCGCCCCGAGTCGGCCGCGGATTCCTGATAGGCGACGATCAACTTGGTGAGCGTATTGTTCGACGCTCCGCCGGCGGCAGACCATGTCTGGTCCGGAATGTCGCAATCGACGCGGTCGTTCACATCATCGACTGTCACCGTGCCGGTGAGGCCGGTCTTGCGTGCGTAGTTTGTGAAATCGGCTTCCGTGTTCGACGCCGCCAGGATAGCCGCGACCGTGTCGCGATCCTTGAGATCGGCTTCGGTCTCGTTGACCTTGAGCAGCAACACGAGAACATTGCTCGCGCCGTCACGGATTTTTTCCGCAAATGCGCCTTTGGCGATATTAAAGATGAAGTCAGCCATGGAATTGCTCCTTGATCAGCGCAGTGCGGCGATGGTGATGGAAAGACCTTCCATCGTGGCGTCGTGAGTAGCGGGCCCGTATGGGCGCAACAGGGCTTCGGCAGGCAGTGAAAGGTCGCTTGCCAGCGCAAACGCGCCGACGCGCTCGCCGGCGGCGATGGTCAACGTGAAAGCACTCGTCCACGTCGCACCGTAGTCGAGACTTTTCTTGAAGGTGACGATGACTTGCGCGGTTGGCACCTCGTCGACCGCAAAGCCGACGCTGCCCGGACACCCGGCCGGAATTGTCAGCGGCGTCACAACCGGGAAGGCCGGAAGCGCCTCACCATCGCCAAGCAGTCCGGTCGATGAAAACGGGATGTCGTAGCGCTCACCTTCGATGACAAGCCAGTGATTGCCGCCATCATCGATGATCGTCGGCGTCGTTTCGCTGAGATCGTCTGCCGATGTGTCGCTCGTATCCTTCCGAAAGAACCGCGACCCAACCATGATGCGCGTGCGGCCGGACAGGTCGCGGCTGCGCACATCGGCACATGTCGAAAAGGCCCGCAGCACAGCCTTGAATTCGGCCCGCGTGCCGGGCTTTTCGACGTCGTCGTCATCGACGTCGCTGGTCAGTCCGACAATTTGATCAACGGGGTCGGTCACGGCGCGTATTCCTCTATCTTCCACAAGCGATGACCAAATGCGGTGATGGCTGCGGGCGAAGATGCAATGCGCTGTATCGCAAACTTGTAGGTCTGCTCGGCGGCATCAACCGCGGTGATATAGAATACAAAACGATAGACTGCGCCCGTGCCGACGCGCGCAAACCGTGACCACGCGAGGGCGGTGGTTTCATTTCCGCGGTACAACACTCCCATGAACGGATCGCCATTGCTCCCGTCTAAGGCAAAATCGGCTTCGTAATTGACAATCAACACGTTGCCGGCTGTTAGCGCGGTATAAGTGCAGCTCGTCGGATCGAGTTTGCGTTCGGTCGCCGTGGTGGGTGCTGTGGCGTGATCCGGATATGAAGACGCGGTGCCGTCAGCGCCGCTCGGGCTGCCGCTGCCCTGCGTATATTGAATCTTTGACTTGAGCATCGCGCCGGCGGCGGAGACCCATGCCGCACCGCTCCAGCGCACCTCGTAGCCGAGAGCGATGTCGTAGACCTTATTTCCAACCGCCGGCGTGTAGATCGTATAGGTGTCCGCCACCTGGCAGATCGCCACCTTGCCTTCATGCCCGGCAAAGATGCCGAAGGCGCCGGCGGCAATGATCAGCGCATCCCCGACCGATCCCGTGACCGTCGCGTCATAGGCATTGAGCCCCGCGAGCGTGTGGGTGTTGGTCGACCAGTTTTTGGCTTCGGTGACGAGCGCAATATCGGTGACATCCTGGAAATCTCCGGTGCGCTGGATGTTCTGCGCCGAGGTCGAGAGCGTGAAGCCGGAGCCGGCTTGCGACCACACGCCCCCGCTCTTGTACCAGATCCCCATCGCACCCGCGGCAGAGCCCAGCACGGCGCGGACTTCGATGCAGATCAGATCGGTTGTGGCCGCAAGCGTGAGTTGCGCCACGATGCGGGAAGCGAAGGCCGCGGCCGACAAATCCCCCAGCGCCGATGTGACCGCCGTGGTCGAGTCGGAATTGTCGTTGATGTTCGATGCGGTGCCGCCCAGCGCCATCGCCGGCGTAGCGCCGGTCTTGCGCGAGCCCGGCGGGGCGTAGGTGGTCTGGTTCGAGACGCGGACCGGCCCGAGGCCGTGTGCGATCAGAGCGGACAGCGGGACGGTATTGGCGGCCGGCGTCGAGCCGTCGCCGGTGATCCATGCCGCCTGCACGGAATCGTAGCGATAGACCACGTCGCGCGTGGCGGCTGGCACCGACACAAACCACCCTGCCTTCGGCAGAATGCGGAACCATTCCCGGCGCGCTTCAACCCAGACCGCGATCGAGCCGGTCCAGGTGGCCCAGGGCCCCGTTGACGCGGTCGGGACGATGTAGGCGTCGCCATCCGATGGCCGCGCCTCTTCGTCTACATCGTCCGGATCAGGCGGCGTCGTGAGGGTCTTCGAAATGACCGAGGTGATCAGGATATCGACGCCGGTGACCTTGTAGCGCCCGCCCGTCGCCGTGGTGACGATGCAGGTCGTGCCGTCGTGGCCGGTCGTCGAGTCCGCTTCGTCGTACCAGAACCACAGCCCGTTGTAGCCAATGACGCGGGTGACCGGGCTGCCGTCTTCCCCACGCGGATCGAAGTCGGCCGGGTTTTCGCCACTGCCGACGATCCACGCCACGCGCGACACCAGCAGCGCCTGCAGCATCGTGCGTTGCGGTGTCCCCGTCTTTGGGACGGCGGCGATGGCGGCGTGTGCGGTCATGATTGCCCTTTAGGCGGCGACTTGCTCGGCGCCGGCGGCACGGTTGCGTCGCGCAATGGTCGGATCGTATTCGGAGAGCGACAGCGCGAGCGACGAGCGGTCGACCGCCAGTTGCCATTCCTCGACTTGATAGAGACCGTCCTGGTCCGAGTAGCGCCCGGTTTCCGAATGGCGCCGGATCACGTCGCCTTCGCGCAGGCCGTAGGCCCGCATGCTCACTTTGCAGGTCAGATACTTGTCGAGGCGCGCTTCGTCGATGAAGCCGGCCAGCAGGCGCTTGGCACGTTCCTCACCAGGCGTGCAGGACAGCCGCACGGTCTGCTCGAATTCCTCGCCGTCGCTTTCGATATAGCCGCCGCGACGATCGACCGGACCTTCCGCGTCTTGCCATTCATCGTCAGGTGAGACGTAACGGCAGCGGCCGATGTTGACCAAATCCTTCTTCGGCTTGAGCCGTCGAAATTCGAACGTGCCGATCAGGTCACCGTCCGGGATGGTGATCAACGGCTCGCGCGGCTGCGACGAAAAGACATGGAAGCGGCCGGCGCGCTGCGACGGAAATCCCCGGTTGGCCGTGAAAAGCGCTTCCATCACGACGTTCGGTTTGTCTGCCAGTGTGGCGAGACATGAAACGACATGGCGCTTCTCGAAGCCGCCGGCGCCGCCTTCGATCGCGACCGCCTCTTCGTCGAAAGACGCGGACTCCTTCACCCTTTCCCAATAGATCCGGTCAGGCCCTGCCTTGAGCCCGAACGGCATCATCGCCCAGAACGCCTGCGCCAGCGCCGCCGTGTCCGAATACGGCCAGGTCGACATCGCATGGTAAAAGTCTTCCGGGTCGTTCATGTCGAATGACAGCCGGCAGGACGGCACGCGCGGGTCGGGCAGCGGCGCGCCCTTGATCACCCATTGGAAGTTCGGAATCTGGACGTTGCCCCACAGCGCAAGGAATTCGTTCGCATCTGCGCCGTAATGGCATTTGAACACGGCGCAGGCCACGCCCGGTGTCTCAAAATACGCCGGGTCGACACCGGCAGCAGTAAGGACACCGGTCAGATCGGAGGCGACCAGCGCGTTGACGCCCTGGTTAAGTGAGCCGCGCTGCACACAGACCGTGAGCCGGCTCGGGTAGTTCGGTTGTCCGTCGAATGCCAGCGGCGACACCGGCACATTGTCGGGCAACGAAGAAAACGTGACCTTGCGCGTGCCGATGTAGAGCGTGTTGAATGAGTCGACCGGCAGTGACGAATAGAGAAACCCGACATAAAGATAAGGCGGGATCACTTCGTAAAGGAACATCGCCCCGCCGGTGCGAGCCTGGCCGATAACAATGCGCTGGGACGGAACAGCATTCTTGACGTTGCCGCGCACCTCCGGCGCGTTGATCGTCGCCGGCGATTGCGCGTCCGTTCCGCTCTGCCCCGTCTGTGTCTTGGCAAGCGCCGCTTGCGCGTAAGACAGCCCAACCGACAGCGCGAGCGGGGTGGCGAAGGCGACGGTCGATCCGATCGTCCACGCCAGACTGCCAAGCCCAAGCGCGAGCGATGTATTGATCGCAGCCGTCGCCGCGATAGTGGCGAGAGTTGTGATGACTGGCATCAGAACAGCTTCAGATATCCGCGCTCGTAGGGCTTGTAGCCCCTACCGCTGTAAAGCCGCGCCATCGACGCATTGCGCCGCTCATCCGGAAATTCGTTCATGGACAGGCTGCATCCGGCACATCCTTTCCATTGCGCCCAATTCTCGAAGTCCGGGATGAGATCGACACCACGCCCGCGCGCCTCCGGCTTTACAAACCATGCGAGCTCAACCGCGACCTTGACCGGCGCCGCGAAGAATTGCGTCACCGCGGCGGCGAGATAGCCGGCGGCCTGCCCGTCATGATCGAGAAGCCAACACATGCCTTCGACCGTATCGATGCAACGCGTCCGAAAGTTTTCCCGGACATAGGCTTCGTCGAACGGCAGCCAGTCATGCGCCTCTTCGTGATAGAGCCGCGACAGGGCGACCAGCGCCGGCAGGTCGTCAAACGTCGCAACGCGGATCATGTCAGTGTCCATGAGCGCGTCGCATCGGAGAGTTCGGCGATGCGGTCATAGCCCGTGATGCGTGCGCCGCCGCGGTTGCGCGCTCGCCATGTGGCGAGATACGCGTTCATGTCCTCGGGCGTATAGGCGCGGTTTTGCGCCCGCTCGATCGAATAGACCGGCTCACCGATCGTGAGCGTGATGGTCTGCACCCCCGAATCATCATTGGTATGCGTCTGATAATCGACCAGCCCATCGACCTCCTGGAACGGCTCGCCATTGACCTTGACCCCCAGCGCGTCCATGCCGGCGGTCCACGCCATCGCCGGTCGATTACGCAACAGCGGGTCGAGATAGATCGCTTGCTCGGCCGGGATGCCAGACATCTCGAATTGCACCGTGCGCAGCAGCAGGCGCTTCGATCCACCAATGCCGGTGACGCGCCCGAACGGGCCGACGCCGCGCCAGTTCTTGCCGTCGTAACGCAGCAGGCCGATGCCGTCCCACAGTCGAATTATCCCATCCGGCCATAGGGCGGCGCCGGCATCGTCCAGTTCGGCGAGCACGGCCTCGACCGGATGATCGATGGCCGCAAGCGTGCGCGTGCCCCATCTCTTGTCGATGGACTCCTGCAAACCTTTTGTGGTGAGGATCGTCATCCGTGAGGCAGTACTTCTCGCAGTGTCACGCCGAACGTGCCGACCATCGGTCCCGACACATCGATCAAGCCTTCTTCGTCGCCCGCCAGATTGAAGACCGACATCGGCTTTTCGCCGCCGCCGCCGATAACAATCATGTCGCCGGTGCGCACACCTTTGCGCAGACCGGGCCTGAAGCGAACACGGCACTCGCCGGACGAATTGCTGTTAACCCAGCCGACCACTTCGTAAAGCATGCCGTAGGGCGCCGGGATGCCGCTCGGCCTGATCTCAAACAAATCGCCGCGTCGCAGGACGCCAGAGAGCGAGGCCGGGAATCCTTTGAACAGCAGATTGTCGAAACCGCGTGAGCGGGTTTCACCGACGCTGACGATCGGCGGAAGATGTCCCGCCGCCCAACCGCTGCCGCCGTCCCACGTCGCGCCGCCGTCCCATGTCGTCACGGTCGGCGTGACGGTCTGGTTGTAGTAGGGCTCGGTACGGGCGTGATGCCATAGCCTGATCTTGCCGCCGATGCCGGCTAAATCGGAAAAAAGCCCGCTATGCTCGCGCCAGCGTTCTTCATCCATGTTCGGCATGGTGAGCTTGGCCTCGAAGCGCTGCGCCTTGAGGCCGCCGGGAATGACCTCCTGCGTCTCGCTCATCACCGACGAGATGTTGAAGGGCCGCAGCCGGAAGCTGCCCATCTCTGGGATTGAGTCGTGGGGCCAGATCAAGATTGTCATGGCGAATAGAAATTCGGATCGGAGCCGCGGCCCTTGCGCAGATCGCGCAATATCTCCGCCTTTTTCTTGGGCCATTCCTGCCGGTCGCGTGCAATCAGCATTGCGGCAACCTGCGGCGACGTGTCGTTGAAAACCCTGTTGTCGTTGTAATTCAGGACAACGGGTTGCCCTCCCGGTGCAGTCGTTCCGCCGTTCCAGCGATGCCGCGGATCGTCCCGACGAATGACCTCTTCATCGCGATGCGCGATGATCGGGAAGGCATCGGGCCCGGCGCCGACGATGCCGCCCTTGTTGTAGTGCGGCGCATCGTCGAAATAGGCCGGATGCACATAGCGCCCCGCCATCGTCATGCCGGGGCCGACGATGCCGCCCTGTTCGAGGAAGCCGGGGATAAGGAAGCCGCCCAGCAACCCACCCCGCGCGCCGCCGGCCGCGACGGCGGCCGCCCCGCCCCGGCCAAGCCCCGAGAACATGCCCGTGATGGCATTCTCGATCGCCTTGTCCGCCAGCTTCATGGCGATGGCGTCGAGCGTCTTGAGCGCGGTCCGCCCAAGGGCGTCCCAGGCGTTGCCAGTCTGACTCAGTTCCGAACGGAAAGTGCGCAGCGCACCGGAGCCGGTTTCAATCAACAGCGCTTTGCTTTCGCGCAGCGTCTCGTTGAAACGGATTTCTGCGGCCGTCGCCGAATTGAGGTCGATCGGCAGTCCTTCCGAGCGCAGCCGCGCCGCGACGGTCGCATCGACATCTGTGCGGCCGATCTGGTCACGCTCGAATTGCAGCTTGCCGCGCGGCCCTTCGAGTTTCGCATATTCCGCCATCAGGCGCGTGCGCTCCAAGATGGCCGCCGATTCCGCTTGCGTGATCCGCACACCTTGGGCGCGCGCCAGATTAACCTCGCGCTGCTTCTGGGCGACGATATCGTCGACCAATGCCATCTCGCCCAGAAGGCCGATGCGGCGGGCTTCCAGCTGCATCACCGTCTCGAGGCCGGCCATGCCGAGCGCTCGGTTGTAGTCCTGCTGCGAAATGACGTTGTCCTTGACCGCGAGGGCAAGCTCGCGCTTGCGCTGCGCGAGGCGTTCGGTTGCCGTGGCGGCCGAGCCGAGCGCACCGATGCGCTGCTTTTCGAGATTGATCTCAAGCTCCAGCGCCGAGCGGTCGATGGCGGCGTTCGGCCGGGCGCCTGGCAGCGGCGTGGGGCCAAGGCCGAGAAAGCCGGACTCGTCCACACTTTGGGCGCCACTTCCCTGCGGCCCAGCCAGGCCCCGCCCGAGCATCTGCGGCATGATGATGGCAAGGCCCTGGATCATGCTGAAAGCGGCAACCAGCTTGTTGCTGGTGAGATCGGCGATGAACTTGTCCCAGTCGCTCGATACGCTGAATTCCTTGGCGATGCGCGAGATGTCGCGCCAGTTTTCGTAAAAGCGGTGCTGGGATTCGAGCACCTGCAGCGAGAAGATCGAGGCGAAATTGCGCTGGGCATCGCCGGCCATGTCGTCGATCTCGGCCTTGAGCCGGGCGATCTTTTCGATCATGTGGCGGTCGATGGCATCGCCGGACTTTTCGAATTCCTTCGCGACGAGGTTTACGCCCCCCTGGCGGCCGACGTCTTCGAACAGCAGACCGACGGTGCCGCCGTTGCGGCCGCCGATGGCGCGGTCGAGCTTCTGGCGGGCGTCGCCCGCCTTTTCGTAGACGCGGGCGAGATAGTCGATCGCCGTCGCGGTATCGCGCGCTGACGCCATTTCGCGCGCGAGCGCCGGATCGATACGCTGCACCAGCGCGAACAACTCGCCCTGCCCGCGCCGGAATTCCTCCATCTGCGCCGTGAAGCGCTGCAGCACCTGGCCGATGCGTTCCTCGCTGAGTGCGAATTTCGAGCCCTCATCGGCGATCGCCTGGAATTGAGTGGTCGTCAGGCCGAGCGTCTGCGAGACGTCGCGCAGCTGCAGCATGTCGCGCGCGAAGGTGTTCGACGCATCGACCAGTTTGTAGGCTGCAAAGGCGGCCGCACCGAGTCCGGCCGCGGCGACCAAACCGGACGGACCAATGCTGGCCAGCAGAGTCCCCATCGGGCCGAGGCGGGACGCAAGCCCATTCGCCTGCGCTTCGGCAGCCGCAAGACTGCGGGCATAGAGCCCGTTGGCGTTCGTGCCCATGTTGAGCCGCGTTGCGGCGAGCGCGATCAACTCGCTCTGCCGCTGCGAGGTGAGCAGCCCTTGCGCGCGCGCAGCATCAAGGTCCTTTTCCAGTTTCAACAGCTCGCGGCGCTTGCGATATTCGTCGTCATAGCGGCGCTGGATGCTTTCCAGCCGGCGCTCCATCGTCTGCGTGGCGCGCTCGCTCTTTTCCGACGAGACCGTGACTTCGTTCTGCGTCTCCACCATGCGCTTGAGCAGCGCACTGGTTTCGGAAACGCCGCGCGCGGTCGCTTCGATTGTCAGCCGGCGGATGGCTTCCTGGATATCGGCCATGTCAGCGCAGCCTCACCACGATGGTCGGAAATCGGTTTTGCGGCTTGTTGTGTTCGCGCGCGCCTTGCCCACGCCTATTGCGAACGAGTCCGAGCGGATTAACCTGCTGGCCGCCCACGATGCCGCGGAACGTGTATTCGATCTTAGCCACGTTGCCGAAGCGGCTGCGGGCCTCGCGCGCCGTGCGCTCATAGATGCGTGGCTCGACCTGAATCACGAACGCGCGCCCCGATTTTGTCTTGCCGATTTCGATCTTGCGGGCATAGGGCACCATGTTCGTGAAGCTGTATTCGTCAGCTATCGGCAGTTCATCACCGATCGGGATTTCGGCACCATCCGCAAACAGGGTATGACCGCGCCGGTATTCACCCGACACCACAGGCGAGCGCTCGATTAGCGCGTCGCCGATCCAGCGCAGCACGTCGAAGACAAGATCGAACTCGAAGGCAATTACGCCGCGCTCCGGGTTCACACTCTCCAGTGGCGCGTTGGGTCGACCGTCGACGAAGGTCTGATGCGGGGGCACGCGGCCCAGGATGCGCCGGTTCGTTTCCTGTGCGCCGATCAACCGCTCGCCGGCGTATTTGGCGATCGCCTTCGACCGCGCCGCCGGCGAGAGCGCTTCATTGACCGTGAGCGATACCCACGATTCAATCGGCTCAATCTTGATCTTTACGGCCATTGCTTTCCTGCAGGATGGACGCCCGCCGCGCCGACAGACGCATGATCAAGCGCACCTCCCACGGTTGCGGATGTTCTCCGGAGAGATCGCACCAGGCCCGCAGATCGACCCAGGAAATCGAGACCGGCCCCATGCCGGTCGGCGCGCAGCCGTCGAGCAGCTCGTCAAACCAACTCCACAGATAGCCGAGGGCGTCAGGAAATTCAGGCGCGGTCTCGCTTGCCGCGCCCGCCTCCTGCTTTGCCTTGCGCCCAGAGCGCGCCTCGATCCGCTTGCGTGCCTCCGAGTGGTCGCCCTCGGTTGCCCCGTCCGGCCTGATTTTGCCCTTGCGGAATACCCATTCCGCATAGGCGATCAGCTCTTCGGCGAGGCCTTCGAGAAATTTCCCCGGTCGCTCGCGAACTCGTCGACCTGGTCGCGCAGCCATTGCATCGCAGGCTCGGCGTAGAGCTCGCGCGCATTGGTGACGCTGAATTCCACATCGAGCGTGTCGCCATCGAGCGCGACCAGACGCCAGCCGGCCGTAATGGCGGCCAGCAATTCGACGCCTTCGGCCTCGAGCTCTTCCGGCGTGATCTTGCCGCGGCCGCGCGCAGCCAGGCGGCGGCGCTGCACGGCGCGTTGATGTCGGCGCGCCTGCTCGGAGTCGCCCGAGAAAAGGTCAATGTAGGCTTCGGCACCGTCGGCATCGCGTAGCGGCTGGCGCGTCACGGGATGCACGATGATCATGCGAGATGGCTTTTCGACCTCGAGGGCGAGGCCTGCAAACTTGCTCATGGGATTTTCCTTTGGCGGAAGGGTGGACCGGGACACCCGCCAGCGTCCCGGTCCGGTTGCGCAACCGCCCGGTGCCGGGCGCATCGCTGCGGCCGGCGGGCGATGGTCCCCGTGGCGGACGGGGATCGTTGTTAGCTGACTTGCGTGTCGTGGATCTGCAGGCTGGTGCTTTCGATGCCAACGCCTGAGCCGACATAGCGGCCCATCGACAGCGTGCATTGC
>JALHRB010000023.1 GCA_022841665.1 Pseudolabrys sp.
AGCGGCTAACCCTTTCTGAATCCGCGCTTTTAGTGGCCTTGCCGCAGTCGCCGGAACGGCGTCGGCCCGACCGCCACGCTGCCGCCGCGCGCGCCGCGCGCGACCGCGTGCTCGACCGCGCCGCCGCGCAAGGACTTGTTCCGTCGGACGAAATCGCGCGCGCCAAGGCGGAGCCGGTGCCGAACAACCGCAGGCCCTTGCCGGTGCTGGCCCCGCATGCCGCCGACAGGATCGTCGGGGCCGAACCCGAACATCCGGTCCACAGGCTCACCATCGATGCGCCGTTGCAGCGGACACTGGAGGACTTGGCCAAATCGCGCGCCGAGACGCTGGGGCCGGAGATTTCGGTCGCGCTCGTCGCGGTCGATCACGCGTCCGGCGAGGTGCTGGCCCGCGTCGGCTCGTCCGACTATTTCGACACGCGCCGCGCCGGCCAGGTCGACATGACGCAGGCGCTGCGCTCGCCCGGCTCGACGCTCAAGCCTTTCATCTACGGGCTCGCCTTCGAGGACGGGCTCATCCATCCCGAAACATTGATCGACGACCGCCCGCAACGTTACGGCGGCTACACGCCGGAAAACTTCGATCTCACCTTCCAGGGCACCGTCAGCGTGCGCAAGGCGTTGCAGTTGTCGCTCAACGTGCCGGCCATCGCGGTGCTCGGCAAAGTCGGCGTTAGCCGGCTGAGCGCGCGGCTCGGCCAGGTCGGCGCCGGCCTGGTGCTGCCGAAGGGCGAGGCGCCCGGCCTCGCCATGGGGCTCGGCGGCGTCGGCGTGACGCTTTCCGATTTGACGATGCTCTACGCCGGCTTGGCGCGGGGCGGGGCGGCGCTGCCGCTGGCCGAGCGGGCAGGCGAGGCGGCAGGCCTCCCGCGCCGGCTGCTCGACCCGGTCGCCGCCTGGTACGTTGGTAATGTCCTGCTTGGCGCGCCGCCGCCCGACAATGCCCCGCTCGGCCGCATCGCCTTCAAGACCGGCACCTCCTACGGCTACCGCGACGCCTGGGCGGTCGGCTTCGACGGCCGGTTGACCGTCGGCGTCTGGGTCGGCCGCGCCGACGGCGCGCCGGTGCCGGGGCTGATCGGGCGCACCGCCGCCGCCCCGATCCTGTTCGACGCTTTTGCCCGTTCCGGCCACACGCCGGCCTCTTTACCGCCCGCACCCAAGGGCGTGATCGTCGCCAGTAACGGCAAATTACCGCCGCCTTTACAGCGCTTTAGCCCGGCATCCGGGGTGGGCGAGGTGGCCGAGCCGCCGCGCATCATGTTTCCGCCGGACGGGGCACGGCTGGAGCTGGTGGCCCAGGTGGAGCTGCTGGGCCAGGCGGCCCAGGTGGAGCCGCTGGCGCTGAAGATCGCCGGCGGCCGCGCGCCGCTGACCGTCCTGGTCAATGGCGTCCCGCTCGCTGCCCAAGGGGGCCGCCGTACGCTATTCTTCCAGCCGGACGGCCCCGGATTCGTCCGCCTGACCGTCATGGATGCACGCGGGGCCGCCGACACTGTGACCGTAAGGTTGCAGTAGCCGCCTAATCACGGTCCGTGCCGCAAAAGCGTATTGTCCACGGACAGTTACTGGGCGAGAAACCGGCTCGAAGCCGATGAGCACGACCGTCAACGAGGAGCGGCAGTCTCTTGCATCGACGCGGGGGTTAGCCGCGGCGCTCGACTGGGCTTGCGCCTCGCACGCCCGTGCCGCCGCCCTGCTGCTGGCCTTTGCGCTGCTCGCCTTCCTGCCCGGCTTCTTTCAGATCCCGCCGGTGGACCGCGACGAAGCCCGCTTCGCGCAGGCCACCAAGCAGATGCTGGAGACCGGCGAGTACGTCGACATCCGTTTCCAGGACGAGGTCCGCTACAAGAAGCCGGTCGGCATCTACTGGCTGCAAGCGGCCGCGGTCAAAACCGGCGAAGCGCTCGGCGTGCCGGAAGCGCGCACGACGATCTGGCTTTACCGGCTGCCGTCGCTGGTCGGCGCGATCGGCGCCGTGCTGGTGACCTACTGGGCGGCGCTCGCTTTCGTTTCCCGCCGGGCGGCGCTGCTCGCCGCGCTGATGATGGCGAGCTCGATCCTGCTCGGGGTCGAGGCGCGGCTGGCAAAGACCGACGCGGCGTTGCTTCTGACCGCCGTCACCGCGATGGGCGCAATGGCGCGCATCTATCTGCCGACGCGCCGCGTGCCGGGCACCAAGATCGGCTGGCGGATGCCGGCGCTGCTGTGGACGGCGATCGCCGCCGGCGTGCTGCTCAAAGGTCCGCTGATCCTGATGTTCGTCGCGCTCACGGCGCTGGCGCTCTCAATCGCCGACCGCTCGGCGCGCTGGATACTCGCGTTGCGCCCCTTCACCGGCTTCCTCTGGATGATCCTGCTCGTGCTGCCGTGGTTCGTGGCCATCGTCCTGAAATCGGGCGACAGCTTTTTCATGAAGGCGCTCGGCGAGGACATGCTGTCCAAGGTCGCGAGCGGGCAGGAGGCGCACGGCGCGCCGCCCGGTTACTACTTCGCTTTGTTCTGGGTCACGTTCTGGCCGGGCTCGGTGCTGGCCGGCCTTGCCGCGCCGATGGTGTGGAAGGCCAGGCGCGAGCCGGGCGCGCAGTTCCTGCTCGCCTGGCTGGTGCCGTCCTGGCTGGTGTTCGAGGCGGTGATGACCAAGCTGCCGCATTACGTGCTGCCGCTCTATCCGGCCATTGCCATCCTGATCGCCGGCATTCTCGAGCCGGGCGGCCTCGCCAAGATCCGCTGGATGATCCGCGGCACCGTCGGCTGGTTCGTATTTCCCGGTGTCATCGCCATCGGCGTGGTGGCGATCTTCATCGTGTTCGGCCGCGACCTCGGCCTCATCGCCTGGCCGTTCGCGGCGGCGGCGGCGATCTTGGGCCTGTTCGCCTGGTGGCTCTACGAAGTCGACGGCGCGCAGCGCTCGTTGCTGCGCGCGGCGATGGCGTCGGTGTTCATCGCCATCACAGTCTATGCGGTGACGTTCCCGTCGCTGCCGATACTGTTTCCGAGCGCGTTGATCGCCAGCGAGGTGAAGGCCGCCGGCTGCAAAGAGCCGCACGTCGCTTCGACCTTCGCCTATCAGGAGCCGAGCCTGGTGTTCCTGCTCGGCACTGCCACGCGCTTCACCGACGGGGCGGGCGCCGCCGAATTCCTGCGCGCGGGGTCCTGCCACTTCGCGCTCATCGATCCGCGCAGCGAGCGCAGCTTCGTGCAGCGCGCCAATGCCGTCGGCCTGCGCTATGCGCTGAGCCAGCGCATCGAGGGCTACAATATCAGCATCGGCAAGCCGGTGGTGCTGACCGTGTTCCGTTCGGCCGAGCCATGACGGCGGTGAACGGGATCGGCCACGACAGACCGGAGCCTGCCTGGCGGCGATGCGCCATGAACGTCATGGCGGCTTTGAAGATGCTCGCGCGTCCTGCTCGCATCACGCCCGGCGCGCCGTTCTTTCCGGCGCCGCGCCAGCTTGCGATCATCACGGGCGTTCTCCTGGCCGTGCTGCTGGCCGGGATGGCCTATGTCGACATCCCTGCGTCGAACGCGGCCACGCGCATGCCGCGCTGGCTGATCTCGTTCTTCGACGAGATCACCGACTACGGCAAATCGGGCTGGTTCCTCTGGCCGCTCGGCATTCTCTTTCTGCTGCTGGCGGCGCTGCCGCCGATCCTGCCGCGCGTCAACCAACTGGTGCTCGCCGCGATCATGGTGCGGGTCGGATTCCTGTTTATGGCGATCGCCATGCCGGGCCTGTTTGTCACCGTCATCAAGCGCGTGATCGGGCGCGCCCGCCCGCTGGTGGCGAGCCACACCGACCCCTTTGCCTTCAGCCCGTTTCGATGGACGTCCGAGTATGCCGGCCTGCCGTCCGGCCACGCGACCACGGCCTTTTCGGTGCTGGTGGCTTTCGGGATTCTGTTCCCGCGCGCGCGGCCGTTGCTGGCGCTCTATGCCGCGCTGATCGTCATCAGCCGGGTGGTGGTGACGGCGCATTATCCGACCGACGTGCTGGCCGGCGCCTTGGTCGGCACCCTGGGCGTGCTGCTGGTGCGGCGCTATTTCGCGCTCCGCCGTCTCGGCTTCGCCATCGGCACCGACGGCGTCCCGCATGCTTATCCGGGGCCGTCGCGCCGGCGGATCAAAGCTGTTGCCCGCGGACTATTGGCTTAATAAGACACAGGCCGCATTGATGGCCGTTTTGAACGCCGCTTTTGACGCCGCTTTAAACGCCGCTGTTAACGCTGCTTGGGGCCACGGGACCTGCGACAGATGACGAGCAACGATCCGGCGGTGTCCGTCGTGGTGCCGGTGCGCAACGAAGCCGCCAATATCGCGCCGCTGGTCGGCGAGATCGCCGCCGCGCTGCAAGGCCAATGGCCGTTCGAGGTCGTCTACGTCAATGACGGTTCGAGCGACGGCACCGAGGACGAGCTCAAGCGCCTGATGGGCCTGCATCCCTGGCTGCGCCGGGTGCGCCACAAGCAGTCCTGCGGCCAGTCGGCGGCGGTGCGCTCGGGCGTGAAGGCCGCGCGCGCGCCGCTGGTGGTGACGCTCGACGGCGACGGCCAGAACGATCCGGCCTTCCTGCCGGCGCTGCTGCGCGCCCTGCAAGCGGACGAGCGCCTCGGCCTGATCGCGGGCCAGCGCGTCGGCCGCAAGGCGACCGGCTTCAAGAAGCTGCAATCGCGCATCGCCAACGGCGTGCGCAACGCCATCCTGCGCGACGGCACGCGCGACAGCGGCTGCGGGCTGAAGGCGTTCCGCCGCGACCTGTTCCTCGGCCTGCCGTATTTCGACGGCCTGCACCGCTTCCTGCCGGCGCTGGTGCGGCGCGACGGCTACGGCATCGGCTATGTCGACGTGGTCGACCGGCCGCGTGCGCACGGCGTGTCGAACTACGGCATGTGGGACCGGCTATGGGTCGGCATTCTCGACCTGGCCGGCGTGTGGTGGCTCATCCGCCGCAGGAAACGTGTACCGGAAATCTCGGAGGACTAGATGCTGATCGATATCGCCAATTCCGTCGGTGGCTATCTGCACGACGTATTCGTGGGCAACCTCGATTGGGGGATTTTGATCGGCTACGTCGCGCAGGCTTTGTTCGCCATGCGCTTCGTGGTGCAGTGGATCGCCTCCGAGCGCGCGGGGCGAAGCGTGGTGCCGACGGCGTTCTGGGTGTTCTCGATCGGCGGCGGCGTGATGCTGCTCGCCTATGCGCTCTACCGCAAAGACCCGGTCTTCATCATCGGCCAGGCCTTCGGACTGTTCGTCTATCTGCGCAACCTGCAGTTCGTGCTGCGCGGGAAAGGGCAGGGCGCGGTGGCCTGAACTAGTGGTCCGATTCTAACATTCGCATCCCGCTTCAGCAGGCACCGTTTGCGAATGTTAGAATCAAAAGACCACTAGCAAGTATAAGTATCTAGTGGAGCTTTGAATTTGACATTCGCGTCGCGAGCCCGCTGCCAAGTGGGTCGCGAATGTCAAATCCGCTCCACTAACGCGCCGCCGCCATGGCCGCAAAGCCCGCGTCGAGGTCGGCGATGAGGTCGCCGGGGTCTTCCAGCCCGATGTGAAAGCGCAAGGTCGGGCCGCCCGGCGCCCATGTGGTCGCCGTGCGGTACTCCGCGCAATCGAACAGGATCACCAGGCTCTCGAAGCCGCCCCACGAAAAGCCCATGCCGAACAGCGCAAGCGCGTTCATGAAGGCATGCACGGCCTTGTCGGCGCAAGGCTTGAGCACGATGCTGAACAGGCCGCTGGCGCCGGTGAAGTCGCGCTTCCAGATGGCATGGCCGGGATCGCTCTCGAGCGCCGGGTGCAGCACGCGCAGCACTTCCGGCCGCTGCGCCAGCCAGCGCGCGACCTGCACGCCGGATGCGTTGTGCCGCGCCAGCCGCACCGCCATCGTGCGCAGGCCGCGCAACGCGAGATACATGTCGTCCGGGCCCACGCAGAGGCCCATGGTGTAGACGGTGGTCTTGAGCGCCGGCAGCGCCTTGGCGTTGGCCGCGACGCAGCCGAACATGATGTCGGAATGGCCGCCGATATATTTCGTGCCGGCCTGGATCGACAGGTCGACGCCCTTTTCGAAGGCGTCGTAATAGAGCGGCGTCGCCCAGGTATTGTCCATCAGCACCAGCGCGCCCTTGTCGTGCGCGACCTTGGCGATGGCCGGGATGTCCTGCATCTCGAAGCTCTGCGAGCCGGGCGCCTCGGTGAACACGGCGCGCGTATTGGGCTTGAACAGCTTGCCGATGCCGGCCCCGATCAGCGGGTCATAATAGGTGGTCTCGACCCCCATGCGCTTGAACACGCCGTCGCAGAAGACACGCGTGGGCCGGTAGACGCTGTCGGTGACCAGAATGTGATCGCCGGCGCCTGCGACCGATAGCAGCGCGGTCGAGATCGCGGCCAAACCCGACGGCAGCAGCGCAACGCCGGCGCAGCCTTCGCCCTCCATTTCGGCCAGCGCGTTCTCCAGCGCTTCCGAAGTGGGCGTTCCGCGCCGGCCATATTGGTATTTGGCGCGGTGCGCGACCTGATCCTCGGCGGTCGGATAAAGCACCGTGGAGGCGTGATAGACGGGCGGATTGACGAAGCCGTGATAGGCCTGCGGATCGCGGCCGGCATTGACGAGCCGGGTCTCCGGCTTGAGCGGCGTCGTGCGCGGGGTCTTGGGGGGCTTGCTCATAGGAACGGCATATCGGCCGCATCTCCGCGCAGCGTCAACCCCTTGACCTTGCAACCCGTTCGTTCTGGAATGGCCGGTGCCGAGGGGAGCTCGGAGAGAAGGCCAGCATTGTCGCCGTTTCCGCTGCGGAGCCAAGGCTCGGTGGCGGAGCGGCATGTTGACCGCCCAGTGTGGGCGCCGCATCCCGTTCGCGCAGTAGGGGTCGTTCCGATGAAGAAATTTGCCGCACTGCTTGCGTTGGCCGCGCTCGTATTCGCCCAAGATGCCACGGCGCAGACGCTGAAAACGGTGAAGGACCGGGGCATACTGAACTGCGGCGCCAACGGCACGCTGGCCGGCTTCGGCCTTCCGGACGCGCAGGGCAACTGGACCGGCCTCGACGTCGATTTCTGCCGCGCGATCGCGGCGGCCATCTTCAACGACGTGAAGAAAGTGAAATTCGTGCCGCTGTCGGCGAAGGACCGCTTCACCGCGCTGCAATCCGGCGAGGTCGACGTGCTGGCCCGCAACACCACCTGGACGTCGTCGCGCGACACCTCGCTCGGCCTCAACTTCACGGGCGTCAATTACTACGACGGGCAAGGCTTCATCGTGCGCAAGGCGCTGAAGGTGAATTCGGGGCTCGAACTCAATGGCGCGTCGGTTTGCGTGCAGCAAGGCACCACCACCGAGCTCAACCTGGCCGACTTCTTCCGTTCGCACAACATGCAGCTCAAGTCGGTCACCTTCGCTACCGCCAACGAGGCGGTGAAGGCCTACGACGCCGGGCGCTGCGACGCCTACACGACGGACGCTTCCGGCCTTTATTCGGAACGTCTCCGTCTCGCCAATGCCAACGACCACATCATCCTGCCGGAAATCATCTCCAAGGAGCCGCTCGGGCCGGCCGTGCGCCACGGCGACGAGCAGTGGTTCGACGTCGTGAAGTGGGTCCTGTTCGCGATGATCAACGCGGAAGAGCTCAACATCACCTCGAAGAACGTCGACGAGGCGTTGAAGTCGAACAATCCGGAGATCAAGCGCTTCGTCGGCACCGAGGGCAATTACGGCGAGCAGCTCGGCCTGACCAAGGACTGGGCGGTGCGCATCGTCAAGCTGGTGGGCAATTACGGCGAAGTGTTCGAGCGCAACGTGGGGCAGGGCTCCCCGTTGAAGATCGACCGCGGCCTGAACCGCCTGTGGAACAAGGGCGGCATCCAATACGCGCCGCCGATCCGCTGACCGGATGCAGACGCCGCGCGCCGGCGTCAAAGAGGTGCGGGGAGCGCGGGCGCCGTCATGAAACCCGGCGAGGGGTAGATGTCGACTGACCGACCGGCGGCGTCACGCCCGGCGCGTGTCGCGCTCTACAACGACCCCAAGGTCAGGAGCATCGCCTATCAACTCGTTCTCTGCGCGCTGGTCGTGCTGCTGGTCTACGGCGCGGCCACGAACGCGATCGATCATTTGCAGCGCGCACGCATCGCGTCCGGCTTCGGCTTCTGGAACACCACCGCCGGCTTCGACATCAGCCAGACGCTGATCGAATATTCGGCGCAAGGCTCGAGCTACGGCCGCGCTTTCTGGGTCGGCCTGCTCAATACGCTGCTGGTCGCCGCCCTCGGCATCGTCTTTGCCACGGTGCTCGGGTTCATCGTCGGCATTTCGCGGCTGTCGAAGAACTGGCTGCTGGCCAAGGTCGCCGGCGCCTATGTCGAGACCATCCGCAACCTGCCGCTCCTGCTGCAGCTTTTGTTCTGGTACAACGCGGTGCTCAAGACGCTGCCGGAGATGCGCGACAGCATCGTCATTCCGGGCGGGGCGTTCCTCAATAACCGCGGGCTGTTCCTGCCGCAGCCGATCGCCGAGCCCGGCTTCGCGGCGGTTATCATCGCGCTCGCGGCCGGCATTGCCGGCGCGGTCGCTTTTCATGTCTGGGCGCGCCGGCGGCAAGAGCGAACGGGCCAGCAGGCGCCGGTATTTCTGGTGGCGTTGCTGCTGGTCGTCGGCCTGCCGGTCGCGGTGGCGGCCGCCGCCGGCTTTCCGTTGCATTTCGAGTATCCGCAGACCGGCCGCTTCAACATCGCCGGCGGCGTCGAGGTACTGCCGGAGTTCGCCGCGCTTCTGTTCGGCCTGTCGATCTACACCGCGGCCTTCATCGCCGAGGTCGTGCGCGCCGGCGTCCTGGCGGTGTCGCATGGCCAAGTGGAGGCGGCCTATTCGCTCGGCCTGCGGCCGCGGCCGACCTTGCGGCTGATCGTGGTGCCGCAGGCCATGCGCGTGATCATCCCGCCGCTCACCAGCCAATATCTCAACCTGACCAAGAATTCGACGCTGGCGGTCGCCATCGGCTATCCCGACCTGGTGCAGGTGTTCACCGGCACCGTGCTCAACCAGACCGGCCAGGCGGTCGAGGTCGTGGCCATCACCATGCTGGTTTATCTGGTGATCAGCCTCGGCACGTCGCTGCTGATGAACATCTACAACGCGCGCATGGCGCTGGTGGAGCGGTGAGGGCTTAGCCCATGACCATGTCCGAAGGCGAACTCGCCGTTGCCGAACTGGCCTTCGTGCGCCGGCATGCCATCGCGCCGCAGCCGCCGCCGATGCGCATGAGCGGCGCGCTCGGCTGGATGCGCGAGAACCTGCTGTCGACCCCGTTCAACGTCGCGCTCACGGTGCTCATCGTCGCGCTGTTGGCCTGGGTGATCCCGGAGATGGTCAACTTCCTGCTTATCGACGCGGTGTGGAGCGGCGCCGACCGCGACGCCTGTCTGGAGACCGTGCAGAACCGGACCATCGGCGCCTGCTGGTCCTTCGTCTGGGAGCGGCTGCCGTATTTTATCTACGGCTCCTATCCGATCCCGGAGCGCTGGCGCGTCGATGTCTTCTTCGCGATGCTGGCGGTCGGCGTGGTGTGGCTGCTGTGGCTGAACGCGCCGCGCCGCAAGCTCGGCGCTTTCTACTTTTTCGTCATCTTGCCGCTGGCCACCTTCACGCTGCTGCACGGATCGCAATTTTTCGGCCTGCCGATTGTCGATACCGTGCTGTGGGGCGGCGTGCTGGTGACCATCGTGGTCGCCTCGGTCGGCATCGTGATTTCGCTGCCGCTCGGCATCGTGCTCGCGCTCGGCCGCCGCTCGCGCATGCCGGCGGTGCGGTTGTTCTCGACCTTGTTCATCGAGTTCGTGCGCGGCGTGCCGCTGGTCACCGTGCTGTTCATGGCGAGCGTCATGCTGCCGCTGTTCGTGCCCGACCAGTTCGAGCCCGACAAGCTGCTACGCGCGCTGATCGGCATTGCCTTGTTCGCGTCGGCCTACATGGCCGAGGTCGTGCGCGCCGGCTTGCAGGCGATCCCCAAGGGCCAGTTCGAAGGCGCTATGGCGGTCGGTCTCGGCTATTCGCAGATGATGCGGCTGATCGTGCTGCCGCAGGCGCTGAAGGTCACGATCCCCAACATCGTGAACACCTATATCGGCCTGTTCAAGGACACGACCCTGGTGTTCATCGTCGGCATCTTCGATCTGCTGCGCACCATCGAGGTGGCGCGCATCGACCCCAAATGGGCGGCGCCGGTGACCAGCACGACGGGCTATGCGGTGGCCGCCGCCTTCTACCTAGTCTTCTGCTACGCCATGTCGCGCTATGCGCGGGCCATGGAGACCCGGCTCGCCCGGGGCGACAGACATTGAGGATGCCATGACGAACAATTCGCTCCTCAAGCCGACCAAGCTGAGCACGCCGGTGGCGGTCGAAATGGCGGGCGTCAACAAGTGGTATGGCGCCTTCCATGTGCTGCGCGACATCGACCTGAAAGTCTCCGGCGGCGAGCGCATCGTCATTTGCGGGCCTTCCGGCTCCGGCAAATCGACGATGATCCGCTGCGTCAATCGGCTGGAGGAGCATCAGAGCGGCCGCATCGTCGTCGACGGCGTGGAGCTGACCAACGACCTGAAGAAGATCGACGAAGTGCGGCGCGAGGTCGGCATGGTGTTCCAGCACTTCAACTTGTTTCCGCACCTGACCGTGCTGGAAAACTGCACGCTGGCCCCAATCTGGGTGCGCAAGATGCCGAAGCGCGAAGCCGAAGAGGTCGCGCTGCACTACCTCAAGCGCGTCAAGATCCCGGAGCAGGCGCACAAGTACCCCGGGCAGTTGTCTGGCGGGCAGCAGCAGCGCGTGGCGATCGCGCGCGCGCTGTGCATGAACCCCAAGATCATGCTGTTCGACGAGCCGACCTCGGCGCTCGATCCGGAAATGGTCAAGGAGGTGCTCGACACCATGGTCGCTTTGGCCGAGGACGGCATGACGATGCTGGTCGTCACGCATGAGATGGGTTTTGCGCGCGAGGTCGCTAACCGCATCGTGTTCATGGACGAAGGCCAGATCGTCGAGGCCAACGTTCCGAATGAGTTTTTCGCCAATCCGCGGCACGAGCGGACGAAGCTGTTTCTCAGCCAAATTCTGCGCTGAACCGGTTTGCTATCGAAAATCGGCTGCAACCACACCGAACCGGAACCTCCGCCGGGCGTTATCGCTGGGACTCGTTTGGTTCGCATTTTATTGGGCGGCAGGCAGGCCGCCTGAGCATGATTTTGACAGAAGGGCCGCGGCCATGGCTTCAGCTTCGCCCAAGAAACCGCTGAACCTCACCCCGCGCGAACGCGAGGTACTCGTCTGGTCCTCCAAGGGGATGTCGGCGCGCGACGTCGGACTGGTGCTCGACATCGCCAAGCGCACGGTCGACGAACACGTGCAGACCGCCGCGCGCAAGCTCGGCGCCGCCAACAAGACCGAAGCCGTGGCGATCGCCATCCGCCAGCACATCATCGGCGGCGAGAAGCCGTGACCGCTACGTCAAAAGACATGACGGCGCCGTCCGAGTTCCTTCCACCGTCAAGAGTCCCAATACGTCGCTCGGCGGTGAGCGTGTACCTCTAGCAAGGGCCGTTAGGGGACCCGAGTCACGAGGCGGGGGAGGCATGACGGGGATACCAATGCGGATGCCGTGCGCTTGAGCGACGGCACGGTGCGGCGTGCTTCGCGGAAAAAACATTCCCTCACGACGCGCGAGGTGGAAGTTCTGACCTGGGCCGCCGTAGGCAAGTCAGCGTGGGAAATCGGCGAGATTCTGTCGATCGCAAAACGCACCGTCGACGAGCACGCGCAAACGGCGACGCGCAAGCTCGGGGCGGTCAATCGTACGCACGCCGTGGCGCTCGCGATCCGCGACCGGATCATTTCGATCTAGGCCGCGCGGCAACGGCAACAGCGGGCGGGTGCAGGGCGCGATGCGCACTTCGGTCATCAAGCGATCGGTGACGGTGGGCGGACACAAGACCAGTGTCACTCTCGAAGCAAGATTTTGGCTGGCGCTGCAGGACATCGCGCGCGACCGCGGTACATCGGTGACGGCGCTGCTCGGCGAGATCGATGGCCGCCGCAACGGCGGCGCCAATTTTCCCTCACATATCCGGGTTTTCGTGCTCGAATACTTCCGCGCGCCGGCGCCGCGCCATTAATCCTTCTCGACCGGCAGATCGGGACGCGCGCCCCATTCCGACCATGAGCCGTCGTAGATGCGGGCCGGGCCTTTGCCGAGCGCGTCGAGCCCGAGCGCCAGCACGACGGCGGTGACGCCCGAGCCGCACGTCGTGATGATGGGCTTGTCGGTGTCGACGCCGGCTT
This sequence comes from Pseudolabrys sp., assembly GCA_022841665.1. Classification (GTDB taxonomy): domain Bacteria; phylum Pseudomonadota; class Alphaproteobacteria; order Rhizobiales; family Xanthobacteraceae; genus Pseudolabrys. The sequence goes on from JALHRB010000023.1 coordinate 12,349, forward strand.
TGGCAAAAGCCTGCGCGATGCGCTCGCGCGAGGCGAGGCGGCCGTTCTCGACGATCTCGGCGAACGGCACGTTGAGCGCGCCCGGCATATGACCGGAGCGCAAGCCCTCGCGCGGCTCCGGCTCGCGCCCGGCAAAGCGGCCGGCGGAGCGCGCATCGACGACCTGCGTGCGGCCGTCGTTGAGCGCCATCTGCACGTCGGCGTGCATGGCGACCGCGCCGGTGTCCATCTCGGCGTTGAAGCGACGCGCGGGCCGCTTGACCTCGCCCTTTTCGAGCGCGCGGCCCTCCGCCTTCCAGGCCGGCAAGCCGCCGTCGAGAATGAAAACGTTCTTGGCGCCGAAGATGCGGAAGGTCCACCAGACGCGCGGCGCCGAATAGAGGCCCGCGCCGTCATAGACCACGATCGTGTCTTTCTCCGAAATGCCGAGCGCGCTTGCCGCTTCGCCGAACTGGTCCGGGCCCGGCAGCATGTGCGGCAGGTCGGTGGAATGGTCCGCGACCGCATTGAGGTCGAAAAACACCGCGCCCGGAATGTGGCCGGCCAGATACTCGGCCCTGGCGTCGCGCTTCTGCGTGACGAGATAAAATGATCCATCCACCACGACGACGTCCGGCTTGCCGATCTCGCCGGCGAGCCATTCGGTGGATTTGAGCCAGCGGCTGGTCGGGTGGTCTGCGGTCATGAAGTCGCCTGATTGTTGCAAGGGTCGGTCTGCGTCAATGCGCAGCGTGACACTATCGTTCCGCGCGCGACGGCGCTAGGCGAAGGCAAGCCGCACGCGGCGATTCTGCTTGCCTTTCTTTTCGATCTGCGTCACGCGCACCGCGCCGATCTCGCGCGTGCTGCGCACATGCGTGCCGCCGCAGGGCTGCAGGTCGAGCCCGGCGATCTCGATCAGCCGCACGCGTCCGGTGCCCATCGGCGGCTTCACCGACATGGTCTTGACCAGGCCGGGATTGGCGTCGAGTTCTGCGTCGCTGATCCAGCGGCTCGACACCGCGGCATCGGCGGCGATCATCGCCGCCAGCCGGGCGGTGATCTCGTCCTTGTCGAGGCCGGCCTCCGGGATGTCGAAGTCCAGCCGCCCTTCGGTATCCCCGACCGAGCCGCCGGTCACGGCATAGGGCAGCGCCGCCGACAAAAGATGCAAGGCGGTGTGCATGCGCATGCGGGCGTGGCGCTTGTCCCAGTCGATCGCCGCCGTCACGGTGTCGCCGACCCGCAGGGCAGGGGCTCCATCCGCCGGCACGTGGGCGATCTCGGTTTTGTCCGCGTCTGTATAGACCGCGGTCGCGATCGGCACCTGCGCGCCGTTTGAAGCGGTCAACATGCCGGTATCGCCCGGCTGGCCGCCGGAGGTGGCGTAGAACACCGTGCGATCGAGCACGATGCCGCCTTGCTGGGTCAGCGCCACGACCCGCGCCGCGCATTCCTTCAGGTAGGAATCCTCACGGAACAGGCACTCGGTCGGCATGAGGTCAACTCCGCACGAAGGGCGGCTTGATGGTCGACTTGCGCTCCAGCCAAGCCGGCACCGGCAGGTTCTTCGAGCGCAGGAAGGCCGGGTCGAACAGCTTGGATTGATAGCGCGTGCCGTAATCGGCGAGCACGGTCACGATGGTGTGGCCCGGGCCCAAGTCCTTTGCCATGCGGATCGCGCCGGCGATATTGATGCCCGTCGAGCCGCCGACGCAGAGACCCTCGTGTTCGAGCAGGTCGAAGACGATCGGCACCGCTTCTTCGTCGGGAATGAGATAGGCGAGATCGACGTGCATGCCGTCGACGATCGGCGTCACGCGCCCAAGCCCGATGCCTTCGGTGATCGAGCCGCCATCCGTCGCCTTTGCCTCGCCATGCGCGAATAGATTGTACATCGCCGCGCCGCGCGGATCGGCGACGCCGATTTTGATGCTCTTGTTCTTTTCGCGCAGATAGGCCGACGTGCCCGCAAGGGTGCCGCCGGTGCCGATCGAACAAATGAATCCGTCGAGCTTGCCGCCGGTCTCATGCCAGATCTCCGGGCCGGTGGAGACGTAGTGCGCCTTGCGGTTGTCGAGGTTGTTCCACTGGTCGGCGAAGATGACGCCGTTCTTCTCGGTTTTCTTCAGCTCGTCGGCGAGCCTGCGGCCGACATGCTGGTAATTGTTCGGATTGCTGTAGGCGATGGCCGGCACTTCGACCAATTCGGCGCCGAACAGGCGCAGCGCGTCCTTTTTCTCCCGGCTTTGGGTCTCCGGAATGACGATGATGGTGCGATAGCCGCGCGCATTGGCGACCAGCGCGAGCCCGATGCCGGTATTGCCGGCGGTCGATTCCACGACCAGGCCGCCGGGGCGCAGCTCGCCGCGCTTCTCGGCTTCCACGATCATTTGCCGCCCGGCGCGGTCCTTCACCGAGCCGCCGGGGTTCATGAATTCGGCCTTGCCCAGGATGGTGCAGCCGGTCGCCTCGGAGGCGCGCTGGAGCTTGATCAGCGGCGTGTGGCCGATGGCGTCGAGAATGCCTTGGCGGATGTTCATACCTACTTCCGGGTCTTGGGGGACGTTTGCGAACCTAGTGGACCCCCGGCGGGGTCACAAGACCGCCGGCCGACGAGGCCCATCCGGTGGGAAAATCGCACGCCGGCCGCCTCAAGATGGGGCAAATGCCTGCCGTTTACGCCGCATGCGGCGCAATGTCCCGTCTTCGCGTCAATTTGGAAACGTCCCCGAAACCATATCGATGCATTCGCCGGTGTGCGCTGCAATACATTCACGACTTCTTTGCTGGCCGGGATTATTCGTCGATGCGGGGGACGTGAGCGTCGATTTTTTCGAATCCCCGCGTCAACGGGCGGAAGCAATGCGTCTCGACGTCAATACGCTGTTTATGGTGACGATCTACGTCGAGGCAATCCTTGGCCTGCTGTTGCTGTTTGCCTGGGCGCAGAACACCAACATCTACGCCGTCTGCTGGTGGGGATTTGCCCATCTGATCCGCGCCGCGTCGATCGTTCTTTTCGGCATGTACGGCTCGCTGCCGGACCTCATCACCATCGATCTCGCCAACGCGCTGCTGTTCACCGCCTTCGCGGTGACCTGGACGGGCGCCCGCGTCTTCGACGGCCGCCCGGTCGAGCCGGTCTATCTGGTCACGGGCGCGGTGCTTTGGCTCTTGATTTGCCGCCTGCCGGTGCTCACCGACGCGGTCGATATCCGCGCGCTGGTCGCCTCCGGCATCATCACTTGCTACACGTGGCTCACGGCCTATGAATTCTGGCGCGGCCGCAGCGAGCCGCTCGTCTCGCGCTGGCCCGCGGTGTTCATGCTGTTCGCCCACGGCGCGTTGTTCCTGCTGCGCACGCCGCTTGCGGCCATGCTGCCCTGGTCGCCCGGCAACAAGGACGTGTTCGCCAGCGTGTGGATGACGGTGCTTAGCTTCGAGGCGCTGCTGTTCACGATCTCGATCGCATTCATCCTGCTGGCGATGGCGAAGGAGCGCGCCGAGCTGCGCCAGCGCACCGCCGCCATGGTCGATCCGCTCACCGGCATCGCCAACCGCCGCGCCTTCCTGCAGGATGCCGCCGCCCTGACCAAACGCCACAACGGCGACCCGCGCCCGACCGCGGTGCTGCTGATCGATCTCGACCACTTCAAGTCGATCAACGACCGCTTTGGTCATGCGCTCGGCGATCGCGTGCTGGAGGTCTTCGCAGACGCTGCGCGCCAGGCGCTGCGCACCTCCGACCTGATCGGCCGGCTCGGCGGCGAGGAATTCGCCGCGGTGCTGCGCGACGCCAACCGCGACAAGGCGATGGCGGTCGCCGAGCGTCTGCGCGAAGCGTTTGCGGTGGCCGCGCAGGACGTCGACGGCCGGCCCGTCTGCGCCACCGTCAGCATCGGCCTCGCTTGCTGCGAAGCGCCGGCCCTCGACGTGCCGGAATTGATGGCGCAGGCCGACCAGGCGCTCTATTTCGCCAAGGAGCGCGGCCGTAACCGTGTCGAGGTCGCGTCGCTCGACATGGTCATCGCCGGTCGCCGGGGCGATACGCCGACGGCCACCGCGATCGCGGCTTTGGTCGAAAAAAAGCGCCGCCTGAGCGCAATTTCTTCCTGGATACGCGTTGAGGGCTAATGCCTCCGGCATGCATTAAATGCATGGATGGACGGATTACATTTATTTGAGTATCTCGCCTTACGGCGCCGTTGCATTTGTCGCGGGCTTGTTGCGGCACCGCGGCAATTGACCGGAACGGGCGAGTGCGCCACTTTACGCGCGATTGGGCGGGCGTTCCGGCCCGTGGATTAGTAGGAATCCAAACTAATTCAGAATAGGGAGGATGCGATGCGAATGTTGCGTTGGCTGGGGCTTGCCGCTCTGGCGTTCACGGCGGGCGGAACCGCCCAGGCTGAAACCGTCAAGATCGGCGTGGTGCTTCCGTTCAGCGGCGCCAATGCCGACCTCGGCCACCAGATCGACAAGGCGTTCGATCTTTATATCAAGCTGCACGCCAAGGACATCGCGCCGCACAAGGTCGAGATCATCAAGCGCGACGAAGGCCCGCCGACCGGCGCGCAGGCCAAGACCGTCGCGACCGAACTGATCACCAACGACAAGGTGCAGATCCTCACCGGCTTCGTGTTCTCGCCGTCGGCGATCGCGATGGCCCCGGTCGTCACCCAGGCCAAGGTGCCGATGGTGATCGCCAATGCCGGCACCGCCTGGATCACCAACCTGTCGCCCTATATCGTGCGGCTCTCCTTCAGCATGTGGCACCCGGCCTATCCCATGGGCGCCTACGCCAAGGACAAGATCGGCTGCAAGACGGCGGCGGTCGCCTATACCGACTTCCCGCCGGGCAAGGACTCCACCGAAGCCTTCAAGACCGGCTTTGAGAAGGCCGGCGGCAAGGTCACCGAGTCGATCCCGATGGGCTCGCCGGTGCAGGTGCCGGACTTCACGCCGTTCTTCTCCAAGATCAAGGACGCCAAGCCGGACTGCATGTACGTCTTCATTCCCTCCGGCGCGCACGCGACCGGCGTGATGAAGGCCTATGGCGAGCTCGGCATGCGCAAGGCCGGCGTCAAGCTGATCGGGCCGATGGACCTCATCCCCGACAACAAGCTGCAGGACATGGGCGACGCCGCCATCGGCACCATCGTGATGGGCCACTATGCGGTCGACCTCGCCAATGCCGAGAACAAGGCGTTCAACGAAGCCTGGCACAAGGAGTATGGCAAGGACTCCTATCCGGACTTCATGTCGGCGGCCGGCTGGGACACCATGCATGCCATCTTCGACACCATCAAGAAGCTGAACGGCCAAGTCGCCGACGGCGCCAAGGTGATCGACGCGCTCAAGGGCTGGAAAACGACCGGTCCGCGCGGGCAGGTGATGATCGATCCGGACACCCGCGACATCGTGCAGGACGAGCACGCCATGGAAGTCATCCGCAAGCCGGACGGCAAACTCGGCGTCAAGATCGTCGGCACCACCAAGCAGGTGAAGGACGAGTGCAAGGCCCTCAAAATCGGCCGTTGCGGCTCTTGATCGCCTGACGGGAATTTGACACCAACCGGCGCCGCCGCGCGAAAAGGCGCGGCGGCGTTTGCTTAGAGGAAGCGTTCGTGCCGCCAGTCGCCAACATCGCCATCAGCATTCTGTTCGACGGCCTGGCCTACGCCATGTTCCTGTTCATCGTCTCCGTCGGTCTATCGGTGACGATGGGGCTGATGGGCTTTGTCAACTTGGCGCACGGCGCTTTCGCCATGGCCGGCGGCTACGTCGTCGTGTCGCTGACGCGCACGCTCGGCATCGACTTCATCCCGTCGCTGATCATCGCCGCCGTGCTGGTCGGCGCGGTGAGCGTGGTGTTCGAGCGCGGGCTCTATCGCCAGCTCTACAAGGCCACCGATCTCGAGCAGGTGCTGCTCACCATCGGCCTCGCCTTCATGGCGATCGCCACCGCCACCTATTTCTACGGTCCGATCCCGAAATCGGTGCCGCTGCCGACGTGGCTGCAGGGCGATGTGAACTTAGGGTTTCGTGCTTTTCCGACCTATCGGGCCTTTCTCATCGTGCTCGGCGTCTTCCTGATCGCCGTGCTGTGGTACGCCTTCGAGAAGACCAATATCGGCGCCAAGATCCGCGCCGCGGTCGACAACCGGCGCATGGCGGAATCGGTCGGCATCAATGTCGACCTGCTGTTCACGCTGACCTTCGCCGTCGGCTCCGGGCTGGCGGCGCTCGGCGGCGGGCTGGCGATCCAGCTCTTCGGGCTCTCGCCGAGCTTTGCCGTGCTTTATCTCGTGCTGTTCCTGATCGTGGTCGCGGTCGGTGGCCTCGGCAGCCTGAAAGGCACGCTGCTGGCGGCGCTGGTGCTCGGCGTTTTCGATACCGCGGGCAAATATCTGTTCGCCGAGGCCGGCGGCTTCTTCATCTATGCCATGACCGTGATCGTCCTCCTGATCAAGCCTGCGGGGTTCTATGGCCGCGAGTGACCCCACGCCGATGCGCGAACGCGCGGCCGAGTACCTGCTGCGGCGGCATCGTTTCCGCGCCTACGAAGCGCTGCCGTGGCTGATCGCCATTGCCGCCTTTTTCGTATTCCCGGATCGCATGACCTTCGGCAGCCAAGTGCTGATCATGATCATGTTCGCGCTCTCGCTCGACCTGATCCTCGGCTATGCCGGCATCGTCACGCTCGGCCACGCAGCCTTCTTCGGCGTCGGCGCCTATGTCGTGGGCCTGGGGGCGGCCCGGCTCGGCTATACCGAGCCGATCAGCGGCCTCGTTGCGGCCGCGCTGATTTCCGCGCTGGTCGGTTTCATCACCGGCTGGTTCCTGCTGCGCTATCGCGGCCTCACGCTGCTGATGCTGACGCTGGCAACCGCGATCATGTTTCAGGAAGCGGGCAACCTGCGTTCCGACATTTCCGGCGGCTATGACGGCCTGCCGGGGCTCGTCTTCCAGCCGCTGCTGGGCAAGTTCGAGTACGACCTCTACGGCCACACCAACTACGTCTACGCGTTGGTGGTGCTGGCGGTCATGTTCTATTTCGTGCGCCGCATCACTTACTCGCCGTTCGGGCAGGCGCTGACCGGCATCCGCGAAAACGTGCGCCGCATGCATGCGATCGGCTCGCCGGTGCATCTCCGCCTGGTCACGGTCTACACCATCGCAGCCGGGATTGCCGGCGTCGCCGGCGCGCTGTTCACGCAGACCAACGCTTATGTGACGCTGACGGTGTTCGACTTCGAGAACTCGGCCAAGGTGATGGTGATGCTGATCCTCGGCGGCACCGGCCGGCTCTACGGCGCCTTTGCCGGCGCTGCCGTCTACATGCTGCTGGAAGACCATCTCTCCAAGCTGAGTCCGACCTTCTGGCAGTTCGGAATAGGCCTGTTGCTGGTGCTGGCGGTGCTGTTCGCCCGCCGCGGTATTCTCGGCCTGTTCGAGGATGCCAGCGCCTATATCGCGAAGAAGAGGTCGAAGCCGTGACCGCCGCGCTCGAAGTCAAGGACCTCAACCGCAGCTTCGGCGCGCTGTCGGTGACGCGCGACGTCAACCTCGCGCTCGAGCGCGGGGCGCGCCATGCGCTGATCGGGCCGAACGGGGCGGGCAAGACCACGCTGATCAACCTGATCACCGGCGCGCTCAAACCGAACTCGGGCAGCGTCCTGCTCAACGGCGAGGACATCACCGCCATCGGCCAGGCCGACCGCGCGCGACGCGGGCTTGCGCGCACCTTCCAGATCAACCAGCTGTTCCGCGGCCTCACCGTGCTCGAAAATCTGTGCATGACCATCGGCGAGCGCGACGGCCACTGCAACAATCTGTGGCGCTCGGCCGGCGCGCGGCGTGTGGTGATCGACGAGGCGCTCGACCATCTGCAGTCGCTGCGGCTGGTGGACGACGCCTTGAAGCTCGTGCGCGAATTGCCCTACGGGCGCCAGCGGCTGGTCGAGATCGCGATCGCGCTGGCGCAGCGCCCACGCGTGCTGCTGCTCGACGAGCCGGCGGCCGGCGTGCCCTCGTCGGAGAGCCATCTTATCCTCGACGTAGTGGCCGCGCTCGATCCCGAGATCGCGGTGCTGATCATCGAGCACGACATGGACGTGGTGTTCCGCTTCGCCAAGGAGATCACGGTGCTGGTGCAGGGCGCGGTGTTCACCAAGGGAACCCCAAAAGAGATCCAAGCCAATGCCGACGTGCGCGCGGTCTATCTGGGCGAAGAAAGCGGGCTGGGAGGGACGCGCCATGGCTGAAACGGCGCTTGAGCTCGACAATGTCAGCGCCGGCTACGGCGAGACCGTGGTGCTGGAAGACATCCGCTTTGCTATCGCCGCCGGCGAGACCGTCTCCGTCATCGGCCGCAATGGCGTCGGCAAGAGCACCTTGCTTGCCACCATCATGGGCCACACCACGCTGCACGGCGGTACAGTGCGGCTGCATGGCAAGGACATCTCGAACCTCAGCACCTACAGGCGCGTGCATGCCGGGCTCGGCTATGTGCCGCAGGAGCGCGAGATTTTCCCCTCGCTGACCTTGCGCGAAAACCTGGAAGTGGCGGCGCGGCCGGGGACATGGAGCGTGCAAAGCGTGTTCGACCTGTTCCCGCGCCTGGCCGAGCGCGCCGGCAACATGGGCAACCAATTGTCGGGTGGCGAGCAGCAGATGCTGGCCATCGGCCGTGCGCTGATCGGCAACCCGACGGTGCTGCTGATGGATGAGCCTTCGGAGGGGCTGGCGCCGGTCATCGTCGAGGAACTGGCGCGAGCGGTGAAGCGGCTGGCGCAGGAGAGCGGTCTCGCCATGATCCTGGTCGAGCAGAACTCACGCCTGGCGTTGTCGATGGCGCCGCGCGCGGTGGTGATGGACCGTGGCCACATCGTCTATGACGGGCCGAGCGAGACCCTGCGCAACGACCCGGCCAAGCTCGAGCACTTCATCGGCGTGGTGAAGGCGTAACGCACTCTCGTCCCGGGTGCAGCGCAGCGCGTTAGCGGTGCGCTGCGAAACCGGGACCCAGCTTCCTACGCAAATTTGGTGGGCCCCGGATCAGCAGCGCACCACTCCGCAATTGCTCCATGCTGCGCCGCATCCGGGGCATGTGCCTCCCATTGGGGCGCTGCCCACGCATTGCCTTCGCTGCGCGGGGAGGGCATAGAGCGTGCCCATGAAACGCAGCAACGAGCGCATCCTCACCACCCATGTCGGCAGCCTGATCCGCCCAGCGGACTTGCAGGATTTCCTGCGCGCCAAGCAGTCCGGCAAGCCTTATGACGAAGCCGGCTATCAGAAGTGCCTGAAAGAGTCGGTCGCCGAGGTCGTGCGCCGGCAGGCAGACGCGGGCATCGACGTGCCGAGCGACGGCGAATTCGGCAAGTCGATCTCCTGGGCGCAATATGCGTTGACGCGACTGTCGGGCTTCGAGCGGCGGCCGATCAAGAATGAAGCGGCCAATCCGTTCAAGCGCGGCGCCGACCGCACCAAGTTTGCCGACTTCTATGCCGAGCTCGACAAGAACGAGGCGGTCGCCACCACCATGGAGGCGATCTGCGTCGGGCCGATCAAATACACGGGCCACGCGGAGCTGCAGCGCGACATCGACAACTTCAAGGCCGCGCTCAAGAATGTGACGGTGGAAGAGGCCTTCATGCCGGTGGCGGCGCCGGCAAGCGTGATCCCCGACCGCAAGAACGAGCACTACAAGAACGACGAGGAGTTGCAGGCGGCCATCGCCGAAGCGATGCGCGACGAATACAAGCAGATCATCGATGCGGGCTTCCTCGTCCAGCTCGACGACGCGCGGCTCGCGGTCACCTACGACCGCATGGTGCCGCCGGGCACGTTCGAGGACTACAAACGCTGGCTGGCCAAGCAGGTCGACATCATCAACCACGCCATCGAGGGCCTGCCGGCCGACCGCATCCGCTATCACGTCTGCTGGGGCTCCTGGCCCGGACCGCACGTAAGCGACGTGCCGCTCAAGGACGTGGTCGATCTGATCCTGAAGATCAAAGTCGGGGCCTATGTCATCGAAGGCGCCAATCCGCGCCACGAGCATGAGTGGCAGGTGTGGAAGACGGCCAAACTCGGGGCAGGGCAGGTCCTCATTCCCGGCGTCATCAGCCACGCCACCAACGTGGTCGAGCATCCGGAACTCGTGGCCGAGCGCATCGTGCGGCTCGCCAAGGTCGTCGGGCGCGAGAACGTCATCGGCGGCACCGACTGCGGCTTCGCGCAGGGGCCGTTCTACCGGCGCGTCCATCCCTCGATCATGTGGGCGAAGCTGGAGGCGCTGGCCGAAGGCGCCCGCCTTGCGAGCAAGGAGCTCTGGGCTTAGCCTTTCCGTCGACCGGCGGGGCCACAACCGCCGCGAAGCCGGGAGCAGCGCATGAACGTCAATGCACAGGCGAAAGCCGGATTGGCGATCCCGTTCGACCACCGGCGGCTCGACCGGCTGATGGATGCGGCCGGCATCGACGTCGTGCTCGCGACCTCCAAGCACAATGTGCAGTATCTGCTCGGCGGCCATCGCGCCAATTTCTTCGACTACATGGATGCGACCGGCGTCACCCGCTACCTGCCGGTCTTCGTCTATCCGAAGGGCGCGCCGGAGAAGGCCGCCTATATCGGCCACCGCCTGGAAGGCTTTCAGACCAAGGTGAAGCCGCTGTGGACGCCGGAGACGCAGACCGTCACGGCCGGCAGCGTCGACGCCATGGAGAAGGCCGTCGCCTATATGCGCAAGGCCGGCATTCCGGCCAAGCGCATCGCCGCCGAATACGGATTCCTCCCCTTTGACGCCGCCAACGTGCTGCGCGCGGGCTTCCCGGACGCGCAATGGACGGACGCGCTCTATGTGCTCGAGCGCCAGCGCGCCAAGAAGTCGCCGGAAGAACTGAAGCTCTTGAAGGTCGCGTCGGAGGCGGTGATCGAGTCGATGAAGGCGGTGATCGCGTCATCGCAACCGGGCATCACCAAGGCCGAGGTGGTCGAAGCGCTGCGCCGCGAGGAGACCAACCGCGGACTCACCTTCGAGTATTGCCTGATCACCTGCGGCACCAGCCTCAACCGCGCGCCGTCCGACCAGCGCTGGGAGAAGGGCGACATCATGTCGATCGACTCCGGCGGCAACTATCACGGCTATATCGGCGACGTCTGCCGCATGGCGATCCAGGGTGAGCCCGACGCCGAGCTGGAAGACATGCTCGGCGAGATCGAAACGATCCAGCGCGCGGCGATGAAGCCGATCCGCGCCGGCGCGCGCGGCAAGGAAATCTACGCCGCCGGCGAGCCGCTGCGCGCCAAGTCGAAGCACCACAATCACCTCGACTTCCTGGCGCACGGCATGGGCATGGTCAGCCACGAGGCGCCGCGCCTGACCAACCACGGCCCCGTGCCTTATCCGGCCGAATACGCCGAGGAGCCGCTGGAAGCCGGCATGGTGGTGTCGGTGGAAACCACGCTGCTGCATCAGACGCGCGGCTTCATCAAGCTGGAGGACACCGTGGTCGTGACCGAAACCGGTCACGAAATCTACGGCGAGGGCCTGCGCGGCTGGAACCGGGCGGGGTAGTACCTCTTATCCCTCCCCCGCTTGCGGGGGAGGGTGGCGAGCCATAAGCGCGTTTACGCGCGTCTTCGACGCGCTATGGCGAGCCGGGTGGGGGCAGTACAAGATTGCGAGGTGACCCCACCCCGATCGCGCTTCGCGCGATCGACCCACCCCTTTCAGGGGAGGGATAGAACCGCGCTAGTAGTGGCGTGCGGTGAAGCGGTCGGCTTCCTGCGCCAGCGCGACCAGCGTGTCGGCCACCTTGACCGGATAGACGACGCCTTGCTCCAGCTGCCGCAACGGCTCGGGCAGGCGCGCCAGATCGCGCGCCGCGCGGGCGCGGATGTCGTCCAGGCTTTCCGCCGCCAGGCGCTTGCCGCCGCGCATGATCGGCACCACCAGCGTTTCGCCTTTCTGGGTGTCGCTCTCCACCGACAGCACGTCGCCGGCCATGCGGCCGTTCGTATCGTATTGCCGCCAGACCTGCTTGCGGCCGGGCCAGGTGGCCTTGCCTTCGGAGCGCTTGCGGCGCGGGACGCCGGCATATTCCTGCAGCTTGTAGGCGCAATCGAGCGAGGGCGCGTCGATCGATGAATCGAGATTGACGCCGATGCCGAAGCCGTCGATGGGCGCTTTCTCAGCCTTCATCGTCTGCAGCACGTCCTCGTTGATGCCGCCGCTGACCAGGATGATGACCTCGCGCAGGCCGCCCTCGTCGAGGATGGCGCGCACCTTGCGCGACATCGCGATGAGGTCGCCTGAATCGATGCGCACGCCCCGGATGGCGATGCCGTCGGCCTTGAGCCGCGGCGCCAATGCGACGACTTTGCGCGCGCCCGCCTCGGTGTCGTAGGTGTCGATCAACAGGATGACGCCTTCGGGCCGCGTGCGCGCGAAATCCTCGAAGGCCTGCGCCTCGTTGTCGTGAATCTGCACATAGGAGTGCGCCATGGTGCCGGCGACCGGGATGCCGTATTTCGCGCCGGCCAGCACGTTGGCCGCGCTCGAGAAGCCCGCGATGTAGCTGGCGCGCGCCGAGAACAGCCCGGCTTCGGCGCCGTGCGCGCTGCGCAGGCCGAAGTCGGACAGGATCTTGCCGGGGGCGGCCAGCACCATGCGCGCGGCCTTGGACGCGATCAGCGTCTGGAAGTGCATGATGTTGATGATGCGCGTCTCGATCAGCTGCGCCTGCGGCAGCGGCGCGACGATGCGGATGAGCGGCTCGTTGGGGAAGCAGACGGTGCCTTCCGGAATTGCGTGCACGTCGCCGGTGAAGCGGAAGCCGGCGAGGTAATCGAGCAAATTGTCGCGGAAGCGGCCGGTACCCTTGAGCCAGGCCAGTTCCTCGGCCGAGAAGCGGATCGTCTCCAGATAGTCGAGCACGTCCGCAAGGCCGGCCGCGAGCAGGAAGCCGCGCCGCGCCGGCAGCTTGCGCACGAAGAACTCGAACACCGCCTCTTTGTCCTCGCCGCGGTCCAGATAGGCCTGGACCATGTTGAGTTCATAAAGATCGGTGGTGAGCGGACTGGTGGACGGCGTCATCGGCGCCTCATACGGGACGTGACAAAAGCGGAAGGCGCGCAGCGCGCGCGACCATGGCCGGGGCGTTCCGGCCGGTCAAGCACTGCCCCAAGAGGGCCGCCCCGCGCTGGGTCCGGCAGCCGCGGCGCCATGCCAAGCAATCGAGAGTATGCCTTGTACAATAATACAACTTTAGGTTACAATCTGGTGTTGCATCGCGCAAACACAGGGGAGACCAATGACCTTCGACAAACGCGGAAACGCCTTCGCCGACGAAACGTCGGCCCGTTTCGACACCGAGAGCGAGATCTTCACCGGCACGCTCGAACTCGCCGACGTCGCGCCGCAGGACGCCGTGATGGCCAACAAGGGCACCGGCACCGAAGATGCCAAGTCGCGCAAAAAGAAGGCGAGCGAAAAGTAGCCAATGCTGCGCTTTCGGCTGGCCGCCGCCGATCTTGCCGGTCTGCGGTGGCCACGCGCGGCCGAAAATTTGCTGCCTCCCGGGCGGTTCGGCCCGCATGGCCTGTCTTTCGGATCGAGCTTCATCGAGCCTTTCCGGCATCGCGCCGTTTCCGCGTCGCTCCTGCGCGCGCCGTCGGCAACGGCGGTAATCGTCGCCGAGCAGCCGGAGGCGGGGCAGGGCCTCCGTGAGGTTATATGCAGCGACGGCGAATTGGCCGACCGCTTGCGCCGCGCGCATGCGCCGCCGCGCGAACTGATCTCTGTGGAGATTCAGCACGGCAATGGCGGCGTCATCGTCACCGCCGGTCTGTGCGGCGCGGCGCCAATCTACCTGACGATGCGTGGCGATGCGTTGCTCGGCGATTGGGATGCGGGCGCCTTGCTGCGCGCGATGCCGGAGCGGCGGCTCGACCGCGTGCTGGCGGTCGCCGCGCTCACGGATGGCGGGCTGCCTTATTCCGCACGCACGTTGTTTTCCGATTTGCGGCTGCTGACCGAGCGGGGGCGGGCGCACTGGCGTCCGCAGGACGGCCAGAGCATCGAGATCATCTATCCGCAGCCTGCTCAACGCCCGCGCTTGCGCGCGCTGAAACCGGATGCCGACGTGCCCGGTGCCTTCATCGGCGTGTTGCGCAGGACCTTGCAGCGCTGGATCGCGCCCGGCCGGCCGGCTTACTGCGAGCTCAGCGGCGGGCTCGATTCGGCGATCGTGGCCGGCATTGCGCGTACCCTGACGGACAACGTTTCGACCTTCGGCCTCGAGCTCGACGGCGCCATGGGCGCCGCCCAGCGCGAACGCCGTCGCGTTCTGGCGGCCCATTTCGGTTTTGCCGACTGGGCGCTGGCGGCGAGCGACTATCCGCCCTTCGGCGCGAATGGCGCGCAGCATCGGCTGACCAATCCCTTGCCCTGGGCGGAATGCTATCTGGAAGGCTTCGGCGCCTTGCTCGGTGAGGTCGCGTGCGCCGGCGGCGACACGATCGCCACGGGGCTCGGCGGCGACGAGTTGTTTCACGTGCGCTGGGACGAACTGAGCGCATCCGAGCGCGCGATCGAAACGGCGAGCGTGACGGCCGAGCGGCACCCGCCCGATTTCGTCGCGGCCGCCGCCGCGCGCGACTACGTGCAGGGCATAAGCGACGTCGACCGCGCGCCGCCGGCGCCGCTGGTCACTTCCGCCCTGCAAGGCGCGGCCGCCGCTGCGCCACTTTATCTGCGGCAGGGGATATGGCCGGTCAGTCCGCTGGCCGCGCCGGACGTGGTGCAATTCTGCGCCAGCCTGCCGCTCGCATGGCGCGCGCAGCGGCGCCTCGAGCGCGACACGCTTGCGCGCTGGGGCCTGCCTAAAAGCGTGACGCACCCGGACATGCCGGAAACCTTCAGCCCGCTGATGACGGCAGCCTTGCGCGGGGCGGCGCGTCCGCTGCTGGCCCGGCTTTTTGCCGAGCCGGCGCTGGCCGATCTCGGCCTGGTGGACGGGAAACGTCTCGCGCAGACCTACGCCGCCTATTGCGCGGGCGAGCGTCACGACGAGTGGCCGTTCTATGCGGCGGCCATGCTGGAACTGACGCTGCGGGGCGAAGAAGCGGTTGGCTCCCTGGGCTGGGATCGAACCAGCGACCATTCGATTAACAGTCGAATGCTCTACCGCTGAGCTACCAGGGAACAGGCCGCAAGGCCGTCAGGGCGGCCCTATAACAAAGCCCGCCCGCTTTGCAAAGGATGAAGGGCAGGGTCGGGTTTCGCCCGCCTTCGCCGAGGCTTCGGCGGGCAACCTTTGCGGACCAGGGCTGGCTTGCCAACCGAAGCGCCTTGGCGCGAAGGTTGGAGGCCACGGCCGGAATCGAACCGGCGTGCAAGGATTTGCAGTCCTCTGCGTAACCACTCCGCCACGTGGCCCTGAAAAGCTCCGGCCGCCGTATCGGGCGGCCGCAGACCCCTTCGTCCCCAGCCTATATAGGAGAGATCGCGGCTTCACAACGCCGCTTCCCTTGCCTTTTCCAAAGGCTTGCCGCAGAAAAGCGCGCATTCCTTAACCCTCGTCGAGGATCGCGATGACCGATTTCGCCGCCGCGCGCCGCCATATGGTCGACGGCCAGGTCCGCACCGCCGACGTCACCGACCTGCGCATCCAGGCGGCCATGCTCGCGCTTCCGCGCGAGCGCTTTTTGCCGCCGGCCTCCGCCGGACTGGCTTACCTCGATCTCGACCTGCCGGTCGGGCAGGGCGGCCGCCGTATGCTCAAGCCGATGGTCTTGGCCAAACTCCTACAGGCGGCCGAAATCGCGGCGGGCGACCGGGTTCTCGATGCCGGATGTGCGAGCGGCTACGCCGCCGCGCTGCTGGCGCGGATCGCCGCGGAGGTCGTGGCGCTGGAGGAGGACCCGGGCCTCGCGCAAAGCGCGCGCGCCAATCTCGCCGGTCTCGCCAATGTCACGCTGGTAAGCGGCCCGATCGCCGCCGGCTGGCCGTCCGGCGCGCCTTACGACGCGATCCTGCTCGAAGGGGCCACCGAGACGATGCCGCAGGCGCTCTGCCGCCAGCTCAAGGACGGCGGACGGCTGGTCTGCGTGCTCGGCGCCGGACCGGGCGCCAAGGCCACGATCTATACCCGCAGCGGCGACGATTTCGGCGCGCGCGCCATCTTCGACGCCAGCGCCGCGCTGCTGCCGGGCTTTGCCAAGCCGGCCGCCTTCGCCTTCTGAGCGGTAGCGCGCGCCAAGTTCCGGCAGTGGCGTAATATCATATCCCCAGCTTGGCCCTTTCTGTGGGCGGTTGCGGCGCAGGGGTTTCAACGCTCCGCCTGCGCGCCTATGGTTCCCGACTCGCATGCAGCGGCATGGCCCGGTGCGTGTAATTTTCAGGTCGCGCAATGTGGCGTCGGTTCGGTAAAGGTTGGGCGGCGGCGTTGGCGGCGGGAGCGGTCGCAGGTATCGCGTTGCCGGCGCACGCCCAGACGCTCGAATCCGCGCTCGCGCAGGCCTACCAGAACAACCCGTCGCTGAATTCCCAGCGCGCGTCCGTGCGCGCCACCGACGAGAACGTGCCGCAGGCGCTGGCCGGCTACCGGCCGAGGGTCTCGATCACCGCCACCGGCGGCGAGCAGTCGCTCTCGACCACCTCGCGCGTCGCCAATACGAACCCCGCCACCTATTCGACGATCAGCGGCTACAACGCGCCGTTCTCCGCCGGCGTCACGGCGACGCAGACTTTGTTCAACGGCTTCCAGACCGCCAGCAAGACGCGGCAGGCCGAGGCGCAAGTGCTGGCCGCGCGCGCGACCTTGCACGCTACCGAGCAGAACGTGCTGCTAAATGCGGTCACCGCCTACATGAACGTGCTGCGCGACGGCGCCATCCTCGATCTGCAGAAGCGCAACGTCGAGGTGTTGCAGGAGCAACTGCGGCAGACGCGCGACCGCTTCAACGTGGGCGAGGTGACGCGCACCGACGTGGCGCAGTCGGAATCGCGGCTCTCCACCGGGCGCTCGCAGGTGCTGAGCGCGGAATCGACCTACAAGTCGTCGGTCGCGACCTATCGCCAGGTCATCGGCAGCAATCCAGGCAAGCTGACGCCGGGCACGCCGGTCGACCGTTTCTCGCCACAGAACCAGGCCGCCGCGGTGGCGGTCGCGACCTCGTCGCACCCGACCATCGCGTCCGCGCAGTACAACGTCGACGTCGCCGTGCAGGCAGTGAAGGTCGCGGAAGCCTCCCTTTACCCGACCGTGTCGGTGCAGGGGAGCTTCACCAAGAACTACGGCGCCACCGGCAACCTGCTGACCACCGAGAGCTACAACGCCTCTCTGCTCGGCACGCTCTCGGTGCCGATCTATCAGGGCGGCGGCGAGTATTCGCTCATCCGGCAGGCGAAAGAGACGCTGGGCCAGCGCCGCCTCGATCTCGACGTCGCGCGCGACAGCGCGCGGCAGGCGGTGGTGCAGGCCTGGGGCCAGCTCGAAGCGGCCAAGGGCAATATCGAGGCGACGCAGGCTTCGGTGCAGGCCTCCGAGATCGCGCTCAACGGCGTGCGCGAGGAAGCGCGCGTCGGCCAGCGCACCACGCTCGACGTGCTCAATGCCCAGCAGGAGCTGGTGAACGCGCGCGTCTCGCTGGTCAGCGCGCAGCGCGACCGCGTGGTCGCCTCCTACACCTTGCTGTCGGCGGTGGGGCGGCTGGTGCCGCAGGTGCTCGGCCTGCGCGTTCCGGCCTATGCGCCGCAGGTGCACTACGAGCAGGTGCGCGACAACTGGGTCGGGGTGCGCATTCCGGACGGGCGCTGAACGGCCCCGCCGGTCGCGGCGCGAGCGCCTTCGTGTCCACAGGCGATTGCATTTAATCGACTTTCTTCCTGCCAAAGCCGTGCCGCTCTGGCGTATAAATGGTCATCGAGCGGCGATTCGCCTTGCGGCCCAAAGAGGTGCCGTGGCGTCGCCGTGGCGGCGAGGCGCACCTGCGGTCGGGACCAAAAGCGAGATGACGCAACCGGCAAAGGCTCAAGAGCCGTCGATGGAGGAGATTCTCGCCTCCATCCGGCGCATCATTGCCGACGACGACGCCACCAAGACGGCCAAGCCCGCCGAGCCGCCGCCCGCGCCGAAGCCTGCGCCGCCGCCGGTCGCGGCTGCTCCCAAGCCCGCGCCGCCGCCGCCCGCGCCGAAACCGGCACCGCCGCCGGCCGCGGTGAACAATCAAGAAGACATCGACGCCATGCTGGCGGACCTCGACGCTGCGCCGAAGGCTCCCCCGCCCAAGCCGCGGCCGGCGCCGATGCCGGACATACTCGACCTGACAGAAGCGATGGCGGCGCCCATGCCGCCACCTCCGCCGCCGGCGGCGTCGAACTTCCGCACCATCGACGGCGCCTCCGACGTGGTCTTCACCGAACGCCCGCCGGCGGCGCCGGACCGCGCCACCGCCGCCGGCGGCGCCGGACCGCGCGCTGATCTCCAACACCACCTTGGCCGCGGTCGACAGCGCATTCAATTCGCTGGCGCACACGGTGCTCGGCAACAACGCGCGCACGCTCGAGGACCTGGTGAAGGAGATGCTGCGGCCGATGCTCAAGTCCTGGCTCGACGACAACCTGCCGGGCCTGGTCGACCGCATCGTGCGCGCCGAGATCGAGCGCGTCTCGCGCGGCCGCTAGATCGTCCCAGCGACAGCCATCAGCCTTGCAGCGCGCGCCGCTTGAGCGCGCGCGAGAACCACAGGCCGAGCGCGAGCATGCCCGCCGCCGCGAGCAGGAACACCGGCACCGCGGTGAAGCGGTCGAAGATCACGCCGTTGACGGCGACGCCGGCCGTCTGCCCGAGATAGAGCGACGACGAGAAGACCGAGACGGCCGTGCCGCGCGCTTCCGGCGTCATCTGCGTGGCGTTGGTTTGCAGCGTGTTGTGCAGCATGTAGAAGCCGAGCCCGATAGCCGTGATGGCGAAAGGCGCGGCATAGACGTGCGGGCCGATGGCGAGCGTGACGAAAGCAAGCGCCATCATCGCGCCGCCGCCGGCCGCCAGGCCGGCCGGGCCGAAATGCCTCACCAGCGCGCCCACCGACAGGCTGTAGATCAATCCGCCGATGGCGAAGGTGCCGACGAACAGCCCGACCAGCGTGAAGCTGACGCCGAAACGCAGATGCAGGTCGGCGCCGACATAAGTAAAGGCGCCGAACATCATGCCGAACTCGATGAAGGCCATCAGGACGATCATGCGTGCCCAGGGCGAGCGCAGCATCAGGCCGTAGCCGGCGAGATAGCCGAGTTTCTCGTGCGCCGCGGCGGGCGCCGCGCGCGTGACCGGATTGCGCGCCAGCTCGTAGAACAGGCCGGCGGTGGCAACCGCGAACATCGCCGCTAGCAGGAAGAACACGTTGCGCCAGCCGAAATAGTCGCCCAGCACGCCGCCGGCGGCCTGGCCGAACAGTTGCCCGAGGATCTGCCCCGACAGGAACGTGCCGATCACCTGCTGGCGGCGCTCGTAGGGGATGACGTCGCCGATGTAGGCGAGCGCCAGCGGGATGATCCAGCCGGCGGCAAGCCCGCTGCCGAGCCGCGCCGCGATCAGCATCGGCAAGGAGGTGGCGAGCCCGCACAGCGCCACCATCACCGTGGCGATGGCGGCGGCGATGGCCATGCAGAGATATTTGCCGTAGCGGTCGCCGAAGGGGCCGATGATGAGCTGCACCGCGCCGTGCGCCAGCAGGTAGGACGTCACCACAACCGAGGCGGCGCCGACGGTCACGTCCAGGTCGGTGGCGATCTGCGGCAGCAGGGAATCGGTCACCCGCACCATGGCCTGGGTGGCGAAGGCGACCACGGCCAGGAGCGTGATGGCGCGGACGGCGCTGCCGCGCGGCTTGCTCGGGGCTTGCGACAAAAGTTGACTCCCGGTGGTGCGGCGGGCTTTCTAGCGCCCCCGACGTTCCAGACAAACCGCAATGATCGAAAAAACCTACCAGCCCTCGGAGGTCGAGGGCCGCATTTACCGGACTTGGGAACAGGCAGGCGCCTTCCGTGCCGGCCGGCCCGAGCGCGCCCAGGCGCAAGCTTACTCTATCGTCATTCCGCCGCCGAACGTCACCGGCTCGCTGCATATGGGCCATGCGCTCAACAACACGCTGCAAGACATCCTCTGCCGCTTCGAGCGCATGCGCGGCAAAGACGTGTTGTGGCAGCCGGGCACCGACCATGCCGGCATTGCGACCCAGATGGTGGTCGAGCGGCAGTTGATGGAGCGGCAGCAGCCCTCGCGCCGCGAGATGGGACGCGAGAAATTCCTCGAACGCGTGTGGGCGTGGAAGGAAGAGTCCGGCGGCACCATCATCAATCAGCTCAAGCGGCTGGGCGCGTCCTGCGACTGGTCGCGCGAGCGCTTCACCATGGACGAGGGGCTGTCGAAGGCGGTCCTGAAAGTGTTCGTGGAGCTCTATCGCGAGGGGCTGATCTACAAGGACAAGCGGCTGGTCAACTGGGATCCCAAGCTGCTCACCGCCATTTCCGACCTCGAGGTCGTGCAGGTCGAGAGCAAGGGTCATCTCTGGCATTTGCGCTATCCGATCGAAGGCAAGACCTTCAATCCGGAAGACAAGTCGACCTACATCGTGGTCGCGACGACGCGGCCGGAGACGATGCTGGGCGATACCGCGGTGGCGGTGCATCCGGAGGATGAGCGCTACAAGGAACACGTCGCTAATTTCAAGGCAGGGAAGCCAACCAGGGTTATTCTGCCGCTCGTTGAACAGACTATCCCGATCATCGCCGACGAATACTCCGACCCGGCGAAGGGAAGCGGCGCGGTGAAGATCACGCCGGCGCACGACTTCAACGACTTCGAGGTCGGCAAGCGGCACGGGCTGCCGATGGTCAATGTGCTGACCGTCGAGGCGAAGATCACCTTTGCGGACGAAGCGTTCGCGTCGCAAGGTGGCGCAGACTTTGCGGAAACCAAAAAGCTGGAAGGGCAAGACCGCTTCGCCGCGCGCAAGGCCATCGTCGCGCGGCTGGAGGAAATGGGGCTGGTCGAGAAGATCGAGCCGCACACGAACATGGTGCCGCATGGCGACCGCTCGAACGTCGTCATCGAGCCGTACCTCACCGACCAGTGGTATGTGAACGCGGCCGAGTTGGCCAAGCCCGCCATCGCCATGGTGCGCGACGGCAAGACCGCGTTCATTCCGAAGAACTGGGAAGCGACCTATTTCAACTGGATGGAAAACATCCAGCCCTGGTGCATCTCGCGCCAGCTCTGGTGGGGACATCAGATCCCGGCGTGGTATGGGCCGGACGGCAAGGTTTTCGTCGCCACCGACGAGGCGCAGGCGCAGGCCGAAGCCGACAAGCATTACGGCAAGAAGACCGCGCTCAAGCGCGACGAGGACGTGCTCGACACCTGGTTCTCCTCGGCGCTGTGGCCGTTCTCGACGCTCGGCTGGCCCGACAAGACCAAAGAGCTGGAACGCTTCTATCCGACCTCGGTGCTGGTCACCGGCTTCGACATCATCTTCTTCTGGGTCGCCCGCATGATGATGATGGGCTTGCACTTCATGCAGGAGATTCCCTTCAAGGACGTCTACATCCACCGGCTCGTGCGTGACGAGAAGGGCGCCAAGATGTCGAAGTCGAAGGGCAACGTCGTCGATCCGCTCGGCATCATCGACGACTACGGCGCCGACGCGCTGCGCTTCACGCTGGCGCGCAACGTCGCGCCCAGCCACGACATCAGGCTCGGGGCCCAGGACGTTGAGAACAACCGCAACTTCGCCACCAAGCTGTGGAACGCGGCGCGCTTCGTCGAGTTCAACGGCGCCAAGCGCGTCGCGGGTTTCGATCCGAAGCAGGCCAAGGAAACGCTCAACCGCTGGATCGCGCACGAGACGCAGAAGGCCGCCGCCGAGATCACCGCGGCGATCGAGACCTATCGCTTCAGCGACGCAGCGGGTGCAGCCTACCGCTTCGTCTGGAACGTCTATTGCGACTGGTATGTCGAACTGTCGAAGCCGGTGCTGACCGGCGCCGACGGCCCGGCCAAGGACGAAACGCGCGCCTGCGCCGCCTGGGCGCTCGATGAGATCATCAAGCTGTTGCATCCGTTCATGCCCTTCATCACCGAGGAACTGTGGGCGGTGACGGCGGAGCAGGGGCCGAAGCGCGACGCCCTGCTGGCGCTCTCGGACTGGCCGAAACTCGACGGCCTCACCGACGACAAGGCGGAAGCCGAGATCGGCTGGGTCATCGACCTGATCACCGCCATTCGCTCGATCCGCGCGGAGATGAATGTGAACGCGGTCATTCCGGTCGTGCTCGCGGGGGCAAGCGCCGAGACGCAAGGCCGCGCGCAGCGCTGGGCCGACGTCATCAAACGCCTGGCCCGCGTGTCGGAGATTTCGTCGGCGGCAACCGCGCCGGCAGGCTCGGTGCAACTGGTCGTGCGCGGCGAGGTAGCCGCGCTGCCGCTCAAGGGCGTCATCGATCTCGCCGCCGAACGCGCGCGCCTGGCCAAGGAGGCGCAGAAGGCCGACGCCGACATTGCGCGCTGCGACGCCAAGCTGAACAATCCGAACTTCATGGCGCGCGCGGCGGAAGAGGTCGTCGAAGAAGAGAAAGAAAAACGCGCGGAGGCGGCCGCCCGCAAGGCCAAGATCGCCGAGGCGCTGGAGCGGCTGAAGGGCGCGGAGTAGTTTTGCGTGTCCCGGACGCAGTGCAGCACGAAGTGATGCACTGCAGATCCGGGACCCAGCTTTCTTAAGAAACCGGGGTCCCGGTTTAGCGGCGCACCGTTTCACGCTGCGCCGCACCCGGGACACGAGACCTCGCCAACGTCACCTGAACGGCTTGCTCAGGAATCTTGAGCCCTTCAACCCGTAACGCCAGGGGTGGTCGACCGCCTTGCTGATGCCGATGCGTGGGCCGACGGCGATCTCGACCGCGCTCGTGCGTGCGCGCAGCTCGAACGGCGGCCGGTCGAGCGCCAGGCCGTTGTGCTTGATGGTCACGCCGAGCGCTTCGCACAACTTGCCCGGGCCCGAACAAAGGTCGCGCGCCTCGGCGAGCCCGCGCCGCCGCCGCATCGCGGCCAGTCCCGCGGTCGGCTCCAGCGCGCGGATCAGGACGGCCGAGGCCGAGCCTGCCGCCTCGCAGACGACGTTCAGGCACCAGTGGATGCCGTAGGAGCGGTAAACGTAGGCGTAGCCGGGCGGGCCGAACATCACGGCGTTGCGGTCGGTCCGGCCAATGTAAGAATGCGCGGCCGGGTCGGTGTGGTGGTAGGCCTCGACCTCGACGATGGTCCCGCCGGCGCCATTGACCATCAGCGTCGCCCCGATCAGCTCGGGGGCGACCGCATGGACGGAGCGGGCGAAGAAGGCGCGGCGCAGGAGGGCTGGCATGCGGGTTTTCATGCCTTGCCGCGGGCCGCACTGCAATAAATCCTGTGTCCAGCCGGCAACACTTTAGAACATTTAAGCCATTACCATTGATGATGGCTGCCTGCGCCGCGATTTGGCCATACCCTTCAACGACATCGAGGGGAGCCCGGCGGCGGCGCTAATCCGTTGCAGGGCTTCGCGGTTTTAGCCCCGTTGCGGCAAGGCCGCGCGGACGCGAGCCTCGGAATCAAGGCCGGCCGGGGCTCAACCGGCGGACGTGAGTAGTAAGGGTCGGGGGGCCCAAGTAACGGTTATGGACGCCAAGACCAATCTGAAATCCACACTGCCCAGCCGCCACGCCACCGAAGGGGCCGAGCGCGCGCCGCACCGGGCTTTCTATTACGCCATGGGTCTGACCACCGAGCAGATCCACGCGCCTTTCGTCGGCGTCGCCACCTGCTGGAACGAAGCCGCCCCCTGCAACATCGCGCTGATGCGCCAGGCGCAGGCCGTGAAAAAGGGCGTCGCCGCCTGCGGCGCCACGCCACGCGAGTTCTGCACCATCACGGTCACCGACGGCATCGCCATGGGGCACGCCGGCATGCGGGCCTCGCTGCCCTCGCGCGAGGTGATCGCCGATTCGGTCGAACTGACCATGCGCGGCCACGCCTACGACGCCCTCATCGGCGTCGCGGGCTGCGACAAGTCGCAGCCCGGCATGATGATGGCGATGTGCCGTCTCAACGTGCCCTCGATCTACATCTACGGCGGCTCGATCCTGCCCGGCACCTTCAAGGGCAAGGAAGTCACCGTGCAGGACGTCTACGAGGCGGTCGGCAAGCATTCGGTCGGCGAGATGTCGGACGAGGACTTGCTGACGCTCGAGCAGAACGCCTGTCCCTCGGCCGGCGCCTGCGGCGCGCAGTTCACCGCCAACACCATGGGCACCGTGTCGGAAGCGATCGGGCTGGCGCTGCCGTACTCGGCCGGCGCGCCGGCGCCTTACGAGATGCGCGACAAGCTCTGCATGCTCGCCGGCGAGATGATCATGGACCTGATCGTCAAGAACATCCGGCCGCGCGACATCGTCACCCGCAAGGCGCTGGAGAACGCGGCCGCCGTCGTGTCCGCCACCGGCGGCTCCACCAATGCCGCGCTGCATCTGCCGGCCATCGCGCATGAATGCGGCATCGAGTTCACGCTCTTCGACGTCGCCGAAATCTTCAAAAAGACACCGTATATCGCGGATTTGAAACCGGGCGGCCGTTATGTCGCCAAGGATATGTTCGAGGCTGGCGGCGTGCCGCTCCTCATGAAAACGATGCTCGACCACGGCTACCTGCACGGCGACTGCCTGACGGTGACCGGGCGCACGATTGCGGAAAATCTCCAGAACGTGAAATGGAACCCGGACCAGGACGTGATCCGTCCGGCGGACAAGCCGCTGCTCGCAACCGGCGGCGTGGTCGGCCTCAAGGGCAACCTCGCGCCGGAAGGCGCGATCGTGAAAGTCGCGGGCATGAAGATGCTGAAGTTCACGGGTCCGGCGCGTTGCTTCGACGGCGAGGAAGCCTGCTTCGAGGCGGTCAAGAAGCGCACCTACAAGGAAGGCGAAGTGCTCGTCATCCGCTACGAGGGCCCCAAGGGCGGCCCCGGCATGCGCGAGATGCTCTCGACCACCGCAGCGCTTTACGGCCAGGGCATGGGCGAGAAGGTCGCCCTCATCACCGACGGACGCTTCTCCGGCGCCACGCGCGGCTTCTGCATCGGCCATGTCGGCCCGGAAGCCGCCTTCGGCGGCCCGATCGGCCTGATCAAGGACGGCGACATCATCGAGATCGACGCGGTCGCCGGCACGCTCAACGTCAAGCTGTCCGACGAGGAACTCGCCAAGCGCAAGGCTGCCTGGAAGCCGCGCGAGAGCGACGCCACCTCCGGCTATCTGTGGAAATACGCCCAGCAGGTCGGCCCCGCCGTGAACGGCGCGGTCACCCATCCGGGCGGTGCGGCCGAGAAAGAGTGCTATGCGGACATCTAAGTCCCTGCTTGTCGCGGTGACGCTCGGCGCCGGCCTTCTGGCCGCGCCGGCCCTAGCCTTCGACGGCAGCAAATCGGACAGCACCGTCGCCGCGGCCACCCCGCTGTCGGCGATGGAAGCGTTCCGCTCGGGCGCGCATTGGCTCAAGGCCGGCGATCCCGCCAAGGCCGTGAACTCGCTCGAATACGCCGCGCAGCAGGGCCACGCCGGCGCGCAGTGGAAGCTCGGCCGCATGTACGCCGAAGGCGACGGCGTCACGCAGAACGATCTCAAGGCCTTCGAATATTTCCGCCGCATCGCCGACCGGCACGCCGAAGACAATCCGAATGCGCCGCAGGCGCGCTTCGTCGCCAACGCTTTCGTTTCACTCGGGCACTATTATCTCGAGGGCATCCCGAAGACCGACGTGAAACGCGATCCCGCGCGCGCGCGCGAAATGTTCGCCTATGCGGCGTCCTATTTCCGCGACCCGGACGCGCAGTATTATCTCGCCCGCCTTTATCTCGACGGCACCGGCGCCCCGCACGATCCGCGCCAGGCGGCGCGCTGGTTCGCCCTGGCGGCGCAGAAGGGCCAGTGCGAGGCGCAGGCCATGCTGGGCGCCATGCTGTTTGCCGGCGATCACGTGCCGCGGCAGGCCGCGCGCGGGCTGATGTGGCTGGCTGTCGCCAAGGACAATGTGCGCACGGAGCAGCAAAGCTGGATCGGCAAGCTCTATGACAGTGCCGTGCAGCAGGCGTCCGAGGACGAGCGCGCGCTCGCCGGCGTCTATCTCAAGCGCTGGCTCGAGACGCGCCGCGATTAACCCGATCCGGGGTCTTATCAGACGCCGTATCTGCGACCGTCCCGGTTCTGCAGCGCACCGCTCGCTTCGCTCACGATGCACTGCGCCCGGGACAAGAGCGTCACCTTCCCTCGATCGCCAGATCCACCCACACCGGCACGTGGTCGGACGGCTTCTCCCAGCCGCGCACGTGCTTGTCGATGCCGGCGTCGGCGAGGCGGTCGGCCGCCTGCGGCGATAGCAGCAGGTGATCGATGCGGATGCCGTCGTTCTTCTGGAAGGCGCCGGCCTGGTAGTCCCAGAACGAGTACAGTTCGTCCGAATCGCTAACCGCGCGGATGGCGTCGGTGAGGCCGAGATTGGTCAGCGCGCGGAACTTTTCCCGCGTCTTCGGCAGAAAGAGCGCGTCGTTGACCCAGGCTTCCGGCCGCCGCGCGTCGGCCGGCGTCGGGATCACATTGAAGTCGCCGCACAGCAACATCGGCTCTTCCAGTTTAAGTCGCTCACGTGAAAACTGAATAAGACGATCCATCCAGTTGATTTTGTACGTGTATTTGTCCGTATTTGCAGGGTTGCCATTGGGCAGATAGAGGCTGACCACCCGCAGGACGCCGGCCTTGGTAGAGACCAACGCCTCCAGGAAGCGGGCCTGCACGTCGCCGTCGTGCCCGATCAGGCCGGGCGCCACTTCGTCGAAAGGGTATTTCGACAGCAGGGCCACCCCGTTGAAGGTTTTCTGGCCGTGCACTGCGACATTGTAGCCGAGGGCCTCCAGCGGCTCGCGCGGAAAGGCCTCGTCGATGCATTTGATCTCTTGCAGGCAGACGATGTCGGGCTGTCGTTCCTTCAGCCATGTCTGCAAATGGTCCAGCCGCTGGCGGATGGAATTGACGTTCCAGGTGGCTATTCGCATGAAAGGTCCAGGCGCGGGAAATACGGGTAAACGCCGAATAAACAGGGCTCGCGACGTGTTTACCAGTGGCGCCGCAGGGATATGCACCTGAGGCCGTTAATATGCTAGGACGGCAGCGATGAATCCGGATTCCGGTTGACGTCGACGCGCCAAATTTCCGCCGAGAGGAAGAGCCGGGCAGGGCCGCTATCAGCGGGATCGAAGCGAACATTGCCGATGACGAGACGCAAATGGATTTTTGGGGTCGGCGTACTGGCCCTGATCGGCGTTGTTGTGCTAGCCCGCGGTTTCTGGACCACTGACGGGACGTCGCGGCCGCGTCAGCAGGCTGCCCGCGTGGTGCCGGTCGAAATCGGCCAGGCCGAACGCAAAAAGGTGCCGGTCCGACTCGACGCCCTTGGCAGCGTCACCACGATGGCCAGCGTCGCGCTCAAGGCGCGGCTGGAGACCGCCATTGTCGGCGTCCATTTCGCCGACGGCGCGCTGGTCAAGGAAGGCGATCTTCTCTTTACGCTCGACTGCCGCCAGATCGAAGCGGACATGAAGCGCGTGCAGGCGGTCATCGACGGCGCCCAGGCCACGCTCGAGCAGGGGCTGCGCGACGTCGAACGCTACACCGAACTCGCCTCGCGCAACGCCACCCCGATCGTCACGCTCAACAACGCGCAGACGCAGGTCAACGTCGCGCGCGCCACCGCCGATTCCAACCGCGCGCAGCTCGAGAATCTGCGCGTGCAGCTCGGCTACTGCGCCGTGCGCGCCCCGATCTCCGGCCGCATGAGCATGGCCAATGTGAAGGTCGGCAATTTCGTGCGGCCGGCCGACACGGCCCCGATGGCGACCATCAACCAGGTTTCGCCGGTCTATGTCAGCTTCGCGGTGCCGCAGAAGAATTTGCCCGACATCCGCCAGGCCATCGCGGCCGAGACCGCGACCGTGGAAGCGATCATCCCGGGCGAGCAGAAGCGCGCCACCGGCACGGTGTCGATGATCGAGAACACGGTCGATCCGGCCACCGGCATGGTCATGATCCGCGCCACCATGCCGAACAAGGATGAGCTGCTCTGGCCGGGCACGCTCGTCACCGCCGAGATGACCATGCGGGTCGAGGACGCGGTGGTGGTGCCGTCGAGCGCGGTGCAGATCAGCCAGGCCGGCAATTTCGTTTTCCTCGTCAAGGACGGCGTCGCCAAGGTTCAGAACGTTGTCGTCGCCCGTCAGGCCGGGCCGGAAGCCGTGATCGCGTCCGGCCTGGAAGGCGGCGAGACGGTGGTGACCGACGGGCAGCTGCTGCTGTCGGACGGCACGCGCGTCAATCCGCGCAACGCGCCGGGCGCGGCCAAGCCGCCGGCGGGCAGCTGAGACGGATCATTCGGGGGAAAGAGCGGGCGCCATGAACATTTCGGAAGTCTGCATCCGCCGCCCGGTTCTCACCACGCTGATGACGGCGTCGCTGATCGTGTTCGGCGCCTTCGCCTACCGGCTGCTGCCGGTGGCGGCGCTGCCGGCGGTCGACTTCCCGACCATTCAGATCACCGCGACGTTGCCGGGCGCAAGCCCTGAGACCATGGCGGCTTCGGTCGCCTCGCCGATCGAGCGCCAGCTCTCGACCATCTCCGGCATCTCGTCGATGAACTCGTCGTCCTCGCTCGGCACGACGCAGATCACCATCCAGTTCGACCTCGGCCGCAACATCGACGGCGCCTCGCTCGACGTGCAGACCGCGCTGGCGGTGGCGCAGCGCCGCCTGCCGGTCGAGATGACGACGCCGCCGTTCTTCCGCAAGGTGAACCCGGGCGACTTCCCGGTCGTGTTCATCAGCATGCGCTCGACCACCATGCCGCTGTCGGCGCTGAACGACTATGCCGAGACGGTGCTGGCGCCGACCTTGTCGCAATTGCCCGGCGTCGCCCAGGTGCTGGTCTACGGCGCGCAGAAATTCGCCGTGCGCGTGCAGGTCGACCCGCGCGCGGCCGCCGCGCGCAATATTTCGCTCGACGAAATCCGCACCGTGGTGGCCAAGGCCAACTCTTCGGCCCCGGTCGGCACGCTGCAAGGCCCACAGCAATCGGTGACGCTGCTCGCCACCGGCGCCATGGAGAGGGCCTCGGCCTATCGTGACGTGGTCGTGGCCTACCGCAACGGCGCGCCGATCAAGCTGAGCGAGGTCGCCAACGTCATCGACAGCGTCGAGAACAGCAGGATCGCTACCTGGTTCAACGACTCGCGCGCCATCGTGCTGGCCGTGCAGCGCCAGCCGGACGCCAACACCGTCGAGGTGGTGGACATGGTGCGCGCCAAGATCCCGGCGATGCGGGCGCAGATTCCGCCGGCGATCGAGATGCAGACGCTGTTCGACCGCTCGCTGTCGATCCGCGCCGCCGTGTTCGACGTGCAGGAGACGCTGGCGATCGCGATCTGCCTCGTGATCATGGTGATCTTTCTGTTCCTGCGCAAAGTATCCGCCACCATCATTCCGGCGCTGGCGGTGCCGATCTCGCTGATCGGCACCTGCGCGGCGATGTACGCGTTCGGCTTCTCCATCAACAACATGACGCTGCTGGCGCTCACGCTGTCGGTCGGCTTCGTGGTCGACGACGCCATCGTGATGCTGGAGAATATCGTCCGCCACATCGAAGGCGGCATGCGGCCGTTCGAGGCCGCGCTGAAGGGCTCGCGCGAGATCGGCTTCACGATTATCTCGATCACCTTCTCGCTGATCGCGGTCTTCATCCCGGTACTGCTGATGGGCGGCATGGTCGGCCGCGTGTTCAGCGAGTTCGCGGTGTCGATTACGGTCGCCATCATCGTTTCCGGCTTCGTCTCGCTGACGCTCACGCCCATGCTGTGCGCGCGCGTGCTCAAGGCCCACCGGCCCGACGAAAAGCAGAATTTCGTGCTGCGCGCCTTCGAGCGGATGTTCGAGGCGTGGCTGCGCGCCTATGAGTGGTCGCTCGACCTGGTGCTCAAGGCCAAGTCGATCATGCTGATGGTGACGCTCGCCACCATCGTCGGCACGGTCTGGCTCTACGTCGTGGTGCCAAAGGGCTTCTTCCCGACCGAAGACACCGGTTTCATGATCGGCATCACCGAGGGCAAGACCGACATTTCCTTCGCCGCCATGGCCGAGCACCAGCGCAAGGTGGCCGACCTCGTGCGCAAGGACCCGGCGGTCGCCTATGTGAACTCGACCGTCGGCGTCGGCGGCCCGAACACCGTCGGCAACAGCGGGCGCATGCTGGTGGCGCTCAAGCCGCGCAACGAGCGCGACAAGCTGCCGGACGTCATCGCGCGCCTGCGCCGCACCGCCAATGTCGTGCCGGGCATGCAGATTTTCTTTCAGCCGATCCAGAACATCAATCTCGGCGGCCGGCTGAACAAGAGCCAGTACCAGTACACGCTCACGTCGAACGACACCGACGCGCTTTATCATTCGGCGCCGCTGATGCGCGACAAGGTCGCGCAAGTGGCGGGCCTGCTCGACGTCACCACCGACCTCTACATCAAGAACCCGCAGATCAGCGTCGAGGTCGACCGCGTGAAGGCCGGCGTCTATGGGCTGACCATCGATCAGGTGCGCCAGGAGCTCTACAACGCCTTCGGCTCGCGCCAGGTCGCCACCATCTACACGCCGGCCAACGACTACCAGGTGATCCTGGAGACCAAGCCCGAGTTCCAGGTCGGCCCCGAGGATCTCAACCGCATCTATCTCAAGACCTCGACCGGCGTTTCGGTGCCGCTGTCGGCGGTCACCCATTTCACGCGCACGGTCGGGCCGCTGCAGGTCAACCACCAGGGCCAGCAGCCGGCGGTGACCATCTCGTTCAACCTCGCGCCCGGCTTTTCGCTCGGCCAGGCGGTGGAGGCGATCCAGAAGATCGAGCGCGACGAGAACCTGCCGGCCAGCATCGCCACCGGCTTCCAGGGCACCGCGCAGGTGTTCCAGGATAGTCTGCGCGGGCAGGGCATCCTCATTCTGGCGGCGATCTTTGCCGCCTACGTGGTGCTCGGCATCCTGTACGAGAGCTTCATCCACCCGATCACCATCATTTCAGGGCTGCCGTCGGCCGGCATCGGCGCCATTCTGACGTTGATGCTGTTCAAGATGGACCTGTCGGTGATCGCCATGATCGGCATCGTGATGCTGGTCGGCATCGTGAAGAAGAACGCCATCATGATGATCGACTTCGCGCTCGATCGCCGGCGCGTCGGCTTGTCGGCCGAGGCCGCGATCCGCGAGGCCTGCCTGTTGCGCTTCCGCCCGATCATGATGACGACCTTCGCCGCCATCTTCGGCACGCTGCCGATCGCGCTCGGCACCGGCGCCGGCGCCGAACTGCGCCAGCCGCTCGGCGTCGCCGTGGTCGGCGGCCTGGTGCTGTCGCAGCTTTTGACGCTCTACATCACGCCGGTGATTTATCTCTATCTCGACCGCTTCGACCGGCTCTTGAAGCGCCGGCTCGAGCCGCAGCTCGAAGAAGTGCGGGAAGCCCCGCCAGCAGTGGCGGCCGAGTAAGCGCGCTACAGCGCGAAGCTGGTGCCGCAGCCGCAGGCGGCCTTGGCCTGCGGGTTCTTGATCTTGAACGAGGCGCCGATCAGGTCGTCGACGAAGTCGATCTCGGAGCCGGCCATATAGTTCACCGAGACGGGATCGATCAGCACCACCGCGCCCTCGCGCGCGATCACCAGGTCGTCGGCGGCCTTCTCGCGCTCCATGTCGAACTTGTACTGGAAGCCGGAGCAGCCGCCGCCCTCCACCGAGACTCGCAGCATGGTGCCTTCCGGCTCGGCCTTGAGAATCTGGCCGATCCGCTGCACCGCCCGTTCGCTGACCGTCACGCTCGCGTCCATGATCTTCCCTATTGTGATCTATCCTATTGGCAGACGCCCTTACCGATAGTTAAGTGCGGCGGACCGCAAGGTCAATCGGTGCAAAACCGGGGCAGGGCGCTCAAAAGCATGGCCATCGCAACCTCCATCGCGCGCGCGCCCTATGCCGCCGACCCGGCCCTAAGCCGCGGCCGCCGCTTCCCGGAGGTCCCCAGCGCGTCGCGCAACGACTTCCGCCGGGATTGCGACAGGATCATCCATTCCGCCGCCTTCCGCCGCCTGGCGCACAAGACGCAAGTGTTCGTCTACCACGAGGGCGACCATTACCGCACGCGGCTGACCCATACGCTCGAAGTGGTGCAGATCGCCCGGTCGCTCGCGCGCGCGCTCGGGCTCGACGAGGACCTGGCGGAAGCGGCGGCGCTGGCGCACGACCTCGGCCATTCGCCCTTCGGCCATGCCGGCGAGCGCGCGCTCGACGCCTGCGTGCGGGATTATGGCGGCTTCGACCACAACGCCCAGGCCCTGCGCATCGTCACCGACCTGGAGCGGCGCTATGCCGGCTTCGACGGCCTCAACCTGACCTGGGAGACGCTGGAGGGCCTGGTCAAGCACAACGGGCCGCTCACCGACGCGCGCGGGCAGCCGACCGCGCGCTATGCCGAGCGCGGCGTGCCGGCGCCGATCGCGGCCTATGCGCGCATCCACGATCTCGAAATCGCCACCTTCGCCAGCGCTGAGGCGCAGGTCGCGGCGATCGCCGACGACATCGCCTATGACGCCCACGACATCGACGACGGCCTGCGCGCCGACCTGTTCACGCTTCCCGACATCGCGGCGGTGCCGCTCATCGGTGACATCCTGCGCGAGACCGATGCCGCCTGGCCGGGGCTCGATCCGGCGCGCCGCGTGCACGAACTGGTGCGCCGGCTGATCACGCGCATGATCGAGGAGGTGAGCGCGGAAAGCGCCCGCCGCCTTGCGGCGTTGGCGCCGCGCAACGCCGCCGAGGTGCGTCACGCGCAGGCGCCGGTCATCGCCTTCTCGCCGGCGATGGAGCAGTCCGACAAGGCCATCAAAGGCTTTCTCTATCCCCGCATGTACCGGCACGACCGGGTGATGCGCGTGATGGGCGACGCCGAGGCCGTGGTGCGCGACCTGTTTGCGCACTTCACGGCCAAGCCCGCCGACCTGCCGGACGAATGGGGCGAGGGGCTTGAGCGCATGGGCGAGAGCGGCCGCGCGCGCCGCATCGCCGATTTCATCGCCGGCATGACCGACCGCTACGCGCTCGCCGAGCACGCGCGCTATTTCAAGACCACGCCGGAGCTGCGGTGAAGGCATGGATGAGCGCGACGTCGACCTCCTGATCGCTGGCGCCGGACCCGCGGGCATGACCGCAGCCCTGGTCGCCTCGCTCGAGGGTCTCGATGTGCTGCTCTGCGAGAAATCCGACCAGGTCGGCGGGACCGGTGCGACGTCGGCCGGCACCTTGTGGATACCCGGCAACCGGCAAAGCCGAGCGGCCGGCTTTTCCGACAGCGCCGAGGCAGCCGACAAGTATCTCGACGCATTGATCGGCGAGGGCACCAACCGCGCGCTACGCGACGCCTACCTCCAAAGTGGCCCGGACGTGATCGACGATCTCGCCGCGCGCAGCGAGGTCAGGTTCATCCCTTGCGGGCCGCATCCCGACTATCGCAGCAATCTGCCGGGCGCCGCTCTCGCCGGCCGTGCCATCATTCCAAAACCGTTCGACGGCAGAAAACTCGGCGCCGATTTTGCGCGCGTGCGGCCGCCCATCGCCGAGTTCATGCTGTTCGGTGGCATGATGATCGGCAAAGCCGACATACCGCCGTTGCTCGGCCGCTTCCGATCACTGTCCAATTTCATCTATGCCGCGAAGCTTTTCGCGCGCTATCTCGTCGACCGCATCCGCTATCCGCGCGGCACGCGCATCATGATGGGCAATGCGCTGATCGGCCGGCTCTATTACAGCCTGCGCAAGCGCGGTGTGCCGATCCTGTTCGGCGGCGAGATCGTCGATGTCATCGGCGATCGGCGCGGCGTCACCGGCGCGCGGCTGCGCGTCGGCGGCAAGGACATGGTGGTGAAGGCGCGCAAGGGCGTCGTGCTGGCGACCGGCGGCTATGCGCACAACAAGCGCTTTCGCGATCGGTTCATGCCACAGCCAGTACCCGCGCATTCGATGAGCTTTTCCGGCAACTGCGGCGACGGTGTTGACATCGGCGAGCGGCTGGGTGCTGCGATCGCACCCGAACGCTGCACCAGCGGATTGTGGACACCGGTATCGCGTGTGCCGCGGGCGGACGGCAGCGAAGGCTTGTTTCCGCATCTCGTCCTCGACCGGGCCAAGCCCGGGCTGATCGCGGTGAACGGCGCCGGCCGCCGTTTCCTCAACGAGGCCTGCTCGTATCATGACTTCGTGCTAGCGATGTTCGAGAGCCACAAGAGCGTGCCGACCTGTCCGGCATGGCTCATCTGCGACGCGGACTTTTTACGCCGCTATGGTCTCGGTGTGGTCTACCCGGGCCATCGGCATCCGTGGAAATTCGTCGAGAACGGCTACCTTCTGAGCGCGCTCACGCTCGACGCGCTTGCCGGCAAGATCGGTGTCGATGCCACGCAACTGCGCGAAACCGTCGCGCGCCACAACGGCTTTGCCAAAACTGGCGTCGATGTCGATTTCGGCAAGGGCGAAACCGAGCTCAACCGCTTCAACGGCGACGCGCAGCACACGCCGAACCCCTGCATCGGACCGGTGGCGGTCCCGCCTTTCTATGCGCTTGCAGTCTGGCCAGCCGACATCGCGGTGAGCACGGGACTTTCCACCGACGCCGATGCGCGCGTGCTCTCGGCCGAGGGCGAGGCGATCCCCGGGCTCTATGCCTGCGGCAACGACATGGCCTCCGTCAT
This sequence comes from Pseudolabrys sp., assembly GCA_022841665.1. Classification (GTDB taxonomy): domain Bacteria; phylum Pseudomonadota; class Alphaproteobacteria; order Rhizobiales; family Xanthobacteraceae; genus Pseudolabrys. Next base: position 47,242 of record JALHRB010000023.1, read on the forward strand.
GGGCGGCAGCTATCCCGGTCCAGGCACCACGCTTGGGCCGGCGATTGTGTTCGCCTGGCGTGCGGTCATGCACGCAAAGGCGCGGCGCGCGCAGGAACCGGATGGTCCGTTTGTTGGTTGATCCGATATGGACAAAAACAAGCCCATCCCAGATGCGGTGCCCGGCAAAGAGAGGCCACCGCGTCAGCCGGAGCGATCCGATGCGGCCGATAGGCCGTCGGCCGAGCGCGCTCCCGAACCTCTCGACGAGGAGGCGCTCGAGGATGTCATGCGCGAGGCCCCGCTTTGAAGGCCGCACATAATTGACCTAGCGCAAGGTTCCTCGCCGCCGGTCCCCATATCAGGAGGACCGGTCCCCGCTTGGAAACCTTTCATGACTCTCTCCCGCTTCGTCTCTCTTGTGAGTTGTCTGGTGTTCGTTACGCTCGCGTCGGCCGCTCTCGGCGGGCCTATCGCGGATTTCAACGCCGCTTTCCGTCAGACCTACGCCGGCTACCGGGGCGCGCTAGCCGTCACCAATACCCCGAACCGCGAAGGCAGCGAGAAGGCGGTGGGTGCATTCCAATCCAGTTGGTCGGCGTTCGTGGCCAGGTATCGAAACAGCCCGCCGCCGCATTTCGCCGAAGATGCCCGATGGGCCGAAACGCTCGATGAGGTTGGCGCGGTCGTGGCGCGCGCAAGCGGGGAGGTCGCCAAGGGCGACATTGCCGCGGCGCACCTGACGCTGGAGGCAGTGCGGGAGCGGCTGGCCGAACTGCGGGCCCGCAACGGGGTGATCGCTTATTCCGACCGCATCGACGCCTTCCATCACACGATGGAGGAGGTCGTGAGCAAACCTTATGGCGGATTCTCCGCCTCCGGCATCACCTCACTCGTCGAGGACGTCGCGGTTCTGGTCCACCTGGGCGAGGAATTGAAGAAGCTGCCGCCACCGGACGCCGAAAAGGCCGCCGACTTTGCGCCGACGCTCGCCGCGCTGCTCGATGCCGTGCGCGATCTGCAGACGGCGGCCCGCGCCGGCGACGCCGACAAGATCAAGGCCGCGCGCGCCAAGGTGAAGCCGGCCTTCGGCAAGCTGTTTGTGAAATTCGGCTGACGGCCCCGGTGCGGCGGGGAAGGCAAGGCGAAGTCGTCGCCTTTGACTCACCCTCGCAAATCCTCTACCCGCAGCGCGTTATGACCGCGTCCGCGCCGAATCCGGCTCCACACCTCTTCGCCACCATGCTCGCCCGCGTCCGCGCCGCCGCCGCGCCGCTCGTGGGACCCGGTGCCGATCTGGCCCGCATCGTGGTGGAGCCGCCGCGCGACGCCAGCCATGGCGACATGGCCACCAATGCCGCCATGGTGCTGGCCAAGGACGCCGGCAAGAAACCGCGCGAACTGGCGGAGGCCATCGCCGAGCGGCTCCGCGCCGAGCCCGACGTCGAGAAGGTCGACGTCGCCGGGCCAGGCTTCATCAACCTCACCCTGAAATCCCATGTCTGGAGCGAGGCGCTGCGCCAGGCGCTGGCCGCCGGCGTCGATTACGGCCGCAGCCGGATGGGGCAGGGCGAGCCGGTCAACGTCGAATACGTCTCCGCCAACCCGACCGGGCCCTTGCATGTCGGCCACGGGCGCGGCGCGGTGTTCGGCGACGCGCTCGCCAGCCTTCTGGCCTTCGCCGGCTACAAGGTGACGCGCGAATACTACATCAACGACGCCGGCGCTCAGGTCGACGTGCTGGCGCGCTCCGCCTTCGTGCGCTACCGCGAGGCGCTGGGCGAAACCATCGACATCCCCGAGGGCCTCTATCCCGGCGACTATCTCAAGGAATGCGGGGCCGAACTCGCCACCGACTACGGCGACAGGCTCAAAGCCATGCCGGAAGCCGAATGGCTGCCGATCGTGCGCCGGCGCGCGACCGACATGATGATGGCGGAAATCCGCAACGACCTCATGGCGCTCGGCATCGTGCCGGAGGTGTTCTTCTCCGAGCGCTCGCTGATCGAGGGCGAGGAGCCCGATCCGTTTTCGAACGCGCCCGCCAGCGACAAGCCCGCTGACCAGGTCGCCGCCACGATCGACTGGCTGCGCGCGCAGGGCCACGTTTTCGAAGGCCGCCTGCCGCCGCCCAAAAGCGGCGCGGTGGAGGACTGGGAAGACCGCGAGCAGACGCTGTTCCGCTCGACCGCCTTCGGCGACGACGTCGACCGCCCGCTGAAGAAGTCGGACGACAGCTACACGTATTTCGCCACCGACATCGCCTATCACAAGTCGAAGCTCGACCGCGGCTTCAAGCACCTGATCGACGTCTGGGGCGCCGACCATGGCGGCTACGTCAAGCGCATGCAGGCGGCGGTCAAGGCGCTGTCCGGCGGCAAGGCCGATCTCGACATCAAGCTGGTACAACTCGTGAAGCTGTTGCGCGCCGGCGAGCCGGTGAAGATGTCCAAGCGGGCCGGCGACTACATCATGCTGCGCGAGGTGGTGGCGGAGGTCGGCCGCTCGGCGGTGCGCTTCGACATGCTCTACCGCAAGAACGACGCGCCGCTCGACTTCGACCTCGCCAAGGTCATCGAGCACAGCCGGGAGAATCCGGTTTTCTACGTCCAGTACGGCCACGCCCGCGCCGCCTCCATCTTCCGCAACGCGCGCGAGGAGATGCCGCAGCTGCCGGTTGAGGCGGGGGCCCGCGCGGCCTTCCTCGCCAAGGCGCCGGTCGAGAAGCTCACGGATCCGGGTGAACTGGCCATTTTGCGCCGGATCGCGGCCTGGCCGCGCCATATCGAGGCGGCCGCCGCGGCCCATGAGCCGCACCGGGTTGCATTCTATCTCTATGAATTGGCAAGCGAATTTCACGCCCATTGGACGCGCGGAAAAGACTTGCCTCATTTACGCTTCATTATCCAGAATGATCCAGAAACGACCGCAGCGCGGCTCGCTTTGGTGCAGGGGATCGTGACCGTGCTCGCCGCCGGCCTCGCGCTGCTTGGGGTCGAGGCGCCGGAAGAGATGCGTTAGCTCGCCGCCGGCCGCGCTTTTTTTTGCGGCTTTGAGCATCGGGCGGGACAAGAGCGCGCAGCGCCGCGCGCGATAACCGGGGACCGAATGGCGGACGATCAGCGACCTTACCGTTCCAACGACACGGTCGCGCGCGGCGGGCAGGCCAAGCCGTCCGGCAGCGATCCGCTGGCGGAACTTGCGCGCCTGATCGGCCAGAGCGATCCCTTCGGCGAATACGCCCGCGACAATGCGCGCCGTCCGGCCGCGCAGCCGGCCGCGCCCGCCACCGATTGGTCGCAGCCCCAGCAGCAACAGTCTGCCGGCTATGCACCGCATACCATCGCGCCCGAGCCGCATCAGGCCGAGACGCAAGCCTATGCAGCGCCCGGCTATGGCCAGCAGGGCTATTATCAGCCCGCCGGAACCGACGCTTACGCGTCCGAAAATCAGATTCCCGCGTATCTCACGCAGCGCGGCGAAGCCGCCGGCCATGCCGCCTATGACGCTGCGCCCTACGATCCGGCCAATGCGCCCTACAGCGCCGAGCACGACGACTATTACGATGACGCCCCGCCGTCGCGCCGGCGCATGGGCATCCTGGTCATCGCCGGGGTCTTCGCGCTCGCCGTGCTGGGCACCGCCGGTGCCTTCGGCTATCGCGCGCTGTTCGGTTCGTCGAGCGGCGGCCAACCGCCCGTGATCAAAGCCGACACCGCGCCGAGCAAAGTCGTGCCGGCCGGCGCGACCAAGGACGCCGCCTCCAACAAGCTGATCACCGACCGCGTCGGCGGGGCGTCGAGCGAGAGGCTCGTTTCGCGCGAAGAGCAGCCGATCGAGATGCGCGACAAGCCGGCCGGCGTCGTCTTCCCGGGCCAGCGCGACCCCGCGTCCACCAGTGTCGCCGCCATGGGCAGCGGCGTCGTCGGCAGCGAGCCGAAGAAGATCCGTACCATCGCCATTCACCCGGACGGCTCCGCCGCCATTGCCGACGCGGCGCCGTCGGCCGTTCCGATGCCAGAGCCGACGCGGCAGGCGCCGCCGCCTCAGCGCACGGCCAGCGCG
>JALHRB010000024.1 GCA_022841665.1 Pseudolabrys sp.
AATCCGGACAAGATCGTCAAGGCGACGATGGGGGCGTAGGTTATCCCTCCCCTGAAAGGGGAGGGTCGACCGCCGCAGGCGGTCGGGGTGGGGTCATCTTCGCAGCGAACGGCAAGCGACCCCCACCCGGCACGCTTCGCGTGCCGACCTCCCCCTTGCAGGGGGAGGTATAAGAAAAGAAATGCGCACCGACCTGTTCGACTTCGACCTGCCCGCCGACCGCATCGCGCTGCGGCCGGTGCATCCGCGCGAGGCGGCGAAGCTGCTGGTGGTGAAACCGGGCGGAGGGCTCGACGACCGCAGCGTCGGCGACCTGCCGGACCTGCTGCGCGCGGGCGACTGCCTGGTGGTCAACGACTCCAAGGTGATCGCGGCGCGGCTCAAGGGCCGGCGGATCGGGCGCGGGGAGGCCGAACCGGCCATCGAAGCGACGCTCATCAAGCGCGTCGACGGCTCGACCTGGAAGGCCTTCATCCTCGGCGCCAAGAAAGTCCAGGTCGGCGACACCCTGCGCTTCGGCGACGAGGGGCGCGTCTGTTTCCTCGGTCAGCTCGACGCTCAAGTTTCACATAAGGATGAGGGAGGGGAGGTAACCCTCTCATTTTCCTTCCATGGGCCGGTGCTGGACCAGGCGATCGCCGAGCGCGGCGACATGCCTTTGCCGCCCTATATCGCCTCCAAGCGCGCGCCCGACGACCGCGACAAGGCCGACTACCAGACCGTCTTCGCCCATGACGAGGGCTCGGTGGCGGCGCCGACGGCCGGGCTGCATTTCACCGACGCGTTGCTGGCCAAGCTCGCCGCGCGCGGGGTGGCGGTGCACAAGGTCACCCTGCATGTCGGCGCCGGCACCTTCCTGCCGGTGAAGGCCGAGGACACCGAAGGCCATAAGATGCATGCCGAGTTCGGCTCGCTGTCGGCCGAGACGGCGGATGCCTTGAACGCGGCGCGCGCCAAGGGCGGGCGCATCGTGGCGGTCGGCTCGACCGCGCTGCGGCTGCTGGAAAGCGCGGCCGGCGAGGACGGCAAACTGAAAGCTTTTGCCGGCGAGACCGCGATCTTCATCACGCCCGGCTACCGCTTCAAGGCGGTGGACCTGATGCTGACCAATTTCCATTTGCCGCGCTCGACGCTGTTCATGCTGGTGGCGGCCTTCAGCGGGCTGGACACGATGAAGCGGGCCTATGCGCATGCCATCCAGAACGGCTATCGGTTTTACTCTTACGGCGATGCCTGTTTGTTGCACCCAGCCTCTCGTGCCCCGGACGCGGTGCAGCACGAGCCGAAGGCGAAGTGATGCGCCGCAGATCCGGGGCCCAGCTTGCTGTTGAAGAAACCGGGGCCCCGGGTCTGCAGCGCACCACTAACGTGTTGCGCTGCGCCCGGGACACGAGTCAGTGCCAGTCTGCTAATAGTTGAAAATGCACGAGCCCTTCTCCTTCACCCTGCACAAAACCGACGGCGCCGCCCGGCGCGGCGAATTCGTAACGCCGCACGGCGCGGTGCAGACGCCGGCCTTCATGCCGGTCGGCACGCAAGGCACGGTGAAGGGGCTGCATCCGGAGGACGTGGCGGAGACCGGCGCCGAGATCGTGCTCGGCAACACCTATCACCTGATGCTGCGGCCGGGGCCGGAGCGCATCGCCGCGCTCGGCGGCCTGCACACGTTCATGAACTGGGAAAAGCCCATCCTGACGGACTCGGGCGGCTTCCAGGTGATGTCGCTCTCTCAGCTTAGAAAGCTGACCGAGCAGGGCGTCACCTTCCGTTCGCATCTCGACGGCACCATGTTCGAATTGACGCCGGAGCGCGCCATCGAGATTCAGGCGCTGCTCGGCGCCGACATCTCCATGCAGCTCGACGAATGCCTGCGGCTGCCGGCGTCGCGCGACGAGATCAAGCGGGCGATGGAATTGTCGCTGCGCTGGGCCGAGCGCTCGCGCCGTGCGTTCGAGCCGTCAATGCGCGGAGGGCGAGCCCTCTTCGGCATCGTCCAGGGGGGTGACGATCTGGCCTTGCGCGCCGAGAGCGCGCGCGAATTGACCGGCATGGATTTCGAGGGCTACGCCATCGGCGGCCTGGCGGTGGGCGAGCCGCAAGATGTGATGCTCAAGGTGGTCGAGGAGACCGCGCCGCAATTGCCGGCGGACAAGCCGCGTTACCTGATGGGCGTCGGCACGCCGCACGACTTGATCGAAGCCGTGGCGCGCGGCATCGACATGTTCGACTGCGTGATGCCGACCCGCAACGGCCGCCACGGCACGGCCTTCACGCGCTTCGGCGCCATCAACCTCGCCAACGCGCGGCACGCCGACGACCGGCGCCCGCTCGACGGGACAAGCCCGCACGCCGCGGCGCGCAGCTATTCGCGCGCCTATCTGCACCACCTCACCAAGGCCAACGAGATGCTCGGCCAGGTGCTGCTCTCGACCGTCAACCTGGCCTATTACCAGACGCTGATGACGGGGATGCGGGAGGCCATCGAGCAAGGGCGTTTCGGCGACTTCCGCGCGGAGACGATGGCGGGGTGGCAACGGGGGGATATTCCGGCGCGGTGAGTATGACCCTCATCCTGAGGAGGGTGCGCAGCGCCCGTCTCGAAGGATGAGGGCGGGACTGGGATTGTCACATGCCCAGGCCTTCGCTATCCCGGACGGCGACAGTCGGGAGAACACATGAATATCCACGCCGGTTTTCTCAATCATCGCCGAAAGCCGCGTTTCAAGCTGCCGCCGGGCACCTGCGACGCCCATTGCCACGTGTTCGGGCCGGGGAGCCGCTTTCCCTACGCCCCGAACCGCCGCTACACGCCGGCCGACGCGCCGAAGGAAATGCTGCGCGCGCTACACGACCATCTCGGCATCGCGCGCGCGGTGATCGTGCAGGCGAGCTGCCACGGCACCGACAACGCCGCCATGCTCGACTGCATTGCGTCCGACCCGCAGCGCTACCGCGGCGTCGCCATTGTCGACGACGGATTCACCGACAAGGATTTCGACGCGCTCGACAAGGGCGGCGTGCGCGGCGTGCGCTTCAACTTCGTCAAGCATCTCGGCGGCGCGCCCGACATGGCGGTGTTCGACCGCGTCATCGACCGTATCAAGGGGCGCGGCTGGCACGTCGTGCTGCACATCGACGCGCCCGACATCGTTCCGCTGTCGGACATGATGCGCAAGCTGCCACTGCCCTTCATCGTCGACCACCAGGGCCGGGTTCCCGCCAAAGATGGCGTCAACCAGCCGCCTCTCAAAGCGCTGCTCGAGCTCGCCAAGCTCGAAAACTGCTGGATCAAGGTGTGCGGCTCCGAACGCATCGACATGCCGCCCTACGACAAGGCGGTGCCGATCGCGCGCGCCATCGTCCGGGCGGCGCCCGAGCGCGTGCTGTGGGGCACCGATTTCCCGCACCCGAACGCCACCCACGAGGCCGACGAGGCCGACCTGGTCGACCTGGTGCCGCAATTCGCGCCCGAGGCGCTGGCGCAAAAGCGCGTGCTGGTGGACAATCCGGCCCGGCTCTATGGTTTTGGGCGCTGACAAGAAAATATTTCATTGGAGGAACGCACGATGGGCAAGGGACTTTTCAATTTCACGCGCCGGGCGCTGCCCGGGATATTCGCGCTCGCGCTGGCGGGGCTGCTGCCGGCGGGCCAGGCGCAGGCCGCCTGGCCGGAAAAGCCGATCAGGCTCGTGCTGCCGTTCGGCGCCGGCGGCGTCGCCGACGTCACCTCGCGCATCATGGCCGACAAGCTCACCGAGAAGCTCGGCCAGCGCGTCGTGATCGAGAACATGCCGGGCCCCGGCGGCATCAATGCCGCGCGCGCCGTCACCAGCGCTGCGCCCGACGGCTACACAATGGGGCTGGTCACCAACGGCACCGCGATCAGCGTCGCGGCGTTCAAGGCGCTGCCGTTCGACCCGGTCAAGGACTTCGAGATGGTCTCGACGCTCGGCCTGTTCGACCTGGTGTTCGCGGTCAACGCGGCGTCCGAGTACAAGACGCTCGGCGATTTCATCAAGGCGGCGAAGGCCAACCCGGGCAAGCTCAACATCGGCACCATCGCGGTCGGCGGCACGCAGAATCTCGGCGCCGAACTGTTCAAGTCGATGGCCGACCTCAACGTCGTGATCGTGCCGTACAAGAACTCGCCCGAAATCGTCGTGGCGCTGTTGCGCAACGACGTGCAGATGCTGGTCGAGTTCCCGCCGGCGATCCAGGGCCAGGTCAACGACGGCAAGCTCAAGGTGCTGGCGTCGTCCTCGCCCAAGCGCGCAGCGGGATCGAGCGTTCCGACCGTCGATGAGGCGGGCGTGAAGGGCTACGAGGTGGAGTCCTGGAACGGCGTATTCGCGCCCAAGGGCACGCCGAAGGAAGCCATCGACAAGATGAACAAGGCCATGCACGAAGTGCTGGCGCTGCCCGACGTGAAGGCCAACTTCGCCAAGGTCGGCGTCACCGCGCAGGCGAGCACGCCGGACGAACTGATGAAGCGGCTGACCGCCGACATCAAGAAGTGGAACGCGGTCATCGACAAGGCCGGCATCGAGCGCAAGTAACGCCGGCCGGCGTCACGAGACGAAGGCGGGGACGGAGCGATCCGTCCCCGTTCTGCCATGTGGACGACCCCGATCGACCTTTATTGCGAGCGCCTCGGCCCGTCCTTCTGGGCGGAGCCGGTCAACGCGCTGAGCAACGCCGCCTTCCTCATCGCGGCCTGGGCCGCCTTCGTGCTGTGGCGGCGCGAGGGGCGGGGCGATCTCGCCATCCTCGCGCTGATCCTGGTGGCGGCGGCGGTCGGGCTCGGCTCGTTCGCGTTCCACACGTGGGCGACGCGCGGCGCCATGCTGCTCGACGTCATCCCGATCGGCATTTTCATCTATGGCTATTTCCTGCTGGCCCTGCGGCGCTTCCTCAAGCTGTCATGGCCTTGGTCGCTCGCCCTGCTGGCCGGCTTCATCCTGCTGTCGAACGGTCTGGCGTCGCTGGTGCCGCGTGCGGTGCTCAACGGGTCGTCGGGTTATTTCCCGGCGCTGGCCGCGCTGATCGCGATCGGCTGGATGGTGCGGGCGCGGCCGGCCGGGCAGGCCATGCTGATCGCGGCGGCGGCTTTCACGGCCGCGCTGGTCCTGCGCATCGTCGACCTTGACGTCTGCGGCGCACTGCCCGTGGGCACCCATTTCCTCTGGCACATCCTCAACGCCGTCGTGCTCTACGCGGTGCTGCGCGGGGCCATCCGCGACAAGGCGTCGGTGCGTTAAGGCCCGCCGTAGAGCCAGGCGATGCCGTCGTAAGCCTGCTCGGTGGTGCGGCCGCCGACCGCCATGTCGCGCAATTCGGCGGCGACGCCGCGCGCGTGATAGAACTCGCCATAGACGCGCGCCATGATCTGCGTGCGGCCCGTGCGCAGATAGCGCTCGTTCTGGTAGGCCTGGAAGGCGGCCGGCAAGTTGTCGGGCTGCGCCGCAACCTTTTCCGCCAGCACGATGGCGTCCTCGGTCGCCATGCAGGCGCCTTGCGCGAGATATTGCAGCATCGGATGCGCGGCGTCGCCCAAAAGCGTGACGCGGTTCGACGACCAGTTCTTCACCGGCTCGCGGTCGCACAGCACCCACAGGCGCCAGGTCTCGATGCGCTCCAAGAGACGCTTGACCTGCGGCACCTGCATGTCGAAGTGCTTCCACAGCACCTCCTTGCTGCCTTCCGCGTTCCAGCCTTCCTCGTAATGGTCGGAATGGAAGACGGCGACCAGGTTGAACAGCTCGCCGCGGCGCAGCGGGTAATGCACGAAGTGCGCGCGCGGGCCGGCCCAGAGCACGACTTCGGGCCGCCACAGGTCGTCCGGCACCTGATCGCGGCGCAGCACGGCGCGGTAGGCGATGTGGCCGGAGACGCGCGGCTTGCCGTCGCCGACCAGACGCTCGCGGATCGCCGACCACATGCCGTCGCAGCCGATCAGCGCGCGGCCTTCGGCGGTCTCGCCGTTGTTGAGCAGAACCGAGACGCGGTCGCCGTGGTCCTCGTAGGACTCGACCTTGCGGCTGGTCTCGAGCGTGATCAGGTTCGAGCTCTGGCAGGCCTTGAGGAAAGCACCGTGGATGTCGGCGCGGTGGGTGACGCCGTAAGGTTGGCCGAAGCGCTGCGAGAATTTCTCGTCGAGCGGAATGCGGGCAATGAGCTTGCCGGTGAGCGCGTCGCGCATCTCCTGCGCCGGCGGGATGTGGGCGTCGGCGAGCACGGCGTCCTTGAGGCCGACCTTCTCCAGCACGCGGAAGATGTTGGGGCCGAGCTGAATGCCGGCGCCGACCTCGCGGAATTCGCTCGACTGCTCGAACAGGCGGACCGGTAAGCCCTTGTGCGCGAGCGCGTAGGCCGTGATGAGCCCGCCGATGCCGCCGCCGGAGATCAGGAAGGGGGCCTGGCCGTTGCCCTGCGCCATGGGGGTTACCTCAGTGTTCTTGGGGGGTTAGGTCCGCGTGGCGGCGACCATAAATCCTGCCGCGGCCGGACGCAAAGCGCGTCATGCGCACAACGCATGCGCGCAAGGCATGCGCGATAGAAAAGCCCGCCGGTGGGGCCGGCGGGCGAGGGGATTTGCGGGACTTAGACGCGGCTTACTTGAGCACCTGGCCGCGGATCTCGCCGGCCTTGTGGGCGTCGGTATGAATATTCACGTACCAGCGGCCGGCCATCAGGTCGGCGGCCTGCGGGTCGGTGAGGGTGGCCGAGCCCTCGAACGGGCTCTTGGCGGTGGCGCCAGCGAAGATCGGCACCGCGACGCCGCCGTTCTTGCCGGCTTCGGCGGCGTGGAAATGGGCGGCGGTGGGCGGGCCGGACAGGCCCGTGAACGTGCCCTTCCAGCTCAGCTTCTTGCTGGCCGGGTCATAGGTGAGGGTGACGGCGCCCGAGCCCTTGCTGTCGGTGGGCGGGACCTCGTTGGACGCCTTCAGATCGGCCTTCAGGTCGATGGCGCTGGCGATCGACGGCGCGCCCAAAACGAGCGCGGCGGCGCAGGCGACGGCGGCCAGCATGGACCGCACGGAAAAGGTGGTCATGTGTGCTCCTCCCTGGCGGGGCGCGGTGACGCCCCGCAAAGACAACACCCGCAGCCTAGCAGCTATTCCGGCACCGCCCGTTCACGGTCCGGTCAGCGGGATGGCGGTGGAGGAGGCTTCTCCACAGGCGTCGCATTCCCAGTGGTGGCGGATTTCGCCGCCCTCGACGAACTCCGAGCAGACGGGCGCGACCATCCAATCGCCGCAATGCGGGCAGCGCGCCGGCGCGGCGAAGGCGCGGATCGATGAGAGCTCAGCCGCGTGAACTTGAAGCTGCATGTCTCGGCCTCCTGCGTCGAACCCAACCCCTCGAGCATGTTGCCTAGAGGCAGATCATGGCGGCGCTTAGACCGTGCGGTGAAGGTCCGGTGACAAGACCGAAAAGCTTTCGTGACGCGGCCCGCCGCGTGCAGCGCACAAAGGAGGGTCCCGCGCGGGCGAGGCTCAGCCGGCGAACAGGACGACGCTGCGGAGCGAGCAAAAATTGCCCCTTCGCAAAACGCGCGCGGCGCCTAGCCCGCCTGCTTGAAGGCGATGCCTTCCAGCCATTCCTGATTTTGCGCGACCGAGAGCAGGCCGTCGCGCATGGCGGTCAGCCGCTCGTACTCGGCGCCCGTGATCATGGGGTCCCTGGCGCGCGCGTCGCATTGCGCCGCCCAGCGCCGCAGCTCGGCGGGGTTAAGATTGGTGTTCATGGACGAACCTCCCGGCGAAGCTCGACTGCTCTTGGCGGGAGCAGAATGCGCGGCGGGCCGGGAAGGTTCCTGCCGCCCCGGGCGGAAGCGGGCAGGCCGCACGGGTTTGCCAATCGTCGCGGTCTAATGCTAGCCATCCGCCCGATGGCAACGGCACAGGCGGGAAGAATGTCCAAAGAAGCAATGCGCGCGGAAGCCGAGCGGCTGGTGAAAGAGGCGATGGAGAAGAAGACCGTCGCCGTGAAGCGCGGCGACACCCGCATCGAGGCGAAGTGCGGCAAGTGCGGCGCGTCCAACCGCGTGACCGCCGCGCCGGGCGAGACGCGGGTGGAGTTCAAGTGCAAGGAGTGCGGGCATAAGCAGAGGGCGATGTAGGGGGGAATAGAGCCGCTTTTGGGAATGCCAGCGGCTTGCTCCTCTAACGGCCCGGCAGCCAGGTTGCGAGCGGAGGGTAAGCGAGCAGGGCCGCCAGCAGGACCAGGCTCATCGCGATGTAAGGCAGCACCGCCCGGAAGATATGCGCCATGGTGACCTGCGGCGGCGCCACGCCCTTCATCGTCATCAGCAGGAGGCCGTGCGGCGGCATCAGCAAGCCTAGCTGCATGCAGATCAGATAGAGCACGCCGAACCAGATCGGATCGATGCCGAGCTGCTGCACCACCGGCATGAACACCGGCAACGTGATCAGCATCATACTGACCTGATCCACGAAGATGCCGAGGAAAATCAAAAGCAGCATCATGCCGACAACGATCGCCATCGGCGACAGGCCATGCCCGAGTATGGCGGCGACCAGTCCTTGCGTGGCGCCGGAAAAGCTCAAGATCTGGGCGAAGGTGGTGGCGCCCAGAATAATGAACAGGATCATTCCCGAAATCGCGACCGTGCCGCGCAAAGCGCGCATCAGATTGTCGACGGTGATGACGCGGTAAACCGCCGCCAGCGCCATGGTGGCGAGCGCGCCGAGAGCGGCGCACTCCGTCGGCGTCGCCAGGCCGGCTGACATCGCGCCGACCACGACGACAAAGATCGATGCCAGAGGCAGCACATAAAGCACCAGCAATTCATAACGCGCCCAGCCGGTCTTGCGTTCGATCGGGGCCGCGGGCGCGAGTTCGGGCCGGGTCAGCACGCGGATGACGATGTAGGCGACAAAGGCGACGCTCAGAATGAGCCCGGGCACGATGCCGCCGATCAGCAGCTTCGAAATCGAAATGCCCGAAAGACTGCCGAGCAGAACCGTCAAAGCCGAGGGCGGGATCAGCATGTCGACCGCCCCGATGGCCATGATCGGGCCGGTGGCCAGCACAGGGTCGTAGCCGCGCCTTAACATGACCGGCAGCATCAGCGAGCCCAGCATGGCCGTCGTCGCGATGGTCGAGCCGGAAATAGCCGAGAAGATCGTACCGGCAACGACGGTGACAACGGCGAGCCGTCCCGGCACTTGGCGAACGATCCGTTCGATGCCGTCGATCACCTTGATGGCAAGGCCGGTGTGAAACAACACTTCGCCCATGAGGATGAAGAGCGGAATAGGCGTCAGGGAAAAGTTCAACGTCGCCGCGATGCTATTGCGGGCCACCTGCTGAAGGCCGGCCTCGCCGCCCAGGAAGAGGAGGGCGCCGGCAATATTGATCGCCACGAAGGAGATCGCGACCGGCATGCCCAGCAACAGGAGGACGGTCGATCCACCCAGCAGGAACAGCGAGGCGGCTTGCCAGGACATGATCATCGCCGGCCCGCCTCAAGCCGCCGAAATCGCATCGTCGCGCAGGCCGACTTCGGCGGTCGAAAGCCGGTGCATGCGGAAGATGAATTCGATCGCCACCAGCGCAAAGGCAATCGGCAAAGGCGCGAGCGTCCACCATTCCGGCGTCACCAGCGTCTTGATGTTGATCGAGCCCGCTGCGTAACTCGCTCTGGTAATGACGATGCCGTACCATACGAAATAAAGCGAACACAGCAGCCCGACGATGTCGCCGACCCATTCCAGCGCCCAGGCGAGACGCAGCGGCAGGGCGCGCAGCAGGACGTCGACGCGGATGTGCTGGCCTTGCCGGAGCAGCCACGGCGCGGCCAGCACCGTCATCAGATAGAGAATGTCCTCCGAAAGTTCGTTGCTGACGGCGAGTCCGCCCGCGCCGGCGTTGCGCAGGAAGACATCGAGGCCGATGACGACCGTCATCAAAAGCAGCAACAGGCAGGCGACGACCATCAGCAGGTCGAGCAGGCGCCCGAACCATTGCGACAATAACGGCATATCGTGCTCCGAGGCGGGCAGAGCCTCAGTTCGACTTCGAAAAGAACGCCCTCAGCTTCGGGCCGTGCTCCGGACTCTGCTTGATGACGCCTTCCCAGCCCGTGTCATAGGCCTTCTTGCGCCAGGCAGCGGCTGCCGCGCCGTCGAACTTGACGACCTGGATGCCGGCGTCCGCCTGCCGCTTGGTGTCCTTCGCGTTCTCTGCCTTGAACTCGGCCGCGGCCTCGGCTTCGCCTTGCTCGGCCGCCTTGCGCAGCACGGCCTTCTGCGCGTCGCTGAGCTTGTCCCAGGCCGTCTTGTTGATGAGCACGGAAACTTCCGCGCTGTAGAAGCCGGGATCGACGCGGTACTTGGTCTTCTCGTGCCAACCGAGATCGAAGATTCCGGTGATCGGCCACCCATAACCGTCGACGACGCCGCGCTCCAACGCGGTGTAGACCTCGCCCGGCGGCGTCTGCACGACGGTCGCGCCTTGCGCCTGGAAAAAGTCGCGATAGACCGGCGTGATGCGCAGCTTCAGGCCGGTGAGGTCGGGACCCGTTATCGGCTTGGTCAGATAGAGATGAAACGGGTTGTCATCGACAAGGCGCGCCAGGAAGACGGCATTCATCTTTTCGGCGTAGAGCTTCGCCATGTAGTCAAAACCGCCGTTCTTGCGCAGCTCCGCCATGGGCTTCTCGGTGAGCTTCCAGGCATCGCCTTCAGGCAGGACATTGGTGGTGAAAGCGCCCGTGGTGTTGGCGAGATCGATGACGCCGGTCTGCAGCGCCTTGCCGACCTCGAACGGCGGCATCGCCTTCGGCCCGCCGATGTAGTTGATCTGCACCAGCCCCTTGCCGCTGGCGTTGACGCGGTCGATGAATTTCTCGAAGCCCCGCGCATAAGTCGTCTTCTCGGCGAATGCGGAGACGGCGCGCAGCGTCACTTCCTGGGCGAGCGTCGCGGTGCCGAGCAGCGATGAGGCGATGAGGCCGAGCGCGATTTTCCTGTACATGATGTTTCCCCCTGCCAGCGTTGCGCCGGTCATTTGTTGCCTGGTGACCGGTGATATAGTCATATGGGCGGTATTCACTGTCAAATGGGCACCATGAGCAATAATTCGACTGTGGCGGCGGTTCTGGCGAAAGACCTGGCGGCGCTTGGCGCGCGGCGCTGTTTCGGCCTGCTCGGTACGGCAAATTACAGGATTTCGCACGCGCTGGTCGAAGCCGGCGTCGAGCTTATCTCCGCGCGTCACGAAGGCGGCGCTGCCGCCATGGCCGACGCCTATGCCAAGGCGACCGGCGAGTTGACCTTGCTCAGCGTTCATTCCGGCCCGGGATTGACCAATGCGATCACGGGCATCGCCGAGGCGGCTAAGAGCCGCACGCCGCTGCTCGTGCTGGCGGGCGACGTGCCGACCGGCGACGTCAAGAGCAACTTCTATTTCGAGCAGGCGGAAATGGCCCGCTCGGTGGGCGCGACGGCCGAACGCGTCCATACTGCGCAGTCGGCGCGGTCCGACCTCCTGCGCGCGGTGACGCAGGCGATGCAGGGGCGGCGGACGGTCGTGCTCAGCCTGCCGCTCGATGTGCAGAATGCATCGGTGGCGGCTACCAATACGCCGGCGCAATTGCCGCGGTCGCCCGGCCGGCTGCATCCGGATCCGGCCGCGGTGGCACGGCTGGCCCAGGCGGTCAAGGCGGCCAAGCGCCCGCTGATCCTCGCGGGGCGGGGCGCGGCATTGTCCGGCGCCGAAGCTGCGTTGATGGCGCTGGCGGAAAAGAGCGGCGCCTTGCTCGCCACGTCGGCGTGCGGTCACGGCCTTTTTGCGGACGATCCCTGGTCGCTCGGCATATGCGGCGGTTTCTCGTCGCCGGTGGCCGATGAACTCATTTCCGAAAGCGACCTGATCCTCGGCTTCGGCGTCAGCTTCACCGGGTGGACCACCAAACGCGGTAAGCTGATCGCGAACGACGCCGTGGTCGCCCAGATCGATATCGAGCCGACGCGGCTCGGCTACCAGACCGGGGTCGAGCACGCGGTTCTCGGCGACGCGAAAGCGACCGCCGAGGCGCTGCTCGCCACGCTGAAGGGCGGGGCATTCAATCGCCGCAGCCCGGAGATGCGCGCGCGCATCGTCGCGGGCGACAATCATCATTTTCCGTATCGCGATACGTCGAGCGGCGAGTTCATCGACCCGCGTGTCGTGAGCAAGGCTGTGGACGCGATTCTGCCAATGGAGCGCGTGGTCGCGTCCGACTCCGGTCATTTCTGCGGTTGGGTGCCGCGCTATCTGCGCGTGCCGAATGCGAAAGCGTCGTGCCTCAGCCATTCCTTCCAGTCGGTCGGGCTCGGGTTGCCCTCGACGATCGGTCTTGCGCTGGCCAATCCCGGCAAGCTTGCGGTGCTTGGCGCAGGCGATGGCGGTTTCCTGATGTCGATCGCCGACTTCGAAACGGCCATCCGGCTCGGCCTGCGCATGTGCGTGCTGGTCTACAATGACAGTTCCTATGCCGCCGAGGTGCATTACTTCCGGCGGCTAAACCTGTCGGTCGACATCGTGCAGTTTCCCGAAACCGATTTTGCGGCCATCGCGCGCGGCTTCGGCGCGCGGGGGGCAACGGTGCGCACGCTGGACGACCTTGCGCCCGTGCGCGCGTGGGTGGCCGAAGGCTGTCCGGGTGTGTTCGTCATCGACGCCAAGATCGACCGCGATCTCGAGGCGGATTGGCACGCCGAGCATTTCCCGTCCTGAGCGGTGGCGCTGCCGGGCGAGAGGCATAGACACCAAGTGCGGCAAGTGCGGCGCGCCGAACAGCGTCACAGTGCGCCTGGCTCGGCCTCAACCATGGGCGGCCGGATTCGTGGCTGCGGTCTTTTCATCACGGCGTTTCTTTCTATTTTCGAATAGAATGCCGGGGTCTGGTGAGCCGTCCATAATAGACCTGAGGCGATTAGCAACGTGAAGTAGGTCTGCTCGCCAATCGTCCATGGCCTCTTCGTGGCCTTTATAGATAGTCGCAAGAAACTCTAAATCCCAAGGCTCTTCAGACCGCATCTTTATTTGTGCCCCGCCTTTCGCCTTTGAGACTACCAGAACAACATCTGCGGCGATTGAAGGGCCGAGCAATCCGAGTTTGTCAATGCTTGCTCGAAATATGGGAGCTTCGAATGTAGGAAATTGCATTTCCTTCGTAATGCTTCGATGCCCCTTTTTTGCCAGACCGTCATAGAATTGCCGCATCATCCACGCATTCAACTTCGCGTCGCCAACCTGCGCATTCAAAGAGTAGACCTCGGCCCAGAGCGCAGAGACGAGCGCTCTTTTTTCGCGTTCGGTCTGTCTCTCAAGCTTCTGTTCATCCAATTCATACTGGTGAACTCGAGCCTCGCGCTCGAGTTTTGCCTGGTTTTCTTGCGAGGTGATGAGATTGGAGAAGCCTTTGCTGGTTTGCCACGCCACG
Organism: Pseudolabrys sp.; assembly: GCA_022841665.1. Classification (GTDB taxonomy): domain Bacteria; phylum Pseudomonadota; class Alphaproteobacteria; order Rhizobiales; family Xanthobacteraceae; genus Pseudolabrys. The sequence goes on from JALHRB010000024.1 coordinate 13,454, forward strand.
ATGCAGAGGCCAATGATTGCGCCGCAGAGGGTCGCTATACCGGGATCGACCTTCACGGCAGTGTAGCTATTGACAGCCCAGAGAAGATTGAAAAGGAGCAACAGGAGGCCGGCACCAAGTGCGATCTTCAATTCAAAGGGAAGCTGCTTGAACCGCTGCAATACAAAAGACCAATCCATGTTCTCAATCCGATAAAGCTACATTCAAGGGCAACAAAGGTCAGGCGGGTTCACGCCGGGGCGGAAAAATTCAATGAAAACTGTCTAGGGGCGGGCCGTTGCACCCGCACTGCATTTCGATTATGCGCGAATCAGGCCTCGGTCAAATGGCATTTTTTTTAAAGCAATCTCCGCTTTGATCGCCTTGGCCCCGCGAATTGCTCGACCAACCTGCCGCTCAACATTGGCGATGGCTGCGATCAGAGCGCCGACAGCCAATATCCAGGCGGTGATTTCGAGCAAGAGGGACATAGGATAACTCTAGTTCCCCACCCAACCGACAGCAATTCAACCTTTCCCGAAGTTTTTGTGGACAACCGGCTTTGGCGTGGCTCCGCCGCAACGACCCATCCATCGCCCCGTGTAGTCTCGCATATCGCAGCCTAAGCCGAGCCCATACGGGCCGGGTCGGATTGTGGATGCCCTCGAAGAGGGGCGAGTCCTAACTCTCTACCAAGAGTGTTCAGGATCGAGGCCCTGTTCAATTCGCTTGAAGCCTCGCAAAAATCCGCGTCCCATAGTGAGCCGCTCTTCCCGCGATGCATTAACAATTTTTTCGACCCCCCGTCGAAAGTCGGCATAGTGGGGATGATCGGGGTCAGGGTGGGAATCCCAGACATCCGGCTGCCAGAGAGTCATGATGGTTTCCCAAGCTTTCATTTCAGCAGAGAGTTTGCCGTTTGTGACCCTTCCATAGAGAATTACACTGAAGCCAATGCCCGACACGGCGTGCACCTCGTGCGGCTCCATCTGGTCTTCATGGTCTTTGTCAGCATGTTTCAGAAAATTCGTAATCGCGTTGTATTCCTCCCAGCCCATAAACTCGATAATTTTCCCGAACTCTTTTTCAAACCCGTCTTCAGCGAGTTTTGGATAAAGGTCCCACAACAGCCTAAACGCTGCTCGACATAGCGTGATAACCGAGCACATATCGTCATCATGGAAATAGAGCCGAATGGCGCAATCAAGCTGCCGCTTCGCTGCTTCCAGTTTGGAAATTTCCATCGGACTCCCCATCCGGCTGCGCCATTGGACGCTCCTTATAGCCCAAGACGCGACTCAGTCAGAAGGGAATGGTTCATGAGGTCTTGATCTGTCGTAGAGTCGCTTCCGACAACGTGACTTGGATCTGAAGGATTGCGCAGCATGCGCGGGAACGTCGCTCTCTTAAGTCATTGAGATGTGGCGCGCGCGCTGGGAGTGCAACGAATTAGTGCTTACAAGGACTTGCTATGTCAAACCCGCCCAAATGCGGGTATTGGCGTCAAAGGGATATTTGCGCTCGTGTCTGTCCAGCCTCAAAGCGGCCGCTTTCGGTCGAAAATGACCTAGAGCGGGCATGTGCGGCGTACGCGCGCTGTGCGCCGCTTACGGCTCCCGACCGCCGGCCAGATAGTAATCCTGCATCGCAACGGCTCGGTGGCTATCCGCTATCATGCGCCGCAGCACGTCATTGAGCTTGAGAAATTCCTCGCGGGTCAAAGTGCCGAACTCGATATCGTTGATACGCCGTTGGATCGGCGCGAGCCTTTCCAGCGCGGCCCGCCCCTTGGTGGAGACGGTGAGTGTGACGCGGCGCCGGTCGGCAGTATCGACCGTCTTGTGAATGTAGCCGAGCTTCAAGAGGCGGTTGGTTGTCGCAGTAATAAAAGCGCCCGACAAATGCAGATGATCCGCGACGGTCTTGACGTTGACGTCGCCTTCGCGCGCAAGATGTCCGATCGAAATCAGCACCGTATACTCGACGCCGCCGAGCCCGATATATTTGCCGTGGCCGGTGCGCAGACGCTCGTGCAGGGCAAAGAAACCGAACAGATTATGGACGAGCTCGCGAAACGCACGGTCGCTGCCGTTGATAATCAGGTCGGGCCGCGAAATCGTCAGAGGCACGGCGCCGCGTTGCCGGACCGGCGCTTTGCGGGTCGATGCGACAGCCGAATTGCCGGAAGCGCGCTTGCGTATGGGAGCGGTCATCAAACGGTCGTCTTCTGTTGACGTGACATTGAACGTTACGGCGCTCCGGTCTCATGGGACGGCGTCCCGCCTAAAAATGCCTGCGTCATCAGCGAATCATTGGCAAGCTCGGCGGCACTGCCAGACGTTACCACGCGTCCCGTTTCCAGTAGATAGGCACGGTCGGCGATTTTGAGGGTCTGCCGCGCTTTCTGTTCCACGAGAAGAACGGTCAGGCCATCGCGCCGCAGCGACGAAATGAGTTCGAATACTGCGACTGTCGTTTTGGGCGCAAGCCCGAGCGAGGGCTCGTCCAGCAGCAGGAGGCGTGGCCGGCTCAAAAGCGCGCGCGCGATCGCGAGCATCTGCTGCTCGCCTCCGCTCAGGAGGCTTGCCAGCGAATGCCGGCGCTCCCGCAAAATCGGGAAACGCTCGAACATCCCGTCGATGTCTTTTGCCGCTTGCGCCTGATCCTTGCGGCAATAGGTGCCCAGGTTCAGATTGTCCTCGACGGTCATCCGGCCGAGAATTCCCCGCCCTTCCGGTACCAGCGAGATACCCGCACGCAGATTATGTTCGGCAGAGTTGGGCGTCAGCGATTTGCCATTATAGGTGATAGCGCCAAGAAACGGAGCCAGGCCCGCGATGGCGCGCACCGTCGTCGTCTTGCCGGCGCCGTTGGCGCCGATCAGCGCAACGATTTCGCCGGCTTCAATATCGAGGTCGATGCAGCGCACCGCGCGGATCGGCCCATAGAAAACTTCGAGACCGCGAACCGTCAGTATCATGCGGCCTCCGTGCCGAGATAGGCGTCGAGCACAAGCGGATTGGTGCGGACTTCATCCGGCGTGCCTTCGGCGATAAGGGCGCCGAAATCGAGCACGTAGAGCTGGTGACACAGGGTCATGACGAATGGCATGTCGTGCTCGATCAGCAGGATCGACAGCCCGCGCTCGTTAAGCCGGCGGAACAAAGTGCGCAGGTCCGCCGCTTCCTCGGCATTCATGCCGGCGACCGGCTCGTCGAGCAGCAACAGCTTCGGCTTTGCCGTCAGCGCGCGCGCCATCTCGACCTTGCGCTGGATGCCATAGGGCAGTGTACGGGCGATCACGTCACGATACTGCTCCAGGCCGAAGAAGGTGAGGGCGTCTTCGGCGCGCGTGCGCGCCTCGGCATCGGCCCAACTGACCGGCAGAGCGTTGCGCCAAAGCGCGTTTTGCCGCGGCTGCGCGACCAGCAGGTGTTCCCAGACGGTCATGCTGGCGAACAGCCGGATGTTCTGGAACGTCCGTGCCACGCCCGATCGCATGATGCGCCATGACGGCCACTGCGTAATGGTCTCACCGCCAAGCACGACCTCGCCGCTGGCCGCCCGGTAGGCGCCGGTGATGACGTTGAACAATGTCGTCTTGCCGGCCCCGTTCGGGCCGATCACGCCGACGATACGGCCTTCCGGCACGGACAGCGACACGTCGCTCAGCGCACGAATGCCGCCAAAGCTCTTGCTTACATTGCTCAGGCTGAGAACGGTCACGAGCGGGCCCTCCGGAAGCGGAGCTTGTCGAGCAAAGGCCGGTCGAGAATGCCCTGGCGGCGGGTCAGCAGCACCAGCACCAGCAGCACGCCGAAGGCCGCGAGCCGCCAGTCGGCGAGGAAGCGCAGCCACTCCGGCAACAGCACGAGCAGCGCGGCGCCGACCGCCGCGCCGGCGCCGACAGTCGAGCCACCAAGAATGACGGCGAGCACAAAGTCGATCGAGCGCTCAAAGCCGAAATTGCCCGGCTCGATATAGACGTAATGATGCGCAAACAGGCCGCCGCTGATCGCGGCAACCGCGGCGCCGGAGCCGAAGGCGCCGACCTTGGTCATTGTCGTATTCAGCCCGACCAGATTGGCCGCGGTTTCGTCGTCATGGACGGCGCGCATCTCCAGCCACAGCCGGGAGCGCTCCAGCATGACGATCAGCAAGAATATGAGGCCCGCCCATGTCCAGATGTATTCGAGCGAAACGTGCTTCATGCCGTGGAAGCCGCCGGCGCCGCCCATGCGGTCGAAATTCAACAGGAAGCTGCGCACCACCTCGCCGAAACCGAGCGTGGCGATCGCAAGGTAGATGCCCTTCAGCCGCAGCGCTGGAAAGCCGACAATGACGCCAATGACCGCCGCGACGAGTGCCGACGCAACGAGCGCTGCCGTGAGTGGCAAATGCATTTCGACCGTGAGGAAGGATGCGACGTAGGCGCCGATCCCCATGAAGCCGGCATTGCCGAGCGACAGCTGGCCTGTCGCCAGGATGATGTAGACGCTCATGGCGCCAAGGAACAGAATGCCGATGTCGGCAAAGAGGCCGGCGTAATAAGTCGACATCATACGCGCTGCCCGACGTCAGACCGCGCACCGCCCAGCAGGCCCTGCGGACGCAACAGAAGAATGAGGATCATCAGCCCGTAGACGATGAAATCGCGGATCTGCGAACCGCCATAAGCGATGGTCATTACCTCGGCGACGCCGATCAGCGGTCCGGCGAGCAGTGCGCCCCACACGCGGGTGGTGCCGCCGATCACCATGACGGCGATGGCTTTGAGACCGATATCGACACCGATGTAGGGCGTAATCGCCGCGTAGTGCAGGCTGATCAGGACGCCTGCGGCGCCGGCGAGCAGGCCGGAAATTGCAAAGGCGAGAAACGTCGTGCGACTGACGGAGACGCCGAGCATGCGCGCAACATCACGGTTCTCCGCGATTGCGCGCAAGGCGCGCCCGGCCGAGGTTCGCTGCACCAGATAGGCGACGGCGCCGACGAGGACGACGGTGACGCCCACGACGACGACCTGCATCACGCCGATGCGCACCGGACCGACGGTGAAGTCGGCGTCGAACAACTCGGCTGGCAGCTGCAGCGGGTCGGAGCCCCAGACATTGGTGACGATGTTCTGGAGGATGATCGAGAAGCCGAGCGTCGACAGCATTGGCGTGATCAACGGCGCGTCGCGCAGCGGTTCGTAAGCAACTTTCTGGATGATGAACGAGGCAATCGCCGCGCCGGCCATGGCAAAGACCAGCGCGACAGGAAGCGGAAGATTGCTGGCAATCACGGCAAAGCCGATAAAGCCGCCGAGCATGAACAGTTCGCCGATGGCGATGTTGAGGACGGAGAGAATGCCCATGACCAGCGAAAAGGAAAGCGCCACGAGCGTATAGACCGCTCCGAGCGTCAAACCGTTCACCAGTTGCTGCAGCAGCATGATTGCCTACCGATCTTTAGCGCCGGCGCTACCGTTGCACCCTGAGGTGCCGGCGCATGCCTGGCGAGCATCCCGTTGTGTGACGAAACGCGCCTGAGCGAAACCTTGGCGCGTCCGGGCGAGGGGATGCCCGGACGCGCCGTTCGTCGTTGCCTTTAGCAACCGCCGCCGGCTGCGGAGCAACCGGTGACCTTGGTTTCCCAGGCGCCGTTCTTGCCCTCGACGATGAAGAAGTTCTTGATCGCGTCACCGTCCTCGCCGAAGTGAATCGGGCCGCTGAACCCGTCATAGCCCTTCAGGTTGGCCATGTAGTCGCGGATCTTGGTGCGATCGGCTTCGAGATCTCCCGGCTTGCCGGTGATGCCGGACTTCTTGGCGGCGTCGACGTACATGTTGACGATTTCGTAGATGTTGGCGTCATACATGCTCGGCTCGATATCCTTCGGCAGGCCCGAGGCGCTGCGCAACAAGGGCTGAAGGTCGGCGACAAACTTTTTCGCCTTCGGCGTCGACATCGTGGCGTAGAAGGTCGCCGGCGCGATCACCGGAATTTCCGGAGCCGCTTTCAGGATCGCCGAGGAGATGAGCGGCGTGCCGCCGATCACCGGCTTCATGAGGCCCTGACGCTTCATTTCGCGCAGCACGGTCACGGCCTGGCTGTAGTCGGCGCCGATGACGATGCCGTCCGGGTTCAAGCTTTTGAGCTTGGTGACTTGGGCGCTGACGTCGAGATCGCCGGTGTTGAATGAGATCGGCGAATCACCGTTGAGCACCTTGACGCCGGCGCTTGTGAAAGCCGCCGGCATGATCCTGGTGGCGATGGAGGTCGAAACCGCATCCTTGGCGTCGTAGATGATCGCGACCGACTTGGCGCCGAACGTCTTGTTGAAATAGGGCACCGATGTGTTGGCGAGAATGCCTTCGTCGACGGTGTTGCGGAACGCCCACGGACGGTTGGCTTTGGCGACGCCCGGCTTGGACGAAGCTTGCGACGTTGCGACCGTCTTGAGCTCGTTGGCGATGGGGAAGGTGACTTCGCAGGCGCTGCTGGTCAAAGGACCGGCAACGGCGAGGACCTTATCGTCGCCCGCGAGCTTGCGCATATTGTTGGCGGCCTGCGCCGGTTTTGCCGCGTCGTCGAGAATGATGATGTTGAGCTTTGCGCCGTTGACGCCGCCCGCATCGTTGACCTGCTTTTCCAGCATCTTCAACGTTACGGTGTTGGTGCGGCCCCATTCGGCGAAGGGGCCGCTGCTCGGCACGATGGCGCCGATGTTGACCTGGTTTTGTGCCTGCGCGCCCGATACGAGCGCGGCGGTCAAGAGACCGCCAATTAAGAACTTGCGAATTTCCAACACGCTCTCTCCTCCGATTGACCGTTCTCGCCCGCAAAGACTGGCGTAGCGCCAGCTTCCAGATTGCATCCGGCGTTGCCCGAGATACGAGTTCGTGCCCCGCCGAGGAAATAGCTAACATCGAAAAGCGAACTTGAAAAGCATAGTTAGTTAGGCAATTATCCGTCCGGACTGCACGTTTAGTGTTCACGCGCACGGCAAAGGGCGGGCCATGAAAATCAGAAGAATGCTCACTTTTTTCGATGAGATCCGGGAGGCCAGCGGGCATCCGGTCCATCCGGTGCTGCGTAAATCCGCCGCGGCCGCTATTGTGCAGAACCCGTTTGCCGGCAAATACGTGGAGGATTTATCGCTGCTTACGAAGGAAAGCGAAGCGGTCGGCCGCGAGATTTGCGCGATCGCGGTCGCATTGCTCGCGCCCCACAGTCCCGTAAGCTACGGCAAGGCGGCGGTCGTCGGCATTGCCGGTGAACAGGAACACGGCAATGCCATGCTGACCACCGTGTTCGGCAATGTCATGCGCGAGGCCGCCGGCGGCGGCATCGCGTGGATTTCGTCGTTCACCAAGCGCGCCGCACCTGGCGCGACTATCGATATACCACTGGCGCATAAAGACGCACTTTATGTGCGTTCGCATTACGACGGCATCAGCATCACCTTGCCGGACGGTCCGCAGCCTGACGAAATCGCCGTGATCTGCGCTTACGCGACGCGCGGGCGGGCAAACAGCCGCGTCGGCGGTTTGGCCGCGGCCGACATCAAGGGCGTTGACGGTCTCACCTGAGGGCTCCGCGTCACGCGAAGCGCCCAACATCACGGATCGAACGGAGCGGGTTATGAACGATTGCAAGACCGGAGCGGATCACCTCAAGTCTCTGAAGGATGGGCGTACTGTCTATCTCGACGGCAAACTGGTCGGTGACGTCACAGAGCACCCGGCCTTCCGGAATGCGGTCAAGGCGTCGGCCGATCTTTACGATTTTCAGTCGAGGCCGGAGAACCTTGAGTTGATGACGTTCCGGCCGAACGGTTCGAACCGGCGCGTGAACCGCGCCTGGCAGATGCCGCGGAACTACGACGAAATGGTGCAGCGGCGAAAAGCATTGCAGGCCTGGTCGGCGCTGTCGGGCGGCTTTCTCGGCCGCTCGCCGGACCATCTCGCTTCGGCCGTCATCGGTCAGCGCATGGGCATCGAGGTTTTCCGCAAGCACAACGAAAAACGCGCCAAGGCGTTCGAGGATTATGTCGACTATGCCACGCAGAGCGACTTTTTTCTCACTTATGTGATCATCAACCCGCAGGCCGAACGCACCAAAGGCTGGGGCGAGCAGGCTGAGGATCTGGTGGCGCGCATCGTCGACGAGGATTCCACCGGCATCACCATTCGCGGCGCCAAGATGCTCGGGACCTCGTCGATCATGGCCAATGAGGTATTTGTCGCCAACCTCCAGCCGCTCAAGCCGGGCGAAGAAGACCTCGCATTCTGTTGTGCGCTGCCGATGAACGCGAAGGGTCTGCGCGTGCTGTCGCGCAAGTCCTACGAGGCGCACGCCGTGTCGGTTTTCGACAACCCACTTTCGTCGCGATTCGACGAGAACGACGCGCTGATCTATTTCGACGACGTAAAGGTCCCGTGGGATCGCGTCTTCATCCATCGCGACCCCGATGCCTGCCGCGCCCAGTTTCACGACACGCCCGGCCACGCCTACCAGAACTATCAGGCGCAGATCCGCCTGTCGGTGAAAATCGCGTTCCTTGTCGGGCTTGCCCGTTCGATTACCGAGGCGATCGGTACGGTGAAAATTCCGAGCGTGTCGGAACAACTCGGCATGCTGGCGGCGCAGGCCGGGATGGTGAACGCGATGCTGTCCGGCATGGAAGCGTCGGGCGAGCAACGAGGCGAGTGGTGGGTGCCGAACAAGCATTTCATGTATTCGGCCCAGGTGATAACGCAGGACCTCTATCCGAAGGTTATCAACGCCATTCGGGATCTCGCCGGCGGCTCGCTGATCATGTTGCCGTCCTCGATCGCCGATTTCGGCAATCCCGAATTGGCCGCGATCATCCAGAAGACCCAGCGTTCGGCGACGATGGATCCCGAGCACAAGGTCAAGTTCATGAAAGCCGCATGGGACGCCATCGGCTCGGAATTCGGCTCGCGTCATACGCAATACGAGATGTTCTACGCCGGAGCGCGTTTCGTTACCTGCGGTCACAGCATGCGCACGTATGATTGGAACAACGCGACCGGCCTCGTCGACAGGCTCCTGTCGTCCTATGACCTCAAGGATGAGTTGAAGCGCATGCAAGCGGCAAGCTGACAGTCGAGGGGCCCATGAAAGTTGCGATCGTCAATCTCGGACAGATAGTTTCCGGCAACTGGCGTGAGCCCTTTGCTGCCGGCGATACGATCGTCACCGAGGACGACAAGATCGTCAGCGTCGGGACGGCCTCCTCCGCTCAGGTCGAGCAGGCCGACGTCGTGATCGATGCCGACGGCATGACCGCGATACCGGGCCTGATCGATTCGCACGTTCACATCACCTTTGGGGACTATACGCCGCGCCAGCGCACGGTCGGCTATCTCGAGAGCTATCTGCACGGCGGCACCACGACCTGCATCACTGCCTCCGAAGTGCACGTGCCGGGCCGGCCGCGCGATCCCGAAGGCGTCAAGGCGCTGGCGCTTGCGGCGCAACGCTGCTTCGAAACCTACCGGCCGGGCGGCATGCGCGTGATTGCCGGCTCGGTCATCCTCGAGCCCGGACTTAAGCCTGAGGATTTCGTCGAGTTGACCGCGAAAGGCGTCAAGCTCGCCAAAGCCGGGTTCGGCGCGGTCAAGACAGCTTACGATTACGGCCCGCTGGTCAAGGCCGCCAAGGACGCCGGCATGATCACGACCTGCCACACCGGCGGCTCGTCGATCCCGGGCTCGGGCGCGATTACCGGCGACCATTTGTTGGCATTTCACCCGCACGTCTCGTTCCACATCAATGGCGGGCCGACGGCGATGCCGGATTCGCATTTCGAGCGGGTGATCAGGGAAAGCGAGATTGCGCTGCAGGTCTGCACCGCCGGCAACCTGCGCACGACCTTGCTGTGCGCGCGGCTGGCAGATCAGCTCGGCGCCTTCGACCGCTTTATCATCGCAACGGACACGCCGACCGGTTCGGGCATCATGCCGCTCGGCATGCTCTATACGATCGCGCATTGCGCCAGCCTGACCGGGATGGAGCCGGAACGCTTCATTTGCGCGGCTTCAGGCAGCAATGCGCGGATCTATGGCCTCGACTCCGGTTATCTGGCCGCCGGAAAGGCGGCGGACATTGTCCTGCTCGATGCGCCGGATGGCGGCACACAGAGTTCGGCGCTGGCGGCCATCAAGCATGGCGATATCGCCGCGATCGGCGGCGTTGTCACGGCCGGCGTGCCCCGCTTTATCGGCCGCAGCCGCAACACGCCGGCGACCACCCGCAAGGCGCGGGTGGTGCGGTCATCGATCATGCAGGACTTTGCCGCGGCGGCGCATTAGCGGCCTCTATTGGCTCAAGCCGGGTCGAAATAGTGCAGCTCGAACAGCATGCACCCGTTGGTCGACTTGAACGGCCCGTGAAAGGCGCCCGGCGGACGGCATGCATAGGTGTTCGGCGCATAAGCCGTGCCGCCATTTCCCTGACGGTCGTTGCCAACGGTCAGATCGCCGGCGACGAGATAAACTTCTTCCCAGTAGTCATGCACGAAGGGCTCGGTGGTGTAGACCCCCGGTGCAAAGCGCAGGAGGCGTGAGCGGGTTCCGCGCTTGTTCTTTTCATCCAGCGCGCCAGACAGAATCTTCTGCTGGATGCCGGCCGGATAGCCGGCCGGCGTCTCCCAGCCGGTCGACATGTCGACCGCGTGAAACTCTTTGTGCTCTTTGTTGACCGCCATGTCGTTTGCTCCGTTTGGGCGTTTTGAGGGCTACCAGCCCTCGAATATGTGGGCGTCGCGTGGTGGCGCGTCCTGAAAACCGGCGTCGAGCCGGCGATAGCGGCCGCCATAAAAGATCAGGGGTTGAGCCTGTTTGTGCGGCGTCGTGCGCAGCGCGATGACGTGTCCGACGAAGATCACGTGGTCGCCGCCGTCGAAACGGGCATGGGCCTCGCATTCGAAGCTCGCCAGCGCATTGGGCAGAAGGGGGACGTCGGTCTCGCCGTTGATTACGATCATGTCCGACCACTTGTCGCCCAGCGGCCGGGCAAAGCGGTTGGAAACGGTTTCCTGCGACTGCGCGAGGATATTGATCGCATAGCGTTCGATCTCCATCCAGGCCGGGAAGCTGTGGGCGCGGCGGGCGACGCTGAACAGCACCAGCGGGGGCGCGGTCGAGACCGAGTTAAACGAACTCACTGTCATGCCGAGCCGTTCGCCGGCGCGGCTGATGCCGGTCACCACGGCTACGCCGGTCGGGAAGGCGCCCAGGGCATCGCGGAAACGTCGTTCGTCGAAGCTCATGAACGGAGTCTTTGTGGCGCTTGCATTCGGGGAATATTACCTTTTAAAGTTAGGTATGTCACTTAGCAAATAGGGAGGTCCGTGTGCCCGCTTTCACGTTCAGTTGCGCCGGCGGCCGGCAAAAGAGCGGCGAATTCGACACGCTGATCGTGGCGGGGTGGACCGGACGCGACACCCAGGCGCTCGAGCACCATATCGAGGAACTGGCCGCGCTCGGCGTGCCGCGCCCGTCGTCGGTGCCGGTGTTCTACCGCACCAGCGTCAACGGCCTGACCCAGACCACGCGGCTCGACGTGCTGGGCCCTGATTCCTCCGGCGAGGTGGAGCCGGTGGTGTTCGGCTTCGACGACGGCATGTGGCTCGGCGTCGGCTCCGATCATACCGACCGCAAGCTGGAAACCCTCGGCATAGCGCTGTCGAAGCAGATCTGCGGCAAGGTGATCGGCACCGAATTGTGGCCGCTCGCGGAGGTGATGCCGCATTGGGACAGGCTCATCATCCGTTCGCATGCCACCATCGACGGCGAGCGCGTGCTGTACCAGCAGGGCCCCTTATCCAACATGCGGACCCCCGGCGACCTTTTGTCGATTCACGACCGAAGTTCAGGTTTGCGGCCCGGTTCGGTAATGTTCTGCGGCACCGTCGGCGCCATGGGTGGCATCCGGCCCGCGTCTCGTTTCGAAATGGAAATCGAAGATCCGGTACTCGGCCGCCGCATCGGCCACACTTACGATATCGTGGCCCTGCCGGTCATCAGCTGAAATCGGTGCTTTCGAAATCAACGCTCGTATCAACCGTCACCGGAGGTGAGAGGCACACCTTCGGCTGCTTAACTGCATGTTGCATGCGCGCTCTTCTTGCCGGCCGTCGGTGTCGTTGAGCTCCGCCCGGTCAATCACGTCGTGCGGCGCGCACTTCGTGGCGCCTCCTCGCGACGGTCGGACCGTCAGCACAAGACCGGCACGACATTGCAGATTCCGGTTAAGAGGCAACTCTAACCATCCGAGGTCACGCCAGAACGTTTCTGGATTGGTGAGCGCGCTGGGACTCGAACCCAGGACCTACTGATTAAAAGTCAGTTGCTCTACCGCCTGAGCTACGCGCTCGTCACCAAGGCAGGGCCGTTTCCGAAAAATCGGTTCCCCGCAGCGGAAATCGCGGGGGTCAAGGCCGTGCGCTCGGGGCTGTGTAGGGGCGCCGGTCTGCCCGGTCAATAGGCGGCCCGCCGGCATGTTGAACTCGCGCCGCCCGCCCGCTTTTTGGTAGACTGGACGCTTCGCGCCGGCCGTTTCCGCCGCCTGGAGGTGCCATGCCCATCGTCAACCGCGTCGCCGACCTCACCGCCGACATCACCGCCTGGCGGCGCGACCTGCACGCCCATCCCGAGCTGCTGTTCGACGTGCACCGCACGGCCGCGGCCGTGGCCGAGAAGCTGAAAGCCTTCGGCTGCGACGAGGTGGTCACCGGCATCGGCCGCACCGGCGTGGTCGGCGTCATCAAGGGCCGCAAAGGCGGCGAGCGCGTCATCGGCCTGCGCGCCGACATGGACGCGCTGCCGATCGAGGAGGCGACCGGGCTGCCTTACGCCTCGACCGTGCCCGGCAAGATGCACGCCTGCGGGCATGACGGCCACACGGCCATGCTGCTCGGGGCGGCGCGGTATCTGGCCGAGACGCGCAATTTCGCAGGCCAGGCGGTGGTCATCTTCCAGCCGGCCGAGGAAGGCGGCGGCGGCGGCAAGGAGATGGTCGATGAGGGCATGATGGACCGCTTCGGCATCACCGAGGTCTACGGCATGCACAATTATCCCGGCATGCCGGTCGGGCAGTTCGGCATCCGCCCCGGCCCGACCATGGCGGCGGCCGACTACATCACCATCGACATCGAGGGCAAGGGCGCGCACGCGGCGCGCCCGCATCTCGGCATCGACCCGGTGCTGGTCGGCGCGCAGATCATCGTCGCGGCGCAGTCGGTGGTGGCGCGCAACGTCGATCCTTTAAAGTCGGCGGTGGTGTCGATCCCGATGTTCCGCGCCGGCACGGCCGACAACGTCATCCCGCAGACGGTGCAGCTGCGCGGCACCGTGCGCACGCTGTCGGAGGAGGTGCGGGTCTTCGTCGAGAAGCGGCTGCGCGAATTGGTCGAGCACACGGCCGCGGCCTACGGCGCGAAAGCCACGTTCACCTACCGGCGCAACTACCCGGTGCTGGTCAACCACGCGCGCGAGACCGGCTATGCCGCGGAAGTGGCGGGGCAGATCGCGGGCGCCGAGCGCGTCGATATCGACCTGCCGCCGATGATGGGCGCGGAGGACTTTTCCTTCATGCTCAACGCGCGGCCGGGCGCCTTCATCTGGATCGGCAACGGCGACAGCGCGGGCCTGCATCACCCGGCCTACAACTTCAACGACGAGGCGATCCCGTTCGGGACGTCTTACTGGGTGAAGCTGGTGGAGACGCGGCTGAAGGGGTGAGAGCCCGATTTGCTCGCAGGATTTTGTAGCCGTTCATTCCCGCGCAAGCGGGAATCCAGCGCTGGGTCCCCGCTTGCGCGGGGACGAGCGGATAGTTTGAGCTACTGCACGACTTCCGGCTGCTTCGGCGCGGGGGCGGGCGCCTTGACCAGCGCCGGACGGCGCGCGAGCAGGCTGCCGAGGCGGGCTTCCAGCGCCTGCCAGGTGGCGAAGTCGTTCACCCTGCTGCGCTCAAGCGCGGCCAGCGCAACCGCGGCGAGGAACGGCATGCCCTGGATCACCAGCACGCCGGCGAAGATGTAGATTTCGCGCACTTCCTTGATATTGGTCTGCACCAGCACCACGGCGCCGAGGATCAGGAGGCCCGCGATCACCGCTTCCCAGAAGGCCGGGAAGTCGGCCGCGCGGCGCTTGATGCCACCCTTATCGGTGCGCACAAAGGGCAGGTGCTCCTTGACCAGACCCATGGCGACGGCGCGCGCCACCGTCCACTGCACCGACATCGCGGGCAGCATGGAGGCGAGCATCTGGCGCTTGTTGGTGCGCACGCGCAGCCGGTAGAGCGTCACGAAGTGCACCACCGACACGGCAAAGCTTGCCAGGATCGGCAGCGTGAGAATGCGGTCGGGGATGGCGATGTCGAGGAAGGCGACGACCGGCACCCAGGCGATGTTCAACAGCGCAACCAGCACGCCGATCGATTCGGCGCCGAGCCAGTTGAGCCAGCCGAGCGAGAACTCGCGCTTCTGATCGCGCGTGAGCCGGCTCGCGCCGGGCAGGAAGCGGCGCCAGTGCTTCTTGACGATCTGGAAGCCGCCATAGGCCCAGCGGTCGCGCTGCTTCTTGTAGGCCTCGAAGGTGTCGGGCAGCAGGCCGTGGCCGTAGCGCGTGTTGGTGTAGTGCGCGTGCCAGCCGTGCTCGAGGATGGACAGGCCGAGATCGGTGTCCTCGCAGATCGTGTCGCTCGACCAGCCGCCGGCCGCTTCCATGGCGGTGCGCCGGATCAGGCACATGGTGCCGTGCACGATGATGGCGTTGGCCTCGTTCCGCTGCACCATGCCGATGTCGAAGAAGCCGGCATATTCGGCATTCATGGCGTGATGCATCACGCTGCGGCGGTCGTCGCGGTGATCCTGCGGCGCCTGCACGAGACCGACCTGCGGGTCGTCGAAGACCGGCACGAGGTCCTTGAGCCAGTCGGGGCGCACGACATAGTCGGCATCGATGACGCCGATGATCTCGGCGTCGGCGGCGGTGTGCACCATGGCGAGCCGCAGCGCGCCGGCCTTGAAGCCCTGCAGGTTGTCGGCGCGCACGAACTTGAAGCGGTCGCCGAGCGTGCGGCAGTGCTCCTCGATCGGCATCCACATCGCCGGATCGGGCGTGTTGTTGATGACGACGATGCACTCGAAGTTCGGGTAGTCGAGGCGGGCGAGCGCGTCGAGCGTCTGCTTGAGCATTTCCGGCGGCTCGCGATAGGCCGGGACGTGGATCGAGACCTTGGGCGGCGTGAGGTGCGGCACGATCGAGGGCGAGGCGATCAGGCGCGCCGGCTTGCGGCCGAAGGCGATGGCCGCGATCTCCTCGACGCGCGCGAGCGCGATCAGGATCAGCGGGATGAGCAGCAGCGTGCCGAGGCCGAGCGCGAAGGCGGCGCCGGGCACGAAGTAGTGGCCGTTCCAGAAGCCGAACATGTAGGCGGCCCAGGCGCCGACCACGTTGGCGGCGCCGGCGAGCAGCACGGCCTGACCGAGCGTCGCCGCGCCGGCGAGGATCGGCAGCGACAGCAGCACGCTCACCAGCAGCGCGATGCCGGCGAGCCGCCAGTGGTCGGGCAAAGTGATCGGGCCGGTCCATTCGAACTTGGGATGGCGGGAGGCGTCGAACATGCCCCAATAGGGACCGACGCCGCCTTCGAAGATTTTCCAGGGCTGGTCGATGGCTTCGACGATGTTGTAGTCGATGCCATAGGCCTCCGCGCGCGAGACGAAGTCGCGCAGCAGCACCGCCTGCGAGATGCGGCCCGGATTGGCGCTCTTGAGATTGTAGCCGGCGCTCGGCCAGCCGAACTCGGCGATCACGATGCGCTTGCCCGGATAGGCGCGGCGCAGCTTGTCGTAAATGATGACGGCCTGGTCGACCGCCTGGCTTTCCGAGAAACCTTCCCAGTAGGGCAGGATGTGCGCGGCGATGAAGTCGACCGACGACACAAGCTCGGGATGCTCGAGCCAGATATTCCAGATTTCGCCGGTGGTGACCGGGACGCTGGTCGAGCGCTTGACGCGCTGGATGAGCTTGATGAGCTCGGGGACCTTGAGCTCGTCGCGATAGATCGTTTCGTTGCCGACGAAAATCCCGTTGACGTTGCTATGGCGCTTGGCGAGGTCGATGACCGAGCGGATTTCGCGTTCGTTGCGGTCCTGGTTCTTGTCGATCCAGGCGCCGATCGTCACGCGCAGGCCGGTCTCGGCGGCAATTCCGGGCACCAGTTCGACGCCGCCCGTGGAGGAATAGGTGCGCACCGCCTTGGTGAGCGGAGCGAGCAGCTTGAGGTCGGAGCGGATTTGCGAGGCCTGCGCGCGCGACGTGTCCGGATGGGCGCTGCCGTCGAACGGCGCGTAGGAGACACTGGCGAGCTGGCCGGTG
The DNA here is from genome assembly GCA_022841665.1 of Pseudolabrys sp. Classification (GTDB taxonomy): domain Bacteria; phylum Pseudomonadota; class Alphaproteobacteria; order Rhizobiales; family Xanthobacteraceae; genus Pseudolabrys. The sequence continues at coordinate 29,835 of JALHRB010000024.1, forward strand.
ACGTCGGGAGCCTGGACCGTGTCGCGCGCAATCGCCCACAGCCCAGCATGCACGCACGCCACGAGGGCGATTACGGCAGCAACGGTGCGCATTGACTCAATACCAAATGGGGCTGGATGGCAGACCCGTGGACCCGTCCCCTGGGCCCAACCGACGCTCCGTCTGTAGGTAAATACGGTAGCGCGGCATCCGGTAGCAATTCAAGTAATGCGGTCGCATGGCATTTCCTAGGCACGTGCATGGCACCGCGATGAAAATTTTCGCCTCGGGGAAAAACAGCTCAGCGGGCTGTCGTTCCGGCCGCGGGAGCCGCTGGTGGCGGGGCGGCGGCGGCGGCGGGTTGTGGCTCCAGGCCGGGGTTGAGCCAGCAGGCATGGACGCGGCCGGTCAGCGTTTCCGGGGCCTTGGGATCGATGTTTCCCTGGCGGACCAGGCAGCGGAAAGTGGCCTGGATATGGGCACTTGGGCAGCCGAAACGGTCGTAGAGGTCGAGGTGGCGGAAGGCGGTGTCGAGATCGTCGCGCCAGAGCAGGCTGACCACGCGGCGCCCGAGCCAGACGCATTCCGGGTTACCGGCGGGGCCGGTGAGCGTGCGGGACGCCTCGGCGATCTCGTCGATCTTCTTCTGGCTTTCCTTGACGGTGTCGGCGCTGGCCGGCTTCGACGGCTCGGGCGGCTTGACGTTGCCGCTTTGGGCGAAGGCCGTGCCCGACAGGGTCAAGGCCGCCATGCCGAGCACGGCAAAGTAAGTACGCAACATACGAGAAAACGGCATAGTCCCGCCGGTGTTGTTCGATGGAGGCCGCCCGTCCCAGGGTCCGGCAACCTCTGCATCCGGAATGGGACACTAATGCGGCGCTCGTGACTGCCGGTCGTCCCGGCTTGTTTTTGACGCTGAAACCCGTCCCCTAGACTTGGACCGCCAGAACTGAACCGCGGCTGAACGCGGAAAGAGCTGGAGATTTGCCCGCGCGAGACTTGGCCCGAAAGGCGGGATTTTGTCCAGCCTCTCGGTTCAACTTGCTTAAAGCGGCGGCATCCGGGCTGCTTGGCACCGGCAAACCTGCGCTATAAGCCGGTCCGGAGCGATCCCGCCCTTGCTAGGTTAAGCCGATGCGCCTTGGTCTTGCCTGCCTCGCCGCCACGGCGCTGCTTATTGCCGCCGCCTGGACCTGGCTCGGCACCCCCGCCGCCATGCCATCGGCCCCCCTGACGCCGGGCGAGAAGCTCTACTGCATCTCCTACGCCCCCTTCCGGGGCGCCCAGACCCCGCTCGACCTGAACACCCGCATCACCGCCGCCCAGATCGAGGAGGACCTCACCCGGCTCGCCCGCATCACCGGCTGCATCCGGGTCTATTCGGTCGACTACGGGCTGGACCAGATCGCCGGCATAGCCGAGCGGCTAGGCCTGAAAGTGCTGCAGGGCCTCTGGCTGTCCAGCCATGCGGACCGCAACCGCTACCAGATCGAGACCACGATCGCGCTCGCCAACAAATATCCCGACACCATCCGGGCGGTGATCGTCGGCAACGAGGTGCTGCTGCGCGGTGAGATGACCGCCACCGATCTCGCCGCCACCATGCGCGCGGTAAAGGCGCAGGTGAAGGTGCCGGTGACCTATGCCGATGTCTGGGAGTTCTGGCTGCGTCACCGCGACGTCGCCGCCGCCGCCGACTTCATCACCATCCATATCCTGCCTTACTGGGAGGACTTCCCGATCCCGGCGAGCCAGGCGGCGGCGCATGTGGAGTCGATCCGCCGGCAGGTGGCCGCCTCCTTTGCCGGCAAGGAAATCATCATCGGCGAAGTCGGCTGGCCGAGCGCCGGCCGCATGCGCGAGGGCGCGCTGCCGTCGCCCGCCAACCAGGCGCGCGTGATCCAGGACGTGCTGGCTTTCGCCAAACGCGAGGGGGTCAAAGTCAACGTGATCGAGGCCTTCGATCAGCCTTGGAAGCGGGCGCTGGAAGGCACCGTCGGTGGCCATTGGGGCCTGTTCGACGACGCCACGCGCCAGGCGAAATTCGAATGGGGCGCGCCGGTGTCCGATCATCCCCTCTGGCGCTGGCAGGCCATCGGCGGGATGGCCTTCGCCGTGGTTATTTTCGCAATGGCGATGGTGACGCGCAGCACGCGGGTCTCGCCGGCGCAGTGGCTGGCGGTGAGCGCGAATGCGCTCGCGGGCGGCATCCTGATCGGCTGGGCGGCCGCCAATGTGCCGCTCGAAAGCTTAGGCCTCGGCGGCTGGCTGCGTTCGCTCGCGCTGGTGGCGATCGCCTGCGCGAGTCCCTTGGCGCTGAGCGCCGCCACCATGCGCGGCGTGCCGATGCCGCCCTTCGCGCGCATTCTGGGGCCTGCGGATGGGCGCACGCGCGATCCCCTGGCTCAGGCGGTCGGCCTGGTGGCGATGGCGACGCTGCTGCTGGCCATGCTGGTGGCGCTCGGGCTGGTGTTCGATCCGCGCTACAAGGATTTCCCCTTCGCGCCGCTGACGGCGGCGATCGTGCCGCTTATCGCGCATAGTCTGGTCGTCGCCCGGCCGGCGGGCGCGCGTGCAACCGCCGAGATGGCGGGCGCCAGCGTGCTGGCGCTGTCGGCGATCTACATCGTCCCAAACGAGGGCCTCGCCAACTGGCAATCGCTGTGGCTGTGCGCGGCGCTCGCGGCGCTCGCGTTCACTCTGTCGCGGGTGCGCGACGCGCGAGGCTGAGCACCAGCAGCCCGGCCGCCAGCGCCGAGAGCTGCACGTTGTAGAGCACGATGCCGAGACAGGCGCAGGCGAGCGCGACCGCGAACAGCACCAGCGACGGCCGCAATAGATTGAGGGCAGCGACCAGGAGCGCCGCGATGCCGAACACGGAATTGGTGAACAGCGCGATGGCGATGCGGCGCGAGAAGCACAGCCAGGTGTCGAGGCCGGCGCCGCAGGCCAGCCCGACGCTCGATTGCTCGATGGCCAGATAGCGCATGTAGAGCGCCAGGCCGAGCGAACAGAAACCGACGATCAGCAGGATATTGGTGGCGCGCGCCGAAGGCAGGAACAGCTTCATGCCGCGATTATGCCGTGGGCGGCGGGCGCAGGCTAGCGCTGGACGACCTGATCGGCGTTGAACTTGGCCGGACGGCAGGCGGCGTGCGCGTCGACGAAGCGCGCGCAGAGCACCCGCGCCGCAGTCAGATGCGCCACCGGGCCGGCGATCAGCTTGAACTCCGTGCCGCCATTGGGCCGCCGCTCGCGTACCGCGATCGGCTGCAGGCCGGTGAGCAGCGGACCGTAATTCGCCTTCACCGTCGTCCAGCGCGTGCGCAACTGCTCCAAGGTGGCGGCGCTGCCGAGCTCGATGCCGAATTCGACCTTAGGCAGCGGCGGCGGCTCCGGCGGCGCGGTGATGAAACGCGGGGGCGGCAAGGGCACCGCCATCTGCCCCTCCAACTCGTTGGGCCTGAGCTGCGGCTCGTCCTTCTCGGCCGTGCCGGGCCAGATCGCAGCCGTGTCGCTCAACACGGGGTGGGCGAGCGGATCGAATGCCGGAACGGCCGCCGGCAAGGCGGCGACGCGGGCGAGGGCCGGCGGTGCTGCCGGTGCGGGTGCCGCCGCCGCCGCTGGCGCCACAACGGGCGCGGCTTGCGGCGCGGGCGTTTGGGCGGCGTTTGACGTGGCTTGGCGCTGGATCGAGCCGGTCATGTCGTCGAGATGGCGCTCGAGGTTGGCCATGCGCGCGGCCAGGCGCTCGCGGTCGGCGGTGAGCGCGCGCACCTGCGCTTCCAGCGCCCGCGTCTCGGCGTCCTTCTCGGCGCGCGGCGGTATGGCGGCGACGGCGGAATTGCCGAACGCGGCATAGGTCTGCCGCAGCCTTTGGCTGCCGGTGTCGGTCTGGATGGTGACGGCGACGGCGGCTAGAGCAAGCGTAGCCCCGCCGCCCCAGGCGCAAAGCCGCAGCAGCAGGCTCAAGCCGCGCTTGTGCCGGCCGGTGGGAGGCCCCTCGCGTTTCGGCGGCGCTATCTCGAGCTTCATCGGCAGGCGGTTTCCGAGAGCGCGAATCAGATCGTTGAAAACATTAGCAGAATCCGGCAAAGCTGGCTTTGGCCGCGTGGCTCTTATGAGCCTTTGTCTTTTGCCTTCCGCCGCGTTTCGGCTAAGGGGGACGCGCGCGCCCCGACTCGAAATCCACCAGCGTGAGCCTGCAACCGGATGCCCGACAGAACGTGCCTCGCCATCGTGCTCGCCGCCGGCGAAGGCGTCCGCATGCGTTCCAGCCTGCCGAAGGTGCTGCACGCGATCGGCGGGCGCAGCCTGATCGATCACGTCCTGACGGCAGCGATGCGCGCGGGCGGCGCCGACATCGCGGTGGTGGTCGGCCCCGACCATGCAGCGGTGGAGGCCGAGGCCAAGCGCATCGCGCCCAAGGCCGAGGTCTTCCAGCAGCGCGAGCGGCTGGGCACGGCGCACGCGGTGCTGTCGGCGCGCAGCGCATTGGCGCGCAAGCGCGACGACATCCTGGTCATCTTCGGCGACACGCCGCTGATCCGCAGCGAAACGCTGGCGCAATTGCGCGGCGCGCTTGCCAAGGGCGCGGCGGTGGCGGTGCTCGGCTTTCGGCCGGCGGATCCGAAAGGCTATGGCCGGCTGGTCATGCGCGGCAACGATCTCCTAGCCATCCGCGAGGAGAACGACGGCAGCGCGGAGGAGCGTAAGATCGCCTTCTGCAACGGCGGGCTGATGGCGCTCGCCGGCGACAAGGCGCTCGCGCTCCTCGATCGCATCGGCAACGCCAATACCAAGGGCGAATATTACCTGACCGACGCGGTCGCCATCGCCCGCGATATGGGCTTGCAGGCGGTCGCGATCGAAACCTCGGAGGACGACGTGCGCGGCATTAACACCAAGGCGCAACTCGCCGAAGCGGAAGCCGTATTGCAGAAGCGCCTGCGCTCGGCGGCGCTGGAGGCGGGCGTCACCATGACGGCACCCGACACCGTGTTCCTCTCCACCGACACGAAATTCGGCAAGGACGTCACAATCGAGCCGAACGTCGTGTTCGGCCCGGGCGTCACCGTCGAGGACGGCGCGACGATCCGCGCCTTTTCGCATCTGGAAGGCGCGCGTGTCGGCAAGGGCGCGCGCGTCGGGCCGTTTGCGCGCTTGCGGCCGGGCGCCGAACTCGGGGCCGACGTGCACATCGGTAATTTCGTCGAGGTGAAGGCGGCGAGCATCGAGGCCGGCGCCAAGGCCAACCATCTCGCCTATATCGGCGACGCGCGCGTGGGCGAGGGCGCCAATATCGGCGCCGGCACCATCACCTGCAATTACGACGGCGTCGGCAAACACAAGACCGACATCGGCAAGGGCGCCTTCGTCGGCTCCAATTCGTCGCTAGTCGCGCCGGTCAAGATCGGCGACGGCGCCTATGTCGGGTCGGGTTCGGTCATTACGAAGGACGTGCCGGCCGACGCGCTGGCGGTCGAACGCGCGCTGCTGACGGTTAAGGAAGGCTGGGCGAAGCGCTTTCGCGCCGCGATGACGCTGCGGAAAAAATCGCAGCGCTGAGCGCGCGTGCTGTCGCAAGTCGATGCGCCGACGACGCCCAAGCGACGCCCATCAGCGAGCGTCGCTCAGTAGATTTCCGCGCGGCGCACGCCGTAGGATACCGGCGAAACCAACGACGCCGGACCGCGCGTGACAACAGCGACTGCGCTGCGCGCGGGCAGGACGATGATCTTGGCGCCGACATTCACGCGGCTGTAGAGGTCGATGACGTCCTCGTTCAGCAGGCGGATGCAGCCGCTCGACACGTTCTGGCCGATGGTATCCGGCATGTTGGTGCCGTGAATCCGGTAGACCGTGTTGCCGAGATACATGGCGCGAGCGCCGAGCGGGTTGCCTTCGCCGCCGGCCATGAAGCGGGCCAGATAAGGCTGCCGCGCGATCATTTCGGCCGGCGGGGTCCAATCCGGCCATTCGGACTTGCGCGTCACGGTTTCGGTGCCTGACCAAGTGAAGCCTTCGCGACCGACACCGATGCCGTAGCGGATCGCCGTCCCATTGCCGAGCACCAAGTAGAGGTAGGTGTTCGCGGTGTCGACGATGACCGTGCCGGGGGCCTCGGCGGTCGCAAATTCGACCATGGTGCGGCGCAGGTGGGCCGGCGTTTCGGCGGCCCGAACCTCGTCGGCAACCGCGGCCTCCGTCGCATAGACACCGCCTGCATAGGGCACGGAGGGCATCGGAGCCGCACCGGCGGCACCGATGCAAAAGGCTGTTCCTGCGAGTAAAAATGAGGTTTTTAGAAGAAGCCGGCGGCCAAACATGGTGTAGTTCCCCCTGTATATATAAGAACAAGTCCGGCCGCCTGGTAATGTTCCGCTGTGAGAATAATATATCTGCGTTACAATATTAGACGTTTTATGTATTAATGGTCCTTAATATTCAATCATTACTTTCGGTCGGGCCGCCCGCGCCGCCGGAAAGTGTTACTTACAGAAAGCCCGTCTCATGTCAGCAGACACACCCGTTTCCAAAACTAATGTCCTCGTTGTCGAAGACGAGATGGTGTTGCGCATGCGCGCGGTCGATATCGTGCAGGACGCCGGCTTCAACGCGGTGGAAGCGATCAATGCCGACGAGGCGCTTACAATTCTGGAAAGCCGTTCGGATATTTCGCTGCTCTTCACCGACATCCAGATGCCCGGCAGCATCGACGGCCTCAAGCTTGCCCATGCGGTGCACAGGCGCTGGCCGGAAATCAAAATCGTTCTGGTGTCCGGCAAGGTCGAACTGACCGATGCCGACAAGCCCGCCTTCAGCCGCTTTTTCGGCAAGCCGCTGGAAGCCAAGCAGATGATTTCCGAAATTCAGAACATGGTCGGTGCGGGCGCCCTCAAGATCGTCCCAGGCGGCGGCCAGGACATGCTGAGCGCTGAAAACGACAACCTTCGCCTGTTGCTGGAACAGGCAGGCATCGATGCCAAGGCATTGCTCGCGCAAGCCGGCATCGACGCCAAGCAGCGCGAGGCGGCGGACCGCCTGCAAAAGCTCATTCTCGAAGAGATGCATCACCGCATCAAGAATACGCTGGCGACTGTGAGCGCCATCGCATCGCAGAGCCTGCGCACCGCCACCAGCCCCGAACATGGGCAGCACGCTATCGAAGGACGGCTGGCGGCGCTTGGCCGCGCGCACGATCTGCTGATGCAAGCCAATTGGGCAAACGCCAGCCTGGCCCAGACGGTACGCGGCGCGACCGAGCCCTACGACAATGAAGGCGCGATCAATTTTGAGATCGAGGGGCCCGATGTCGGCATCACCTCCGGCGCCGTCATTGCGCTCGCCATGACCTTTAATGAGCTCTGCACCAATACGACGAAATTCGGCGCGCTTTCGGTGCCCGGCGGCCGCGTCAAGATCGCGTGGACGATCGATGACGACAAGCAGCGCCTGCGCCTCACCTGGAGAGAGATGGGAGGGCCGAAAGTCCCGCCGCCCGGCCGGAAAAGCTTCGGCACGCGGATGATGAGTTCGCTCGGGCAGCAGTTGAAGGGGAAGGTCGAACTCGACTACGACCCGGCCGGATTCGTCTATACGCTCGAAGTCCCGCTGGACGCTTTGACAGCGCCTGCCTCCGCGGCTGGCGCCGCCTGACGGCAGGGCGTTCGCTCACCGGCACGCCTGCGCCTGCGTTTGCGCGCCGCGGGCCGCTGGCGTATGAAGCCGGCGCGCACAGGCTGGCAGCGCGGCCTCTCAGGCGCCATTGTCACAAGCCGAAATACGTTTTGATTCACAGAGCGTTGCCGGCGCCGGTTAAGGTTGGAATCAAAACGGGTAAGGCAGGGGCTATCCAGGCGAATGTGCGGAATTGTCGGAATTCTCGGTAGCGGGCCGGTGGCCGGTCAGTTGGTCGATGCGCTCAAGCGTCTCGAATATCGCGGCTACGACTCGGCCGGCGTGGCCACCCTCGACCACGGCGCGCTCGGGCGCCGCCGCGCCAAGGGCAAGCTGCACGCGCTGGAAGAGCGGCTCCAGAGCGAGCCGCTGCCGGGCAAGATCGGCATCGGTCACACCCGCTGGGCGACGCATGGGCGGCCGAGCGAGGACAATGCCCACCCGCACGCCACCGACAAGGTCGCGGTGGTGCATAACGGCATCATCGAGAATTTCCGCGAGCTGCGCGAGAAGCTGACCGCGCAGGGCTGCAAGTTCACCAGCGACACCGACACCGAGGTGGTGGCGCATCTGGTCACGCAGGAAATGAAGAGCGGCAAGCCGCCGGCCGAGGCGGTGGCCGCCACGCTCAAGCAGCTGCGCGGCGCCTTCGCGCTCGTCTTTCTGTTCGCGGGCGAGGACGACCTCCTGATCGGCGCCCGCAAGGGCTCGCCGCTCGCGATCGGCTACGGCAAAGGCGAGATGTATCTCGGCTCCGACGCCATCGCGCTCGCGCCCTTTACCGACAGGGTCGCCTATCTCGACGACGGCGACTGGGCCGTGCTCACCCGCAAGGGCGTGCAGATCCGCGACGAAGGCGGACAGCCGGTCGAGCGGCCGGTGATCAAATCGGCCGCTTCGGCCATGCTGGTGGACAAGGGCAACCACAAGCACTTCATGGCCAAGGAAATCCACGAGCAGCCGGAGGTCGTCGGCCACACGCTCGCGCGCTACATCGACATGGTGCAGGAGCGCGTGGCGCTGCCGGACGCCCTGCCGTTCGACTGGAAGAAGATCAAGCGGCTGTCGATCTCGGCCTGCGGCACGGCCTTCTATGCCGGGCTGGTGGCGAAATACTGGTTCGAACGCTTCGCCCGCATGCCGGTGGAGATCGATATCGCGTCGGAATTCCGCTACCGCGGCGCGCCGCTCGAGCCGGGCGACGCCGCCATCTTCATCTCGCAGTCGGGCGAGACCGCCGACACGCTGGCGACGTTGCGCTACGCCAAGGAGCAGAAGCAGCACATCCTTTCGGTGGTCAACGTGCCGACCTCGACCATCGCGCGCGAAAGCGACGTGGTGCTGCCGACCTTGGCCGGCCCCGAAATCGGCGTCGCCTCGACCAAGGCCTTCACCTGCCAATTGGCGGTGCTCGCCTGCCTCGCCATCGCCGCCGGCCGCGCGCGCGGCGAATTGTCGGAAGCCGACGAGCGCAAGCTGGTGCAGGCGCTGATCGGCGTTCCCGGCCTGATGGCCAAGGCGCTCACGCTCGAGCCGCAGATCGAGCGGCTGGCGCACGACCTCGCCAAGGCGCGCGACGTGCTCTATCTCGGCCGCGGCACTTCGTTTCCGATCGCGCTCGAAGGCGCGCTCAAGCTCAAGGAGATCTCCTACATCCACGCCGAAGGCTATGCGGCGGGCGAGCTCAAGCACGGGCCGATCGCGCTGATCGACGAGACCATTCCGGTGATCGTGATCGCGCCGCACGACCGCGTGTTCGACAAGACCGTGTCGAACATGCAGGAAGTGGCAGCCCGCGGGGCCAAGATCGTCCTGATCACCGACCCGAAGGGGGCGCAGGAAGCCACCCTCGAGTCGATCGAGACGCTGACCCTGCCGGAAATGGCCTCGACGGTGACGCCGCTGGTCTATTCGATCCCGGTGCAGCTCATCGCCTATCACACGGCTGCGGCCATCGGCACCGACGTCGACCAGCCGCGCAATCTCGCGAAATCGGTCACGGTGGAATAGGCTTACGCGCATGGCCCAGACACCCCCGCAGCCGCGTGACGAGCTTGCCGCCGATATCGAGCAGGTGACGACGTCGCACACCGGCGCGATGGGCCGCTTCCGCAACTATTTCCTGACTGGCCTGGTGGTGGCCGGGCCGCTGGCGGTCACCGCCTGGCTGGTCGTTTCGGTGGTGAACTGGGCCGACGGCGTGGTGCGGCCGCTCATTCCGGAGGCCTACCGGCCGGAGAGTTATCTGCCCTGGCCGATCCCCGGCACCGGTCTGATCATTGCGATCGCCGCGCTCACGCTGCTCGGCTTCCTCACCGCCAACCTGGTCGGCCGCACGCTGGTCGGGTGGGGCGAGGGCGTGCTCGGCCGCATGCCGATCGTGCGGCCGATCTACAAGACCATGAAGCAGATCTTCGAGACGCTGTTTTCGAAGAGTGGTTCGAGTTTCCGCAAGGTGGCGCTGGTGGAATTTCCGGCGCCCGGCATGTGGTCGCTGGTGTTCCTGTCGCAGCCGCCGAGCGAGGACTTTTCGGCCAAGCTGCCGCAGGGCGAGCATGTATCGTGCTTTCTGCCCTGCACGCCCAACCCCACCACCGGCTTCTTCTTCTATGTAAAGCGCAATGAACTGATCGAGCTCGACATCTCGGTCGAGAACGCGATGACGCTGTTGATTTCGGCCGGCATGGTCCAGCCCGGCGCCGACAAGGACGCGCAGAAAAAGCTGGCGAACATGGCCGCGACCGCGAAGGCGGCGCAGATGGCGCGCACCGCCGCGGCGGGGGAGTGAAGGCGTCAGCCGGCCCTGATCAGCTTGATCGCCTCGTCCTTGCCGAACAGATAGAGCAGGTGACGCAAAGCCTGGCCGCGCTCGCTCTGCAATGACGGGTCGCGTGTGAGTACGAGCGCGGCATCGTCGCGCGCCGCGCCGAGATACTTGCCGTGGAATTCCGGACGCGCGACCCGAAAGCCGGGCATGCCGCTCTGACGCGTGCCCAAGAGGTCGCCTTCGCCGCGCAGGCGCAGGTCCTCCTCGGCGATGCGAAAGCCGTCTTCCGTCTCGCGCAGAATCGCGAGGCGCGCCTTGGCGGTCTCGCCGAGCGGCGCCTTGTAGAGCAAGAGGCAGGTCGAGGCGCCGGCGCCGCGGCCGACGCGGCCGCGCAGCTGGTGCAGCTGGGCCAGCCCGAACCGCTCGGCGTGCTCGATCACGATGATGGTCGCCTCCGGCACGTCGACGCCGACCTCGATCACCGTGGTGGCGACCAGCACCTGCGACTGGCCCGCGGCGAAGCGCGCCATGGCGGCGTCCTTGTCGGCGCCTTTCATCTGGCCGTGCACCAGATCGACCGCTTTGCCGAACTTCTTGCGCAGTTCGTCGTAGCGCGCCTGCGCGGCGGCGAGGTCGGTCTTTTCGGATTCCTCGACCAGCGGGCAGACCCAATAAGCGCGCTTGCCCTCTGAGATCGCGCGGCCGATGGCGGCTTCGACTTCGTCGAGGCGATCGAGCGGGATGGTGCGGGTATCGACCGGCTGGCGGCCGGCCGGCTTCTCGCGCAATTCCGAAATGTCCATGTCGCCGAAATAAGTGAGCACCAATGTGCGCGGGATCGGCGTGGCGGTGAGCACCAGCACGTCGACCGACTCGCCCTTCTGCGTGAGCGCGAGCCGCTGATGCACGCCGAAGCGGTGCTGCTCGTCGACCACGGCGAGCGCGAGATCGTGAAAAGCGACGTCCTCCTGGAACAGCGCGTGCGTGCCGACCAGCAGATCGATGTCGCCGAGCGTGAGCCGGTCGAGAATTTCCTTGCGCGCCGGCCCGCGCTCGCGGCCGGTGAGGATGGCGACGCGGATGCCGGCGGCTTCGGCCAGCGGCGCGATGGTCTTGAGATGCTGGCGCGCCAGAATTTCGGTCGGTGCCATGAAGGCGGCCTGGCGGCCGGCTTCGATCGCGGTGGCGGCGGCGGCGAGCGCCACCACGGTCTTGCCGGAGCCGACGTCGCCTTGCAGCAGGCGCAGCATGCGCTGCGGCAGCGCGAGGTCGTTGACGATCTCGTCGACCGCCTTCTGCTGCGAATGGGTGAGGGCGTAAGGCAGCGCCTTGAGCACTTTCGCCCGCATCTTGCCTTCGCTCGAGGTGCCGCGGCCGGATTGGCGGCGCATGTGCGCGCGCACCAGCGCAAGCGCGAGCTGGCCGGCGAGCAGTTCGTCATAGGCAAGCCGCGTCCAGGCCGGGTTTTCCGGCGCGATGTCGTGCGGCTCGTGCGGCCGGTGCAGCGCGCGCAGCGCGTCGCCGAAGCCCGGCAGGCGCTCGCGCGAGACCCAGGCCTCGTCCTGCCACTCCGGCAAGGCCGGGAGCTTGGCCAGTGCGCCGTCCATCGCGCGCCGCACATTGCCGAGCGCGAGCCCTTCGGTGAGCGGGTAGACCGGCTCGACCAGCGGTAGTGCCGCGAATCCCTTCTCGTCGACCACGCGGTCGGGATGCACCATCTGCAACGAGCCGTCGTAGAACTCGGCGGTGCCCGAAACGTAGCGGGTCTCGCCCACCGGCAGGAGCTTTTCCAGGTAGTCGGGACGGGCGCTGAAGTAAGTCAGCGTCAGCGTCACGCCGGTGTCGTCCGAGGTGAGGATGCGGTAGGGCGCGCGCGGCCGGTGGCGCGGGGCGGGATAGTGCTCCTCGACCTGCACCGCGACGGTGACGACCTGGCCGACCTTCACTTCGTTGAGTTTGGGCCGCGCGCGGCGGTCGATGACGCCGGCGGGCAGGTGGAACAGCAGGTCGACCACGCGCGGGGTCTCGCGGTCCAGGAGGCGCGCATAGAGCTTCTCCAGCTTCGGCCCGACGCCGGGCAGGCTGGTGAGCGAGGCGAACAGGGGCGTGAGGACGAGCGGGCGCATGCGGACGCAGTCTAATGCATCCCTCGTGCGGCTGCGCCGCGCCCACGACGGTCATCCCCCGCGAAAGCGGGGGATCCAGTACTCCGCAGCGTATCGAGAGCACACGGCGTACTGGATTCCGGGTCTCGCTGCGCTCGCCCGGAATGACAGCCAACAGCGCTGCTCCGCATGACAAACCAAAGCGGCACCTCTATATAAACCCCGCACCCGGCCCGCGCCGGGTTTTTGCCGTTGGAGAAAAGGTTGACCACAGGCACCAGGCTGTCGAGCGAAGGACTGGACCCGCGCCGGCGGCGGCTCTTGTTCCGCTGCTGGCATCGCGGCATCCGCGAGATGGACCTGATCATCGGGCGTTTCGCCGACGCCCGGCTGGCGGCGATGGGCGACCCCGAACTCGACGAACTGGAAGGCTGGCTGGAAATTCCCGACCAGCAGTTCTTCGCCTGGGTCAACGGCGCCGAGCCTGCGCCGCCTGAGCTCGACACGCCGCTGTTCCGCGCTTTGCTCGATTTCCACCGCCAAGACGCTTCGAAGGCCCAATGAAATCTCCCGCCGAACTTCTCCAACCCGGCCAGGCGCTGACGCTGTCGCAGGTCGCCGACGGCGCCGAAGGCCTGGTGCTGGCCGATCTCGCGCGCGCCGTCGCCGCGCGCAAGGACGCGCCCGCGGTGTCGCTCGCGGTCGTCTGCCGCGACGGCCAGCGCATGGCGGCGCTCGCGCGCGCGCTGGCGTTCTTCGGGCCCGACCTGCAGATCATGGAATTCCCGGCCTGGGACTGCCTGCCTTACGACCGCGTCTCGCCCAACGCCGCCGTGGTGGCGCAGCGCATGACGGCGCTGTCGCGACTCGCCCGCGTGAAGGGCCGCGACAAGCCCTCGGTCCTGCTCACGACGGTGAACGCCGCCTCGCAGCGCGTGCCGGCGCGCGACTTCGTCGGCACGCACGCGCTGTCGGTCGCGCCCGGCAACGTGATCGGCATGGCCGGCATCGTCGAGTGGCTGGAGCTCAACGGCTTCACCCGCGCCTCCACCGTGCGCGAGCCGGGCGAATACGCCGTGCGCGGCGGCATCCTCGACCTGTTCCCGCCCGGGCTCGACATGCCGGTGCGCTTGGACTTCTTCGGCGACGCGCTGGAGACGATCAAGGCCTTCGACGCGCAAACGCAACGAAGCGAACTGCCGATGCGCGGGCTCGACCTGGTGCCGGTGGCGGAATTTCAATTGGTCACCGACACCATCCGCCGCTTCCGCACCGGCTATGTTGCGCAGTTCGGCGCCGCCGGGCCGGACGACCTGCTCTATGAAGCGGTGAGTGAGGGCCGCCGTCATCCAGGCATGGAGCATTGGCTGCCGCTGTTCCACGACAAACTCGAAACGATCTTCGATTATTTGCCGGGCACGCCGCTGACGCTCGAGCATCTCGACGAGGACGCCGCGCACGAGCGCTTCACCCAGATCAAGGACTATCACGAGGCGCGCATCGACGCGCTCAAGCAGGGCGTGACGCCGCCCTACAAGCCGCTGCCGCCGGACAAGCTCTACCTGAGCGAAGAGGAATGGCGCGGCCGGATCGAGGCCTCCGCGCTGGCGCGGCTCACCCCCTTTGCGGTGCCGGAGGCGCGCGGCGTCATCGATATCGGCGCGCGCGCCGGCCACAACTTCTCGGCCGAGCGCGCCGAGCCGAACGCCAATGTGTTCGAGGCGGTGACCAAGCACGTGCTGGCGCGGCAGGCGGCCGGCAAGCGCGTCGCCATCGCGCTGTGGAGCGAGGGCGCGCGCGAGCGCATGAGCCACGTGCTCGCCGACCACCGGCTGCACAATCTGGCCAATGTCGGCGCCTGGCCGCAGGCGCTGGCATTGCCCAGGCACACCGTGGCGCTGGCCGTGCTCGGCATCGAGAGCGGCTTCGAGACCGAGGACGCCGCCGTCATCAGCGAGCAGGACATCCTCGGCGACCGCCTGGTGCGGCCGCGCCGCGCGCAGCGCCGCGCCGAGAATTTCATCGCCGAAGCGACCAGCCTGGCGCCCGGCGACCTGGTGGTGCACGTCGACCACGGCATCGGCCGCTTCGTCGGCTTGCAGGCGATCGAGGCGGCCGGCGCGCCGCACGACTGCCTGGAAATCCGCTACGCTGAGGAGACCAAGCTTTATCTGCCGGTCGAGAACGTGGATTTGCTGTCGCGCTACGGCTCGGAAGAGTCCGGCGTCGAACTCGACCGGCTCGGCGGCGGCAACTGGCAGGCGCGCAAGGCGCGCATGAAGAGCCGCATCCGCGAGATCGCGGGCGAGCTGATCAAGATCGCGGCCGAGCGCATGCTGCGCGAGGCGCCGCGGCTCACCGTCGCGACCGGCGCCTATGACGAATTCTGCGCCGGCTTCCCCTACGAGGAAACCGAGGACCAGCTTGCCGCTATCGAGGCGGCCATCGCCGATCTCGGCAAGGGGCGGCCGATGGACCGGCTGGTGTGCGGCGACGTCGGCTTCGGCAAGACCGAAGTGGCGCTGCGCGCCGCCTTCGTCGCGGCGCTGTCCGGCAAGCAGGTGGCCGTGGTGGTGCCGACCACACTTTTGGCGCGCCAGCACTTCAAGACCTTTTCGGAAAGGTTTCGCGGCTTCCCGGTGAACGTGGCGCAGGCCTCGCGCCTGGTGCCGGCGGCAGAGCTTGCCAAGGTGAAGGCGGGGCTCGCCGATGGCACCGTCGACATCGTCGTCGGCACCCACGCGCTGCTTGGCAAGGGCATCAAGTTCAAGGACCTGACGCTGCTGGTGGTGGACGAGGAGCAGCACTTCGGCGTCGCGCATAAGGAGAAGCTCAAGACGCTGCGCAGCGAGGTGCACGTGCTGACGCTGTCGGCGACGCCGATCCCGCGCACCTTGCAGCTCGCGCTCACCGGCGTGCGCGACCTCTCGATCATCGCCTCGCCGCCGGTCGATCGCCTGGCCGTGCGCACCTTCGTGACGCCGTTCGATCCCGTCACCGTGCGCGAGGCGCTGCTGCGCGAGAAGTACCGCGGCGGGCAATCCTTCTATGTCTGCCCGCGCATCGAGGATTTGGCCGGCGCGAAGGACTTCCTCGACAAGAACATCCCCGAGGTGCGCACCGCGGTCGCGCACGGCCAGATGCCGCCGACCGTGCTCGACGACATCATGTCGGCCTTCTACGACGGCAAATACGATGTGCTGCTCTCGACCACCATCATCGAGTCCGGCCTCGACATCCCGACCGCCAACACGCTGATCGTGCACCGCGCCGACATGTTCGGCCTGTCGCAGCTCTATCAGCTGCGCGGGCGCGTCGGCCGCTCCAAGCTGCGCGCCTATGCGTTGTTCACGTTGCCGGCGCAGAAGCCGATCACGCAACAGGCCGAGCGCCGGCTGAAGGTGCTGCAATCGCTCGATACGCTGGGCGCCGGCTTCCAGATCGCCAGCCACGACCTCGACATCCGCGGCGCCGGCAATCTCCTGGGCGAGGAGCAGTCCGGCCACATCAAGGAAGTCGGCTTCGAGCTTTACCAGCAGATGCTGGAGGAAGCCGTCACCAGCCTGAAGGCCGGCATCACGGCGCCGGTCGCCGACCGCTGGTCGCCGTCGATCACCATCGGCACGCCGGTGATGATCCCGGACGACTATGTGGCCGACCTGTCGGTGCGCCTCGCGCTCTACCGGCGGCTGGCCGAAATCGAGGACGAGGCCGACATCGAGCCCTTCGCCGCCGAGCTGGTCGACCGCTTCGGCTCGCTGCCGCAGGAAGTCGAGTACCTGCTGCAGACGCTCACCATTAAGACGCTGTGCCGGCGCGCCAATGTCGAGAAGATCGACGCCGGGCCGAAGGGCGCGGTGCTGTCGTTCCGCGACAATGTCTTCGCCAATCCGGTCGGGCTCATTCATTTCATCCAGGAGCAGGGGCCGTCGGCGCGCATCCGCAACGACAAGAGCGGGCAGAAGGTCGTTTTCCTTGAGGATTGGGACACGCCAGCGGCGCGCCTGAAGGGCACGGCGGCGCTGTTGCGCAAGCTCGCGAAGATCGCGGAGAAGAAGGCGGCGTGATCCCCTGCCGTCATGCCCGCGAAAGCGGGCGATGACACCCTGACTTATTTCGCCATCCTGATCACCGGCTTGATGGTCGTGCCCGCCGCCGACTCCGCCGCCGCGCGGTTGATGTCGGCGAGGTCGTAGAAGGTCACCATCCTTTCGGACGGGAAGCGTCCCTCGGCCATGTAGTCGGCAAGCTGCGGCAAGAACTGTTTCGGCACGCTGTCGCCCTGGATGACGCCGCGCACAATTCGGCCGTTCTGGAGGAACGGCGTCTCGAAAGTCACCTCGGTGCCGGCGGGCGCGCTGCCGAGCAGCACGCAGGTGCCGGCGGGCATCAGGCAGTCGACCGCTTCACGGAAAACCTGCGGCAGCGCCGACGTCTCGACGGTAAAGCGCGCGCCGAGGCCGGTAATCTTGCGGATCTCCTGCACAACATCGGTGCGGCCGGTATGGTTGATCGCGTGCGTCGCGCCCATGCCGCGCGCGATCGCCAGGCGATGGTCGTGCACGTCCACGGCAATGATCGGGTCGCAGCCGGCGATCTTGGCCGCCATCAGCGAGGAGAGGCCGACCGCCCCGACGCCGAAGATGGCGATGCTGTCGCCTGCGCGCGGCTTCATCACGTTGAGCACCGCGCCGGCGCCGGTCTGGCCGCCGCAGGCCAGCGTCGCGAGCAGCTCGAGCGGCGCGTCTTCGCGCACCTTCACCGCATAGCGCTCATTGGCGATGGTGAAGGTGCCGAAAGAGGACTGCTGGAAGAAGGCGCTGTAGACCGGCTTGCCGTTCTGCGAATGCAGGGTCGAGCCGTCGGCGCGCGTGCCTTTCATCTTCAGCGGAAAGGCGTCGACGCAGTAGGTCTGCCGGCCGCTCCGGCAGTTGGGGCAGACACCGCACCAGGGATAGGCCATCACCACATGGTCGCCCGGCTTGAAGCCGGTCACCGCGCGCCCGGTGGCGCGCACGACGCCGGCGCCTTCGTGCCCGAACACCGCCGGGTAGGGCGTGCTGTAGTAGCCGTCGCGGCCGTGCAGGTCGGTGGCGCACATGCCGGAGGCGGCGACTTCGACCAGCAGCTCGTCGTCGCGCGGATCGCAGAGATCGACTTTTTCGATGCGGAACGGCCCGTTCCGCTCGAACACCACCGCCGCCGTGATCTGCATGCGCTATTCCGCGGCGTCGCTGGCCTGCGCCAGCCGCTCGATCGCCTCGGCGAGATATTCCGGCTCCTGCGCGCCCGAGACCGCGAACTTGCCGCCGAAGATGAAGCAGGGCACGCCCTCGATGCCGGCCTCTTTCGCCGACTGCGCTTCCTGCGTCACTGCCGCGACGTCCTGGTCGCTGGCGAGCGCCGTCCGGATGTCCTCGGCGTCGAGCCCGATCTCCGCGGCCGCCTCGACCAGCACCGCGCGGTTAGAGAGATCGGCGCCTTGCGTGAAATAAAGGTCCATCAGCTTCTGCTTCATCTCAGCCGCCTTGCCGATGCCGCCGGCCCAGCGGATCAGGCGATGACAGTCGATCGTGTTGGGCTGGCGCGCGATTTTGTCCTTGTCATAGACAAGGCCTTCGGCGGCCGCCGCCGCGCTGACGCGCTGCGCGATGCCGCTGTAGCGGTCGACCGAGCCGAACTTGGTGGTGAGGTAGTCCTCGCGCGACATGCCCTCGGGCGGGATCCAGTCGTTGAGGAAATACGGGTGCCAGTGCACCTCGACCGGGATGTCGGGCTTGAGCGCCAGCGCCTTCTCCAGCCGCGCCTTGCCGATGAAGCACCAGGGGCAGACCACGTCGGAGACGACGTCGATGCGGACGGGATTGGTAGTAGCCATGGGCGCTCGCCTGATTGTGACGGGAGCGGAATCTAGGCGCTGAGCCAGCCGGCCGCAACCAGCGTGCCCCCCCATTAGTTCTTTTCAATGTCAGTCAAGGCGCTCATCAGTGCCGGATTGGCCGGCGCCGTGCCATAGCTGCGCTGCAACGCCCGCTTGAGCGAGTCAGCGAGCGGTATTTCGCCTTCCTTGGTGCGAAGACGGACGGTGACGTCGTAATCGCCATAGGAGGTCGTCTCCAGAGAAAACTGCCCTTCCGTATCCGGCCGAACCGTCTGTATCGGGTCGTAATAGGTCGGATCGAGCTCAAATGTCGCGGCGTATGTCTCCTGTGGCGCGTTCTCGACACCGATCGTGACTTCATAGTGTTTGGTGTCGCCGTCCGTTACAAAAACGGGATTGCCTTCGGTATCGGTTTTGAACCGCGCGACGATGGCAGGTTTGAACTCGGTGCTCATCTCAGTTGACCCTTGCCGGTGACGGCGTCCAGCCGTTCATGAACTGGTCGCGAATTCCGTCAGTTGTTCTCTTGAGCTCCGCCGCCATCTCCTCCGCAGGTGGCAAAGGATCCCACGGCCAAACTCGGTTGCGCAGTGCATTGGCCACCTGGTCGTCGACCGATTTTTGAACCTTACTTATCGTTGGCATTGGATCGGCGTCGGACAACGCGACATAAAGCTCTTGATTAAGTGAACGCATGGTGTGCGCGCAATCGCGCGCGAGCAAGGCACGTCCGAGTATGTCTTCTCTCTGCACAAAGATGCGCAGTGCGATCCAGATCGCCAGCGCGACAACGCCGATCCAAAATCCGTACCAGGGAAGGGCATCTTGGAGGATTTGAATGGCGGACTTGCCCTCCGGGGCCTTGCCGCTTGAGACGAGACTGGTGATTGGAGCGCCTATGCCATAGGCGGCAAGGGCTGCGGCCAAATTTGAGATGTAGTCGTACAGGCGCGCGACGCGGACCATCCAGAGCCGTTGCAGACGGCGGCCGGCGATAATCCAAGGCAGGACCTGATTATTGAGCTTGCGGAGAATGTAGTGGTCGCCGGGTTGCAACGGCGATTGAGGCGGCGCCTCGGCTCCAACCGCAACGGCGTGCGCGACATTCGCCATGGCCCCGACCCCCGCCAAAGGCATTGATAGGCAATCCTAGCTTCGGGGCATGCGGATTGCAACTTATGAGAGAGGTCTATTTCCGAGGATGAGGCGCGTCTACTCCGCCGCAACCATGCGGCTGCCGGCTACCCGTAGCATCAGCGAGTCGAGCGTGTCGCCCGCCTTGAGCGTGGCCAAAGTCACGTTGGCGGTGACGTTGTCCTGCCCATGCTGGACGATGATCATCGCGCTCTTGAGTGTGCCGGCGATGCGGCGGGCGACGACGTGCGCCTCGCGCAGGTCGGTCTGCGTGAAGGCGATCAGCAGCGCGCCGTCGGTCTCGCGGGTGGCAAAGTCGATTGAGCGCACGAGGCGCGTGAGCAGGCGGGCGGCGTCGAGGCCCTCGCGCGGATCGACGTGGCCGTCGAAGGAGAAGCGTCCGATCGACAGCGGCTGGCTGCGGTCGCCGGCGTCGGCGATGGTCCTTTCAAGGTCGCGCCAGAACGCCTCGCGCGTGAGCAGGCCGGTCTCAGCGTCGATCATGCCGTCGGTCTCGAGCGATTTGAGCAAGCGCTTGAGCCGCTGCGCGAAGGCGTGCAGCCGCACCATCGGCAGCATGCGCGCGACGACGCGCGCGGCATCGCCGCCGTCCACCACGTCGATGTTGGGCAGCGCCTCGATCAGGTCGGCGGGCGCCTCGCCGATGACGATCACCGGCAGTTCCCGGAATTGAGTGTTCTCGGCCAGCATGGTGAGGAAGGCCTCCACCATGCGTGGGGAGAAGCCGTCGCCGACCACCACGCCGTCGATGTCGCGGGCATTGAGGTGGCGCGCCGCGTTCTCGACGCTGAGCGCGCCGACCATCTTCACGCGTTCGCCCATCGCCACCGTCAGCGCCGGATAGAGCGGGCCGCGGCCGGCGATCAGTACGGTGGCGTCGTCGAGCGCGTCGGACCTGGGCAGCGCCGGCGCGTCCTTGCCCTTGAACAGTTCGAGGCGGCGCAGAACGGTGGCGTGCAGCGCGCGCACGCGCATGGCCGATTGCAGGCGCGCCACCAGGCGCTGCGGCGGCAGCATGACGTCGGCCGGCAGCGCCACCGGAATGGCGGCGTCGAGGTCGCCGCCCGACAAGGCGATGGTCGGCACGAGCGGGCCGTCGACGGTGGCGATCTGCAAACACAGCATGCGCGCGGCGGATTCGCTCGGCGGCGGGCCGGGATCGGCGATGACGACGCCGGCCGGCTTCACCGACACGAAAGCGGTCGGCGCGTCCGCCCATTTGACCTCGACGATGGGGAAAGCCCCGGCTGCGCCCAGCGCCTGCGCGAGCTCGCGCGCCGGATGCTCGGCGACGACGATCAGCGGACCTTGCAGCGACATGGGACGCACGCGGGTTACACAAAGACGGCGCGACCATAGCCGGCGCGTTGTTAATACGGCGTCAACGACGATGCGGAAATCAGGCGGCGTCGGAGCGGGCGCGCGCTCGGAAAGCCGAGGCGATGAGCGGGTTTGCGCCGCGCGCCTGCAATTCAGCCTCAAGCGCGGCGGGCGCCGGCGCGCCGCCCGCCAGCCGCTGGCCGAGCAGCGCGTCGGGCAGGGCGACGAG